>CAYRFM010000008.1:0-115081 GCA_964423555.1 uncultured Holophagae bacterium | reverse complement strand
GGCCCCAGCCGCTTTTCGCCGCCAACCCCAGCGGCATGGACGAGGAGCCGCCGCGTCCGCCCGACCGCGGCGAGCTACCCGGCCAGATCCCGGCTTTCGAGCTCGACCAGGGCCGTCCGGGCGCCTTCCCCGAGAAGTACGTGCGCGTGGCCACCTACGACGCGACCCAGCCCTTTCCCAAGGGCCTGACCGTCGACGAGCTGGCGCTGCAGCTCAGCTTACCCGCCAATCCCTTCGCCGGCACGACCTGGACGCTGCGCGGCGCCAACCTCTGCGCCTGGGAGACGGGGCTGTGGCCGCCGCTGGCCCAGGACGAGATCGCGATCGACCCCGTCATCGGCCGGGTCGTCTTCGGCCTCGACGCCGCCGCAGCCGGCGATGCCCTCGAGGCGGCTCTGCGGGTCACTTGCCACATCGGCACCGCCGGCGCTATCGGCGCCCTGCCCGAAAACCGCGACCCCGCGCCCACCCTCTTCGCCGACGAGCCGACCCTGATCCGCCAGGTCAATGGCAACCTCGACCCCAAGGGCCTGGCCAAGGCCCTCGACGATGTCCACAAACTGTCCATGCCGCTGGTGATCGAATTGCAGGACAGCCAAATCCACGAGCTCGACCTCAAAGACCTCGCCAGCCATACCGTCGAGGATGGCGAACCAGCCCTGCTGCTCGCCCGCTCGCTGGTGATCCGCGCCGCCACTGGCCAAACGCCGATCGTGCGCCTGGCCCAGGCCCTGGCCTTCCGGCCGCTCGCGGTCATCGGCGCTGACGCCGACGCGCAGGCCAAACTCGACGCCGCCAACGGCCGCCTGACCGTGCGCCTCGAAGGTCTGACCCTGACCCGCGCCAAGACGATGACCGGACCGCTGATCGGCCGCGCCGCCCTCCACGCCCTCGAGCTCTGGAACTGCACGCTCGACCCCGAGGGCTATGTCTTTCCCCATTCACCGCCGGCGCCCTTCCTCGCCAGCATCGGCCTCGGCTTTCCCTACGGTTTTGCCGACCCAGCCGAGGAGGAGGCCTTCAAGGAGACGCCCGAAATCCTGCTGCGCCAAGTCCTCTGCGGCCCCCTCCTGATCGCCGAGAACTACCGCCTCCACGTCCAGCACAGCATCATCCACGCCGGCGCCTTCCTCGGTGACGCGGCGCCCTCGCTCGCCATCGGCGGCGATCCCAGCGCGCCCACCAAGACCTGGGGCCCCGACACCACCCTTGAGGGCGTGACCCTGTTCGGCGGCGCCCGCCTCGCCAAGCTCTCCGGCAAGGGCGCCCTGCTGCCGTTCCCCGTCCAGGTCCAACTCCATACCCGCGGCTGTCTCAAGCGCTCGTTTGTCGCCGCCGCCGGCAACCGCCTGCCGCAGCTGCACGACTGCCTCAGCGCCGCCGAGGCCGTGCTCGGCTACACCAGCCAATCCATCAACCATCCCGCACTTGGCCAGTTGACCCTATCCTGCGATGACCGTCTGCGCGAGCGCGGTCCCGACGACTGCGCCATGGGCGCCTTTGGCTTCATGCAGGAAGCCCATAAATGGCGGAACCTCGAGATCCGCTTCCGCGAGCTGATGCCGGTCGGGATTCGACCCGTACTGATTCCTATGAATTGAGGAGCGACCACATGAAGGGCGATTTTTCCAAATACCCAACTCAGGGCCTGAGCCCGTTCGACGCCGTCCTGCAGCAGCAGGGCCGGGTCATCCTGGACAGCGACTGGAACGACCAGGCCGCGATCCTGACGGCGCGCTCCGATCTGGCCGCGTGCGACACGATCGGCGAGCACGTCGCCGCCGTGCCCGTGTCGGCGGCCACCAGCTTCAAGGTGATCGCCGCGCGCGTCGCCGCCAACCAGCTCGTCGAGCTCGAGCTCCTGCCGGGCCACGCCTGGGTCGACGGCCTGCTGGTGCAGTTGCCCGGCGATCCCGCCCAGCCCGACCAGCCCGTGGTGCGCGAGGCCGCTTGGCTCAAGCCGCCGATCCAGGACCCGCCCGGCGACGCCGCCAGCGTCGGCGACGGCGTGCGCGACGCGGTCGTGCTCGAGGTCCGGCGCGAGGCGCTGAACGGCTTCCAAGCACCCGAGCACCTGATCGAGCCGGCCCTGGGCGGCGTCGATACGACCGAGCGCCTGGTCACCGTCTGTGATTACCGGCTCTACCGCCTCGTGGATGGCCAAACCTGCGGCGACCTGACCGCGGCCCTGCGTCAAGACCCCAGTCTCCAAGGCACCTTGACCGTCAGCCTGCAGCCGACCGTCGCCATCTCCGGCGACTGCCCCGTCGAGCGCCGCGGCGGCTATACCGGCCTGGAGCACCAGCTCTACCGCATCGAGATCGCGCCGATCGACGGCGCCGTGCCCCACTTCGCCTGGTCGCGCCAGAACGGCGGGCTCGTCGGCCGCGGTCGGTTCGACGGCGCCGCCCTGACCGTCGCCCTCCACGACAACCAGCAGGCCATCGCCCACAGTGGCCGCAGCAGCTTCTACCTCGAGGTCCTGACCCGCGACAGCGACGACGGCCGCTGGCGCGTGACCTACGGCGCCGATGCCACGCTCGTCTCCGATACCGAGCTCTCGCTGGCGCTGGTGCCCCGCCTGGGCAGCGCGCCCACCGGCGACGACCTCGTCTTCCGGCTTTGGGACGGCATCGCCAAGATCGACGCCTTCCCCGCCGGCGCCGACCCCAAGGAACTCGAGGAGGGTATCTTCCTGCAGTTCCACACCGCCAACGCGGCCTATAGCCACGGCGATTACTGGACCTTTTCGCTGCGGGCGGGCATGCCCAACGCCGAGATCCTGTTGGCGGAACAGCCGCCGGCCGGACCCGCGGTCCACCGCGTGCCCTTGGCCGAGCTGATGTGGAACGCCGCCCACGAGATCAGCTTCGAGGATCGCGAGATCGAGGACTGTCGCCGCCTGTTCCGCCCGCTGACCCTGCAGAACGGCTGCTGCACGTTCGTCGTCGGCGACGGCAAGACCAGTCACGGCGACTTCGACGCGCTCGAGGAGGCCTTGCGCCACCTGCCGCCCCAGGGTGGACGGCTGTGCCTGCTGCCCGGCATGCACGAGGCCAACCTGCTGATCGAGAACCTGGAAAATATCGAGATCCACGGCTGCGCCGGCCACAGCACCGTCTACCCGCGCGCGGCCGCCCGCACCGAGCCGGTGATCCAGATCGTCGACAGCGAGAACATCGTGCTGCGCGATCTCGACCTGGTCTGCCTGCGCGGCACGCCGGTCCTGGCCCAGGGCAAGGGACCCGACACCTGCAACAAGCTGACCATCGAGAACTGCCGACTGCTCGGTCTCGACAGCGGCCTGACGGTCGAGGACGTCACCGCCGTGCGCATCCTCGGCAACCAGGTCCTCGTCTGTGACGGCAAGGGCGCCGGTCCCTGCCTGGCGCTGACGGGCGACGACCTGCTCGTGCGCGACAACCGCCTGACCCTGGCACCGCCGGTCCTGGAGCCGGATGACGACGATGAAGACGCGCCGCCCCTGGATCCCGCGGACCTCTGCGCCGACCCCGAACCTCTCTACCTCAACCTCAAGTGGTTCAGAGCCTACCTCCAGACGATCTGGGTCTCGCCCTACCTGTTCCTGTTCAAGATCCCCTACCTGGACAATCCCTACCAGGGCCAGGGCGGGATCGAGATCGGCGGCGGCTCGCGCGACGTGCGCATCGAAAACAACCACATTGAGGGCGGCCAGGGCAATGGCGTCTCGATCGGCACCCGCGCCGACATCGAGCGCTTGGCCAAGGTCTACCTGGACCCCGACTTCTCCAAGTGGGTCATCAAGAGCCAGGGCAGCGCCTTCAGCGGCTATGTCCGCTCCACCAAAAAGGAGGGCCAGGTCGGCGTTGCCCTGAACTTCGCCGCCGACTCGGGCCAGGTCTATAGCGAGACCTCCGTCGACGCCCTGGCGCCCGTGCGCGAGGCCGGCTTCATCGGCATCACCCTGCCCCAGGGCGAGTACCGCCTGGCCTCGGCCACGCCCGGCTACCGCATCGTCGACCTGCTGCCCAATGCCAACGAACAGCTGGAAGATTTCTTCGACATCATCGTCGAGAAGGACGATCAAGCCGGCGGCACCCCGGGCTTCATCTACGACCTCGTCATCAACGAGAACCGCATCGAGAAGATGGGCGGCTCCGGCATCGGCTCGGCCCGCTACGAGTTGGAGAAGGACGGCAGCATCGCCGGCGCCGGCGAGAACGAGGACAACACCCAGGTCCTGACCGCCGACGTCGTCTTCCAGAACCTCGTCATCACCGACAACCAGCTGCGCGACAACTTGCGCGACGCGACCGGGCTCTCGATCTTCAACCCCAGCGGCGAGACCGGCGCCGGCGGTATCGCCGTCGGCACCGGCGAGGGCTTGGTCGTGCGCGGCAACCTGATCGAGGACAACGGCGTCGTGCATCGCCAGGCCGCCTGCGGGATCTTCGCCGCCGCCGTCGAACGCGCCGAGATCAGCGCCAACACGATCCGCAACAACGGCCCGTTCTCCGCCAACGATTCTGGCGCGTTCCAGGCCGGCCCCCGCGGCGGCATCTACCTGACCGCTTATACCAACGCGCCCAGCGCCGTCGACACCGTCGCCAACGGCCGCTTCGCCGCCCGCATCCACGACAATCTCGTCGACCACCCCGTCGGTCCGGCCCTGGTCGTGCGTGCCATCGGCGCGCTCTCGATCCAGGGCAATCGCTTCAACAGCGAGCGGATCGCGCTCGAGGGCTGGGGCGACAAGGCCGTGATCGTCTTCAACGACGGCGGCGGCATCGACCTCGACACCAACATCAGAGGCCTCGCCCTCGCCGGTCCCGAGAACCTGCGCGCGCTCGGCATCCCTGAAAGCAGCCAGCCGGGGGCAGCGGTCGGCGGCGCGAGCCCCAGCGCCGGCCTGGCGGCGACGAACCGCTTCGCGGTCCTCAAGCGCCCGTTCCACTACCTGCCCGAGGGGCCCGTGCTGTTCCTCGGCAACCAGATCCGCACCGGCATCGACTTCGCCGGTGCCGATGGCGTCGTCATCGCCATCGAGGACGATCTCACCTTTCAGAGCAACCAGTTCGAGGCCCATAGCAGCATGGTCCAGCGCGCCTGTACGCTCTCGGCCCGCAACCTCACCGCCAGCGGCAACCGCATCCGCCAGACCCGGGCCGACCAGCCCTTCGCGTTTTCGCTGTTGACCAATGCCCGCGACTTCAACAACACCACGCTCAACCAAGCCAGCCACTGCATCTACGGCCACAGCACCGTCGTCATGGATCACGTCGATCAGGTCATCGTCCAAATGAATCAGGTCTACCGTCTCACCGAATGCCAGATCCTGTCCGGCATGTTCAAGCAGTGGTGGCCCCCCCTGGGCGCGCGCCTGTTCCGCGGCAATAACCACCGCATTTTCTACGACCTCGACGACCCCGCCGGCCTGTGGCGCCAGGTGACCCAGCTGGCCGCCATGCGCCGCCTCGGCTTCCGCCACTTCAAACTGTTCCGCGGCGGGCTGCTGGCTTCGCTGCAGGCCGAATCGCTGCGGCTCTCGCTGCGCTATGGCGAGGCCCATCCCTACCGCACCAAGATCCAGAACCAGGTCGAGGTCGAGAGCGAGCACCTGCGCCTGCTCTCCGCCGAGAACCAGATTGGCTTGATCGATATCGTCTCGCTGGAGGCCAAGATGACTCAGATCCATGGCCGCATCACCGATACGCTCGGCAAGGGCCTGATCAACCTGGCGGTCCATTTCGTCGACGACACCGACAAGGCCTTGTTCGGTCTGGGCCAGGGCATCACCAATGCCTACGGCTACTACTCGCTGGTCTTCGACGACACCGTCTTCGATCTCTTCAGCGACCAGCTGAGCAAGGGCGTGCATCTGGTGATCAGCAGCAAGGCCGGCAAACGCCTCTATCACCGCTTCCAGGCGACCACGGTCAAGAAAAACAAGACCACTACCGTCGAGCTGGCGCTCGACCCCAACGACATCATCAAGTAACCGAGCGAACGGGGGCGGGGTCAGGCCCCGCCTCATGGAGGGAGAGCAGTGCAGCAGCTGGAAGTCGCGCGCAAGTCCGATCGTACCGTACAGCCCGAGCGCCGCAGCGAGGTCGCGCAGCAGCGCGGCCCGGCGCCGCTGGCCCTTGCGGCGGCGGCTGCCCGCGCTGTCGCGGCGGCCTGACCCTGCAGCCCAAACTGGCCGTCGGCGAAGCCGACAGCTCGGCGGAGCGCGAGGCCGACCGCATCGCCGAGCAGCTGGTCGCCGAGGGCCCGTTCTATCGCCGCATCCAGATCGGCGCCGTGCACGAGCGGGTCGACGCCGCGACGGTCAAGCCCGAGGAGCACGACCTGGCCGCCTCGCTCGAGAACCGCATCCGCCTGCAGATGGTGGGCGGCGAACCGCTGGCCGAGCAGGAGCGGGCCTTCTTCGAGCCGCGCCTGGGCCTGGGCCTGGAGCGCGTGCGCGTGCACGACGACGCCGGCGCCAACGCCAATGCCCAGTCCCTGGCCGCGCGCGCCTTCACCGTCGACCAGCACATCTTCTTCCGCGCCGGCGAGTACCGCCCCGAGAGCCAGGGCGGCCGCCTCCTGCTGGCCCACGAGCTGGTCCACGTCGCCCAGCAGCGCGGTGGCGCCGACAACGGCCTCGTCGCCCGCAAGCCGGCCAAACCCGAGAAGAACCGCGAGTATGCGCCGGAAAAGCTCGACCTCAAGGGCCAGACCAAGCTGAAGTTGGGCCAAGCCAACGAGGCCTACTTCGAGAGCCGCAAACAGGCCTGGGTCAAGGTCAAGTTCGGCGAACTGGCCGACGGCGAGGTCGAGGTCCAGCGCAAGAAGGGCAAGGACAAGGACGACCAGGACAGCTATTCCCTCAAGAAGCAGTCGATCAAATTGACCCACCCGTTCTTTGCCAGGATCGGCGAAGTCGCGCCCGAGCTCCAGCCCGTGCTCGTGCTCCAGACCAAGGACGAGGAACTGGAGGGGTTCGTCGGGCTCCAGCTCCAGCTCCAGGAGCAGCTGCCCTCGATGAACGACCTGGACGATAAGCTCAAGACCCTACCGGCCCTGTTCGGGCTCAAGGGCTTCGACCTCGGCGCACTCCAGCGTTTCGAGAACAAGCTGGAGCAGGGCAAGCTACTGGTCGGGCTGACCGGTCTGGCCGCCAGTCTGGGTACCGTCCTGGCCGGCTCGTTGGATCTTTTCCTCAAGGACGGCATCGTCGAGTTCAAGGCCTCGGTCAGCGTTCACGCTAGCGGCTTGGCCGAGGGCAAGTTCGACCTCGAGCGCTCCGCCCAGACCGGTCTCGTGACTGGCGCCGCCGACGTCAACCTGACCCTGCCGCGCAACATCACCGGCACCGTCCACGTCGGCTGGGACGGCCGCGCCTTCGACGGCAAGGGCGAGGTCGGCTACAAGGGCGAGAAGTTCAGCGGCAAGATCACGCTCTACGTCATGGACGAGGACAAAGCCAAGCAGCTGGACGCCGAGAAGAAGGCCGCCAACAACCCCGAGGCCGGCAAACTCCAGCCGCCCGAGCAGGCGCCCGCCGCCGCCAAGTCCCAGAAAAAGCCGAAGCCGCCCAAGTACGTCGTTTTCGGCGACGGCGCCCTCGACTTTGCCTTTACGCCCTGGCTCACCGGCACCGCTCAGGTGATCGTCGACTATAAGGGCGACCTGACCGTGATCGGCGAGATCAAGCCTCAGGCCGAGATCGAGCTGTTTGCGGAGAAGGCCTGGGACAAGGAGCTGTTCAAAATCGAGGCCCGTGCCTCCTACGGCCTGCCCGTCGTCGGCAACATCTTCGTTTTTGCCAACATCGGCATGTCCGCCTTCGCCCGCCTGGGACCCGGCAAGTTCTACAAGATCGCCGTCAAGGGCACCTACTCCACCGACCCCGCCAAGGCCAACGACTTCAGCATTGAGGGTACCCTCAACATCAGCGCCGCCGCCGGTCTCAAGCTGCGGGCCGAGGGCGGCGCCGGGCTCGAGATTCTCGACCACGATCTCAAGGCCGGCGTCGGCGTCAACGGCATCGCCGGCATCAAGGGCTACGTCGAGGCCACGCCGATCATCGGCTACCGCGAGGTCGCCAAGGAGGGCGAGGACAAGAAGGGCGAGTTCTTCCTGCGCGGCGAGCTGGAGATCGCCGCCCAGCCGTTCTTGGGCCTGAGCGGCGACGTCTTCATCGAGGTCGACTCGCCCTGGTGGTCGCCCCTGCCCGATGACAAGTGGACCTGGCCGCTCGGTTCCAAGGAATGGCCCGTCGGCGGCAGTTTCGGGATCGGCGCCACCACCGAGTACGTCTTTGGTTCCGGTAAGGCGCCCGAGCTCAGTTTCCACCCCGTCGAGTTCTCCGGCGACAAGTTCATGAGCGACGTCTACAGCGACAAGACCCAGAACAAGGGCGCCGAGGGCAAGGACAAGCAGGGCAGCTGGAAGGAGAAGAACGACAAGAAGGCCGAACCGCCGCCCAAGAAGAAGGAAGAACCGCCGCCCAAGCCCGAGAAGCCCAAGGTCAAGGAGGCCAAGGCCAAAGACAAGGCCAATGAAAAGACCAAGGTCAAGGCCAAGAAGTCCGCAGAGGGCCAGTCGATCGAGGAGCTCAAGCGCGCCGGCGCCAAGGGCCGCGCCAAGAACGCCAAGAAACCCAAAGGTGCCGAGGCCGCGCCCGGCAAGGGCGACAAGAAACCCGAGAAGGCCAACGAGGCCAACAAGGACAAGGCCGGGATCGAGGTCGAGGACGCGCTCGATCATGGCGTGCGCCGCAGCGCGCTGCTGCGCATGCTGGCGAAACTCAAGAACAAGAACAAGCTCAAGTCGATCACCCTCGATGAGCGGGACGACATCGTCATCGTCAATTCCGACCCGATCACCGTCAAGGGTGTGCGCTTCGGCGCCGAAGTGGGCACGTACGATACCAAGAAAAAGGAGTACAAGGGCAAGGCGATCGAGGGTGACGGCAAGAAGATGCGCCAGAGCGGGGTACTCACGCTCAACGCGCCCGACCAGCCGACCCTGCGGGCCGTCGTCAAGGGCGTGTTGCCGCCCAGCACCGTCTTCCCTTACGAGACCGTGCCCGAGAACGCGCCCCGCCCCGAGTCGGTGGTCGCCAGCATTGAGGATCCGCTGGCCTTCGGCAATGCCGCGCGCGAGGGCGGCAAGAGCGAGGGCCGGGCGACGGTCATCGTCGGCCGCTTTGGCAACCTCGAGGAGTGGCTTGGCGCTGGCATCAAGCAGAACCCCAAGGACCGCTGGGAGGGCGGCCACCTCTTCGGGCACCAGTTCGGCGGACCCGACTCTTTCGAGAACCTCGTACCCCAGCGCGGCAATTCCGTCAACCGCGGCCTCTACAAGAAGATCGAGGACTTTACCGGCAAGAACATCGACAAAGTCAAGAAGGGCAGCTCCTCGCTCGAGATCACCTACAAGGTCGCCTATGGCGAACAGAAACAGATCAACGTGATCGAGACCCAGCGCCGCATCGCCGAGCTGACCACCGGCGTCAAGGGCCGGGAGCTGGCCCACGATCCCAAGTTCGTCAACGCCTCGATCCGGACGCTCTCCTTCAGCTACACGACCTTCAACAAGATCAAGGGCGACAAGGCCAAGCTCGCCACTGAGCTGGCCAAGGACGGCGTCAAGATCGACCCCAGCTCGCGCTTGGCCGCACACCTCGACGTCTGGCGCCTGACCGATCCGGTCGCCCAGAAGATCTATCAGATCGATCGCGACAAGCAGAGCCTGAGAATCTATGAGGTCGAGAGCGCCGAGTATTTCGGCGCCAAGCACGCCAAACCGACCGAGACCGACGCCACCAAGACTCTGAGCTTCGTGCCGCGCCTGCCGAAGTCGTACAACGTCGAGCTCAAGTTCACGGGCATCAAATCGCTGACCAAGGACCTGGGAGCCGCTGCCAACAAGGGTGGCCAGGTCGATGCGCCCGATTACGTGATCATCCGCGAGGGCGGCAAGGCCACGACCAAACTCAGCCATAAAGACGCCATGAAAGAGGCCGCGGCCACGCCCGACGACAAGCTCGACAAGCTCTCGATCGTCGTCAGTTTCAACCTGACGCCCACTTGAAGCCCGCTGTCGGTGTTCGCGATCGCGCGAGGTTGGCCTTGCCCCTGGCCTCGGACCGGGCTATGCTCTGGGTGGCCCGGTGCTCCCGTCCATCTCGGGTAACCAGCAGTGGGTGGTGGTCGCCCGCGGCAGCCGCCCCAATTGAACCTTTTGGCCGAGGTATCCATGAACGCCAACCCCAACCACTTCAAGCGCTTTCTCATCGGTATCGCCTGTGTCGGCCTGCTGCCGGCGCTGGTCATCGCGGCGCTGCTGCGCCTGCGCAACGGCCAGTTAGTCGTGGCTGGGCACGAGGTCGCCGAATTCGACCTGTTGCGCCTGTTCGCCGCGCAGGCCAGTATTCTCGAGCCGGTCTACCTGGTCTTGCCCCTGGCCCTGGCCCTGCAGGAGCTTAGCCGCACGCGGTTCCTGGTCGTGGCGGCACTGAGCTCCGCGCTGCTGTTTGGACCCGGTTTAGCCGCGGGCGTCGCCGTCGGCGGCGCGCAGCTGGCGGCGCCGGTCCTGGCCCTCGGGCTCTACTGCCTGGTCCAGTTCAACCTCTCGCTGTGGGTGCGCGCCCTCGCCGGCACGGTCGGCTTCCGCTTTGCCGCGCTGATCTACGCAGCCATCTGGGCCGTTTCCGATTACGTCGATTACCTGCGCCGCTACATCCTGCCCGGTCTCGAGATCGCCTGGTTGCAGGCCGTCGGCAGCCTCAATTGGCTGCTGCCCCAGGTCAAGAGCGCGCCGTCCTTGATCGATGACTACCTCCAGTCGGAGGTCTTGGTCTGGGGCGATTTGGCCCCGACCCTGGTTCAGCTGCCGCTGCTGCTGGCCTTGGTGCTGTGGTTGGGTCGCGGCCGCGCCGGCTCCCCTACTTGGGGGCGCTCTACCCCCTTGAGGGCGACCGTTTGGTGATCCGCAAATTCACCTTCGACCGCAACAACGCGGATTTGGAGAGTCTGGCCGCGGTGCTGCGCCAGCAGGGCCTCGAAGGCGTATTTTTCTGGCCGACCGCGAAGCAGCGCTGCTGGGTCGCTCTGGGCACGATGCAGGTGGCCAAAGGCCTGGAGTTCAAGGCGGTCCTGATCCACGACATGCTCGGACTGCCGTCAGCGGCGCACCAAGAGGTGATGACCAGGTCGCTGTTCTCGGCAATCTCTTCATTGAGGGCCATAAAGGGACGAACCAGGTTTTTCCCTTGACTTCCACTTTCGATCATTCATAAGATAAGTCCACCCTTGAGTGTAGGGGGGCCTTCGATTTTTGCTGACAATCATCCGGAGCAGCCAAGGAAACGAGATTTAAAGAGGTCTTAAATGAAACATCATGGAACTTTGTCCCCACGATTGTCTGCGCTCATAGTCTTTAAATCGCTTAGTAGGCTTAGGATTGGTATATTTTTTTGGTTAATGACACTTATTTCCTATGCAAATGCACGTACGTGTATTGTGACCGAAATACACTGGCATATCTGGATCACAGAGACAGAGCTCATTCAGGGTGTCACTCAATATTCCTATTGTCTAGATTCCGGAGGTTCAAGCACCAATGAGGGAGGCGGAGGTGGTAGCACGGGAGGAGGCACTGGCGAGACCACTACGGAAGAGGGAACACCCCCTTGCGTACATGAAAATGCAAACGCCGTGATTGACGACCCGCGCTTGATGATTGGGTTTGAAACGTCCTTTCCTTATGGAGAAGATGCCACTCGCGAAGGTGGGTTTCATCATGGCGTGGACTTCATCGTGCCAACCGGAACACCCATCGTTTCCCCTGTCGATGGCTTCGTTGGCGACTTTTACCAAGACATCGAAACTGATCACAATATTGAGACAATCGGCAACCCATACCAGCAGGGCAACCGTTTGCAAATACTGGTAGCCGGGAGCTACACGCCCCCACCAAAGAATGGAGCATCAGAAGTGATCCCTAACACCATCCATTCTTTAAATTTTGAACATTTGGATCATGGTTTTCTAAACCGAGCGGGGCTAACATATGGTGCTTCCGTAAGAAAGGGTGTGACCATCATCGGTTATACCGACAATACTGGTAGAATTAAAAGCATGCCGCCCCACCTCCATGTTGGGGCCAAAGAAACTAATGCGGACGGCAAGGTGGTTGAGATCGACCCTGGCCAACTCATGGATTGTGGGAAGTAACACTTATGATGCTTTTATTTTACTGTTTCATGTTCGGAGATTTCACGTTCACGCCCGCACCGGGTACTTGGATAGACCCAATACGAACTCACCGGTTGAGCTCTAACCGCTTTCTGGTGGTCGTTCATTCTGGCGAAGCTGGCGATTATCGTGCCAACGGAGGAGGCCGCCAAATCGTCCTTGATGATGCGGGTAGGCAACTGTACGAGCTGGGCGTTGCCAAGGGTGCCTGGGCCGTAAGAAATTCAATCGCCGGTGACGAGGACACCTACCTCTACCAGCTTCACGATTCGAACACTTGGCATCTATGGCATCCCGTCTATGGTGATCGCCCTTTGAAGGTATTGGGCCGGGATGTTGGCCAAGGCGTAGAGCAGGAGGCAATGCTCCTCATGAATGCCGGAAGGCGCATTGTCGTCCTGGGCAAGCGGTACGACCCCAACGATCCGCAACAATGGTCCCTTCACCTCGAGATCTTGGATCTGAGCGATAAACCCGTCGCATCCCTGATGACTGCCGTCGAATTGCCCCTCAACGCCTACTTGAACACCGACATCAAGGTCCCAGAATACCGCGTCTACGACAATAAGATCATCCTAAGCAAACCACTTGGTGACACGCTCCTGATCCTCGATCCTGCGACCTGCAGCACCAACGCCGACTATCGCGAAGTGAAACTTACCTACCAATCTTTGTCATTCATGATGGAGGATGGTTTCATCAACTATATTGGCAACTACAAGGGGGAATGGGCATTTATCTGCCAGAAGATAGACGACCCGCAACCGCTTTTCGTCCTGACCGAAGCAGACAAGGAGAAACCGGGCTACAAAGAGTTGCATTCGCTATTCTCCGACCTCGGCCAGGGTCATATGACGCTTCAAGATGGCACTCTCTTCTACCAGTTCCAGGATCGCCTGGTTGCTTATGATACCGTTAACAATCGCTTGGAGCACTTTTCGGCACCTGTGACAATTCCCTCCTATGGGCATGTACTTCAAGACAAAGTCATGGTGCGGTCGAGCACTCAATTGTCGGTGGTGGATACCCCTTCCGCGCTGCAGCTCATGCGAACCAGTCGACCCGCCTTGTTGCTCTCCATTGACGTGAACGCCTTCAAAAAGCCGCTTTGAGGCAAGCGGCCATCGAGGGTGGACCTAGCCGGACCTAGCCACCCCTGGAGTGATGGGTAAGCCCGCGCGCCGAACGGTACCGACCAGATAACTTTTGAGGTCCTCGTCGAGCGCCCTTGCACCTTGGGATAGGGCGTAGGGCGGCGCGCGCGCGGATGGTGAGGCTGAGCGCTAGGTTGGCCTTGCGAGCGGGCCTAGGAACGGGCTATGCTCTGGCAGGCAGCGCCGATCGCGAGCGGTAGTTTTTGGTCCCTGCATGGCAAAACGTTGACCGATGCCACTCGTCAAGCTCCCTGGCCGAGGTATCCATGAACGCCAACCCCAACCACTTCAAGCGCTTTCTCATCGGTATCGCCTGTGTCGGCCTGCTGCCGGCGCTGGTCATCGCGGCGCTGCTGCGCCTGCGCAACGGCCAGTTAGTCGTGGCTGGGCACGAGGTCGCCGAATTCGACCTGTTGCGCCTGTTCGCCGCGCAGGCCAGTATTCTCGAGCCGGTCTACCTGGTCTTGCCCCTGGCCCTGGCCCTGCAGGAGCTTAGCCGCACGCGGTTCCTGGTCGTGGCGGCACTGAGCTCCGCGCTGCTGTTTGGACCCGGTTTAGCCGCGGGCGTCGCCGTCGGCGGCGCGCAGCTGGCGGCGCCGGTCCTGGCCCTCGGGCTCTACTGCCTGGTCCAGTTCAACCTCTCGCTGTGGGTGCGCGCCCTCGCCGGCACGGTCGGCTTCCGCTTTGCCGCGCTGATCTACGCAGCCATCTGGGCCGTTTCCGATTACGTCGATTACCTGCGCCGCTACATCCTGCCCGGTCTCGAGATCGCCTGGTTGCAGGCCGTCGGCAGCCTCAATTGGCTGCTGCCCCAGGTCAAGAGCGCGCCGTCCTTGATCGATGACTACCTCCAGTCGGAGGTCTTGGTCTGGGGCGATTTGGCCCCGACCCTGGTTCAGCTGCCGCTGCTGCTGGCCTTGGTGCTGTGGTTGGGTCGCGGCCGCACCGCGGCTCCGACCTGCTGAAGCGGAGTTCGACCATGTACCTCTGTCAGACCCACCAACTGACCAAGCGCTTCGGCCGCAAAACCGCGCTGGATGATCTCACCGTCGGCTTCCGCGACCAGAGCGTGATCGGTCTGGTCGGTCAGAACGGCAGCGGCAAGACCACGCTGCTTCGCCACTTGATCGGCTTGTACAAGCCCAGCGCCGGTCGCGCCGAGATCCTGGGCGTCGATGCCCTCGCGCTTGCCCCTGCCCAGCTGGCGCGCATCGGCGTCGTTCACCAAGAGAACCAATTCCTTGAATGGATGACCGTGCGCGATCAGCTGCGCTACGCCGCCAACTTCTTCACCAACTGGAAGCCCGAGGTCGAAAGCCACCTGGTGCGCGAGTTCGACCTTGACCTGGACGCCCGGGTCGGCACGCTTTCGCCCGGCAATGTGCAGAAACTGGCGATCATCCTAGCGGTCAGCTACGTGCCGGAAGTCCTGCTGCTGGACGAGCCCGCCAGCGCGCTCGACCCCATTACCCGCAGCCGCTTTTTCAAACTGATTCTAGGCTTGCTCGACATGGGCATCCGCACGGTTGTCATCTCCAGCCACATCCTCACCGACATCGAGAAATCCGTCGACCACATCGTCTGCCTCCACCGCGGCAAGCTGGCGGCCGACATGAGTGTCGACGAGCTCTACGAGTCCTACGCCGCCTGGACCGTGCAGACGCCGGGCACCCTGCCCGAGCGCTTCGAGGAGCCCTACGTGCTGCGCACTCAAACCAGACAGGGCGGCGCGCGCCTGCTGGTCGACACCCGTCTGGCCGATGCGCGCGCCTTCGCCGCCCGCTATGGGGTGACGCCCCAGGCCAGCCCGCTCAATTTGGAGCAGATCTTCCCGCTGTTGATTGGCGAGGACTACTGATGCAGCGCCTGCTGCTGTTGCCGCGCCTGCTGTGGCGGGCCAGCACGCCCCTGGTCCTCGTCTGGTCCGTGATGCTGACCGCGGCCCTCGGTCGCCAGCGGCTGATGCTTTCGATCCCCCTGTTTCTCGGCTTTATCATTGGCCAGGCCAATATCGAGGCGCGTAGCCGGCACTTCTCCTGGACCCTGCCAAATTTGCGGCGCGACCTGGTCCTCAGCATGGTCGCTGTCGGCCTGCTCAGTGCGGCTGCCTGCTTCTCCCTGGCGCCAGCGGGCGTGCCGCTCGCCATCGCCGGCCTGCACTGCTTCACCGCCTACCTGTTGGGCACCACCATCAAGCTTCAGGAATACACCGTCATCTACGTCAAGAGTCTGCTGTCCTGGTGCTGCTGGGCGCTTGTCATCGTCTGGGTTCTCGGCCTGCGCGCCATCAACGGCTGGTACGCTCAGGACCCACTAAGCGCGAGCCTGTTGCTTTCCGCCCTGTCCCTGGCGATTCCGTACTACCACCTTCATCGCGATCCCCACCGCGAGCTGTGTTTTGCGCCGATGATGACGCTCAGCAGTTCCTGGAACAAGACCGCCCGCGAGTGGTACCAGCGCAGGGTTCAGATGACCAAGACGGGCGTCGTCAGGGACCGCCACTACGCCTTTCCCCGCCATCCCCGTTGGAGCGACTGGGTCCGCGCCGGCTACTTCGAGAGTCTCGGCGGCTACGGCGTGTGGTTGCCCTTGCGCATGGTCGGCCTGATGGTGATGTTCCTGGTGATCGCCAACACGGCCGTCGAGAAAAGCATGAACGTGACCTTTATGATGGTCGCCATGGTCGGCTGTTTCCAGTGGCCGATGATGCCGCGCATGACGCTGCTCTACCCGATCGATCGCCGGCAATGGCTGCGCATCTCCTACGTCACCGCGTTTGCCGAAATGTTGCTCTACACCGGCTCCAGCGCGATCGCGCTGTTGTTGTTCCAGATCCCAGGGCTGAATCTGCCGTTCCGGCCGCCGCAACCCGCCGAAGTCCAGCGCGTGCTGTTCATGGCCCTGGCCGTGGTGCCGGTCGTCCAAGCCGTGCGGCGCTGTTTCGGCGGCAAGAACATGACCGTGATCATGTCTGTCTGGATCGCCTTGGCGATCGGCGTCGAGGTCTTCACGGTCTGGATGGCCCACCGCCACCCGGCCTTTGGCGCGCTCGAGTTGCTGATCTTCACCGTCCTCATCGCCATGGCGCAGGTGGGTCTCTACCTGGCGCTGCGACGCCATTACCTGCAGGGTGATCTGAATCCGATCCCGTGAGGTGACGATGCCGGACCTTTCCCTCATCGCGCTGCACCTGCTGGCGACGCTGGTGTTCTTGACGGGCTGCGAGCATCCCTTCCTGACCCCCAAACTACTGGGCTGGGGCCTGCTTGTCGTCTACCTGGTCTGGCGCCGCGGCTGCAGGCCGTCGCTGGCGGGTGGCCTGTTGCTGAGTTGGCCGCTGCTCACTGGCCTCTGGTCCGGCCACAGCTGGGACTGGATGCTGAATCTGGGGCTGCCGCTGCTGGCGGGCTGCGCACTCTGGCTGGCGCCCTTGGTCGAATCCGAGCGCGAGGCGGTCAGCCGCTCGCTGGTCTGGGGCGCTTGCTTGACGACGCTCTACCTGCTCGTGCAGCGCCTGGGTCTCGACCCTTTGCGCTGGGAGCCCGGCCCTGCCGGGAGCTGCTTCGGCAACCCCAACTTCTGCGCGGATTACTTGCTCCTGGCGCTGGGGCTCGGACGTTTCACGCCTGGCCGCTGGGGCTGGGCCGCGCGCGCGCTGATTCTGCTCGGGATCCTGCTGTGTCAGAGCCGCGGCGTCTGGCTGGCGACGGCGGTGCTGTTGCTGGTTCGGACCGGGCCGCCCTGGCGCGCGCGTCTGGCGGCGCTGTTGCTGCTGGCGGGCCTAGCGGCCGCGTTAACCTGGCGCGGCGAGGTGGCCCAATGGGCCCATCACCTGCGCGCCCTGCCGGACTACCTCGAGGCCTACCAGCGCCAGCCCGAGGACATCGACGATCGCGATCCCTGGTTCCGCGGCAAGCGCGCGAGTCTGCTTAACCGCCTGCCGCTCTGGGCCAACAGTCTCGATCTGGTTGCCGGAAAACCGCTGCTCGGCTGTGGCGTCGGCCAGTTCCGCGTCACCTACCCGCGCCATGCCCAGGCGCTGTTGCCGGATCCCAATCTTTCCGACAGCTACCGGCCCGAGTCGCCCCACAACCTGGTGCTGGAGCTGGCCAGCCAAGGGGGGCTGCCATTTCTTCTGGTGTTGAGCTGGCTGGCCTGGCGCTGGGCGCGACGGCTGGAAGCTGGTCCCTATCGCCTGACCTTGGCGCTGCAGGCGGCGATTGCTTTTGTCTCGCTCAACTACCTCAATCCCGCCATCGTGCTCAGCCTGATCCTGCTGCGGCCGGCACCGGTCAGCGAGACGCAGACCTGGGCCGGGCGCTGGCCGCGGGTCCTGGCGAGTCTGTTGCCGCTCGGCCTCGCCGCCCTACTGGTCCTCGACCGCTCGGCCCTGGCGCCCGCGCCCGCCTGGCCCAATACGGCGCTCTTTCCCGAAGCTTTGGCGGCGCGCTGCTATGAAGCCGGCGACTATGGCGCGGCCTGGCACTGGCAGCGGCTGGCCCTCGATCAGGACCCCTACGGACCCGAGGTCCGCAACAATCTCGGGCTGATCGCCTCGATGCGCTGCGCCAATGGCGAGGACCGCCACTGGCTGGTCATCGCCTACGCCGCCCACCGCAGTAGCCTGCGCGATTTTCCTTACTATCGGGCCGCCGCTCGCCATCTCCAGCGCCTCGAGCGCGAATTCAGCATGCCGGCGCCCCCACCTGCGGATTTTTTTGCACTATTGCCACCGCCTTGAAGTCCTGGAACACATGGATTTTATCTGCTGTGAAAAAAAGACCAGGTACTGTGCAATAGGTGGCATTCACTCCTACCTCGAAAAGGATATAATAGTTCCCTTCGATGTGGGGTCCGCGACCCTAGCCCCATCCGCGAAAGGAGATTTACTCTATGTCCCAGACCATCAAGGAACGCCGGGAACTCAGTCACGCCACCATTCGTTTCGCGGGTGACTCGGGTGATGGCATGCAGCTCACCGGCTCTCAGTTCACCAATACCTCGGCCATCGTCGGCAACGACATTTCCACTTTTCCCGATTTCCCTGCCGAGATTCGCGCCCCTGCCGGCACCGTCGCCGGCGTCAGCGGCTTCCAGATCCATTTCTCCTCCGAAGAGATCCATACCCCGGGCGACCGTCCGGATCTCCTGGTCGCGATGAACCCCGCCGCCCTCAAGGCCAATCTCGCCGACATGAGCCCCGGTACCACGATTCTGATCAACGCCAATAATTTCAACGCCGGTCAGTACAAGAAGGCCGGCTATGCCGGCGACCCCCTGGCCGACGGCAGTCTCGCCAATTACCGCCTGATTCAGGTGCCCCTCTCCGACCTCACCCTGCGGGCCGTCGACGAGGCCGGCGTCAGCCGCAAGATCGGCGAGCGCTGCAAGAACGTCTTTGCGCTCGGCATCATGTACTACCTCTACGACCGCCCCCTCGACGCCACCCGCAAGTGGCTGACCGACAAGTTCGGCAACAAACCCGAGATCCTCGCCGCCAACGAGGCCGCCCTGCAGGCCGGCTACAACTACGCCGACACCGCCGAGATCTTCACCGATCACTACCGCGTGCCCAAGGCCAAGCTCAGCAAAGGTCGCTACCGCAGCATCACCGGCAACGAGGCCCTGGCGATCGGCTTTGTCGCCGCCGCCAAGCTCATGAACAAGCAGCTGTTTTATGGCACCTATCCGATCACGCCCGCTTCCGACATCCTTCACGAGCTGGCGCGCCTGCGCCATTACAACGTCATCACCTTTCAGGCCGAAGACGAGATTGCCGCCATCGGTGCCACCATCGGCGCCGCCTACGGTGGCAGCCTGGCCCTGACCGGCACCTCCGGCCCAGGCCTCTGCCTCAAGAGCGAGGCCGTCAACCTGGCGATTATGACCGAACTGCCGCTCGTCGTCGTCGACGTCCAGCGTGCCGGTCCCTCGACCGGCCTGCCTACCAAGACCGAGCAGTCCGACCTGCTGCAGGCCGTCTATGGCCGCAATGGCGACTCGCCCCTGGTCGTGCTGGCGCCCGCCACCCCCGGCGAGTGCTTCTACATGGCGATCGAGGCCTGCCGCATCGCCGTCCGCTACATGACGCCGGTCATCTACCTCTCCGACGGCTACCTGGCCAACGGTTCCGAGCCCTGGATGATACCCAACGAGGAGGACCTGCCCAAGCTGGCGGTCCAACACGCCACCGATCCTGCCACCTTCCAGCCCTACGCCCGCGACCCCGAAACCCTGGCGCGGCCCTGGGCCGTGCCCGGTCAACCCGGTCTCGAGCACCGCATCGGCGGTCTGGAGAAGGAGAACATCACCGGCAACGTCTCCTACGATCCCGACAACCACCAGCGCATGACCGATATCCGCCTCAACAAGGTCCTTGGCGTTGCTCGCGATATCCCGCCCCTCGAGGTCTACGGCAATCCCGACGCCGACCTACTCGTCCTCGGTTGGGGCGGCACCTACGGCAGCCTGCTGACCACGGTCGAACACCTCAATGCCATGGGTCACAAGGTCGCCGGCGCTCATTTCCGCTACCTCAATCCCTTCCCGGCCAACACCGGCGAGGTGCTGGCTCGCTACAAGAAGGTCGTTGTCGCCGAGCTCAACACCGGCCAGCTGGACATGCTCGTCCGCGCCCGCTTCGCGCTCGACACCATTCCCTGCCGCAAGGTCAAGGGCAAGCCCTTCCAAGTCACCGAACTCGCCGAGTTCCTCAGCAGCCAGCTCTAACCGGAGGCAACCATGACGGCTACTACTGTTCTGAAAAAAGACGACTTCAAGTCGGACCAGACCGTTCGCTGGTGTCCCGGTTGTGGCGACTACGCGATTCTCTCCGCGATCCAGGCGACCATGCCTAAAATGGGCGTGCCCAAGGAGAAGATGGTCTTCATCTCGGGGATCGGCTGCTCCAGCCGCTTCCCCTACTACATGAACACCTACGGTTTCCACACCATCCACGGCCGCGCGCCCTCGATTGCCACCGGCCTCAAGATCGTGCAGCCCGACCTGCAGATCTGGATGATCACGGGCGATGGCGACGGCCTCTCGATTGGCGGCAACCACCTGTTGCACGTCCTGCGCCGCAACCCCGACATCAACATCCTGCTCTTCAACAACCGCATCTACGGCCTGACCAAGGGCCAGTACAGCCCGACCTCGGAACAGGGCAAGAAGACCAAGTCCTCGCCCATGGGCTCGATCGACGCACCGATCAACCCGCTACGCTTCGCGCTGGCTGCCGAGGCCAGCTTCGTCGCCCGCACCTACGACACCAACCTCCAGCACATGGGCGAGGTGTTTCAAGCGGCCGCCGAACACAAGGGCACCTCCTTTATCGAGATCTACCAGAACTGCGTGATCTTCAACAAGGACGCCTTCAACGACGTCTACGACCGCGAGAACCGCGACGACCACATGATCCACCTCGAGGACGGCAAGCCCTTGGTTTTCGGCGCGGCCGAACGCCGCGGCATCTTCCTCGAGGGCCTCGAGCCCGTCATTCGCCCGATTACCGAGGCCAACCAGGCTCAGGTCGTACAGCACTCGAGCACCCTGGAGAGCCGGTCCTACGCCAACATGCTGGCGGAAATGGACCATCCCGAGTTCCCCGTGCCCGTCGGCGTCTTCCGTCGGGTCAACCGTCCTGTCTACGAAGAGACCCTGCACCAACAGGTCAACGCCGCCGTCGCCAAGCAGGGTGTCGGCCAGTTGGGCGACCTTTTTGGCGAGGGCGACAACACCTGGGAAATCACCTGAAGCAGCGTCGGCGACCGCTCCGCGCGGTCGCCGACTACCTGGCGCTAGCGCGCGCGTTCAGTGCAACAGGCGCCGCAGCTCCTGGACCATGCCATGGAGCTGCGGGCTGCCGTTCTGAACCTCGAGCTCGATGTGTTTGAGATAGCTCTGGACCTTGACCGAGATCTGGTATTTTTGCGTGAGGGCCAGGGCCAACTGCTTGATCGTGATCAGGTCGAATGGCTTGCGCAGGATCATCAGGCGGTCCGTGCGGCCGACCCGCATCAGGATATCCTCCCAGGAGTGATCGGAAAAGGCGGTCACGATCACCATCTCGATCGCCGGGTATTTGTGCCAGATCTGCTCGATCGTCTCGATGCCGTTCATGCCCGGTGGCATGCGCACGTCCATGAAGACCATGGCATAGGGGTAGCCATCCGCCGCGGCGCGATCGACCATTTCAACCGCCTCGCTGCCCTGGAAGGCACTGTCGATGCGGTAGCGGATGGCGTCGATGACTGTGGCGCGGTCCGTGCTTTTCGGCGCTGGCGCATCTTCGAAGAGCTCGCGCTCGATGGCGTTGAGGTCCGCGCGCTGATGGGTGTGTTTGGGGCCGCTGAGGATCTTGATGATATCCCGGTGAATGGCTTCCGAATCGTCTACGATCAGGATGCGGTTGGCCTGCTTGTCCAAGGGTTCCTCCGGCTCATCCTCCCGCGAGCGACACAAGCTGGGTATTGTCGGGCAGTGGACTTGCCTTTGATTCTACAGCGACTTGCGCAAGGAATGAACCTGTTTTTAGCCGGGTCAGGTTAGAATAGAACGCTGCCCTAGTTCGAAACGATGGATGATCTGCCATGAAGGTCAAGCCAAGGCATGTCCGCGACGAGATTCCGCTTGTCCTGCCACCGCTCGCACTGGTGCTGGGCATGTTGTTGGCGCTGGTGGGGCTCGATGCCGCAGTCGGGCCAGCGGAGTATCTCTTGCTCGGCTTTCTGCCGCTGGCTTGGTTTTTGGCCAGGCGAACCTGGCTGGGAGCTGCGGCCGTGTGCGTGTGTGCCTTACTGCTCGGCACCCTGCTGGGTCGCGAGGCCTTGGAGGCAGCCGCGCGCGGACGACCGACGGACGCCGATCTGGGTGGCGTCTACCAGGTCGAGGGGCGCCTGAGCCAGGCGCACGAGACGCAGTTCGGGTTGGCCTTGCGCCTGGATCAGGTTCAGGTGCTCAGCCCCGCGACCACCGTCTTTCGGTTGACGCGGCTGACGGTCTATGTGCCGCCCTGTGAGCCGCGACCCGCGCCGGGTGCCCAGATCACGGCCTGGCTGACCTTGAAGCGCTCCTACGAGAGCCAGCCGATCCCCTGGCCGATGCAGGAGCTGCGGAATCGCGAGTTGCCTCGCTTTTACGGCTCTGTCAAGGCCGCAGCCCTGTGGCAGTGCGACCGCTTCGAGCCGCCTGTCGCCAACGCGCTCAGCCCAGGCAATCGCGAACTGTTGGCGTTGGCACTGCACGCCGTGCCGGCCTCGCTCTGGCAGGAGCGGCTGCGTCCGTTCGGCGTCGGTCACCTGCTTTCGATTTCCGGTCTCCACTGCCTGTGGGTTTTTCTCCTGCTCCAGCTCCTGCTCTGGCCACTGCCGCGTCCCTGGCTCCGCCTGGCCGCTACCCTGGCGGGCCTGTTGGCCTTTGGCCAGTTCGCCGGCTGGACCGCCTCGGTCACCCGCGCGGTCCTGACACTCGGCTTGTGGTCGTTGCTGCCCAGTCTGGGCCGGGTGCGCTCCTGGCCGCGTTTGTGGTTCAGTTTGTTCGTGCTGGCGCTCGTGCTCGACCCGACCCTGTTATTGCTGCGCGGGTTCTGGTACAGCTTCGCCGCCAGTCTGGGGCTCGTGCTTGGTGGCAAGGCCCGCCGCTTTCGCCCTTCACCGCTCGAGCACCCCTGGCTTGTGCGGCTCAGACCGCTGCTGCCGATCGTCGCCGCCCAGCTGTTCGTGATCCCCATCAATCTGATGTTCCAGGGCTACGCGCGCTTTACAGACCTGTTCTGGAACTTTATCGGCGTGCTCTTCCTGGCTGCGCTCATTTTGCAACTTGGCCTGGCCTGGTGCGCCACCCTATGGTCTAGTTTGGTTCCTCTGGCCAACCACAGCGAGGCCCTGCTGACGCGGGTACTGGCACAGCTCGCCGAGCTCTCCTTTTGGGAGTGGGTGCGCTGGCCGCAGTCACCGCTGTGGGTCTTCGCGGTATTGGTCTTTCTGGCCTTGAGTCTGCGCTATGGTGGGCGCGAGTGGCGGTGGTACCTGGCTTGCGCCTGTATGCTTGCGTTTCACCTCCTCGGTCGACCTCAGAGCGGGGAGCGGTTGGTCTTTGTCGATGTCGGTCAGGGCCTGTGCGTGCTCCATGTCTCGGCGACAGGGGAGGGGACGCTGTACGATGCCGGAGGCAAACTGCCGGGCGGCCTGCGGCTCGATCGCCTGGTCCGACTGTTTGGCGTGCGCCATTTGCGCGCCGCCTATCTCTCGCATATGGATCTCGATCACTATCAGTTACTCGAACAGGTGCCGCGCACCTTTCCGTTGTGGGTTGCGCCCTCGCAGCGCGCGGCCTTCGCCGCCAACCCCATGCTGGCGGGCTTCCCGCTGTGCACGACCGCTATGGGTGATCGCGAGCGCTGGGGCAGCTATCAGGTCAGCGTGCTGTGGCCGCCAGCGGACGAGGTCGCCTTCCCCAGCGACAACGAGCAGAGCCTGGTCCTGTTGCTCGACAATGGCCGCGAGCGGATCCTGCTGATGGGCGATGCCGGGCTCTGGACGGAAGCGCATGTGCACCTGCCCGAAAGTGAGGAACCCCTGATGCTGCAGGTCGGTCACCACGGATCCAAAACGAGCAGCGGCCAAGCCTTTCTCGAGCGTTCAAAGCCTGCTGATGCGATCATATCCTGTGGTTACAGGAATCAATTTTCCCATCCTAATGGGGCCGTCGTCGAACGTCTCACGAACCAAGGAGCACTGCTATGGCAGACGAGCGAGACAGGCAGTATCACCATCGTCGATGGTGAAATATCGGTAGGGAAATGAAGTGAAGATCACGCGCTTTGCGAAGATTCACGCGAAAACCGATCAAGATACGATCGGTTCTCGGTGAACGGTGAGTGCGTGTGAGAAAGTATCAGGCGAGACGATATACCGTATCGCGGCGGTTGCCGTCTCGGATGACTTTTTTCTCTGCGATTAGCTCGCGAATGCGCATGTTCCAACTGGAAGTGGAGATGCCCGTGGAGGCCAGAATTTCGCCCTTCTTCATCGTACCTTTCGCATGGGAAAGTACTCCCAGGATGCGATCCTTGGCATCCAGGGCAGAGAGACGTGTTTTGACTTCAGGTTCGGTGAAAGTGAGCTGAAGTGATTTGCTGTTGCGGGGTTGACGAACTTTCAAACCGATACCTTCGCGGTTGGCTACGTAGAGGAAATCCTTTTTGGCTTTGGCTACGTCTTCGTCTTCGTCGAGGTCCCAGTAGACGTGCGAGTCCATCGCGAACTTGCTGCCTTCACGGAGGATTTCCGCGATCTCCCGGTAGCGGTCGGTGTTTACCGTTTTGACCTTTGGTTCAGTCCTTAGTTTTCCCATTGCTTGCTATTACCTTCCATTTAAAATTCAGAAGAACCCTTGCTAAGCCTACTATACATCACTGACTAAAGCGCGACAAAGCTTTTTTTGCAAACGACCATTGAATTACCTGGCTAGAACGCGAATCGGCTAGCAGACTAATGCAAATGAAGGCATGTCTTGGATTTGCCCAAGATAGTTGGCAAGTGGGGTTTTGGGCGATGCTCCATGTGTGGCGCCAAGATAATCCAGCTAGCGGAAAGAGGTGTGACCCATCCAAAGATAATCCATGACTGGTGAGACGGCAAAGAACTGAGTAGGGGAGTTAGAGGGCAACGCAGAGCTGTTCACTCACTATTATATAAGTCATGGCCACCTGGTACAGCGCTGATTGAACGGTGTCAAAACCGGCGTGCATGCTGTCGTCGATTCCTGGGTTGATTGTTGTCATGCGCCCTCCGTCATAGCTTTTTTCCACAAATAATGCCTTGCCCCGCTGCGGGTCTAAGCCACAGGTCGAACCGCCACACGGGCCGCCAGCAGACTACGACCCGCAAACTTTTGGGCGGCCCATTTGGGCGGTCCGCACTGGGGCCGGGCGCAGGTGATCTTTTCAAAATTTTAGGGTTGCGTTTTCTCCAGAATCTGGTATCTTTTGAATCCGCTGCCGGATGCCCAGGTGGTGAAATTGGTAGACACGCACGGTTCAGGTCCGTGTGCAGCAATGCATGGGGGTTCGAGTCCCTTCCTGGGCACCACATCCTTTCCCGAGGACGCATCGGGCAGCCCGACAATTGAATAGCGTGCCCAGGTGGTGAAATTGGTAGACACGCACGGTTCAGGTCCGTGTGCAGCAATGCATGGGGGTTCGAGTCCCTTCCTGGGTACCATCTTCAAGTCCAGCCTCCCTTTGGGTTGAGGCCCCTCATTCCGCACGACCCATTCCAGGTCGCGCGCCCGCAGCACGACCTTCCAACCTTTTGGAGGTTCCTGTGACTGCTGAGCCCATCGTCAAGCATCCCGCCGATTCGTTTTACGAGAAGATCCTCCATTTCGGCGCCGATCCGGTCTTGCGCGATGCCTACATCAACTCCTTCGGCGATCTGCGCTTCGGCAAATTGCTCGAGGAACTGGATATGGCCGCCGGTGCCATCGCCTACGCCCATGCCGATGGTTTTGCCTTGGACCTGACCATTGTCACGGCCTCCTGCGACAGCATCGAGCTGCTCTCGCCCCTGCCCTCGACCAAGGACCTGCGTTTGCAGGGCCAGGTCAACTACGTCGGCCGCAGCTCGATGGAGGTCGGCATCCATCTCGACCTCCTCACCGATGGCGAGTGGAAGTTGGTGGTGCGGTCCTTCTTCATTATGGTAGCTCGCAAGGGCGACCGCAGTTATGCCGTCCATCCGCTCGAACCGGTCACGCCCGAGGACCACCGCCGACACCAGGAGGCCATTCTGCGCCAGGCGCAGCGCCGCGCCGAGTACCAGAGCCACTTCACCCGGTCCGCGCCCAGCGCCGAGGACAGCGCCATGCTTCACGAGGTCTTTCTCAAGACCTTGGCGGGCGATATCGACGGCGTTTATATGAAGGATACATGGCGTCAGGCCACGGTGATCGTCCACCCTCAGAACCGCAACATCCACAACAAGATCTTTGGCGGCCACCTGATGCGGCTGTCCTTCGAAACGGCCTATACGGTCGCCCATCTCCACTGTCACCGCCGGCCCTGGTTCCTGAGGGTCGACCAGTTCGACTTCATCGAGCCGGTCGAAATTGGGTCGATTGTCTCGTTCAACGGGCTTGTGTCCTATACCGGGCGCACGTCCTTCGTGGTCGAGGTCACGGTCGAGGTCGTCAACCCCAGGACCGGCAAGAAACACACGACCAATATCTCGAACTTCACCTTCGTGGCGGTCGACGAGCACACGCGACCCATCCCCGTGCCCAGGGTCTTCCCGTACAGCTACGAGGAGGGACTGCGCTACCTGGATGGCGCCAAGCGTTACAAGCGCGCCAAAATCGAGCGTCAGCAGCGTCGCGAGTAAGCCCGATGGCTGGGGCGCCAGTCTGTTCGGTGGGCGCGCTGTGGGCGGGTTTAGGCGCGGAAAACGGGCACCGGAGCACCGGTGCCCGCCTGGGTTCAGGGTTTCTCGGCGCAGATCTGGCGCACGACCGCGATGATGTCGCTGACCTGGGGAACAGAGGCGTCCTCGAGGTTTGAGTGCAGGCCCACGGCTGGGACGTCGGCGCCGGCCAACAGGCGGGGCTTGGCCAGGAGCTCGTAGAAACACTCCTCGATGACCGCGCGGTAGATGTGCTCGCCGAAGTTGCTGACCGGCGTGTCCTCGTTGAGCACGAGGCAGCGTCCGGTCTTGCGCACCGAGTTGAGCACGGTCTCGCGGTCCCAGGGGTAAATCGTGCGCAGGTCGATGATCTCGACGTCGATGCCCTCGGCGGCCAGGTTGGTGGCCGCCTGCTGCGACAGCAGCACGTGGCGGGAATAGGTGACGATGGTCAGGTCGCGGCCCTCGCGGGCAATGCGCGCCTTGCCGATCGGCACCGAGTAGTCGGTCAGGCCTTCCGGCCAGCGCGGCCGCCAGTTCTGGCGTGCCTCTTCGACGTGGTAGAGGGTCGCGCCGATGGGGGCGTCGATCATCTCGCGCAGCTCGCGCTCGTCGGCCGGCTCGCCTGGGATCAGCTGCTCGCCGCGGGAGCGGATCAGCATCTTGGGGTAGAGGAACATGACCGGGTTGGGGTCCTTGATGGCGGAGATCATCAGGCCGTAGGCGTCGATCGGGCGGCAGGGCAGCACGATCTTCCAGCCGGGTACGTGACTGAGGATGCTCTCGGCACTGTGGGAGTGGTAGAGCGAGCCGTGGATGCCAGCGCCGACGTTGGTCATGCAGACCAGCGGCAGATTGTATTGGCCGTTGGAGGACCACAGGCTGTTGCCCGCCAGCTTGAGCAGGTCGATGGTGTTGTAGATATAGTCGCAGAACTGGATCTCGCAGACCGGCTTGCGGCCCGCTAGGGCCAGGCCGATGGCCGTGCCGATGATGCCGCGCTCGTCGAGAGCCGCGTTCCAGGCGGTCTCCAAGCCCTGGGTGCAGGTGAAGACCCCGCCCAAGGGGGGACCCACGTCCTCGCCGAAAATGTCCGTGACGCCTAGGTGCTGTTCACCGTAGTGCAGTGCCATCCGAATCGCTTGTGCCATATTTGCCATGCCGTCTACCCCTCCCTATGCCGTCGGCGCAAAGATGTGATCGTAAATCGAGGACCCTTCCGGAGCGGGCTCCTGTTTGACCTCGGCGAGATATTGGCGCATGGTTTCCGTTTCCTTCTGGTAGCGCTCCTCGTAATTTTCCAGGGTCATCAGCCCCTCGGCGACCAGGTGGTCGCGCCAGGCGTGGAGAGGGTCGACCTCGCGGCCATCGGGGATGCGGTTGCCGCCGGAGCTGGAGCTGTGGCCGTGCAGGCGCGAGACCATGGCTTCGAGGAAGAACGGTTGGCGTTTCTCGCGCACGTAGCGCATGGCTTGATCGAGCGCCTCCCAGGAGGCGATGACGTCGTTGCCGTCGACAATCGCCGTGGGAATGCCGTAGCCCTGGGCGATGCGGCACAGGTGGTCCTGGCCGTGGACTTCGCCGTAGGGGGTGGAGATGCCGTAGCTGTTATTGGTGCAGATGAACAGTAGCGGCAGGCCGTCGGGCTGGTTGTGGAGACCGGGCATGCCCTTCGAGGGCCGGGTCGCCCAGTTGAGGCCGACGTGGAAGTCGCCCTCGGCCGTGCCGGCATCGCCAAAGGTGACGATGGTGATGCCCTGACAGCCCGGAACCTTTTGGGCCAGCGCCGTGCCCGGCGCGACGGCGCACTGGGTCTGGATCGTCGAAGTCACGGGCACCACGTTCCATGGTTTGTAAGCGAAGTGATTGCAGAAGTTGCGGCCGCCGCTGAAGGGGTCCGTGGCGCGGTTATGGATTTGGCGCAGCTCGTCTCGAGGGTCCATGCCCATGGCGATCATGGTGGCGCCATTGCGGTAATGAAAGTGGAAAAAATCGTAATCCGTCCCCTGGCCTTTCCGCGCCAACAGGCCCATCGGCACGTTGAACGCTTCCTCGCCGATCCCGCCTAGCCAGAAATAGGCATCGGCGCTCTTGGACATCTTGACCATTCGCTCCTCCAGGCAGCGGGCGGTCAACATCAGGTCGAAAATCTTGAGTTTCAGGCTCTTATCCATCCAGCTTCACCTCTCGAGGAACGGACTGGTCTTGCGGTGGGACACCATTTTGGCGCGAGGCGCCTGTGCGCGGGAAAACGTGCGGCCCTGTTTTTCAAAGATACCAAGTTACCCAGCGATTGCAACCCTCTTTAACGGGGTCAGGCGCAGTTGGCCTGTGTCGCTCTGGGCCGGTGGTGCGCATCGGCGAGGACTGCGCTTGGGGCACAAGGCTAGTTACCTTAGCACAGCCAAGTCGCTTTGCAAAGTGCGAGGTGGGCTCGATGTGGGCGCACTGCCTCCGAAAAGCTCGGTAAGATGCAGACCTCGCGCTATACTAAACGGGAGCTAAGTCTGGTCCGTAAGAAGTACAAAGCCCGCCGCGAGGAATGAGCTCGCGCCCTGGCGATCGGTTGAAGGAGTAACTTATGAAGAATTTGGCCTTGTGCCTGTTGGTTCTGTCCGGATGGTCGATGGCTGACGATATTGTCAATGCAACGGATGCGGGCTACGCGCTGGTGTTGGATGAAGATATACGTTTCGGTGGCGGCGACGAGGATCACTTTCTCTGGTCGAGCTTGAACAGCAAACTCTTGCCTGGACCCAAGGGCAACATGTACGTGGTTGACCCGGCTAACACCCAGATCCTCGAATTCGACAAGCAGGGCAAGTTCTTGAGAGTCGCCACCAGCAAGGGCAACGGTCCTGGCGAACTGCACAACATCCTCTGTGTCTCCCAGGCCGCCGACGGCAGTCTCCTGATCATGGATGTGGACGCAGGCTCCGAAGGCGGTGCGCCCCGGGTAATTCGCTACAAGCCCGACATGACCTTCAAGGATGTGACGCTGTTTTCGGGTACCGGCTTGATTCCCGCCATCATGAACGAGTCGCCGGACGCCAAATACCTTGGCGGCATCGTGGCCAAGCTCGACATGAAGGCCATGAAGACCGACCTGATCACGGGGATCCTCGACATCGATCAGAAAAAAATGCTGAACACCTTCGCCACGGTTTCGGCGCCGTTCCCGGACATGTCGCGGGCGGCAGACCCAGCCATGTGGGAGGACTACATCGCCGAGCAGTTCAAAATCCTCTACGACTTCGGCATGGTCGTCTTCAGCAAGAATGGCAAGGCATTCGTGGCAAATTCCGGCACCTATCGGGTTTCCCGGGTCAGCCCTGGTGCCAAAGAACCCGAGATCAGTTTCACGCGCAAATATAAGCCGGAGATTTTCGACGAGAAATCACGCCAGATTATGATCGACCGTTTCTTTGACATGCTGCCTGGTCAGGCGCGGACCCTGATCACCAAGCCCCTGTTGACGCGGGCGATGGAGAAGGCGAAACTGCCGCCCACCAAGGCGCCCATGCTCGCCCTGATCGCGATCGAGGACAAGGGCGTGCTGGTCGTGCGCGACACGAATCTCGTCACGCGCGTCAACAACGCGGATATCTTCGACACCAACGGCAAGTTCCTGTGCAGCGCCAAGGTCAAGGACCATGGCCTGTACACCTTCACCGAGAGCAACCCCAGCGCGCGCATGGTGTTCAAGGACGGCTACGCCTATACGATCTTGACCGATGAGGACGACGAGAACACGGCGGTGCGCTACCGCTACACGCTCAAGAAAATGTAAGGCGACACCCTAGAGCAGCGAGATGCTGGTCAGCTTCAGCGGCGTGCCCCAGGCACGACCTTTTGTGTCGTCGGGCAAGGTGCCGACGACACCGCTGAACTTGACCCTCAGGCCGTCGTGGCGATAGGTCTCGTCCAGACTGTCGGGGATGTAGTGACTGGCTTCGTCGCTGTCGGGAATGATGACAAAGCCCAACTCGCCGACCTGGCGCATGGTGGCGGGCTCGTCTGTGAGGACGGTGCCCGGTTCCTGACACAGGGTCAGTCCGAGGCTCAGAATGAGAAGGAACGGGGCGAACACGTTCATAGCGGCTCCTTGCATCACAGGACGATGGCCAACAGGCCCATCGCCAGACAGTAGTATCCAAAGCGGAAGTAATTGCGGCCTTCCAGCAGCTTCATCAGGAAGATCAGGGCCAGAAACCCGCTGACCATGGCCGCGGCAAAGCCCGCGCCATAGCTCGCCCAAATGCCGCTCGGCAGGGGGAAGGGCTGTTCGTAGAGGTCCTTGAGCGTCAGCAGACCGGCGCCGCCAATGACGGGGACGGCCATCAGAAACGAGAAGCGCGCGCAATCCTTGCGCTGCATGCCGGCAAAAACACCGGCCATGATTGTCGCGCCCGAGCGCGAAATGCCTGGCAACACCGCCAGCGCCTGCGCAACCGACATGGCGATCAACACCGCCCAGGTCATCTTGCGGTATTCGAAACCGCCTTCCTCCATGCGCAGGCCCAGCAACAGGGTCGCTCCCGTGATCAGCATGCAGACTCCGACCCAGGCATTGTGCTGGTGAACCAGGGCAATCTGGCTTTTGAGGAAGACGCCGACGAGGCCGGCCGGGATCATCGACAAGATCAGGTAAAGCAGCACCCAGCGCGGCATGTCGCCCTGCTCGCGGGTCAACAGTTGGTTGGCCAGTTGCAGCCAATCCTTGCGGAAATAGACGAGGATCGCCCCCAAGGTGGCGACATGGACCAGCACGTCAAAGGTCAGATCGGGTTGGGCCATGCCAAACCAGTTGCCAAACAGCGCCAAATGACCCGAAGAGGAGACCGGAAAGAACTCGGTGAATCCTTGAATGAAACCCAATAATACAGCCAAACCCACGCTCATGCATGCCTCCTGAAGCCCCCATTCTAGCTGGAACCGTGCTCCGCCGCAATTGGTGGCAAGGACATGGCTCGAGAAGGGTGGGCGACTTAACCGAAGCTGGTGATTTGGGCGCGCTTCTTGGGGAAGTCAACCGGCATGCTGAGCAGGCGACAGCGAGCCAGTCGCCTGAAGATGGCCTCGGAGGGCGTGGGCCGCAGCAGTGTTTCAATGCAGTGGCCGCGGTGGGCCTCGAAAAACCGCTCGGCCTCGCCATCGCTGGCGTCGATGCTGACCAAGTCGCCGCCCAGCTGGCGGAACAGCTCGGCGTAGTGGGGGGTCAGCGGCGCATGGGCATCGAGCCGGAGGGCGATGATCGCGTCGTTCCCCACCGCTTTGACGGCGTTCTGGAAGACTTCGCGCAGCACCTCCTCGACATTTGCGTGGACCAGTTGATGCAGCGCCAGCCCGCCGCGGGCGTCCAGTTCCACATAGCGGAACCCTACTTCCAGCGAGCGTTGGCAGGCATTGCGAAAGGCAGTCACCAGTTTTTCATGATCGATTTCACCCAAGGTCTCGCGCGGCACCGCCTGGGTTGGCGGCAACTCGTTGGCCTCGTAGCCAGCAGGATGGGTGATCTGGATGCCTGGGATCGCGCCATTGGCGCTGACGATCTTGCAGAGCGCGCGCAGGCCGTCCAGGTACTTGGGTTGGTCCACCCGCAATAGGCTGTACTTCCGCGAGTTTGGCGGAACTACCGTGGCTGGGCCGGTGATCACCAGGGCTGCCTCCGTGGCGGTCAGTTGCTTATAGAACATCAGTAGTTCTGGCGTCACCCGCCCATTGGGATAGGTCAGGCTGGTGAGGGCCGGCAGGATCGCGAAAGGGTTTTTGAAGTGCATCCCCTTGATATGAATGAGCGGATAGTTAGGGGGTCGCATGCTACCTCACCAGCGGATGCGTTTTACTAAAAAAGTTCGACAACAAACCTTTCGACGCCTGGCGGGAGATCTTTAGGGGTTGCATGAAAACTGCTCGAGTTGAACATGTTACAATAGCAGACAATCCGAGCGGATCGGCAGCACCAATTCACTGTCCCGCTTCTCAAATTCTCGCGATTGGTACTTTTATGAGCCCGACCTCCAAACTAACCCAGCGCCTGCGCCGATTGGGCACCTGGCTGGTGCACGTGGGGGTTTTCTGCCTGTTCGTTTTAGGCGTCATGAATCTGGTCCACAACATCTATTTCAAGTTACCCGACGATGGCGCCCACTGGGAAATGGTCGAGGGCCACCTGACCGCTGTCGCTCTCACGGGTGAAGCGCGAGACCAGAGCCAGGACGAGGACGATGACCAGGACGAGGCACAGCTCGAAATTGGCGACGTTCTGATCAGCATTAACGATCAGGAAATCAGCGACGATACCCAGCGCCAGGACTATCTCTATCGCTTTGGCATGGACTCCAAGCGCCCGTTGCTGTATCGGGTCGACCACTCGGGATCGGTGCTCAGTTATTGGATCTACATCCGCGGCCAGCGCCCGGTTGGCAATCGCGAGTTTTACCTGTTCCTGCCGACCGGCTTCGTCTACCTGCTCTTCCTGTTGTTGATGCTCATGCAAGATGTCTCGATCCCCAATCGCAACTCGCTGGGGTTTCTCAGTTTCTGCGTATTCCTCAAGTTTGTCTTCAAACCGACCAACAGCTTCACCTCGCTCGATTGGATCAGTCTTTACCTGGATCGACTCGGTGGCTTGCTGCTGCCCTCCGCAATCGCCACCGTCGCCGTCGCAGCCGCCATGGGCCGCTCGCGCTGGCGCATTTTCATCCAGACGATTCACTGGGTGCCGACCTTGCTGCTCTCGGCCCGCAGCATCCTGTTATTCGCTCGTTCCGACACCGGCGATCCCAGCCAGTACAGCTTGCTGTTCCAGGACACAGAGCAGGTCCTATACCTGTGGTCGGGCGTGCTGATCCTGGCTTCGATCTTGGCGCTTGGCCTGGTGGCCGAGCTGCGGGGTCGGGAGAAAAACTTGACGGCCTTCTGGGTCATCGCCTGGCTGCCGATGGCGGTCAGTTTCCTGGGTCTCGATTTTCCCTATGACCAGCTCCTGGTCGCCGGTTTACCGATGTTGCTGCCACTGGCCTTCCTGGTCGAGTGGAGCCGCACCGGTCGGCTCTACCTGGGCACGCTCGGCAAGAAGGTGATCGTCTACATGACGGTCGTCGTGCTGCTGCTGGTCGTTTTCGCGCTGTTTATCATCACCTACCAGGCGCTGTTGGACGCCACCATCAGCCGCAACGCCCTCAACACCCTGTTGGGCATGGGGATCATGTTCGCCGCCGTGACCTACACCCCACTCAGCCACTTCTTCGCCGAGCAGCTCGACCGCCTCACCTATGGCAAGCGCTTCCAATCGATCCGCGAGTTCTCCGACCTGACCGAGATCAACCGCGCCGATACCAACATCGACGATTTCCTGTTCACGATTCTGAACCGGATCATGAGCGCCTTCCGCGTCGTTGGCGGCTGCGCCTACAAGACCGGCGAGCACAGCCAGATCTTCCGCACGATTCTGCCGATCAAGGAGCAGGTCACGTTCCTGTTGCAGGAGCTGCCGCCGGGCCTGGCCCAGGGCAAAATCGTCCGCGGCCATCAGGTCAGTGCCACCACGCTCCAGGGCGAGAAACGCAATCCCATCCTGCCCAATGACTATGTCCTGCCGATTCGGGTGGCCGGCCAACTCTCGGCCTTGATCGTGTTCACCCCCCAGGGCAACGTGCTCAAACTGTCGCCGGAGGAGGAGCGCTTGCTGCGCACCGTCCTGCGCCAGTGCGACGTGCTGATGGAGAATATGGAGCTGTACCAGGCGGTCACGCAAAAGGTCAACAGCATCAATCAATTGAAGGAATACAGCGAGAACATCATCGAGTCCTCGCGCCTGGGCATTCTGACCACCGACGACATGAGCCGCGCGGTCTCCTGCAACAGCGCCTTTCTCGAGTTGGCCGGTCAGTCCCGCGAGGCCCTGATGGGTCAGGCCTTCGAGGACATTTTCAGGGCGCGTCAATTGGTCAATCAGCGCCAGACCAAGTCGGGCTTTATCATTGAGGGCGTCTTTCTCAATTCCGAGGGTCAGGCCTTGGAGCTGGAAATCCAGAATACCCCGCTGCGCACCCGCGAGAACGAGGTCTATGGCACGCTGTTCCTGGTCGAGGACATCCGCGAGAAGAAGCGCTTCAACGAGAAGATCATGCAGCAAGAGAAGCTGGCCTCGATCGGCCTATTGGCCGCCGGCGTGGCCCACGAGATCAACACGCCCCTGACCGGGATCGCCAGCTACAGCCAGATGCTGATCAGTCAGCCTGGCTTGGACGAGGACCAGCGCGAGCTGCTGGACCTGATCCAGGGCCAGAGCAAACGCGCCGCCCGCATCGTCAACGAGCTGCTGAACTTTAGCCGCAAGGGCGACGGCCCCAAGGTCAGGGTCGACCTGGTGCGGGTGCTCCAGCAAACGCTGCGCTTCCTCGGCCACCAGATCCAGAAGCGCAACGTCAGCGTCCAGGTCGAGCCGGCGCCCGAACCGGCCGAGATCATCGGCTACGACAACCAGATCCAGCAGGTCTTCGTCAACCTGATCGTCAACGCCATGGACGCCATGCCCGAGGGCGGCACCTTGACGGTCTCCTTCGCGCACCGAGCGGGCACGGTGGTGGTTTCTCTGAGCGATACGGGCGTCGGCATGGACGAGGAGACGCGCAGCAGCATCTTCGACCCCTTCTTCACGACGAAGGAGGTCGGCAAGGGGACGGGCCTGGGCCTGGCGGTCGTCTTCAATATCCTGCGCGGTCACGACGCGGTCGTCGAGGTCGAGAGCCAGCTCGGCCAGGGCACTACCTTCCAGCTCTCGTTCCCGCGCGCCCCGCGGGAAACCGGACGCGTCGTCGTGGCGGTCGATTCGCGACTCTGATTCAGACGTTTATGCTAAGGTATGGGTGCCCGTGGTGGGCTCGAGCGCAAGGACAGGTGAGACTATGAGCAACGAAAAAATTCTGCTGATCGAGGACGAGCCGGTCGTCCAGGACGTCCTGCGGCGCCTGTTCAAGCCCCGTGGCTTCGAGCTGACGACGCTTGACCGCGGTGATTTGGCCCTCGCCCATCTCGAGCATAGCCGCAGCTATGATATGGTCATCACCGACCTCATGCTGCCAGGCGCGACGGGCCTGCAGATCCTCGAAAAGTCTCGTCAGCTGATGCCGGCCGCGCCCGTGCTGATGATCACCGCCTATGCCTCCGTCGATACCGCCGTCGAGGCCATGCGTCTGGGCGCCTTCGACTATCTGCCCAAGCCCTTCAACAACGACCAGGTCCTGATCGTCGTCGAGAAGGCCCTGGAAAAGCGGCGCTTGATTCAGGAGAACCTCGAGCTCAAAAAGGAGCTCAACCACCGCTACGGTTTCGAGAATATCGTCGGCAATTCCGCGCCGATGCGCGAGGTGTTCGAGCTGATCCGCCAGGCCGCGCCCTCGATCGCCACGATTCTGATCCGCGGCGAGAGCGGCACCGGCAAGGAGCTGATTGCCCGCGCGATCCACCACAACTCGGCCCGCCATACCAAGCCCTTCATCGCCCTCAACGCCGGCTCGATCCCCCAGGACCTGCTCGAGAGCCACCTCTTCGGTCACGTCAAGGGCGCCTTCACCGGGGCCAGCACGGACAAGGACGGCCTCTTCAAGCTGGCCGACCACGGCTCCCTGTTCATGGACGAGATCGGCAATATCAGCCTGGAAATTCAGGCCAAGCTGCTGCGCGTGATCCAGGAAAAGGAGTTCATGCCGGTCGGCTCGACCCGCAACCTCAGCGTCGACGTGCGCCTGATCTGTGCCACCAACGCCGACCTCGAGCGCATGGTGCGTGAGGGCAGCTTCCGCGAAGACCTCTACTACCGTCTCAACGTCATTCAGGTCGAACTGCCGCCGCTGCGCGAACGCTACGGCGACCTGGCCCTGCTGGTCGACCACTTCATCTGCAAGTACGAGAGTCAGAACAGCAAGAAAATCGAGAAGGTGGACCCCGAGTTCCTGGCCAGCCTCGAGGCCCATCGCTGGCCCGGCAACGTGCGCGAGCTGGAGAACCTGATCGAGCGCGCGGTCGTGCTGGCGCGTGCCGGGGTGATCGACAACAGCCTGCTGCCGCGCGGCTTCAACAGCGTTCAGGAAGAGAGCGCCAGCCTGCTGCCGAGTCTGGACACGGAAATCAACTTGCAGGAACAGATGAGCCTGTACGAGCGCACTCTGCTGCAGCGGGCGCTGGAGAAAAGCCAAGGCGTGCAGCGCCGCGCCGCCCAACTGCTGGGCCTGAAGAGTCCGACCCTGTCGGAGATGCTCAAGCGCCACGGGTTGCGATAACAAGATTCAAGGGGCAAGCTTCAAGACGCAAGACTTTGCGGTGGTATGGAACACGTCTGTTCCGCAAGCCCAGATCCGAAATGCCCAACCGGGAAACTGGGATTTGGCTGCCGCAAGCGAATTCTTGCCTTGCATCCTGATGATATCCCCCCTAAAGTGGTGGAATGCCGATAGGGGTGTAAAAGGCATGATCGAAACGCGGTTCCAAATCGTCAAGCGTCTTTTGGGAGAGGCGCTGGAGCGGTCGCCCGAGGAGCGGCTGCCCTGGCTGCGTCTTGCCTGCGGCGAAGACGACGCCCTCTATGGGGAAGTCGCGCGGCTGTTGCTCGCGCCCGACGCCGGCTCGCTGGACTTCGTCGGTCACCTGACCGCGACGGTGGTCAAGGAGGACCTGGCGGGCGTGCGCCTGGGCGCCTGGCGCCTGGTGCGCGAGCTCGGCCAGGGCGGCATGGGCACGGTCTGGCTGGCCGAGCGCGACGACGAACTGTTCGAAATGAAGGCCGCCGTCAAGTTAGTCTCGCGCGAGCGCCTCTATCCCGCCCTAGTGGGCCGTTTCCGCCGCGAGCGCCAGATCCTCGCCAACCTGACCCATCCCAACATCGCCGGTCTACTGGACGGCGGCACGACCACGGACGGGCGCCCCTACTTGATCATGGAGTACGTCGATGGCCTGCCCGTCGACGCCTGGTGCAGCCACCACCAGGCCTCGCGCGATCGCATCGTCGAGATCGTGCTCTGCCTCTGCGAGGCGGTCACCCACGCCCATCGCAAGGGCGTGATCCACCGCGATATCAAGTGTTCCAACGTGCTCGTCACCGAGGTCGGCCATGTCAAGTTAATGGACTTCGGCATCGCGCGTCTGGTCGAGGGCAGTCAGCCGCGCGACCTGGTGGTGACGGCCACGGGCGAGATGCCGATGACGCCGGAGTTCGCCGCGCCCGAGCAGCTGGCGGGGCGCATGGCCACGCGCCAGAGCGATATCCACGGGCTGGGCCTGGTGCTGTTCCAGCTGCTGACCGGGCTGCGTCCGCGGGATGTGGTTGGCACGCCCTACGAAGCGCTGCAGCAGCCGCTACCGCTCCACGCGCGCCAGTTCGGCGACAGTGCCGAGCCCCTGCCTCCGGCCTTGCGCACGGTCTTGATGCGCGCCCTAGCGCCGAACTTGCAGGACCGCTATGCCGCCGTGGACCAAATGTCGGCGGCGCTGGAAGCCTGGCTCGAGCGCCACGAGGGCGCCGACCGCGCCGCCCTGGCCGAGGCGCGCCGCGAGGCCGGCCCGACCCTGTGGCAGACGCTGCCCGGTCAGGGGCCGCTGGCCGCGTTGCTCCTGCCCGACCCCATGCCAACAGACGTGTCGTCCGCGAACACGCCCGGTGCAGGCACCGAGCCGGCGCCGGAGGCGGAGGCCGAACACCTCGACAAGCCCGCGGTCGCATTTCCCTTTCGCTTGCTGGCCGCGCTCTTGGCGGTCCTCCTCATCGGCACGCTGCCGCTGTTCCTGGCCGCGCGCCGCGAAGCGGCGGTGGGCCGTCAACAGGAGGCGTTCCTGGACCGGTGCCTGGCCCCGGAGCAGCGCTCCCTGCTGGGCGAAGCCAGCGCTTTCGGCTCCGGCCACCTGGATCGTTTGGCCGAAGCCCTCGAGCGACACGGCGAGCTCGATCCGGAAGTTCGCGCTCGGCTCTATCAGCGCCTCGCTCAGGCTCTGGCGATCGGCCAGCGCCAGGATGCCGCCGCCGCTGCGCTCGAGTCCGCGCTCGGGCTCTGGCGGGCACTTGACCGCCCCGAAAAGGTCGCGGCCACCCTCGAACAGCTCGCCTGGGTCGAGCTTGCTCGCGGTGGTATTAGTCAGGCCTTGGCCTCGATCACCGAGGCCGACCTCATCGCCCGCGCGCTCTCGGCCCAGCAACGCGCGCCGGTCCTGCGCACGCTCGGCTGGCTCCAGTTCCGTCACGGCGACGAGGGTGAGGCCGGCGCCAATCTGCTCGAGGCCCTGCGCCTCGCCCAACTGACGGGCCTGGACCAAGCGCTGAGTGCCGACTGCCTGGCGCGTCTGGGCGAACTGCGCCGCAGTCAGGAGCAGTGGCCGCAGGCCGAGCCGCTGTTGCGCGATGCCCTAAGGCGCTGGCGCGAGCTGGAGGGCCCGCTCCATCCGCGGGTCGCCGACTGCCTGGAACAGCTGGCCGCGGTCCTTCAGGCGCGCGATCAGGGCGCGGCCGCTCTGCCGCTGCTGCGTGAGGCGCTCGCCATTCGCCGCAACCTGCTAGGCCCCGAGGATCCCGCCGTCACCCGCCTGAACGAGGCGCTGACCGCCCTGGAGGCCAGCCAGCGCGCGGCCGCGACGCCGCCCGCCGCGGCCACTGGGTCTGAGCGTTGACCGCGGCGGCGACTGCTGCTACAATCCCGTGGCTATGAAGAAACGTATTTTGTCGGGCATTCAGCCCTCGGGAAAACTACACATTGGCAATTACTTCGGCGCCATCGCCCAGCACCTGGACAGCCAGCGGCTGGATGATCGCGACCGCCTCTTTTTCATTGCCAACTACCACGCACTGACCACCACACCGGACCGCGCCATGCTCGAGGAAATGAGCCTCGACGTCGCCCGCACCTACCTGGCGCTGGGGCTGGACCCAAGCAAATCGCTGCTGTTCCTGCAGAGCCATGTGCCCGAAGTCTGCGAACTGAGCTGGTTCCTCTCCTGCGTGGCGCCGATGGGGCTGCTCAAGCGCTGCCACAGCTACAAGGACAAGGTTGCCCGCGGGATCGAGGCCAATCACGGCCTGTTCGCCTATCCCGTCCTACAGGCCGCCGACATCCTCATCTACGACTCGCACCTGGTGCCTGTGGGCAAGGACCAGCAGCAACACGTCGAGGTCTGCCGCGACCTGGCGATCAAGATCAACGAGCGCTATGGCGAGCTCTTGGTCGTGCCGGACGTCGTCCTGCGCGAAGCAGTAGCGGTCGTGCCTGGCACCGACGGCCAGAAGATGAGCAAGAGCTATGGCAATACCATCGACCTGTTCGCGCCGCCCAAGCAGCTCAAGAGCCAGGTGATGAGCATCGTCACCGACTCCAAGGGTTTGGCCGAGCCCAAGGACCCGGAGACCTGCAACGTCTTTGCGCTCTACAAGTTGGTCGCAACCGAGGCCGAGCAAGCGGAGATGGCGGCCAACTACCGCGGCGGCAACTACGGGTATGGCCACGCCAAGCTAGCCCTGTTGGCCAAGCTGGACGCGTTCCTGGGCCCACACCGCGAGCGCTACCAGTACTTCCTGGACCACCCCGACGAGGTGCGCGACGTCTTGCGCGAGGGCGGCATCGCGGCCAGGACCATCGCCCAAGCCACCATGGCGCGACTGCGCACCGCCGCCGGTATCCTCTGAGTCGGACTTATACCAGGTGTCTGGCCTAAATCGCCTGAATTCAGACAGGGACGGCGGTTTGCCAAGCTTGGATTCGCGGATCCAAGGTTGGCAGGTGCGCGTATTTGTGTTATTTTCTATCATCTTGCGGAATTTTCTCTGCCGGATCGTGCAGCGCCGGCCACGCGGGCTGTCACGGCGTCAGGGAAATGATGCGGCCGACCACAGTGCGCCATGGCGCTAGGGTCGGAAGCGCCGTGATCGATCACGTCCCCACGTCGGGGTCGAGTTTTTCGCAACGGAAACCCTGGATGATTGATGCAAAGATTCTCATTGCCGATCCCGACGAGCAAAGTCTCGCGCACCTCTCCCAGGTCCTCGAGCAGGCAGGTTATCAGGTCGTGGCCACCGGCTCCGGCACGGAGGCCTTCGCACTGGCCAGCGCCCACCAGCCAAAAGTCTGCGTCATCGACCCCCTCGTCACCGGCATCGACGGCTTCTCTCTTTCTCGCCGCCTGCGCCTGAAATACAAGGAGATGCGCGTCGTCTTCTCGACCGAGACCCACAAGGGCGAGAAGTACCGCAACGAGGCGCGCACCCGCTACGGCGCCTCCGCGTACCTGGAAAAGCCCTACCGCGACGCGGATCTGGTGCGCATCGTCGGCCGCCTGACCGGCGCGATTCCGGCGCCCACGCAGCCCGCGGCCAAGCCCGTCGCCAAAGCCGCGGCCAAGCCTGTCGCCAAGCCGGCGGCCCCGGCACCCGCCGAAGCCGTCAAGGGTTTCAAGAAACACGATACCCTGCCAGGTGTGCCGATCTCCTCGCTCGAGCTGGACCGCACCATGGAAGTCTCGTTGGCCTCGATGAACTCCCAGCTCGAGAAAATGCGCTCCCAGTTCCTGCTCAAACCCGAGGAGCCCAAGTCGCTGCTCGACGATCTCGACCTCTCCGACCTGGACGTCGACAAGAGCGCCGAAGCCAAGGCCCCCGGCATCGCCAAGGCCGTGGCCGTCCCGCGCGAGACCGTCGAGCGTTTTGAGCGCACCGTCTCTCAGCCCGACGCCCACCTGGACAAGACCGTCGCCGATTCCTTCGCCAAGCTGGAGCGTTCCGCCCAGGAGGCGGCCAACGAGAAAACGCCCGCCTACAAGCCGGCCGATACCCTGATCAGCAACAGTCCGCTGGCCGATCATCGACTCACTGCCGAGGACATTTTCGGAGGCCTGATCCAGGACATCGAGCAAGGCCGGGTGCCCAAGCCGCCGCCCGGCGCGCGGCCGATCCAGGGTCCCGCCAAGCTGGACGACAGCACGCGCTCCGATCAGGTGGGCGACGACACCAATCCCAATCTCGGCGCGCCCGAAGTGCCCGCCCACTCGCCCGATCGCACCGATAAGTACGAGTTGCTGGACCTGATCGACGAGGATCAGGCCTTCGAGATCTGGAAGGCCAAGCACAAGGGCGAGAAGGGGTTCGAGCGCATCATGGCGCTCAAGAAGATCAAGTCGTTTCTGGCCGACAACCCCGAGCTCAACGCCCTGTTCCTCAAAGAAGCCAAGCTGGCCGCCGCGTTGAGCCACCCCAATATCGTGCAGATCTACGAACTGGGCGAGTTCCAGGGCGTGCGCTTCCTGGCCCGCGAGTTCCTCATGGGCGAGAGCCTCAAGAGTATCCTCCACCAGTGCCACGATAAAAACACGACCCTGCCGGCCCCGGTCGTGGCTTTTCTCGGCGCCAAGATCGCCGACGCCCTGGCCTATGCCCACGCCGCCCGCGGCATGGATGGCCAGCCGCTCGACATCGTCCACCACCACCTCTCGCCGGACAACATCATCATCACCGACGAGGGCGAGCCCAAGGTGCTGAACTTTGGCACCGGTCAAGTGGCCGCACGGGTCATGGGCGCCGAGAGCATGTCTCTCGAGCAGTTACAGAGCCTGGCCCCGGAACAGGTTTCGGCCAAGAAGCTCGATCACCGGGTCGATATCTTCGCCCTGGGCAGCCTGCTCTACCGCGCCTTGACGGGGGTGGATCCGTTCACCGGCAGCGGTCGTGAGTCGGTCATGCTGCGTATCCGCGAGGCCGAGACCGCTCCCGTCCACGTGATTCGCCAGGACATTCCCCAAGTTCTTTCGGAGATCGTCGCCCGCGCCATGCACGGCGATCCCGATCGCCGCTACCAGAACGCCGCCGATATCGCCCTCGACCTGCGCGGCTTTCTCAAGAACGCCGGCCAACGCCTGACCGACGAGGATGTTTGCTCCTACCTGCGCGCGCTGCGCAAGGGCATCGTCATGGAGGCGCCCTCGGCCCTGCCGCCGGAACCCGAGCCGCCAGTGGTGATTCGCAGCGAGCCCGAGCGACCGTCCGTGCTGGAGCCCGAGATTCTGCCGCCGCGGCGCCGCGAGTCGATGCCGCCCACCCAGTTGTTCCAGGCGCCGCCGCCCTCGGCCAGCGGCAGCAGTAGCAGTGCTGGGAAGCGCCTGTGGCTGCTCGTCGCGCTGCTGATATTGGTCCTGTTGGCGGCGCTGGCCTGGAAGTTTGGCGACCTGAGCGCCGCCAAGCCGGCCGCCCAACCGACGGATGCAGCCACCGCACCGGCGGAGCCCGCGACTGAGCCGGCCGCGAGCGACGAGAGCGCGCCGGAGCCGGCCGCGGCGACGCCCGCCCCCGCCGACAGCGCTCCCGCGACGATGTCCGAACCCGGCGCCAGTAGCGATGCCGATCTGGAGAAGATGAACCGCGAGCTTCAGCGCAAAGCGGATGAACTGCGCCGCAAAAAGGAATTGCTCAAGCAATTGGACGCGGAAAAGGCCAAGAATCCACAGAATTGAGAGCCCCATGACTGAGATGACGACGATCGCCAAAAAGGCAGGCAGCTACCACCACAAGAACCTGCGTGCCGCCCTGATCCAACTGACCGAGGAACTGATCGCGACCGAGGGCCTGGAACAGGTCACGCTGCGCGAGCTGGGAACGCGCCTGGGCGTGTCGCGTTCCGCGCCCTACCGCCACTTCAAGGACAAGAGCTCGTTGTTGGCGGTCGTCTCGCGCGACACCTACATGCGCCTGAACGCCGTGCTGCTGGCGGGTTTCCAGGAGAACGACAGCGCCGTGACCCAGTTCCAGGCGCTGGTTGACCGCTACGTTCAATTCGCGCTGGAACACCCCAACCACTACCGCTTGATGTTCGGTCAGGGCTTTCAGCCGGGCGACCATTTCCCCGAAGTGGCCGAGGCCGCCGACGAGACCTTCTCGATCATCGCCCAGGCGCTGTACCTGTGCCAGAAACAGGGCCTGCTGGACAACGAAGACCTGGGCGCCAAGGGCAGCATCGTCTGGGCCGCGATCCACGGCCTGACCGACATGCTGCTAGAGGGCAAGTTGCCCGCGCCCGACCGCGAAGCCTACGTCGGCCTGCTCACCAAGACGTTGATCCAGGGCTTGCGTTCTTAGCCTTGCGAATCCTGCGTTTCCGCTTTAGGCGGGAGTACCGAAGGCATTGGGAGTGGGTTCTTTGGCGTAGGGAGTTGTGATTCTCCTATGAAGGTCTTGGATTCTTTACGCTCTCTGGTCATGGCCAACCTCCTTTCTGTATATTTCCTTCAATGTCTACAGATCCTGAAAGTAGTTCTGCGCTTAAGTAGTTTCTGGCTTTGGGGGCAGTACAGCCGGCATGGGAAGAGGATTTTTTGGGGTGGGTAGTTGAGAATGTTGGGCAGCCTTGATGGTCGTGTCCTTGCTCATTATTTTCCTCCTGTTTCGTTCTGATAGTTGGTCCGAAAATACGAGTTGGCCTCTTCCTCTGCCTTGGCCTCGAAATCTTGGTCAGGAGCGATGATAAGGTCGGCGAGCGAGTCTCTTTCGGCCTTGGCGAGTTTGCTCTTCATGCTGATCAGCCTCTCGTGGATTTTCTGCTCGGTAAGTTTTCCGCTGGCAATTTCATGCCAGTCGCGCTCCATTTCTAGAAACGTATCTTCTAGAAGAACTAGTAAGCGGGGTAGTGCCTTCAATCGGGACGCAAAGGGGAAAAATGGCTTCAAGGTGGTCAGCACATGACTGAGGGCGATGATTGATGCCCATAAAAAGTGAACTTCATTCCAAACGAGCCATCCACCAATGGAAGTAGAAGATGTCAGGGCCAAGAATCCTGCGAATCGCCGTTCCCATTTTTCAGCATGGCGAATGTGTTGAAGAAAGTAGGATATGCTCATTCGAGTTTTTATCATCAAGTTCCAATACCGCTGTTGGACCATGGTGTTCCCCGCCTCCCTTATCGCCTCTTCAAGAATACCGAACAAGGAACCGATTGTCAAATCGGCCATTTCCCCCTGCTGGTGTATACGGTCTTTCTCTGCTAAACTGTTCCCAAGAGGTGCACTATGAACCCTATCCACATCATTTACTGCGGCATGTGAAACTACCTGCCCCAGGCCTCCAGTTTGGCGGCTTTGTTGCGCAGTCACGGTCATCAGGTGACGCTCGAGGTCGGTCGCGGCGGCATCTTCGACGTGTTCCATGGACCCACGCGGATCTACTCCAAGCATGAGACCGGCCGCTTCCCGGAGCCCAATGAAATCCTGGCCCACCTTTAACATCATCGAACCGCCCATCGATCCCGGCCCGGAGCCCTACTTGATCGGAGCCGGCCCGTTCCGCCGCAATGTCGCGGCTCTGATCCTGCGCGCTGGCGCCGACGGGCCGGAGATCCTGCTGGGCGAGCGCGACGACACGCCCGGCGCCTGGCAATGGCCCCAGGGCGGCGTCGACAAGGGCGAGGGCCCGGACAAAGCGCTGCTGCGCGAGATGGGCGAGGAGATTGGCGTCCACAAGCTCTATATCCACTACCGCTTCCCCTTCCTGCTGCGCTATCGCTTCCCCCAGAGCCTGCGCGACGAGTTCCACCCCAATATCGGCCAGGACCAGCTCTACTACATCGCGACCCTGCCCGTGGGCCAGGTGCCCGACCTGCGTCGCGCCAGCGCCGACGAGTTCACTCGCCTGCGCTGGACGCCGCTGGGTCGGCTGCTGGACGGCACGGTCTGGTTCAAGGCCGCCGTCTACCGCGAAGTTGCTCGCCACCTAGGAGACGTGCTTGCTTCCGGCCAGGTCACCCTTCCCAGCCCAGAATGAAAACTTCTTTGCACCCGAGCGTCGCTTCGTCCGGACTATAGTCCGTGGCGACCTGGCAAACCCGCTCCTTGTGCATGCCGCTCGGCTGGTTCCTGGCTGGTCCATGAATCCCCATACATTTGGTTCGTAAGGTTGGATTGATGAAAAAAAGATACGTTCCCCCGATCTTGTGCCTGCTGGCCTTCCAGCTCCTGGCCCAAGAGTATTTTCCCACCAATGACGTCCAGGACCGCCGCGCCGAAGCGCGGGCCTTCACCCACGTCACCCTCCACAGCGACGCCCACACCGTCCTGGAGAACGCCACCCTGCTGATTCGCGAAGGCAAAGTGGTCGCCGCCGGTCAAAACGTGAGCGTACCTGCCGACGCCACCGTTTACGACCTGGCCGGCAAGCATGTCTACCCCTCCTTTATCGATGCCTACGCCAGTTACGGACTGCCCGAGGTCAAACGCGGCGGTCGCAGCCCCTTCGGCGGCAAGGAACAGATTGCTCCCGAGACCAAGGGTGCCTACGGCGCCAACGACGCCATCAAGGCCCAGTTCCGCGCCGCCGACGCCTTCAACAGCGCGCCCAAAGAGGCCGCCGACTGGCGCAAGAGCGGCTTTGGCGTGGTCCTCAGCCTGCGCGAGGACGGCATTGCCCGCGGCACCGCCGCGCTGGTCAGCCTGGACGACAGCAACGACAGCGCCCTGATGCTCGTCGCCGATGCCGCCGCCGCCTACTCGCTGAGCAAGGGCAGCTCCAGTCAGAACTTTCCCTCCTCGACCATGGGCGCGATCGCATTGCTGCGTCAGACCCACTACGACTCGGTCTGGTACGCCGCCCAGAACCCGCGGCCCAACACCGACCAGACGCTCGACGCCTGGATGAACCAAGCCAAACTGCCCCAGCTGTTTGCGGCGCGCAACTGGAAAGACGTGCTGCGCGCGGCAGACCTGGGCAAGGAGATCGGCAAGCGCTTCATCGTCCTTGAAAATGGCGACGCCTATCAGCGCATCGACCTGATCAAGGCCTCCGGCGTGGCCCTGATCGTGCCGCTCGACTTCCCCAAGGCGCCCGAGGTCAAGGACGCGCTGGAGACCTATAACATCGCCCTCAGCGAGATGAAGCACTGGGAACTAGCGCCCGGCAACGCCGCCGCTCTGGCCAAATCCGGCATCCCCTTCGCGCTCACCTCACACGGCCTCGACAAAGGCAAATTTCTGGGCAACCTGCGCAAGGCGATCGAGCGTGGCCTTTCCGAGGAACAGGCGCTGGCCGCTCTGACCGAGGCACCCGCCAAGCTGCTCGGCGTCGAGGATCGCCTCGGCAGCCTCAAGCCCGGCCGCATTGCCAACTTCCTGATCACCGACGGACCCGTCTTCGCCAAGGAAAGCCGCATCCTCGAGAACTGGACCCGCGGGAACCGCCATGTGCTCGAGGACGCCACGGCGCGCTCCCTGGCCGGCAGCTACGAGCTGCGCATCGAGGGCCGCCCGACCCAGACCCTGATCATCGACGGCAAGCCCGGCGACTACTCGGTCAAGTTCAAGGCCGACAAAGACGAGGAGCCCGCCGCCGAGCAGCCCGAGGCTGACAAGGGCGACAAAGACAAAGACAAAGAGAAGGGCAAGGGCGACAAGCCGAAACTGACCCTGGACGTCGTCGGTGAGACGCTGACCCTGCTGATCCAGGGCGCCAAACCCGAAGAGGACCTGCGCCTCTCTGGCTGGCGCAGGGGCCAAGATCTGGCCGGTCGCGTGGCCCTGCCCGATGGCCGCGAACTGGGTTTCGTTGCCGTGCGCGGCGGTGATGCGCCCAAGGATGACAAGGACAAAGACAAGAGTAAGGACGAGGATAAGAGTAAAGACGACAACCAGGTCGGCCCCCTGCTCTATCCCTTCGTCGAGCACGGCTGGCAGACCAAGCCCGCCCAGGAAACCCTGCTGTTCAAAAACGCCACCGTCTGGACCAATGAGCAGGAGGGCGTGCTCAAGGGCGCCGACGTCCTCGTCAAGGACGGCAAGATCGCCGCTGTCGGCAAGAACCTCAGCTCTGCCAATGCCCGCGTCATTGACGCCACCGGCAAGCACCTGACCTCCGGCATCATCGACGAGCACAGCCACATCGCGCTCGACGGCACCAACGATACCGCCACCAATTCCGGCATGGTACGCATGGGCGACGTCGTCGACAGCGAAGACATCGACATCTATCGCAACCTCGCCGGTGGCGTCGTCGCCGCGCAGCTGCTGCACGGCTCGGCCAACCCGATTGGCGGCCAGAGCGCGCTGGTCAAGATGCGCTGGGGTGCCGCGCCCAAGGAGATGCTGATCGAAGGCGCCGACGGCTTCATCAAGTTCGCCCTGGGCGAGAACGTCAAGCGCTCCTCCAACGAGGAGTCGGTTCGCTATCCCCAGACCCGCATGGGCGTCGAACAGGTCTACATGGACGCCTTCTCCGCCGCCGTCGACTACCGCGAGGCAAAGCGCCGCTACGACGCGCTGCCAGAGGCCGCGCGCAAGACCGCCCTAGCGCCGCGCCGCGATCTGGCGCTCGACGCCATGGCCGAGATCATCGAAGGCAAGCGCTTCATCACCTGCCACTCCTACGTCCAGTCGGAGATCAACATGCTGATGAAGGTCGCCGAGAAGTTCGGCTTCCGCGTCAACACCTTCACCCACATCCTCGAGGGCTACAAGGTCGCCGACAAGATGGCCGCTCACGGCGTCGGTGGTTCGACGTTCGCCGACTGGTGGGCCTACAAGTGGGAAGTTCGCTACGCCATTCCCTATAACCCGATGCTGATGCAGATGAACGGCGTGACCGTCGCCATCAACTCCGACGACAACGAGATGTCGCGCCGCCTCAATCAGGAGGCCGCCAAGTCCGTCAAGTACGGCGGCATGGCCGAGGAGGACGCCTGGAAGATGGTGACCCTCAACCCTGCCAAACTGCTGCACCTCGACAGCCACATGGGCTCCGTCAAGGCCGGCAAGGACGCCGACCTGGTGCTCTGGTCCGACAACCCGCTCTCGATCTACGCCAAGGTCGAGAAAACGCTGGTCGATGGCACCGTCTACTTCGATCTGGACCGCGAGGCCGAGACCGTCGCCGCCATCGACGCCGAACGGGCGCGCCTGATCGGCAAGATTCTGCGCTCCGGCGACAGCGGCGAGGGCAAGGGCGGTCCCAAAGGCTTCAAGCCGGCAATGCACTGTGACACGATGGGCGACTTGGCCTACGAAGGAGAGCTGGAATGACCAAACGCATCGCAACCTGTCTGATCCTCGCCCTGGCCCTCAGCGCCTGGGCTCAGGTCCCGATCGGCAAGACGCCCGAACGCGTGCTGCTGCGCGGCGGCGTGCTGCACTTGGGCACCGGTGAAGTGCTCGAGGGCGGCTCGATCGGCTTGGCCGACGGCAAGATCACCCTGGTCGCAAAGGCCGGCGACAGCCTCGACACCAGTGGCTACCGCGTGATCGAGCTCCAAGGCGCCCATGTCTACCCGGGCTTCATCCTGCCTAACAGCAACGTGGGCCTAGAAGAAGTCAGCGCCGTGCGCGCCTCGGTCGATTCCCAGGAGACCGGCGACCTCAACCCCAACGTGCGCTCGCTGATCGCCTACAACACCGATTCCGAGCTGATCCCGACCCTGCGTTTCTGCGGCATCACCCAAGCTCAGATCGTGCCCCAGGGCGGTCTGGTCTCTGGGACCTCGTCCGTCGTCGCGCTTGAGGGCTGGAATTGGGAAGACGCCGCCTACGCGCCCGGCGACGGCGTCCACGTCAACTGGCCCGACCACTTCCGCAACGACTTCGACTTCCAGACCTTCACGCGCACGCGCAAACAGGACGAGGACTACGACAGCAAGGTCCAGCAGCTCGAGAAGCTGTTCCGCGACGCCCTCAACTACGGCAAGGAAGACCCCAAAACGCGCCACACCAACCTCAAACTGGAAGCGCTGCAGGGCGTCTTCAGCGGCGCCACGGCCGTCTACCTCCACGCCGACGTAGCGACCACGATCGCCGCTGGCGTGCTCGGCCTGGAAGCGCTGGGCGTCAAGCGGATCGTTCTCGTCGGTGGCCAGGACGTGCTCGACGTGACCGCCTTCCTGGTCGACCACAAGGTGCCGGTCATCCTCGACCCGATCCACCGTGTACCGCGCTCGTCGGCCGTCGATGTCAACCTGCCCTACAAGGTCCCGGCCCTGCTGAAAGCGGCGGGTGTCGACTTCTGTCTGGGCTATCCGGGTATCCAATCCTGTCGCAACCTGCCGTTCCTGGCCGGCACGGCCGCGGCCTGGGGCTTGAGCAAGGAAGAGGCGCTGGCGACGATCACCGCCAACACTGCCCGAATTCTGGGCATCGCCGACCGCACCGGCACCCTGGCCGTGGGCAAGGACGCCAACGTCGTCGTCAGCCAGGGCGACGCCCTGGACATGCGCACGAACCAGATCAGCCATGTCTACATCCGCGGTAAGGAAGTACCGCTGGAGGGGATGCAACAGCGCTACTTCGAGCGCTACAAGGCCAAGTACAGCAAGTAACCCAAGCTGTGGGGGCCGCCCAGCGGCTCCCACATGGTTTCACACGAAGCCGGTGGGTTTCACACGAAGCCGGTGGGTTTCACACGAAGGATGGCTGCGCGGGCTGGGCTTGGAGTCACCAGAGCTGCTTTCAGGGTCTTCATCCTGATCAATCACGAGACCTCAGCAGAAGTTAACTCGATTCTTTGCGACAAGAGATGCGACCAGAGTGCGCAAGACTTCCACAGGATCGCGCATAATACAGCGAGCGACAAGGGCCGTCACTTGCGACTGAGCCCGCTGCGGAGTAAAATGCTTATGCTGGAACCCCTATACTCCGGCAAAAAGTCTAGCTTTTCATTAAAGGAGCCTGTGTTGGCAGTGATTTTTTTCATTTCCTTGTTCGTTCTTTCGGGAGACCCAGTTTTCATTAAAGGCACCGGTATACCTGAGCCGTTGATGCGCGATAGCGTTCAGGTGGCCAAAGATGGGACCGTTTTTATTCTTGACCAGAGTGAGCAAACCATCAAGCGCTACGACGATAAAGGCGAAGACAAAGGGGTGGTTGGACGGAAGGGTGAGGGACCTGGTGAATATACCAGCCCATGGGCTCTATACCTGGAAGGCGATGAGTTCTTCGTCCGAGATAGGCGAGCTAGAAAAGTGATTGTTTACAATCTGAAGGGCGAATTTATTCGCAACATCAAAGAACCCGTCGACGGTTTGGATATCGCCAGAGTTGCTGGTGGCTGGGCAACTGGGAGCTGGCGTCTGGGCGCCCCCGAGAGCCAGGTCGTGTTGCAGCTCGTTAACGAAGATCTCCTGCAGCCTAGAAAAATTTTAGAGTGGTCGCGCGCAGGTACCGACGGCGTTACTGACGTTCGACTAGCAAGTACTGGCTTGACTCGCTTGCCCTACAACCCAGCCAAGAATTTAGCCATGATGGTTCCTTCACTGGACCTCAAGACATTGTTTGTCTATCAACCTGCCGAGTCCTTCCGCATCGCGGTAGTTGACGTAGCAACTGGCAGTTCACATTTCATTAGCCTGAAAGACGTCAAGCGCATGCCTTTTAATAATGAGTGGGGAAAGGAAAGGCTCAAAGAGCAGCAAGAAGATTACAACCGCCGGGGCCTAGCCGGAAAGCTGCAATGGATCGAAGGGTTTCCAAAGTTCTTCCCCTGGGTTCGCGAAATGCTTGCAGGTCCCAATGGGACACTGGTCATCAAGCGCTGGTCTATGAATCCCGACAAAAGTGATATCATCGTCGTCGTCGATGCTCACGGGAAAAGCGTCAACCTTCCCTATAAAAAGGAAAATGAAGAGCGCATCCTGGCCACTCACGATGGGCAAGTCCTGCTTTCCGTGATCATAGAGGAGCAAGCTGCCATTTTGAAGGTGCGCCTGGCAGACGTTGACAAGACCGCCGCAGCCTATCCTTTTCCCGAAGAAGAGTGAGTTCACGGTGCAGCGCAAGGGGCGCGGGACATTCGGCCAATGCGGGCGACACAGTTTGGTGTCTAGCTCGTAGATGCGTGGTCAATTCTTAGTACTCTATGGCTGGCCGGAAGCAAGAAACCACGCATCATCAGCACCTCAAGAAAGGGTTGGATCATCTCCCATGACAGCCCGACGCGCCACGCGATGGCATCTCTTGCGATAAACTGCGGATGAACCTGAAGCATCAATAAAAATTCGAGGATTTCTGGCGAACAACCAAGCTCAATGACGCCGCAGCGGAAAAACAGTGTCGAAACACCTTGTTCCTCACCAAACCTCAGCGTCAAGCGGTGTTGGGGATGATGCTGAAGTATGGTTTCAGGCCTCAGCATGACCGATGCTTGTTGCACTGACATTGGAGCAGCGCAGGCGTCCTGGTCGAGTTTTCGAGGCGGAGGACCTTCCAGATGCACGGCAAATTTGGCATCTAACTCTACTACCAACCAGGCACCGAAACCTGCAAGGAACGCCACGAGCGCGGCTCGGTCAGTCGTGGGAAACACGGCCAACTGCAAGGCGTGATACATTTGAGGCTTTTGCTCGGGGTAGTATTTGCTGAAGGTTTGGTAGGCAGGGTACAGGTCGCGTGTGTAAGCCTGCTCCCGCTCCATGACAAGCTCAAATCCAGCGCGAACGATGCGCTTGCAGATCCATGCACATGTCGCAGCAATCGCCTGCTGGTCCTGCTCCTGGAAGAGCGCCGTTAATACGTCCCCTAGTTGATGGCCTAGAAGATAGACATGTTGAGCGGCCCAGTGACTGATTTTGAATTTTGGGTAATCGACTGTTAGATCGCGCCCCCAGAGAAATATTGTCTGGGTTTTCAAAACCAAGCGAACGGCGGTGTTTTCGGTTCTAGATAGCGGTACAAGGTCGAAATCCGCGCCGACCAAATAGGGGAACGTATGGGTGATCTCGATTTTGAGCTGGTCCCCCCAAGTCTGATCGTCCTCGGTCAAGGCATCCGCGACAATCACGAACATATCGAGATCCGACATACCTACGATAGCGGTCCCATAGGCGAGAGAGCCTCTCAAGTAAAGTGCGACGAGCCGATGGCCAAAATAGAGCTGGCAGCGCTCGACTACGGCGAGAACCGGCGCGTCCCAAGGCGGCTTGAGGTACTGCGTCGAAGCGATGTTGACGATATAGCCCTCGGCATCACAGGGAACAAGTGTTCCTATGTCTCGGATGCCGTCGGCTGCCACTTGGGGGCCCATATTTGCACTCACCCCAGGCGGCAGCGATACATTTCGCGCGTGCGGGTCTGATCGAAGTTGTTGTCTGACGAATGACCGAGGAACTTGACCTCGACAAATCGATCCCAAGCGAGGAATTTGGATAGCTCACCCTGGGTTTGCTCATCGCAATGGGTTTCGAGGTAGACAACTGACGCCCCTGAGGCGTGCAGCGTTTCAAAGACGCCATCGACGGACTTCAAGTGTCCAATTGTTGCAAAAAAGAACGCTGTATCAATTGTGTCCGGAACAGGCGCAGGCTGATTCAGGTCCCAACTGAGAAAATCGCAGGGGCGTCCGTAAAAGGCATTCAACCTCAATGCGGATTTCACCAGGTTTTTGGAATACTCGACGCCAAGCGCTGACTGGGCGCCGCGTTCTACGGCCAAAAAGCAGTTCATTCCGTAATTACAGCCCAAATCAAGGATGTGCTTACCCGCAATGTCCTGATGGCACAGCATATCGAGGCGTTCCTTCAAATCCATCCGGATACCCTTCACCAAAGGCAACCCATCCAAGTAAAGCCCCTGGTAGGGGTATTGCACGCGCTGGGTGCCAAAGAAGTCATTCGGTGCGTCGGCAGCGTGCCAAAGATAAGCCTCGCGAGGCAGCACCAAAACGTCCAAGGTCCCGGTTGTCTGCCATTGGGCAAGGGCCGCATCGGCTCCATCGAAGAGCACCAGCTGACCATCAGGACGTCGGCACACGTGAAAGTCTCGGCCCAAGTCAGAAACAGGATCGGGGTGAAGCGTGCCATAAGTGGTCAGGTTCATCGTGTAATAGGCACCAGACGTCGCTGCGAATGTGTTTTTGCACGCTTCGTCAATTTCGCTGACGATCAGTGAACCCGCTTCGGCAAAATCTAGGGTTCGCGCTTCCACCAAGATGCCGTGGCCTACAAGCGCAAGAAGGGCGCTGTTCACCTGCTCCGTGATGCGGGTGTCTGAGCCCATCTTGCGGCGCGACAACCACTCAAGGACGATCAGTTCTACCGGCTGGGGTTTCGCCAAAGCGCCGAGCAGGTCCTCAAGATCTTTACCAATCTCGATCACTTCCCGCAAAGCTGGGGAGAAAACCTGGAGACTTGATTCGCTTCTCTCAAAAGTTACCTGGGGCCCTAATTTCAACTTCGGGGGCAAAGAAAATAATGCGTTGTCCACGTGTGTATCATCCTTTCAACTGTGTAAGACTCACGATGTCATGTTCTTAGGGATCAAAAACTTCATGGTCAGGGTGATTCTCGGATAGGGGCACCACCGTGCCGGTGGCCTGGCAACATGTTGAATACGTCCGTCGAAGAAAACCACCCGACCAGGCTTGGGGGTAACCGCCACCCCTACTCCCTCGTAGGAGTCAAGGAAGACAGTCTCACCCGCATAATTGATGTCCCAGTCATAATTGACGTAAAAGAGCCCGGTCACGCCGCCCTTGCTTTGCGTGTCAGGGCTCATGTCGTCCAAATGTAAAATGCCATCCGAAGCCGACTCAGTCAGATTGAAATAAGCTCGGGACAGCTCCAGTTCGTCACAATACAGGTCTGTCGTTTTCAGCAGAGCGATCATCGTGTGCATGATGGGATGACTTTGAGGCTTAGACAGGTCGCACGCATGGACGAAGAGGCGGGAAAGATGGTTGTCCTTGTTGAGCAAGTTGCTGCTACCTCGAAATTGGTAGGGCAAATCGAACAACGCCGTCTGATAGGTCTCCTGGATCAGGCTTGCGCCACAGATGTGGTCGAAGATATAGATTTTTTTACCGTCAATACAGCGCTCGATCAATCGTTCCTCATTCCTTTCTGTAATTTCATAGGATGTTCCCGGACGGTCCTTGGCGCTCGTGCGGTTAAACTCAAGCGGCGCCTACAAAGGTCAAATTGTGACATGTCTGTAACATCGAAAAATACTCGACTCTGCCAACATACAGATCTGAGCCGAGAAATTCAAGAAAAAACTTGTTCAAGCAATGAATTGGTGAAGAAAGGCAATATATAGGAAATTTCCTATTGCGCGCATTTCCCTTGCTTGGTAGACTGGCAGGCAAGCCTGGCGGGTGGAATTTTCCCCGCGCGGTTTAGCATTTGTATTATTGGGGGCATACACGGGCTGTTGTCCGTGAATAGGCCTCATTAGGCGCTTCAACTCAACATTGTCGAAAGATTCTGTCCGTGTTTCTGCGGGCTGAAATGAATCAGCGTTGATTGTGTATCGCACGGGCTTTAACTTTTTCTCATGCGAATATTTTTCACTTGAACGCCTGATTTCCAAGGAGCACGGGATGGCTACCCAAATGGTCGAAGATAAATCCAAGGAATGGCAGGTCTTTGCGACTGCCCTTTCAGAAATCCGCGCGAAACAGCGCATCAGCCCAAAAGAGACCTATGCGACGCCAAGTCCTGAGCTGCTCTCCGCAGAATGGCTTGAGGAGCGTGCGGTTCTCGATCGCGAGACGCTGGCCCACTTGGGCGGTGTTTCTCAGTTAAACAAGGATGCAGAGCCCGCCAAGCCCTCGAGTGTGGACGGGGTCTTCAACATTCCTCACGACACGGCATTGCCCTTGATTCACGACATCTCCTATCGTTTCGTTTCAGATGCGCACTTGTTCATCGGCGTCCTTGTCGGCACCGGGATCGTGCTCGGAGATGATGACAGCACGCTGATGATGCGCCTCAAGGCTGGGCTTACCCCGCTTGAGCTGGTACATGAATGCGAGTCGAACGGGATGAGCGTCGAAACCGCTTGGTCCAAGGTCATGGGCTTAATTTCGAGACTGGTTTCCAACGGCTTTATCCGGGGGATCAAGGGTCATGTGGACGAGGAGATAATCGCACCTCACCGGTTCATGCGTGTTCACCTCACTCAAAGCTGCAACCTTGCGTGTGTGCATTGCTACGCCGATTCCAGTCCCGTGGCTGATACAACGGGCCAATTGACCGTGGACGAGTGGAAAAGGATTATTTCCGACTTTGCGCAGCACGGTGGCGAGCAGATCCTTTTCACCGGTGGCGAGGCCCTGCTGTATAAAGGATGTGACGAGCTCCTGCGACATGCCAAGGCCTCCAATTTGTACGTCACGCTGTTCTCGAATGGCATCAAAATTCCGCAATACCTCGACGTCATCAAAGAGACCTGTGACAAAGTGCAGATCAGTATCGACGGACCCCATGCGGAATCCAATGATCCGATTCGCGGCAACGGGAGTTTTGACCGAGCCACCAAAGCCGTCGACATCCTGCTCAAGGCTGGTGTCAAGGTTCGCATTGGTATGGTCGTCATGGACCAAAACTTCGATGCCGTCAGTCAAGACTTTCACCTCCTCTACAGTCGCTGGAACAACAATCTGTTGGAGTGGCGCTTGGGCTATGGTTTGACCACGCATGGCCGGGGCGAGGAGATGGAAGACCACATCGACTTCGAGAAAGCGAAATCGGCGATTAACGCTATGAAAGACAGGTACGAACCACCCACCGGTCAACATATATTTAGGAAGAAAACCAGCTGTGGCTATTGTGAACAGGTCGTTGTGGCCCAGGATGGCCAAATTCACCCATGTCACCTATTGGACGGTGGGATCATGCACGTGCATGATCAACCCTTTGGCGAACTTTTAGAGCTGCTTCGTCGCGAAGCGGAAGATTATGTGGTGGACAATAATTTGGGGTGTCAGCGGTGTGATATCCGCAACCTCTGTGGGGGAACTTGTCGTGTCGACAACGGCAAGACCATGGGGAATCGGCGACTCACGAATTGTCGAAGCTACGACAAATTGCACAAGCTCAAAGGCTTGGTGCAACTCTATGGCCCGCAGCAGCAGACCATAGAGGTTTAATTGTCCTAACCTTCCTGGGGGAGGCTACTGCCTTCCCAGGTGTCGCATGTGCACTTTACTCAACCGAGAAGAGCACAGCCAGGGGCGCCAAGCATGGTTGGTCTCCTGGTTTGATTGGAAGGACAATGTTCCATGTATCCATAAACTGCAAGGAGTTCTTCATGAACAACGAAGTAAAAGGCAATGAGTTGCCCGAAACCGTGACCAAGCTCGTACAAGGTGGCTCTGCTTTTGAAATCAAGGTACAAGCCATTAACCCCACCCTGATGCATGCCCAGAGCAGAGCCATGATCCAGCACAATGGCTGCGTTTCTGCTCCCGGCGGCCCCAGCTGCTAATCCTTGAGGGAGGGGCCTCCAAGGGCCCTTCCCTTATTCAACCTCGATCGCTTGGCTGCGCAAGGTGCTCCGTTCGCAACGGCGGACGCAGGCCCACGCCCGGGGTTTGGCGTGAAGACCGCATGGGTCCTGAGCGTCGATCAGCCCCCACGATCTTGCTCATGCTCTCTGCGCTTTCCATGAAACATGACATCTCGGACACCTTACCATGATTGATGTTCAAGCACCTAATCGAGTTCTTCTGATTTCGCCCCCTTGGCTCAAGTTCAACTGGCCCTCCTTGGCGCTTGGGACACTGAAGAGCTATCTCACCCAACATGGGGTACATGTGGATGTCAGCCATTTCCATCTCGAAGTGGCAGTGAAACTAGGCTTGAATGAGTACGAAGAAGTATCCGCTGCGTGGGGCATCGGCGAGGCGCTGTTCAGCAGTCTTTACGCCCCTTCCGAAATGGAGCGTCTCATCCAACACGAAACTCAGATCCTGCGCAATCAGGGGCAAGGGCCCCTGGCGGACTGGGCTGAAAATGGCGCGCTCTACGACCTCCACCAACTGTGTGAAGCGCACCTCAACACCCTGGAACTCGAGGATTACGACATCATTGGTTTCACGGTCGGCGCGCTGCAATTGGTCGGCTCCATTTACTTGTCGTACTTGGTCAAACAGCGCTGCCCCCATGCCTTTGTGATCCTCGGCGGCAGCGCAATCATTGGCGACATCGGCGAAAGCGTGATCGCAAACTTGCCCCATGTCGATTTGGTGGTCGACGGGGAAGGCGAGCTGCCCCTGCTTAAATTGTGTCAAATGGAAGATGTGCGCGACCAATCCAAATATGCCTGCATCCCGAACCTGGTTTTCCGGGACTACGAGGGCATGCCGCGACGCACGCCCCCTCGGGGCACGATCAACCTCGGCACCCTACCGCCACCGGATCTGTCTGATTTTTATTTGAGCGCACTCGACCTGCAGCTGCCTAGCGCCAGCCTCGTGATTCCCCTAGAGCACTCCCGCGGATGTGCCTGGGAACACCGCAAAGACGACGGACAGATCAACGGCTGTACCTTTTGTGGTCTGTATCGTGCCTCGCCCAATTTCCGGCGCAAATCCCTAGATCAGATTCGAAATGAAATTGAGGTCTCGACCAAATCCAGCCAAGTCCTTCAAGTCAGCTTCGTCGATGCCTACATGCCTTCCGAGTACCGCAGCGACATTTTAAATATGTTGATTGAGTCCGACCAGGACTACACCCTGTTCACCGAAATGAGATGCAATTTTGACCGGGGAACGGCGGACTTGCTGGCTCGCGCGGGTGTCAGTCGCGTACAGCTCGGGGTCGAATCCTTTTCTACGCCCATTCTTAAACGGATCGAAAAAGGCGCGCGTGCCATCGACAATGTCTATGCCGTCAAGCTCTGTCAAGAGTACGGCATTCCCCAACAATTCAACATCATGACGCGGATTCCTGGCGTTCGCCGCGAGGATGTCGAGATCATGGAAGAACTGATGCCAAGTCTTTATGGCTACACACCGCCCAACGCGGCCACGTTTTACCTCGACCGCAACAGCCGCATTTACGCCGATCCGGCGGCTAATGACATCATCCCCGAAAGTTTGGATTGCGAGCCTCTTGAATTTCTGCCTGAATCCCTTGCCCATCGCCTGCTGTCCCGACAGGTGAGTTTTCGGAGTCAAAACAGCGAGGACATGGAGGAGTTCTGGCAACGAATCGAGGTTTCGGTCGAGATCTGGCACGAGCGATTTCAACATGCTACCCGGATTGGTCATCGATGCGGCCTGACCTATCGCCGTGGTTATGACTTCGTCACAATCACGGACCTGCGTGGCCCAAGCCCCCTGATCTACAGTCTCGAAGGCTACAGCTACAAAGTTTTCCTGGCCTGTAACGATATCGTCTCGCGCTACAATTTGGCGAAACAGTTCTCCGAGCTCGATGATGACACTTTAAATGGCATTCTGAATGGCTTGCAGGAATACCGTATTCTGATGCATGAGAATGCCAACTATTTAGCGCTGCCGGTGCGAGAAACCTTGCCGAATGGCGCTCCGAGGAGATGGGAGCGTTGAAGGCGGACCGTGATTTATTGTCTCAGTTAATGGGCCTCGCATGTGGCTCCTTTTTCAAGGAGCTCTGGTGCAAGACGCCCTACGTTCAGGCCAATGGCGCCTCCCAGTTCGCGGAAGCATGCGTTGGCCTAGAGGACGTCGATGGCCTGATTGCCTCGCTGCCGTTACCGTCAGAGGGCTGGATGAGTTTGATCGAGGGCGCGGCTCGTCAACCTGGCCCTGAGTTCAAAGGGGCCGACGGGCTGTTTGATTTGGCCGCGATCCACCGGGCCTATCGCGCGGGCGCATCACTCGTTTTGACGCGCATGCACAAACGCCATCAAAGTATTGGCCGATTCTGTCGCCAGCTGGAGGCCGAGTTTGTGCAGGCTGGCCTGCCGCTCCGGGAGCGCATCGGCGCAAACCTCTACCTGACCCCACCCAATGCGCAAGCCCTGGATCCACATCTGGATTTCCACCATGTGTTGGTCATCCAGTTGGAAGGCAGCAAACACTGGGGGGTTTGGCCCATCCACGAGGCCGTCAACGACGCGCATCACAGTGGCGGTTTGGGTGACGTTGCTCTGGGGCAGCCAAGTCATTCGCCGACCTTGAACCCTGGGGACGTACTCTATATCCCAAGAGGCTGTCCTCACGAGGCAAGAACAGGTGAAGGTTATTCTCTGCACCTGACATTGAGCATTACGCCGATCACTTGGTTGGACTTGGTTGAAGCGGCCATCGTCGATGTGCCAGGCATCCGAGACACAATACCCACCGAGTCAAACATTCACGACCAAGCCAACGGTTTGGTCGATCAATTGGGAACGCACCTGCGCACGCGCTTGCCAAACCTTTATGCGGAGTGCATGGCGTCCTTCGTGCTCAACCTCGCACGCTTGCCAGGTAACGGTTTCAGCCAACAGCTTGTGCAGGTCACCCTAGACAGCGTTTTGCACCTGACGCCAGGTCTTTTGCCCCTGCTTCGCAAAGAGGGTAAATGGCTCCATTTGATCGCTCAAGGGGTGCGACTCTCCATGCCCTTGCAGGCTGAAGCGGCGCTCGAACAAATACTCGCTGGCGTGCCCTTTTCACCCAACGATTTATCTGGTTTGATGCCCGATCAAGCCCTTGCGCTGACCCAAACCTTACTCGAACAAGGATGCGTATGTTCTGCAGCCATCCACTGATCACTAACCCTCTGGATTATCGGCCCTTGCCAGACGGCAACGCGCCATCCCCGTCCAGTCATCGGAGTTTTACATGCTAATTTGCGCGCCGTTCCACTCCATTTCCAATGCACCGGTGGGCATGGCTTACCTCAGCTCCTACCTAGAAGCCCAAGGGATTCTCTGCCCACTGAGAGACCTCAACATTGAGGGTCGAGCCTACATCAAGAGTCTGGGTTACACCAAAGATCAGGTGGAAGAGTTCTTCTCCTTGGCCCGCCGCACCTATTTTGCGGAGGCGCTGGCCTGGTCTTGGCAGCATCCCGAGGGCATGGATGGCATTCTGCGACAGGTCGAGCAAAGCCCTGCGGTGTTGCGCGAGTTTTGGATGGAGAATGTGGGTCTGGAACGGATACTGAGCGACCCGAAAGCGACCCAACTGGGCGAGGCGCTTAAGCAATGGCTCACTCAGCAAGCGGAAATACTGGCATCCTCCTTAGGCAGCTGGGTCGGCTTCTCCACAACCATCACCAATCTTCCCGTGAACCTTTACTTGGCCCGGCTCCTCCGGGATATGCGGCCAGAGTTGCTGATTCTGATGGGAGGTGCCCATCTCAGTCATAGAAACGCGCTGCAGCTGCTGGAGTATTTCCCTTGGTTGGATGCGGCCATTCCTGCGCCGGCCTATCAGGCGTTGGCCACCTTGATTATTTGCAACCAGCAGGGCACGACCTGCGAGGTCCCACCTGGCGTATGGCGTCGCCGCAATCTGCGCACGGGCTCGTCCTGCGACGATGGGACCATTGAATACAACAGCCAACCTGAAATGCTGGACATGAACCTCCTGCCACCCGCCAATTGGTCCTCCTTGGACATGAATGCCTACGAAAGTGGTTTCATGATGCTCGGCTACGAGGGTACCGACTTTTCCAAATGGTATCCCACCATTCCGCTGCAAACCTCACGAGGCTGTTCCCACAGCAAGTGTCGCTTTTGCCACAATGTCGTGGACTACCCCAGCTATAGCATGCGGCGTCCCGACGTGGTCGCAGCCGATATCCGGCACCAAATCGAGCAAATTGGCAGCTTGGGCTTCTTTTTTACCGACGACGAGTTCACGGGTCACCCTCAACGCGTACTCGAAATCTGTGACCGAATTCGCGAGATTTCAGAGGATATCCGGTTCTCCTTGTGGATGCGTCTCGACGCGGTCGAAGAACACTTGTTAGAGGCCATGTATGCCGCCGGCGCCCGTCAATTCTTCATTGGCGTTGAGGCGGTGGATAACCTGCTGCTGAAATTAATGGCCAAAGGCTATGGCTCCAAAGAAGCGCTGAGCAGGTTGGAGGCGCTCTACCAGTTTGGAGGCCGTCATCCAGACGTGATCTACGCCTACAACTTGATCATCAACTATCCTGGGGAAACCCTCGAGTCCGTGATTAATACCTACAATCACGTGGCTGAGAATCCGCACCTCTTCATCGGCAGCTTGTCCGCCTGTTGCGAGTTTCATATTTATGAGGGGACGCCAGCTTATTATCGCCACGCAAGCGAGGCGGTAGGCTGCTTAGACCCCCTGCTACCTCCTGGCGTGAGCATGCCCAGCTTCCGCTATCTGATTCCCAACCACGAGCCCGAAACCTGGCCTGAGCGTCGCAAACTATGGAAAGCCATCGGTGACATCGCGCGCTTTAAGGGAACGCGTGATTCGGAAGGTGAAACGGCTAATACTGCCGCGATTTACATCTAAAGATCAGACCGCGACCATGTACACCGAGAGCATGCTCGAAGAGCTTAGAGGAAAATCCATTGCCGTGGTAGGCAATGCCGTCTTTCAATACCGGTTTGGCTCCTTCATTGACAACCATGATGTGGTGATTCGGCTCAATGGCTTCGTGTTGGAGGAATACACCCATCTTTGCGGCACCAAGACCACCCATTGGTGCACGCACGGCAGTGTTTTCTACAACCCTTTTCCTACCACGGGTCGCGAAGGACTGGTTCCTTTTAGCCCCTTCCAGAGCAGCGCTCCTGAATCGATCGATATCATTTCCTCATTTCGGGAGCGCATGGTCTTTGCGCAACACGGCTACCAACGGGACCGCTTTCCCAAGCCCTCTACCGGAATCTCGCTGCTCTTGATGCTGGAGACCATGGGGATTGAAGCGGACGTGTTCGGTTTTGATGGCTTTAAGACTGGCCATTATTTCAGACATGAACATGGACATGATCCCAATCACCAACCGAACGAATTTGCCTACCTTACGAGCGAAAGCATGCATCGGGTTTTCCTGGATTGCATGGCGCCGCTGACTGATATCGCTACGCCAGAACCGAAAGCCCGACCTAACGCTGCGCCTGAACATCCTTCGCGCTTTTCTAACGCCCTTATGGAAATAACAGGAGAAAATCCTATGGAAGAACAAAATATCTGGACCACGCCGCAAGAGCGTATCATCACAAAAGTCAATACCTCCGCATCGGATTACAAGAGTCTCGCATGGGCGATAGCGGACCGCCGTCTCAGCGACGAGGAGTGCGAGCGCGCCATTCAACTCGCCTATAAATACCCTCGTGCCCATGCCGAGGTCGTAGGCGATGTCGTTGACCATCGGCAAAGCTATGTTCACAAAATTTTTCTCGATGGGGACTCCGCCTGGCTTTACGAAATCGTGCTTTCAGTTGCCCAACACGAGAACAAGATCCATTACGGTTTTGATTTGGACAAAATCGAACGCCCTTTTGAGTACGTCGAGTACCAGCCGGGTTTTGGTCGGTTCAAATGGCATGACGACTATAGCCACGAAGGCAGTGAAGCCCCGCGCAAGCTCACTGTCATTTTTCAGCTCAGCGATCCTTCCGACTACGAGGGTGGCGAGCTGCAGTACTTTGGCGTGCCGATCACGACCCTTCCCAAGGAGCGCGGCGCGATCCTCGTTTTCCCCGCCTTTGTTCCTCACTGTGTCACACCCGTCACCAAGGGACTGCGCAAGGCGATGGTTACCTGGATCGGTGGTCCACGCCTACGTTGAATCGGTTCCGAAGAATTGTGGCAGGAGGATAGGATGTCCCATCACAGCGCCCTTACAGCAGAGCAATCGCGGCATTATCAGGAACACGGTTACCTCGTGATCAAGGCTCTGGTGTCCGATGAAGAATGCGATACATTTCTTAATAACCCCGGCTCTCCACTGCCAGAAGGTCATTGCCAACCCTCATTGGTCCGTCATCGATCGGATGCGGTCTGGGGTGGTCTGTGCTGTCAGGAGCGCATTGTTGCCGTCCTCACTGAACTGATGGGCGCCGCCCCAAAGATTGTGCAGTCGATGTTTATTCCCAAGCAGGGCGCAACCGAGGGACAGCATCCCAAGGATGGTGTGGCACTTCACCAAGATTGCGCCTATATTCGCACGGATAAGCCGACCTTAATGGCTGCTTGGGTGGCCTTAAGTGACACCGATCCCGAAAATGGTGGGCTTTGCCTCGTGCCAGGGAGTCACCTGCGGTTCCGCGGCGACCTCAATCCCGAAGGCAGGGATCATCAGGGGCAAACCTTCACCAACCACCACATCCAATTGGAGATGTGCGACCCCGATGGACGGGAATGGGTTGACACCGTCTGGACCCCAAAATTCCCGGAACTGGGCGACCATGAGATCTTGCGCTTGACAGTGCCCAAAGGCGGAGTGGTATTCTTTGACGGCTATTTGGTACATGGTTCTTATGCCAACTTCTCGCCTCGAAAACGGCTCGCATTTGCCACTCATTATGTCCGAGAAGACACATGGGTATACCGTACCGACCTGCAGTTGACCATGCCCGCACGACTGGGTGCCATTTGCCCGGCTTGACCCTGCCGCTGGAGTGCTTCCTTGTCCGATCGCAGTACCATAACCCATATTTACTTTCGTGACAAGGCGCTCAAGGAAGCTGTCTCTCCAGATGATCTCGATCATCTAACCTCACTGACGCAACCCGTTTCATGGGCGGTGCTCGGTGGCGCGCTCCTGGTATTGGCTGGGATTCTCGCAGTGGTTTTCTTTGGCTCTGTCTCGAGCGTCTGCCTGGCCCAGGGAATCATGTTTGGCCCGGACCGCCGCCTTCAGATCAGCGCACCATGGGCAGGGGTGGTTTCGCGCATTGAGGTTAAAGCGGGCGACCTCATTGACAAGGGCTCGGTGGTCGCGGTCGTGAGCCACCTTGGCACGGATTCTCAAGAAACGCCCCTCCTCAGTCCGGCCCGTTGCCGGATCGAGGAGGTTCGGGTTCCGCTGGGCGCAAGCGTCCTGCCGGGAACGCCCTTGTTCTCCGGCTCTCCGGCATCGCCCTCCAATCTGTTCCAAGTTTGTGGTTTTTTGGACCTGACCCGTGCTCGCAGGATTCGGCCCGGCATGGCGGTTCGGGTGATGCCCAGCGTCGTGCGGCGCGAGCAAACGGGCTATATTCGTGGCCAAATTCGGCACGTCGCTGATCTGCCGATCACACCTGAGGGTCTCGAGGCTCTGGTTGGCAGCAAGGAGCTTGCAGAAGAGCTGCTCGGCCAGGGACCGCTGGTACCGGTTTACCTTGAGCTCGAGCCAGATACTGCGGCAATCAATGGCCTGGCTTGGTCCTCGCCAAAAGGCCGGGAAGTGGCCCTTGCTTCGAATACACTCTGCACCATTGAAATTGTCTTGGACAGCCAGGCGCCGATTCACATGCTGTTCCCCTTGATACGAGGGCGGCATGACTGAGATGGGGGCCGTAAACCTACGTGTCCGGGACATCAAGCGCGTCAAGACCCCGACCCTTATTCAAATGGAGCCCGCGGAATGCGGCGCCGCCGCGCTTGGAATAGTCTTGGCGTACTACGGGAAGTTCTTGACGCTGGAGTCGCTGCGCAAAGCTTGTGCCGTTTCCCGCGACGGCTGTCGCCTCGATAACATGATTCGGGCCGCGCAAGCGTACGGCTTGAAATGTAAGGCTTATCAATCTGACCTAACCGAAATTGATGGCCATCCTGTCCCCATGATTCTGTTTTGGCGCTTCAACCATTTCGTGGTTTTGGAAGGTGTGCGAGGTGACAAAATCTACCTCAATGACCCCTCCCATGGACCCTTGGTTGTTTCCCAGGATGAGTTCGATCGCGCTTACACGGGTGTGCTGCTGTCGTTGGAACCGACGGAGGGCTTTGAGCCTTATCCCAAAAAAACCGCACTTTGGCGGAGTTTGCTTCCGCGCTTGAAGGGTTCGGGTGCCGCATTGGTTTTCGTGATTATCGCCGGAATAGGACTGGCCTCTGTTGGCTTGATCGCCCCGCTTTTCAGCCTCTTCTTCCTGGATGAAATATTCATCGGCAACCATCGTGAATGGCTGCTTCCGCTCCTGATCGGCATGGGCCTGGTTACGCTTCTGCAATGGGTTTTTTTCTGGCTGCAGAGACACTACCTCATGCGCCTAGAAATTAAAATCTCGCTTACTCAGTCTGCTCGTTTTTTCCATCACCTCTTGCACTTGCCCATCCCCTTTTTTGCACAACGCATGGCGGGCGACTTGGACAACCGACTCTCCCTGAACGATCGTGTGGCAGCGTTGCTCTCGGATCGGCTTGCGAGTATCGCGGTTCAGGCAGTGGGAACGCTGATGTTCTTAGTTGCAATGCTTTTTTGTGACGTCACGCTCGCCAGTGTCTGTGTCGTGACGGCAATTCTTAACCTACTGATCTTGCGGTTCACTGCTGAAAAACGCATCAGCGAGAACCTGAAGTTGATTCGCATCATGGGCCGTTTGATGGGAACGAGCATGCATGGACTTGCCGTGATCGAGACATTGAAGGCATCGGGAACCGAGTCAGATTTTTTCATCAAGTGGAGTGGACTTCACGCACGCGTGCTCAATGCCTTTCAAGAATTGGGTCGGGTGACGAACCAGCTGTTCGCGTTCCCCCCGTTTCTGATGGCGCTCAATGGCGTGTTGGTGCTGTGGCTCGGCAGCCATAAAATCATCGAGGGTCAACTCACGATTGGCACCTTGGTCGCATTTCAAGGGCTGATGGCTGGATTTTTGGCGCCGATCCAGGAATTCGTCAACTTCGGTGCGGAACTCCAAAACATGCAGGGCGAGCTCAGTCAGTTGGACGATATTCTGAACGTACCGGTGGAGCAGGTGTCACAGGAGAACCCGACCCAGGTCGCGGCGCTCCAGGTGACCGGCGAAATGGTCTTGCGCGGTGTCTCTTTTGGCTTTGTACCCTGGGAGGCGCCCATCCTCCAGGACATTGATCTACATCTCAAGCCAGGTGCACGCGTGGCGATCGTAGGTCGCTCAGGATGTGGGAAGACTTCCCTTGCCAGTCTGGTAGCGGGGTTATATCAGCCTACGCACGGGGAGCTCGCCATTGATGGCAGGCACCGTTCGGCCTACCTCGCTTCGACCCTGCACCAGGCGATCGCCTTCGTGAATCAGGATATTGTGCTGTTCGAGGGTACCATCGCCGAGAACCTTTCCCTTTGGGACAAAACGATCCCTGAAGGGCTGCTCGTGCAGGCGGTCAAGGATGCCTGCATTTATGAGGAACTATGTGCGCGAGGCGGATTACAGGCACAGGTGAGTGAAGGGGGGATGAATTTCAGTGGAGGTCAGCGCCAACGCCTCGAAATAGCCCGAGCGCTGGCGACCAATCCCGCGGTGCTGATTCTCGACGAGGCCACGAGTGCCCTGGATGCGCAAACTGAAAGCCAGGTGGAAGCGAATCTGCGGGCGAGGGGCTGTAGCTGCCTGGTTGTTGCCCATCGCCTAAGTACCGTTCGCAACAGCGACGAAATCGTGGTTCTCGAGGCCGGTCGCATTGTCCAGCGAGGAACCCATCAACAGCTCGCCGTCGTTCCAGGCGTTTATCGCGAGCTGATCAAAACTTTCAGGGATGCTTGAACGTGACCCACCTATCTGACGTTTCAACACTCCTGCTCGAGTATGGTGGAATCCCACGCCAGGGTTCGAGTCTTCATCTGGAGCTCTCAAAAACCCAGGATGTCTTTTTCATTCTCTCGGGAACCTTTGACCTTTTCTTCGAGCGGAGAGAGGCTGGGGAAAGTGCGCGTCGGCACCCCATTTTTACTCTCGGGCAAGACCATTTCTTATGGGGGCTAGGTCAACGACACCCTCGTATCGCGGTGATAGCCTCCTCGAGTAGTGCGGCTGCCATACTGCAGGTTCCCTACGCGGTATTCTCGCGCTTGATCTTGGAACGGCAGGAGGCGGTTTGGCTCAGGGAACGACTGGAAGCGTGGTTTCTGTCGCTGCTGACGTTTACCAAGGGCTATGCCTGGCCAAGCCGGCACCTACGCTTGGGTCGGAACGATTCTATCACACTGGAACAAGGCGTGGCGGTCTGGCCCTCGGAAGAGATGGCTTGGTTTCGGGTTTTTGCAGGTGAGGCGTCCTTCCTCGACCTCCACCGCTTTACCCCCATTTCCCAAGGCCTCAGCTTTCCCTTGGCCCATCACACCTGGCTCGAGACCTGCAGCACGACCGAGTTTCAAGTGGTGGACTTCGCGACTTTTCTCGCCGGAGAGCGTGTCTTCGAATCCTTCGACCAGGTTCACATGGTATTTCAAGAATATTTGGAAATACTTTGGCAACATGAGCGTGAACAATCTGAGGTTCACCTAGCTTCGCGAGAGAGCAGGGATAGCAACTTGTTTATGCACGCCCTACGCCTGTTGGTTTCGCCCCTGAGTGGCATGCCAAAAGCGCGCACGCTTACCTCCGGGCATGCCATTTACGATGCTGCAACCCTTGTCTGCCAGGCCATGGACTTGCCCGTTGTCCAGCTGCCAGATGCCTGGTATGCGAATGAGCTGGACATGGTGCTCGCCTTTGCCCGCTCTTCTCACTTTCGAATCCGCGCCATCAAGTTCAGAAATAACTGGTGGTGCAACCGGAGCGGTCCTTTGCTTGGCTTTCTCTTAGAAGAAAACGAGCCCGTCGCGCTGACGCCCTCGCCTAGGGGTGGCTATCACATGGTCTTCCCCAGGTCGGGCAAGCGGGTCAAAGTCACTGAAGCGAATCATCAATTGATTCGCCCCCGAGGTTATCAGTTCTACAAACCCTTGCCTAAGGGCGAAACCCCTACCCTGACCCTGCTGCGACATGGCATGCCCCTGCTTCTCGGTGAAGGCCCCAAAGTTCTGGTTCCCGCCCTAGCTGCAAGCGTCATTGCCATGCTTTTCCCCTTGGCAACCTCGTTGGTCTTCAACTCGGTCTTGCCCGCAGCTGAACTGAATCAGCTAAACCTTGTGTGTCTGGGCCTCATCTTGGCCAGCCTGGGTGCTGTCTCGGTCGAATATGCACGGGGTATCGCGGTGGTCCGCCTTGAATCTGCCCTGGACGGTCGATTGCAAACAGCTGTTTGGGACCGGCTTTTGCGCCTGCCCACGGCGTTTTTTAAACAGTTCAACACCGGGGACCTCGCACAGCGCGCCATGGGCCTGACCACCCTGCGGTCCATTCTTTCTCAGGCCGTTCTTGGTTCCACGCTTTCCTCGCTGTTCACCCTATTCATGTTAACCCAACTCTTTTTCTTCAATCGCGAACTGGCTTGGGTCGCTTCAGCGCTGACCTGTCTCAGTCTGGTGCCGCTCCCGCTCAACCTCCTGATCCTGCGCCAGGAGCGGAAGGTTCAGGCAGTCAAGGGTCGGTTGTCAGGTTTCGTGCTCCAGATCTTGAAGGGGATCAGCAAGCTTCGTGTAGCCGGCGCAGAACGTCGGGTGTTCGGCCTCTGGGCTGATCAGTACAGCAGAGGGCAACGCGCCACCTATCAAGCTCGATGGTTGGGAAACCTGATTCGCACGTGGAACAGTGGCTACAGTCTCTTTTCCCTCATGATACTTTTTGCCTACGCGTCCCAGCTGCGATCAACGAATCCGTCAAACTTAGGTGTTGGTACCTTTCTGGCCTTGAGTATCGCTTTCGGCCAACTGATCTCCGGTGTTTTGGGGATCACCAAACACCTACTCGGTTCCCTGAGCGCTGTTCCCTTAATGGAACGTCTGGCGCCGATTCTCAAGGCAGAGCCCGAGGTCGGCGAGAGTAAGATCGATCCCGGTAACCTTCAGGGCGCGATCGAGGTGCGGGACCTCAGCTTCGCCTATGAAGCCGGTGGACGAAAGGTCCTCAGCCAAATCAACATCTCGGTGATGCCTGGTGAATTTGTGGCTGTTGTTGGTCCCTCTGGGTCCGGCAAATCGACGCTGCTGCGATTGCTCTTGGGCTTTGAAAAGCCCACGCAGGGCTCCGTTTTCTACGATGGTAAGGATTTGCGAGAGTTGAGTTTACCTGCCTTGCGGCGCCAGCTTGGCGTGGTGCTTCAAGACAGCCGGCTGATGGCGGGCAATATTTTTGAACAGATCACAGGCTCTCTCCCGCTGACGATGGAAGAGGCCTGGGAGGCTGCCACCATGGCCGGCCTTGAAAAGGACATCGGCGAGATGCCGATGGGTATGTTCACCATCCTCGGTGAAGGCGGAACGGGCATTTCGGGTGGACAGCGCCAGCGGATTCTCATTGCACGAGCGCTGGTTACGCGGCCCAAAATCCTGATGATGGATGAGGCCACTAGCGCTCTGGACAACGAATCCCAGCGGATGGTGAGCGAAAACTTAGAGGCGATGCACGTCAGTCGCATCGTGATCGCCCATCGCCTCAGCACTATTATCAACGCCAACAAGATCCTCGTATTGGACAAGGGCGCCATCGTTGAAGCAGGCGGCTTCAAGGACTTGATCGCCGCTAATGGTTTATTTCGGCGGTTGGTAGAGCGTCAATTGGATTTGGACCGTACTAATGCAGCCGACGCTGAAGTTTCCGCTCTTTTGTAGGGCAGTGTGCAAGGGCTCCCTTTGGCCAGGCAATCACGTGCGCAACAGGTAAAAACGCTCGTTGATGACCATGCCGTCAATCCCTCGCTGCTTGACGTAGGTCATCACATCGCTGGTGCGATTGATGAACCCCATGCCCTTGAAATTGAGCGACGTATTGCAAAGTACACCGATACCGGTTTGGGCCTTGAATGCGTGCAACAACGCATAAATGCGGTCGTTCTGTTCTCGATTGACCGATTGCACCCTTGCGCTTCCGTCGACATGCATGACGGCTTCAATGCCAGGGCGCACCACTTGAGTAAAATACAGCATATAGGGACTGGCTTTGGGTCTATCAAACCAATGGTGGACGTCTTCTTCTAGGCAAATCGGCGCGATGGGACGGTAGCCTTCGCGCTGTTTTATCTCATTGAGCCTTTTTTGGTTTTCGGCAGGGAAAGGCGCCGCCAGCAAAGAGCGATTGCCGAGCGCGCGGGGTCCCATTTCGCATCGACCATGCGCCCAGGCTAGAATTTTACCCTCGGCCAGGTGACGGGCAATTTCTCTCATGCCACCGCTCAGTTCTATAAAATCCGAGCTGACGGGCACATCTTCAAGAAACTCTTTACCGACATAGACGTCCCATGTCACTTTAGGGTTTCCCGTATGGTAGTATTGGGCGTCGACCGCAGTCCCTAAGGCCACTCCCGTATCGTTGGTGCAGGGCGGAACAAACACATCGGAAAACAAACCACACTCTTGCCAACTCCGGTTCCAGGTGCAATTAAGACCGCAGCCTCCGCTGATCAAGAGCGGATAGCCTTCTGTCATCTCGCGTGTGGCAAATTGGTAGAAGAGCTGGAAAATCACCTCGGTCAGCGCTTGAGCCGTTCGTTTAAAACCTAGGTCTTCGACGCCCACATTGTAGATCCAATGATTCCGGAAATCGCCCTTGGAGGTATTGAGCATGTCGATGTTCAGCAGGGATTCCACGAGATCTCTTTCTCGGTCCAGCAAGGGACCCGAGGCGAACGCGGTCAACGCCATGAGTTTGCCGGCGACATCCATGGCGCCGCCCTTGCTTTTGTCGTCATGCCCCGGTTTTCCCAATTCAAAAAGATAGGCAAAGCGTCTTCCGGGAAACATGAGGGGAGTGCCCAAGCGCGTTATGTTCAGATTGCTGTCAATTTTGTAAAACGAACCTAGGGCACCTTCCCAAACCAGGGCATAACAGGGTTGACCTGCAGGAAAAGGTGACATGCCATAGGCGCACATCAAGTGAGCACGTTCATGGCTCGAAGAGAAATGAGTCAAGATATTGCCTTGGTACTCCTCCTCCCAAAGAAGGATGTCTTGGTTTTCCACCCCCATATAACCTGCAGCAAATTTGTTCCAACCGCTGAGGGCCACGATATCAGGCTTGGTGGGAGCCAGCGCCTCAACAACCCGCAACCGTTCTTCGGTAAAAAAGGTAAAGCGTGGGTTGGAGTCTTTCTCTGCCTCTACGGAGTAAATTAACTTACCGTCACGAAGCTGAACCATCGTACTGTCGTGTTTTTTATGAAACGCTAAAATATCCAATTCAAAGTCTCCTAGTCATCGGTTCCGGCCACCGACGCTGTTTGCATCCTTAAAACGGCTAAGTAAGATCTCTTATTGCTAAGCTAACGCACGTTCAATAACGGGGCTCACCTTGCTCCGGCTGTCTCCCTGACCTTGTAAGCAGCTTCATGATTATAATAAGGAAGTGCCGCCAAGCCTTTCGGGCAGACTTAGTCTAGCGTTTCTCGAGGAAATGCGCAAGCCGCTGGATCGGTCACCTTGCGACGATTTCGACCCGATGGCCCCATCACTGTACGATGTGATCAAGTGGCCCTCATTCCTGGCCAAGAAATCCTATCTGGCGCCGCAAAACAAGGTCTTCGGTCGGGCCTTCGCACCTTCGTGTGACAAGGCGGCGGGGATAGGGTACAATGCCTCCCATGTGGAAGGTTGTCGCACTACTCGCTCTTCTGTGCACCACCGGGTGCGGTTACAAACTGGTCGAATGGGAGTCCAAGCGCTTTCAGACCTTGACGGTCCTGCCTGTCTCCGGACCCGTTCCCAACAACGAGATGAAGATCCACCTCAAGGACGCCCTGATCGAGCGCACCTTGGCCGGTTCCGGCCTGCGCCCCGTCGACAGCGGCGGTCAGCTGGCGCTCGAGGCGGTGCTCAGCGAATACAGCGAGCAGGTCATCGCCACCGAGCCAGACGGCCGCACCAGCCGCCTGCAGTTCACCCTGCGCGCCAGCTTCGCGCTCAAGGACCAGAGCGGTACGGTGATCTGGTCCATGACCAATTACCAGTATTCCGACCAGTTCAGCATTACCACGACCCAGGGCAGCTATCGCGACGAGACGACCTATGTCCAGGACGACGCCATGCGCAGCATCGCCGACCTCGTCGTCACCAACATGACCCTGGCCGTCAACGAGTGGGAGCACACCCATGAGTAAGGCCCTGCAGGAAGCGCTGCGCGCCGTCAAGGCCAACCGCATCACCCCGGTCTACATCTTGCTCGGCGAAGAGGAGTGGGCGCGCGGCAAGTTTCTTACCGCCCTCAAGGCTGCCGTCGTCGAGCCAGGTATGGAGGATTTCAACTACGAGCACTACCACGCCAGCGACGTCGGGGGCATGCAGGCCGCCGACAAAGCTTCCGTTCTGCCGATGATGGCCGACCGCCGCATGGTGGTCGTCGAGGCCTGTGACGCCTGGAAGAAGAAGGACCAGGAAGACATCACCAAGTACCTCGACCGCATCAACGACAAGGCCGTACTCGTGCTCCAGTTCGAGGCCTTCGACAAGCGCCGCAAGCTGTTCTCGGCCAAGTCGCCGCAGGTGACCTACCTCGAGTTCCCCAAGCCCAAGCGCTGGGAACTCAACGACTACATCGCCAACCTCGCCGCCGACATGAAGCTCACGCTCGATCCCGAGGCCTGCGCCCTGATCGCCGAACTGGCCGGCGACGATCTGGCCCGCGTCTATCGCGAGCTCGACAAGCTCAGCGTCTACAAGCTCGACGGCCAGATCCTGCCCCAGGACGTCGAGGCCCTGATGGGCCGCACCCGCCTGGCCACCCGCTTCGAGCTCGGCGACTTCATCGGCCGTCGCGACCTCCACGGCGCCCTCGTCAAGATGCACCACATCATGGCCTCCGGCGTCGACGCGCCCAGTATGCTCTCCTCCGTCAACCAACACATTCGCCAACTCTATGCCGTCAAGGCGCTCGTCATTCGCGGCGTGCGCGAGTCACGCCAAGTCGCCCAGGTCATCGGCTTGCCGCCGATGATCGCGGAAGGGCTGATTGAGCAGCAGAAGAACTTCAGCAACCTCGAACTGCGCTACGCCTTCGAGGCCATGCGCGAGACCGACATCCGCATCAAGTCGTCCGGCCTCGATCGCCGCTTGCTGTTGGACCAGTTGTTGGCCCGCATCATCGTGCGTGGGCCCTATTCACCGCCGACCCAGCGGGGCCGGCGCTAGCCACAGGGGGCAACCGTGTCGTTCCAGGGTTTCAGCGAAGGCTACTTCCAATTTTTCGGCGAGCTGACCGTCCACAACGAGCGCGCCTGGTTCCAGGCCAACAAGCAGCGCTACGAGGATCTCGTGGTGACGCCGATGCTCGCCCTGATCGCCGCGCTGGCGCCGCGATTGGAGCAGATCTCGCCCCAGCTGGTGGCCGACCCGCGCCGCAGCGGCGGCTCGATGTTCCGCATCTTCCGCGACACCCGCTTCGCCAAGGACAAAACGCCCTACAAAACCCACGCCGCCGCCCAGTTCCGCCACGCCAGCGGCTCTGACGTGCACGCGCCGGGCCTCTACCTGCACGGCGGGCTGGACGAGAGCGTGATCGGCGTCGGCATCTGGCAGCCGGACGCCGAGTCGCTTCAAAAGCTGCGCCTGCATCTGGTCAACCACACCTCGCGCTGGTGCGCCGTGCGCGACGATGCCGCGCTGCTGCGCTACTGGTCCCATCGCGGCGACGCGCTCAAGCGCCCGCCCCGCGGCTTCGATCCCGCCTCGCCGATCATTGAGGACCTCAAGCGCAAGGACTTCGTCTGCATGCACCCGCTGTCGCACGCCGAGTTCCTCTGCCCCGACCTGCCCGACCTCCTCGCCGAGCGCTACGCCGCCGCCCGTAACTATCTGGCCTTCCTCTGCGAAGCCCTGGGCCTGCCGTTCTGATTGCCGCTCTGGTACGAACATCGCCTCATTGATCGAGCGGGGTGAACGAGGGCACCCTTGATGGCGCCCCCATCCGCATTACTTTTTGCCTTTACCGTAGCCGGCGTCATATTTCTCGCGGTCTTGCCACGAATCGAATTCATTGGGCTTTTTGGGGCCCTTGTTCTGTTCCGCGTCGGACTTGCCTTTGTCGAACCAACCCATGAGAACCTCCATGTAACGGCAGATCAAGAGCGAAGACGCTCCTATACAGACATGCGTCGGCCGATGAAAAAAAAGACCATCGATTTCTTCCGCGCAAGCCATCCTGTCACCGAGGGAAGCAAAATAGAGCAAGGCCAACCCATCCAGTTTGCTCCTCCGAAAAAATTTTGGAGGGTGCGCGCGTTGCTGCAAGGGGTTGTGCGGATCAAAGAGGAGCCCGTCCGAAAAAAATCGCAAGGCCAAGTTCACCTGAACAAGCCGTCCGAAAAAAATCGCGAGGCCAAGTTCAACTGAATCACCCGTCAAAAAAAAAATCGCGAGGCCAAGCTCACCCGTCGAACCGATTGAGTCCGTCTCAGCTCCTTGAAGACCACCAACGCCATCCTCGCGGCCAAGAGCGCGAGCCAGTCCATTCACCCAAAAGCCGGATGAACCATAAACATGCTCTCGCTTCGCCACCACGCGTGTTTCTTTTAACGGATGGCGCAGTTCACCTCAGACACTGGCGCCTTAGCCAATCAGCACCAGGTGCCGCTCCTCGGCTACGCCGTGTTGTGGCAAACGCTCGATGCGCGCCTTGACCTTGGCCTCGGCCAGTTCCTCGTCGATGCGTGCGCGCCGCGCCTTGTAGAGCAGGTAGGCGCCGCCTCTTGCCTGGTGGGCCTTGCTCCACTGCAGGATCTCGCGCACGCTCTTGAAGCCGCGGGCCGTGATCAGCTGGCACTCGGGAAAGGCACCGCTCTGGTCCAGTGCGCCCACCACCGTGAAGTTCGGCGCGAAGGGGCGGCAGCTCTCCAGGAACTTGCACTTGAGCGGGCTCTTCTCAAACAGCAGGAAATGGGTATCGGGCAGACAGATCGCCAGTGGCAGGGCAGGGAAGCCACCGCCCGAGCCCAGGTCGGCGATCGTGCCCTGGCGCGGGAAGTGGGGCAGTGCCAGCAGGCTGTCGACCAGGTGGTCGTCGACCAGCATGTCCGGCGCGAGCTTGCGGCTGACCAGGTTGAGCTCCTGATTCGCCGCCCACAGGTGCGCTAGGTAGGCGGCCAGCTTGATCGATTGCTCGGGCTGAACGCCTAGGGCGGCGAGGATCGGGCGCTCCGCCAGCAGCGCCGCGAAATCGGGCTTCTGCTCCGCGCTCAAGTGGCTGGCTCGCCCAAGTGGCGGTGCAATAACTGGTTGACCAGGTCGGGATTGCCCTGCCCGCGGGTGGCGCGCATAACCTGGCCGACGAAAAAGCCAAAGACCTTCTGCTTGCCTCCGCGGTACTCGGCCGTTTGGCTTGGATACTGGGCGAGGATTTCCCCGACGACCTTGTCCAGGGCACCCTCGTCGCTGATCTGGGCCAGGCCTTTTTCCGCGATGATCGCGGCTGCGCCTTGGCCCGACTTGCACATCTCGGCGAACACGTCCTTGCCGATCTTGCCGCTGATCTTGCCGCTCTCGACTAGCGCCACCAGTTCGCCCAGCTGCTCGGGTCCGACCGGCGCGGTCTCGATGCCGCCCTCCGTCCCTTTCAGTTCGCGCAGCAGCTCGGTCATCATCCAGTTCGCTGTCGCCTTGGGGTTGCCCGACACAGCCGCGGCACGCTCGAAGTACCCGCCCAGCTTGCGGTCCGAGACCAGCAGGTGTGCGTCCTGTTTGGGGATGCCGTAGTCGTGCAGGAAACGCTGGTACTTGGCGCGCGGCAGCTCGGGCAGCTGGCCCGCGACGACCTGAACGCGATCGGCGGCGATCACCAGCGGCGCCAAGTCCGGTTCCGGGAAGTAGCGGTAGTCGTGGCTGTCTTCCTTGGTGCGCATGACCCGCGTCTTCTGGGTGTCGGCGTCCCACAGCAGCGTGCACTGCTCGATCGTGCCGCCGTGGACGATGGTCGTCACCTGGCGGTCGATCTCGTGCTGGATCGCGCGACGCACGTTGTTGAAACTGTTGAGGTTCTTCAGCTCGGTGCGGGTGCCCAGGCGGGTCTCTCCGAGCGGCCGGACCGAGACGTTGGCGTCGCAGCGCATGCTGCCCTCTTCCATGTTGCCGTCACAGATCTCCAGGTACTGCAGGATCGCCTTGAGCTCGGTCAGATAGGCGTAGGCCTCGTCGGCCGAGTGCAGGACGGGGTCGCTGACGATCTCCAGCAGCGGCACGCCGGCGCGGTTGAGGTTGACATAAGATTTCTCGCGCGACTGGGGGCAGCCATCGTGGACCGACTGGCCGGCGTCTTCTTCGAGGTGCGCGCGGGTGATGCCGATCTCGCGGGTCGTGCCGTCCTCCAGCTCGATCATCAGGCTGCCGCGGCCGACGACGGGCCGGTCGTATTGCGAGATCTGGTAGCCCTTGGGCAGGTCCGGGTAAAAGTAATTCTTGCGGGCGAAGATCGAGGTGCCCACGGGATCGCTGCCGATCGCCAAACCGAATTTGATGGCGTATTCGACGGCCTGCTGGTTGAGCACCGGCAGCACGCCGGGCATGCCCAGGCAGACCGGACAGGTCTGGTCGTTGGGTTCGGCACCGAAGGTCGTGTTGCAGCCGCAGAACAGCTTGCTGTGCGTGAGGAGTTGGGCGTGGACTTCTAGTCCGATCACGGCTTCATAGCCCATGGTATTCATCGGGACCCTCCCGAAACTGAAATGCGAACCCCCCGTTCGAGCCCCCATCTTAATGGAGCGGGTTGCGTTTGGCAAGGCGCCGACACCACAGCGCGCTGGGAACCTTGTCATCCGCTTATTCTTGCAAGGGCAAGTGTCGCGATTTCAGGCAGATGAAATTTTTTTTCAGAAAGGAGTACAGTTTTTTGCAAAGCTGGTCGTTAAGCCAAGTGTCCAGCAACGGATTGCCGGACATGGTAACTACGGATGGTTACCTTTATGACTTCACGGAGGAACTCCCATGGCTTCTATTATTAATAATGTCGGTGCAATCAACGCTCAGCGCAATCTGGCCACTTCCCAGGCAGGACTCAATAACACCATCAATCGTCTCTCTACTGGCTTGCGGATCAACCGCGCCCACGACGATGCAGCTGGTCTCTCGATCTCCAACAACTTGCGTGCCGACGTCAAAATCCTCAACCAAGCCAGGCGCAATGCCAATGACGGCCTCGGCCGCTTGGCCGTCATCGATCTCGTCTCCGAGGAAGCGTCGAACCTGCTGACCCGGGCCGCTGAGCTGGCCGAACAAGCAGCCTCTGGTACCACCACCTCCGCCGGCCGAGCCGCGCTGAACTCGGAATTCCAAGAGATCCAAGACGCGCTCGACGACCTGGATGCCAACACCAAGTTCGACGGTACCGCCGTCTTTGGTTCGGCATTCACCGTTCGTGTCGGCGAAGCGGCTACTGAAATCGTCTCCGTCGGGAGTATCAGCGTCGATTCCGGTACCCTGCTCGTCACCGGTGACCTGACCACGTCAGGCACCGCAAGTACGGCACTCGGGACGATCACGACCGCTATCGAATCCATCTCCACCTCGCGTGGTACCGTTGGCGCGAAGTCTGCACGCCTGCAAACCCTGGTCAACTCGCTCGGGATCAGTGCCGAGAACATCCAGGCTGCCGAAAGTCAAATCCGCGATGCCGACGTCGCGTCCGAAGTCGTCAACCTGACCAAGTACCAGATCCTCAGTCAGTCCGGCGTTTCCGCCCTGGCCCAAGCGAACCAGTCCTCCCAATCGGTTCTGAGTCTGCTCCAGGGTTAACTTCACCCGCGGCGTTTCGGTGAGTCTGAGCGGTCGCGCGGCCCACCTCGGTTGGCGCGCGACGGCTTTCGCTCCGGGCATCGACCCGGACCGAACTCTCCGCTGGAAACGCGCGCGCCGTTCGCGTGCCCGTCTTGGCTGAAGACGGGGGTCCACGTGGCCGGCCTCGCTTTCCCGGATCGGCCCTCGATGATCGCCCTTGCAGAGCCGCGCCGGCGGCGAACGGCAGCCCCCGACCCTCGCCAGGTCGATGGGTCCGCTCGCCAGCCAGCCCCGCATGCCAGCGCGCTTCGAACCAGCCGCGAGCTGACGTTTGACGAGTCAGAGTATCCGAAACACATCATGGCCGGTTTATGGGCTGCACGCCCTGGACCGGCCATTCCCACGTCGACCGCATGGCGACCCGCCCGCGACTTGAGCTTTTCTCGCGGGCTTGTCAGCTTTTTGTTGCCGCTAGGTCTTCGTTTTCTTTTGAAATGCAGAAACATTAGCGCGATAATGTGCGGTTGGAAGCGGGCCTGCCCTGGCCCTCCGCTGCGGCGTTTTTCGCACCGGCGCGAGGCGGCACTGCCCGACCCTATCGGTGGTCATGGAGGAATCGTTGAAACAGATTGGAACCATTGAACTGAAAACGGGACTTGCGGAAATGCTCAAAGGCGGCGTGATCATGGACGTCGTCACCGCCGAACAGGCGAAAATCGCCGAAGAAGCCGGCGCAGTTGCCGTCATGGCACTGGAGCGAGTCCCCGCGGATATCCGGGCCCAGGGCGGCGTCGCCCGCATGTCGCCTCCCGAACTGATCTTCGCGATCAAGGAAGCGGTCAGCATCCCCGTGATGGCCAAGGTCCGCATCGGTCATTTTGTCGAAGCCCAGATTCTCGAGGCGATCGGCATCGACTTCATCGACGAGAGCGAGGTTCTGACCCCCGCCGACGAAGAAAACCACATCTGGAAAACCGATTTCAAGACGCCCTTCGTCTGCGGCGCGACCAATCTGGGTGAAGCCCTGCGCCGCATCGGCGAAGGCGCCGCCCTGCTGCGCACCAAGGGTGAGGCCGGTACCGGCAACGTCGTCGAGGCCGTGCGCCACATGCGCATGATCAACGACAGCATCCGCCGCCTGACCGGTTTGGACAAACACAGCCTGATGGCGGAAGCCAAGAAACTGGGCGCGCCCTTCAGCCTCGTCGAGCTAGTCTCGCGCGAGGGCAAGCTGCCCGTGCCCAACTTCGCGGCCGGCGGCATCGCCACGCCCGCGGACGCGGCGCTGATGATGCAACTGGGTGCCGAGGCCGTTTTCGTTGGCTCTGGCATCTTCAAATCGGGCGACCCCTACAAGCGTGCCGCCGCGATCGTCAAAGCCACGACCCACTACCAGGATCCCGCCATGGTCATGGAAGCCTCCAAGAACCTGGGCGAGGCCATGGTCGGCATCAACATCGGCGACATCCCTCAAAACGAGCTGCTGGCTGGTCGGGGCTGGTAAGCATGATCGGCGTGCTCGCGCTCCAAGGCGGGTTCGCAGCGCATTGTCAATGCCTGCGCCGCCTTGGCATCGACCATCGCGAGGTGCGACTCGCCAGGGACCTGGAGGGCCTCAGCGGCCTGATCCTGCCCGGCGGCGAGTCCACCACCATGCTCAAACTGATGGCGGCCTACGACCTGTTCGAACCCCTGCGCGCGTTTGGCAACGCCGGTAAACCGGTGCTGGGCACCTGTGCCGGCGCGATCCTGATGTGTGCACAAGTGCGCAACATCGAGCAGCGCAGCCTGGGTTTCATTCCGGCCGCCATTGATCGCAACGCTTACGGCAGTCAGCGCGAAAGCTTCAGCTACGACGTCGACTGCCCGCCCTGGTCGCTGATCGGCGTGCCCTCGCTGTTCATCCGGGCGCCGCGCTTTGCCGGGCTGGATCCCGAGGTCGCCGTGCTGGCGCACTTCGAGGACGACATCGTCGGCGTCACTTACCGCCACTTCGTGGCCGTCACCTTCCATCCCGAGCTGGGCAACAGCACCCGCTTCCACCAGGCCTGGTACGAGCGCTACGTGGCCCCGGTCGCGACCGGCGTCGCCCATGGCTGAGTTGCTGGTCGACGCGACGCCCTGGGGCACCTGGCCCGGCGACTTTGGCGACGTCGTCGCCGAGCGCGCGCTGCTCGCGCGCGACTGCGGCCGGCTTCAGCTTTCGCGCCTGGGCTGGTTGCTCGTCGAGGGCAAGGATGCGGCCTCGTTCCAACAGGGTTTCCTGACTGCCGACATCAAGGGCCTGCTCTTAGGTCGCACCCGCGAAGCCTTCGCGCTCGACGCTCAGGGCAAAATCCTCTTTCACCTGCACGTGCATCGCCAGGGCCCGACCCGCTTCCTGCTGCAGACCGCGGCCGACCGGGTCGAGGCACTGCGCCAGCACCTAGACAGGTACCTGATCATGGAACAGGCCAGCCTCAGTGTTCAGACGGGTCTGGGCTGTATTTCCCTGCAGGGCCAAGCGGCCCAGACGCGGTTGGAGGCATTGGGCGGTTACGCCGGCGCCGCCTTGACCGTCGATCGTTGCGGCTTCGGCGGCTTCGATCTGGTTGGCAGCGAGGAGCAGCTGGCCGCCTTGCAGACCGCCCTGTGCGAGGCGGGTGTGGCCCAGGTAGGCACACGCGCCCTGGAGCAGGCGCGCACCGAACACTTCCTGCCGCGCTTCGGTTTGGACATGGAAGAGGGCGTCAACCCCCTGGTCTACGGCAAGGGCGGTGATCGCATTGCCTACCAAAAGGGCTGCTTCCTCGGCCAAGAGACCGTGGCGCGCACGCGCGATCGCGGCCACCCGCCCAAGCGGCTGGTCCAGGTCGTCGCCGAGGGCGAGCCGCTGCCACCGCGCGGGTTGGAGCTTTACAGCGGCGAGAGCGCCTGCGGGATCCTTAGCTCGGCCGTTCCTTGTCACGATCGCGCGGCCGTGATTGGCTTTGCCGTGATCAAATACGGCGATGCGGTACCGGACGCGATCCTGACCGACGCGAGCGGTCGGCTTTGGCGCATCGCCGCCATCAGCGAATACTGAGCGAGTCCCATGGAAATACACGGCGAACACTACGAAATGGAAGTGCGGGTCTGCCAATCGTTTCACGGCAGCCATTCCTTGCCGGCGCGGCCGGACTTTCACGAGCACCGCTGGGAGGTCGAATTCTCCGTCAGCGGCCCGCTCAACCCCGAGACCGGCATGGTCGTCGAGATGCTCTACCTGGCCGATTTCTTCAAGCCGTTCACGGACGCGCTCGACGGCTACAACCTCCACGAGTTCCCGGAGTTCGTCGCGGGCGAGGGGATGATCGGCCTGACCGCGGTTCACCCGACCTGCGACACCCTGGCCCACTACTTCCTCTGGAAGACGGTGCCGCCCTTCCGCGCCCACGAAGCCTTCGCCGGTCTACGCATCTCCCAAGTCAAGGTCAGCATCTACGAACCCGGCGGCGCCGAAGCCTGGGGCCACGCCATCATCCGCCCCAAACAGCGCTGAGCATCCGCTATTGGTCCGCCGGGGCAAGGCCCTGAGGCCGCGCCGGCCGGTCTGTGCGCAGCTTGGCATAGATGGTATACTGGGCTGAACTGAGGAGGTCCCATGCGTCTGGCCAGCATGTCTTTTGAAGGCTATAAGCCCTTTGCTGATCCTACCCATTTGGAACTACGCCCCTTGACCGTGCTCTTTGGCAGCAATGGTTCTGGCAAAAGCGCCGTACTGCGCCTCGTGCCGTTGCTGATGCAAGCCTTGACCGCAGAGCGCAATCCAGGCCTGCCGCTAAATGTTAAGGGCTTGGCCTATGGTGTTGATTTTTCCGATCTGATTCATCGACATATGCCGCACGGGGCCATGAGCCTTGGTGCGACCTTCGAGGATGAAGGAGACTCGTGGCAATTTCGGGCGAAACTCCAGTCACGCCATGACCCCATCTCACAAAAGGTCATCCAGGTTGTTGACGAGTTTTCGTCGGTCTTCAATGACGAAGCGCCTATCGTGCTCACCTGGGATCGCGTGGCCTCTCAAATCCAGAAGCAGGACGTCTATAAAGAATGTGCGAATCCCGTCAGATTCCACGGTTTATTGCCGTCTGGCTATCAGCTATTTCCGGAGTCTTGGCACGCCAAGCTAATGGATTATGCAGCGTCGCTCACGCATATTGGCCCGATCAGAAGACTTGATGGCCGTCATTTCCCGCTGTCGGCGAACGCCGAAGCGACCATTGCCAGAGATGGGTCCAATGCGGCAATTATTCTCAACCAATATCGCGACCTCATGCTGGCAGATGTTCGCGCCTGGTTCATGCGTGAAGAGCTAGGGAAAAGGTCTCTCGATTTGGAGCATATCGGGCCAGTATTCGAGATCCATTTAAAGAGGGGCAGTGATGCCAATCATTTAGTGGATGTGGGTCAGGGCCTCAATCAAGTCTTTCCAGTGGTCGTTCAGCGGCTTGCTCCGCTGGGTCAACCAAGGATGGAGGTCATCGAGGAACCAGAATCGCATCTGCATCCCGGTGCCCATGGTGCTGTCGCCGATTTATTCATCAGAGGGATAGATCAACCAAATCTGCAGATGTTGGCCGAGACCCATTCGGAGATGTTTTTGCTGCGCCTGCGCAGATCGGTAGCCGAAGGTAAGGTTGATCCGCGGAAGATTGGTTTGTACTTTGTTGAAGACGACGGCATCGCCAGCCAACTGGTGCTCATGGAAATGGATGAGTTGGGCGAGGTTAACGGCTGGCCCATGGAAGTCTTTGCGGAAGACTATCACGAAGCGCTGGCCCTGCGTCGCGCGCAAACCGCGAGGTCCAGGGGATGATCGTTGAGTTTGCTGAGGATGTCCTAGCGGATCCGACGGCTTTCGATCCGATCGATAAGATCATGCGCCTGATCCTCGAGGGTCGGCATTATCTTTGGATGGAATTAATCCTCGAGCAGACAGCATGGTTCCGATCGCTAAGTGAGCGTCATCGAGAAACCTATAAAGATATCGCCAGACGATCCTACAACCTGCCTCTGGATAGAAGTTTTGATCGTGTGAAAGTCACGAGACAAGCGGTTTCAAGGGCATTGAGACCGGAAATAGCCTATAAATATCTGAGTGAAGATTTGACGGTCGTGCTGGAAAATGTTGAATCAGATGGTGCCTTTATGCGGCTTGTTCTGGCGAAATTCAGCCCAAATCGTCTGCTGCGAAGTTATAATGAGGGTTGGCTCCGCTTTCAAGCGGCGGGCGGGGGCGGCAGCATTTGGGGCTGTGTAGAGGAAATTCAAAAGCATCAAGTAGACACGGCGCTTCTCCGCGAAAGTGATCTTCCCGGCCGCTTGCTCATCTTCCGGGACAGTGACGCAATGTATCCTGGTCATGTAAAAAAGGATGTGGAAATTTCGATTTCAAGAAGTATAGCTTTAGGTGTTTCTTTTTTTTGTACACAAAAACGGGAGATGGAAAATTATTTGCCAATAAAGATCCTGCGTTACGAATTTGCAGACACTAAACCTGATTTGATGAATGCTTTTGAATCGTTAAAGCAGGAGCAACGTGATCACTTTGATATGAAAAACGGATACCCTCAAGGCGTTCCGAACGAGCAGGTGGCCTTGTTTGCTGGCGTGACGCCAGACGTGATGCGTCATTTGAGTCTGGGTTTCCATCAAAGGGTTTGGGCGTTATTCTCGAAGTATTTTGAGTCTGTTTCAAAGCGTGATTTTGATAGTTCGGCATCTTTGGAGTTGTCGCGCTTGGTTAAAACAATGGAGAAGCTATGTTGAGGTATTGGTTATGACATCCTTTAATGCACCGGACATCAAGCCAGAAGTCTTTTTCGTTGCAGATCTATTAAAGACCATGGCCGAGGGGCGTCTTCGCGTTCCCAAATTCCAGCGACCGTTTGTCTGGACGTACCAAAAGATAACCTACCTCCTAGACAGTATTCGGAACCGATATCCCATAGGGAGCGTGTTGCTCTGGGAAACCGACAAGGTCATGGCGAGCTCCGAAAAAATAGGACCACGTCACATAGGTGCTCACCCAGGTGGTTCCGTATCGTACATTCTAGACGGCCAGCAACGGCTCTCCACGCTTTTTGGAACCTTAATGTGGAAAGAGGGCGATGACACGGATTGGGCGTGGTTGGTTTATTATCATTTGGACACAAAAAAGTTCGTTCAGGTGCGCCATCCCAGCGAAACTGATCCCATGCATTTTCCTGTGAGATCGCTTTTGGATACCTATGCTTTTCTCGAGGAAGCAGAGCGAATTCGAAAAAGTGTGTCGGGAGATCGCCTGCGCTCCGTCTTGCAAGAGATTCAGGAGTTGGCCGATGTCTTCAGGTCCTATAAGATTCCTGTAACACGAATTCAAAATACAAACTTGGATGAAGCTGTGCGGATATTCTCTAGATTGAATACCGCCGGTGTTCGTGTGGGCCCCGATCAGATGGTCTCGGCATTGGCTTTCCGCGAGTCCGATGGAAAGGTCGAATACGATCTTGCCGCTGAAATCGATCGTATGGTTTCCGTCCTGTCTCTCAAGCATTTCAAGGTAGATCGTGTCATATTGTTGCGCGTTATCCTGGCCGAATTGGAGCTTGATGTTTATCGAACCGATTGGGAACAACTTGGCGTTCAATATAAAGACAAGATTCCAATGGCTGTAAACAACAGTATGCAATCCCTGGACCGGGTTGTCCAATTTCTTGACAGTATTGGCGTGTCCTGTGGAACTTTGCTGCCCTACTCCATGCAGCTCGTTGTGCTGAGTGCGTTTTTCCGCAAATGCCCTGAACCTGGTCTCGATCAGAAATCTTTGCTTGAGCGGTGGTTTTGGGTCTCCTCCTATTCGGGCTGGTTTGCTAATGGAAACAGCACGTCGATTCGGCGTGCAATCGAAGATATGATGAAAATCGCCAATGGTGGGAGCCAGTTCAACTCGATCGAATTGAATGCACCGGCCAATCCCTTTCCCAGCGCGTTCGACTTTAGAAGCGCCAGGGTTCGAACCCATGTGCTGTTCTTGCTGTTTTTGGTGCCTCTCGAGCGGGATGAGAAGCCGTTCAAACTCGCTAAAATTGCCGAAAATGGCTACCGTGCCTTGCGCTATTTATTCAGAGCGGACCAACTCGAAAGTAACGAGCTCTACCGTAGCCCCGTCAACCGAATCTTGTTGACCTATGAAAAGAAAGAAGATCTGGTCGAAATCTTCCAGAATCCCAGCGTGCGACAGAGCCACGGCATTGATGAGCGTTGCTATCGAGCATTGCTGGACGAGGACTGGGATGGGTTTTTGCAGCAACGCAAGGCCTTTCTGATGCAGAAGGAACAGGAGTTCATGCGCAGTAAAGGGGTTACTCTTCCGGTGGCCGCCCACGAGGAAACCGTTTTGGATACCGAGCTCGAGGAGGGCGAAAGCGTTGCGTTTGATCTTCTCTGAGTTCAAACTTGGTTTGCTTGGCGCGCTCCTGGCTTTCTGGCATAATAGCGCCCGGATCGAGGAGGGCTTGCCATGTACTTGAAGCGCTACATCCATGAAGAGGGTCAGTTCCGCGCGATGGTGGTCGATGCCACCCTGTTGGGTCGCAAAGCTTTTCAGGAGCTGAAGCCGACGCCGATTGGGCTGCAGCTGGCGACCCAGGCGCTGACCGGGGCCGTATTGTTGGCCGCGACCATCAAGGACGAGGGCACCTTGCAGTTCCAGTGGCGCGGCGATGGGCCGCTGGGCCAGCTGATCGCCGAGGCCAATACGGCCGGCGATGTGCGCGCCATGCTGGGGGCGGCGGTCGATTTTGAGCGCGAGCCCGGCAAGGGCATGTTCGAGCAGGCGATCGGCAGTGGCGTGCTCAAGGTCCGCCGTCGCACCATGCCGACCCAGAAGATCTTCGAGAGCATCGTGCCCTTGGCAGAGGCCGAGCTCTCGCAGAGTTTTGCCCGCTACCTGCTCGAGAGTCAGCAGGTCCATGCCGGCATTTTGCTGGGCGCCAAGCTGCATCCCGAATTGGGGGTGGCCGGTGCCGGTGGCGTGCTGATCGAGGCGCTGCCCAGTGCGAACTCCGACCTGATGTTCATTCTCGAAGAGCGGCTGGCCGAAATCGCCTCGCTGGGCGAGTTGTTCGCCGCCGCGGGCGGCCACGAGCAGGTCTTCGAATTCCTGTTCTCGGACCTCAAGGTTAAGCTGTTGGCCGAGACCGGCGTGCGCTACCACTGTCCCTGCGACCGAGCGACGATCCTGACGGCCATGGCCTCGCTGCCGCTTCACGATCTTCAGGAAATGCTGGCAGAAAACCGCACCTTCCACCTGGACTGCAGTTTCTGCTCGCGGAGCTATCCCTGCAGTCCCGAGGATCTGGCTGTCTTCGTCGACCTCAAGCAACAGCGCGAGCAGGGCAGCGCCAGCTGAACGACGAATGGGGCCGGCAGCGCCGGCCCGCACGTCGAGGGCTTACTGATCCTCGTCGTCGTCTTCGTCATCACCGCTCTGCTTTTTGATTTTGAGGACCTTGACGTGCTTCACTGTGACGTCTTTGTTGTCCTCGTCGCCGATGAAGATGGCGTTGCCATTGACTTCGATCTCGCCTTCTTCGCCGTCGACCCAGAGCATCTGGGGACCACCGGCAAAGACGACTTCTTTGTCGACACCCGCTTCGGCAAGGGCTGCGCGGACTTTCTGGCGGATCGATTCGTCGAGGTTGTCCAGGCCCAGGATCACAATCGTGTCCTCGGGCGCGGCGACTTTGAAGTGATTCCCGCCAATGGCCATCACGTGGCCGCTCTCGTCGTCCTCACCAAACAGACGTACGATCTTGCCGTCTTCGTTTTTGATCTGCAGACCATCTTCGTCGCGGCTCAGGGTCACGGTGCCGCGCTTGGTCTTAATCTCCTTCGACTCGCCCACCGCCAGGCCGCTGCCGTCGATGACATCGCCGTTGATTTCAATCGTTTTCTCGTCGCCGTCGTTTTTGACGACAAAGACTTCGCCGCTGCCGCCGCTGGTCACGGAGACGAAGCTCATCTGCTTTTGTTCTTTTTTATCGGTCTTTTTACCATCGCCTCCGCCGGTCAAAGCGGCAAACAGCGCGACAAACAGGGTGATCAGGGCTTTCAGTTCCATGGACTCCTCCAGGGTGTAATAAACTCTCGCAGCCTCTCTAGAGCAAGGTCGGTGCCAGCTTTTTTGCGGGGTTTTCAAGCGGTCTGTTCCCCAATTGGGGAACTCGCACCCCATTACGGGAGTTGCTGCTTGTGGACCTGCGGCGATGCCGTGCTCAGGTGAGCTGGTGCTTTTCCAGGCGGTAGAGAAAGGCTTTGTAGCCCAAGCCGAGGAAGCGCGCTGCTCTTCTGCGATTGCCGCCGGCGAGGTCCAGCGCCTGGCTGAGGCAGTCTTTTTCGTGGGCCTCCCAGCTCATACCACCGGCGGGTAGACGGAAGCTGCTGGGGGTCAGTTCGAGCTGGACGCCGCGCAGCTCCGGCGGTAGGTCCTCGTAGCTGAGCACGCCCTCGTCGCTGAGCAGGATCAGGCGTTCGACCACGTTCGCCAGTTCCCGCGCGTTGCCTGGCCAGGCAAAGTCGACCAGCGCCTTGAGCAGACGTGGCTGGGGTTTGGTGACTTGGATGCCGTGGCGGCGCGAGTGCAGCTCGAGGAAATGCTGGACCAGGATCGGGATATCCTCGCGCCGCTCCCGCAGGGGCGGCAGTTCGATCGGCACGACGTTGAGCCGGTAGTAGAGATCCTCGCGGAAGCGGTTGCCGCTCACTTCCTCCTGGAGGTTGCGGTTCGTGGCCGCCACCAGGCGCACGTCGGTGCGCTGTTCGCGCACGCCGCCGACCCTTGTGTAAGTCCCTTCCTGGAGCACGCGCAGAAGTTTGGGCTGGATCGAGAGCGGCAGCTCGCCGATCTCGTCGAGGAACAGGGTCCCGCCCGCCGCGGCCTCGAAGCGGCCAATGCGGTTGCGGTCCGCGCCCGTGTAAGCACCCTTGTCCGCGCCGAAGAACTCCGACTCCAACAGGCCCTCGGGGATGGCCGCGCAGTTGACAGCCACGAACGGCCCGCCGCTGCGGCGCGAGAGCGTGTGCAGCGCTCGGGCCGTCAACTCCTTGCCGGTTCCGCTCTCGCCGGTGATCAGCACGGTCGCGTCCGTCGCCGCCAGCTTCGAGACTCTGCGGAAGATCTTCTGCATCTCGGGGGCGCGGCCGACCAGATCGACGAGCTGGTCGCGTTCGCCCAGGGCCTCGCTCAAGCGGCGATTCTCCATGACCAGGCGGCGGGCCTTGGTGGCGCGCTCGATCGAGAGCAGCAAGCCCTCGCGCACGAAGGGCTTGGTCAGGAAGTCGTCGGCGCCGGCGCGCACAGCTTGGACGGCGCGATCGATCGAGCCGTAGGCGGTGACCATGATAAAGGCCAGTAGCGGATGGTGTTCGCGCACGTGCTCCAGCAGTTGAAAGCCGCTGCGGGCCGGCAGTTTCCAGTCGGAGAGGACGAGGTCGAACTCGCGCTCGCCCAGTGCGCTCTCGGCCTCCTCGACGGAGCCGACTTGGGTGACTTGATAACCCTCGTCGGCGAGGATGCTGCCGACCAGCTTGCGCTGGGCGAGTTCGTCCTCGACCAGCAGGATCCTCGGCTTATGCATGGGCCGTCTCCGTCAGGGGCAGGATCACGCGGGCCAGGGTGCCGCCGGTGGGGGCGTCTTCCAAGGTGACCCGGCCCTGGTAGCGGGTCGAGACGATGCGGTGGGCGAGGAATAGGCCCATGCCGGAGCCGGTCGGCTTGGTAGTCGTATGGGGCGTGAACAATCGCTCGCGCACGCTGGGCTCGAGGCCGGCGCCCTGATCGGCGACCTCGATATGGATCGCCTGATCTTCGGCGTAGAGCCGGATCGTCACCTGTCCGTCGCTGGGCGAGGCCTCGACGGCGTTGACGACGAGGGCCTGGATCACGGCCCGCATTTCCGGCGCCACGCCTGGGCAGTGGGGCAGCTCCTCGGCCAGGTCGAGGTCGATGTCGACGGGCTTGGAGCCATCCTGGACGGCCTCGAGGACCACGTCCTGGATAATGCTGCGCAGGTTGAGGCGCTGCTCGTGGGCCACGCCCTGGCTGGCCAGGGCCAGGAAGGAGCGGATCCATTGATCGATGCGGCGAATCTGCTGACGCGCGGTCTGGGTGAGCTCCTGCGCCTCTGGCCGCTCGAGACTCAGGGCGGCGAGCTGCTCGACGGATAAGCCCAGGGTGTTGAGGGGGTTGCGCAAAGTGTGGGCGAGGCCGTTGGCGATCTCGCCCAGCTCCGAGAGGTACTCGCGCTGTTGCAAGTTGCGGGTTTGCTCGTCCAGCTCGCGCAGGCGCAGACTCATCTTGTTGAAGGCGCCGATGGCGATGCCCACCTCGCCGCTCTGGTGGCTGCCCGCGACCTGTAGGCCGAAATGGCCCTCGCCCACCTGACTGGCGGCACCGGCCAGCTGACGCAAGGGCTTGGCTAAGCGATGGGCGGCCATGGCGGCCAGCAGCAGGCCGAGGACGAGGATCCCGGTCGAGCCCAGCAGGTACTTGCTGCGCGCGCGGGCCAGGCTCTCCGAGAGGCCGCTTTTGGGGATGGGGATGCGTTTGACCAGGGCCGCCTCGTCGCCCATGACCAACGCGTCGCGGTCGAGGCTGAGGACCAGGGTCTTGGTTTCCAAGTGCACATCCTTGACGGCAATATCTTTTGCGACCTGCTGCTCCATGGCGGCCTGGGCCTGCTTGCCGGTCAGGACACTTTCAGTGACTTTGCCGTCGCGTGTTTCGATCCTGTGGAAGTGGGCCACCCGCGTCGGCGCCTGTCCGTCCTCATCACTCGTCACCCAGGCGACTTGGGGCATCGGACTTGGCGTGCTTGGTTCGCCGATTTTGCTTTGGGTGGTGTCGACGAACTGCACTCTGGGCTCGCTGCCGTCCACGCGGCGAATGGTGTAGGTCGTGCGCAACTCGGTCTTGCCCGTGCCACCACTGGGCTCGGCGGCGTTTGTATCGCTGTCTACATCTGCCTCGTCGCTGCTGCTGTAGCTGTAGCCGTGGGTAGCTTGCGCAGCAGGCTCGGCTTGTTTCATGGGCAGGATCAGGGGGTGTTCGTCGTCACCTGTAAAGAACTGAGCGACGCCGCTGCCGACCTCGAAGGCCACGGCATTGAGCTCGTGATCCAATTTCCCGGTCAGGCTGCGCCACATCCACCACTGGGCTCCGAGCAAGATCACGATCAGGCTGCTAAACAACATGAACAGGCGAATTCTCAACGACATGGGCACCTCCCGCGCGCTTGCGGCATGGTTGGTCAGCAAGTGTCGTGCCGAGTATAGCATAGTCGCTGTGGCGGCGATTGCGCCTGGCTGGACCGCAGAATTCAGGTTCAACGTGAATTTGCGGTTGAAGCGAGGTTATAATGTTGCCACTGGTCACGGGTCTGGGTCGAGCGCCCTTGCGACTCGAACAATGCGTTGGCAAACCCCTCCTGGAAGTGCGCACCATGGGCGAGGGGGTTGGCTGTTCGGCATTGCCCGCACCTGCGGGGCTGGTGATGGCTTCCCCACATCCCACCGCTCACCGAGTTCCATTCGGTGCAAGCACGGACGCGTTCATGACATCAGAAACCAACGTCGAAGAGGAAGAGCTGATCGGCCAGGTCAAGGCTGGCGACCAGATGGCATTCCATCGACTCTACGAGAAGTACCAGGGCAACCTGTTCAAGTTCGTGCACTACCGCACCGGCGATTATGCCCTGGCCCAGGATATCGTCCAGGAAGCCTTTGTGCGGGTTTGGACGAACCGTGACACGCTCAAGCCCAACCTCGGTTTCTTTGCCCTGATCGCGCGCATCAGCCAGAACCTGGCCCAAGACCACTACAAGCATATGCAGGTCCGCAACAAGCATGCGGACCACCTCAAGTTTCTGACGGATCGACCCAGTGCCGATCCAGAGGACGATCTCAACCTGAACCAGTTACAGCGGCGCATCCACGAAGTTGCGGAACGCGACCTACCCAACAAATGCCGGACGATTTTTGTTCTCAGCCGCGCCTCGGGCATGTCCAACCAGGAGATCGCCGACGCTCTGCAAATCACGAAGAAAACAGTGGAAAATCAGCTCCATCACGCATTGCAGGTGCTGCGAAAAAAATGTGCGGAATACTTGTAGGTGTTGGGTGTGATCGAGTCGTTTCAGGTTTGTGGGAATTGTTCCGAGGGGTACCCTCATGAGTGATTTGTTCGATTGGATTGAAAACAAAAGCGGAACGCCAGGTGACGAGACCAAGGAGCTGGCCGTTCTCTTCGAGCGGAGTCGGGTAAATTTGCCCGAGCCGCCGCCGTTGGAGGCCAGTTGGGCAGATCTGCGCAATCGCATGGCGGCCGCCGATTTGGCCGCGCCGCCGCGTCGCTCGCTGCTGGCTCGCCTGATCGGCTGGCCTGCGCTGTCGGTGGTGGCGGTGGCAATCCTGGCATTTGTCTGGCTGCGACCGGCAGCGGCCGTGGTTTATGCGGTCGAGCGCGGTCAACGCTTCAACGCCTATGTCCTCCAGGACCAGTCGACCGTCACGATTAAATCGGATTCCGAAGTGAAGCTCGATCCTGGTTTTAACCATGGACATCGCCATGTCACCCTCCAGGGCGAGGCCTTCTTCGAGATCGAGAAGGGCAAGGCCCCGTTCGTGATCACCGCTGGCAGCTCGCGGATCGAAGTGGTCGGCACCAAGTTCTTCGTCTATGCCCGCGATGGCATCGTGCGGCTGGACGTGGCGGAGGGCATCGTCGCTTTCTCCTCGACGATCGGTGGCGAGACTCGGGTCGTGCGCGTCCATGCCGGCGAGTCCTCCGCGATCACTGGCGGCGACCACCCTCAGGCGCCTAAGCCCAATGCCATGAAGGACAAAAAACCCGAGTGGATGCGCGACCTGTTCACCTTTGACGACGTGCCGCTGGAGGAGATCTGCAAAGCGCTGGAGCGCCGCTTCGACGTCGTCATCAAGATCGAGGACCCCAAACTGCGTGCCTTGGCCTTGAAGGGAACCTTGGCGACGGAGTCGTTGGAAGACACCATGAAGGCGTTGGTCGAGATGGCCGAATGCCATTTCCACCGCGACTCGACGGGCGCTTACGTCTTGCAGTGACGGGGCGCGAGCTCCGTCACGACCAGCTCCTTGTAGCCGCTGGCGGGATCGTCCTGGCGCGCGAAGTGCAAGCCTGGGCAGATGCCGATGGCCAGTTCGGCGGTGGTGTGGACGATGCAGCCGGGCATCAGGTGGCCGCCAATGACGCTGCCCTCGCGATCGGCGAGGGCAAGGTGCAGGTGCAGACCGGCCCTGGCGAGGGTGCCGACCAACGAGACGATCTCGAACGGACCCTGCCAGGCGCGGACCTCGCTGGCGCCGGCGAGGCGCAGTTGGGCCTGGCTCAGGCTGCCGACACAGGTCAGCACTAGGCCCGAATCGATGGCCTGGGTCTCGACCAGTTCGGCCAAGCTCTGGCGCAGATCGGCGCCGGGTCGGAGGCGCACGACCCTCACGCGCAGCGGATGGTCGCTGATGTCGTTATGCTCATTCATGGCGCTCGAGGGCCTCCTTGAGCTCGGCCAAGAGGGTCGCCGGGTGCTTGCGGATGCGGTAGTTATCCGTCGCAAAGGACCAGATGACCTGGCCCTGGTCGTCCAGCAGGAAGCTAGCGGATTGGGCGATTGCGCCGCCGTCGAGGCCGCCGCCGGGATGGACGATGCCAAAGCGCTGGATCAGCTCGCGGCCCTGATCGGCGAGGAAGGTGAACTGTGCCCCTGTTTTCTCGCGGGCGAGGCGCAGCCCGGCTGGATCGTCTGTCGAGATGGCGACGATGCGGATGTTGGCCGAATCGAAGGCGGCCTTGGCGCTCTGGAGCCGACCCAGCTCCACCAGACAGAAGGGTCACCAATGGCCGCGGTAAAACACCATCAACAGGGGCCCGGGTTCGGCCAGCAGTTTGGCGAGCGGGACGGGACGGCTATCCTGGTCGGGCAGGGTCAGCTCGGCCAGTGCCAAGGCTTGGCCTGCCTCCGGCAGCTGCCGGCTGGACGGGTATTCGGAGTAGACGAAGACCCACCAGCTGAACAGGCCAATCATCAGTGCCGCGACGCTGCTAGCCACCAAGCCGGACCATGTGAATTTCTGGAACAGGCCCTGCACCAGCAGGCCCAGGCCAGCAGCGGCCACCAGCAATTGCGGCCAGGGCACCCGTTGGTCGACTTCCAGCACCAGGGCGACACCCATGTAGGACAACAGCGCGAGCAGGACCAGGAGCACGTAGAGCAGCGATTTCACGGCGGCCTCCTCGACCGTCAGCCGGCGATGCCCGACTGACCTCCGGTGAACACTTTGAACTTGGGGGACGTCTGTTTTCGACCACTGCCACCGCGGCCACTTGCCAGCAAGTAGCCGGCGGCGAAGCCACCCAGGTGAGTCAGGTAGGCGACGGTGTTGCGGGCTCCGAGCGCCGGCAGCAGGGCGTCGACTAATTGGGTGACGACCCAGTAGACGAGAAAGACCTTGATCGGGATCAGGGCATCGGAATAGCGGCCGGTGTGCGGACTGCCGAAGGTCACACGGATGTAGTTGCGAGGAAAAACGCGGATGTAGGCACCCAGTAGGCCACTGAGTGCGCCGCTGGCGCCGATGACTGGGCCACTGCTGTGGAGGTTGAGCAGAATGTGCAGTGTCGCGCCCGCGAAGCCGCAGGTCAGGTAAAAACAGAGAAAGCGCCAACGGCCCATGTAGGCCTCGATATTCGGGCCGAAGACTATCAGCGCCAGACTGTTGGAGAGGAGGTGGAACCAGCCGCCGTGGAGGAATTGATACCAGACCAAGGCAAACAGCACTTGTGCTGGAGGTAGCGGCGCTGGGTCGAGGTAGTGGCTAGGCACGACCCCGGCGATCTCGATCAGGCTCGCGAAGCTATAGGTCACGCCGGGATGGAGCTGGGCGTAGACCGAGGCCAGGAAGCTCAATAAGTTCAGGATGAGCAGCCACCAGGTCACTTGGACGGTACCTGGCACTCGATAACTGTCGCCAATTCGCAGCATAAATCCTCGGATCCTGTTGCCTGCGGGAAAATCCACTTACGGCACCCTGTCATCCATACTACAACAATTGCCGAAGGGCACGAAAGCGTTTAGACTTCCAGGTGCGTGATTGGTTTTGCTGGATGACCCGCTTCGGCGAATTCACACAGTGGGTTGCACTCGCGCTTCGGTGCAAACTTGCGCTAAGTATTGGCGGCCCGGGGCCGATAAGACGGTAAGCATCGAGTGGGTCGAACCGTCACTTTTTCTTTTGCCGCGGCAGGATGACATGATCGGGGTTGGATGTAGGACATCGTTCGAGGGATGGCGTCGTCGGCCTGCGTGGTCGCGAGCTGGCTTCCCGTTCGGGCGCTGGCGGAGGCGGTCTTGTTTGGCTTGAATCAACCCCACTTCGCGGCCAAACTCAACAGCTTTGGATGGGTCCTGCTCGCAAGTGCTACCGCCGCCGTGGCGTTGGCCTACGGCTGGTGGTCTTGGCGTCAGCAGGATCGGCTGCTTTTAGCCGAGACCAGTGCGCTGGCGCGGGTTGCGACTCACGGCGTGGCGTTCTCGCGGGAGGGCGAGAACGAGGGCCGCTTGCGCCAGGTTGTCGACAGCTTGCTGAGTTCGAACCGTTTCAGCTATGTCAGTTTGCACGACGACAGGGGTCTCCTCCTGGTCGAGCGGGGCAGTCTGCCGACCCTGGGCGTGCCGGGTTTTGCCGCTGAGGCACTGTCGCTGCGCACGGCCGAGCAGGGCAGTTTTGTCAATTCGATCGACGGTCACCGTTACCTTCAGGTCAACGTGCCCGTCTTCGCGGCTGCCGCGGGCGAGGCGGCGGCCCCCCGAGGGTTTGTGCGGGTCGGCCTGGCTGCCAAGCCAGCGTTCGGAGCTGCCACCTGGCCCTTGGTGTGGATCGCGCTGCTGGTGGTGGCGGCAGGATTCCTGCCGGTCTGGTGGTGGGGAAAGCGTCTGATGAGGCCACTGGATGCGATCGGCGGCGCCCTGGCGGAGCTCGTCGCGGGCCAAGTCGAGGCCCTGCCGGCCGGGTCTGCCGGCGACCCGTTTGCTGCCCTGATCGCCGATTTTAATGGCATGGCCGCACGCCTGCGGGAATCTCGCCGCGAAGTGGTGAATTTCCAGTTACAGCTCGAGGAGAAGGTACGCGCCCGCACGCTCGAGCTGGCCCAGTCGTGTGAGCGTGCTCAGCGCCGCAACAATCAACTCGCCGCTCGCGCTGAATACCTTGGGGCGCTGTTGGCGGAGCGCCAGGCCTTGTTCGAGCGGCACGAAGCCGGGCTGGCCCAGCTGGCAGTGGCGCTCGGCCCATCGCAGCAAGATCGAATGGCCGCGTTGCAGCTCGAGCTGACGACCCTGCGCGAAGGGTCGCGCATGTTGCTCGAGCTGACGCGATCACAGCGCCTGGGATCGGATTTGGATTGTCTGGATTTTGACCCGCGCGAGCTGGTGGCGGAGCTCTGTGAGGTCTTTGCCGAGCCTGCCCAACGCCATCAGGTCGAACTGATTGTCGACATAGCCCAGAGCGTGCCCAGGTTGCTGCGGGGCGATCCGGGGCGCTTGCGCTTGCTGGGCCAGTGTTTGCTCAGTCAGGCGCTGGCGCGCTGCTCTTCGGCGGATCTGGTCGTGCGTCTGCTGGTCGGTCAGCGCGACGCGCTTTCGGTTCAGCTGCGCTTCGAGGTCGCGCGCTCCGATCGCGCGGCGGTGGCTGTGGGTCCGCAGACTCTGCCAGGACGAGCTCTGTTGGACCAGTGGGCCGCACAGATGGGCGGCGGCTTCGAAGCTCCGGACGGTGTCGTGCGCGGCTTCCATTGTCGTTTCGAACTGCGCGAGCCCGCGCTCGAGAGCGCCAACCAGCGCGTCGAGCAACTGCGCGGCTTGCGCGTGCTGGTGGTCGATGACAAGGAGGCCAGCCGCGAGATGCTCGATGCCCAGCTGACGGCCTGGGGCATGCGGCCTGAATTCGCGGCCGACGGCCAGGCGGCATTGGCCCTGGTCAAGCGCGAGCGCGGCGGCTTCGACCTGGCCTTGGCGAATATGATCATGGTCGGCATGGACGGCATCGAATTGGCCCGCAAGTTAGCCGAACGGGACGGCCTGGCGCGCACGCGAGTGATCTTGATGGCCGCGGCCCACCACCACATCAATACCCGCAAGGCGCGCTACCTCGGCATCCGCGCCGTCGTCAGTCGGCCGCTTCACGCAAACAGACTGATGGAGGCGCTGTGCCGCGTCATGGATGAGCCCCAGCGCCTCGATGAACTGGAGCGTCTGCCCGAGGGCCTGCCCGATGCGCCGCAGTTTGACGCCCGCGTGTTGGTGGCCGAGGACAACGGCGTCAACCAAGCGGTGGCCGAGAGCATGCTAGAGAGCCTGGGTTGTCGCATCGTGCTCGCCAACAACGGCCGCGAGGCGGTAGCGCAGGTGGCGCAGACGCCCTGCGACCTGATCTTGATGGATATCCAGATGCCCGAGATGGACGGCATTGAGGCCATGAAGCGCATTCGGGAGCAGGAGCGTGCGCTCAAGCCACCGCGACACACGCCGATGGTGGCCGTCACGGCCCACGCCATTCCCGGCGATCGCGAGAACTATCTCTCGCTGGGCATGGACGACTACCTCAGCAAGCCGTTCGACCTGGAGCAGCTGACGGCCTTGCTGTCGCGCTGGCTCAGCCCCCGTGGCAGCCGCGCGCGTCGGGTGCGGGAGGTGGTGACCGCGCCGTCGACGGGCGCGCTCGACCCCAGTATCCTGGCCCGGCTGCGCGCCATGGAGACACCCCAGTCGCCCGCGATTGTCGAGAAGCTGATCCAGATGTTCCAGGAGGACTCGCCCCGGATCGTCCACGAGCTCCACGAAGCGGTCGCCAAGCTCCAGCCCGATACCGCGCGGCGCGCGCTGCACACGCTCAAATCCTCCAGTGCGAACTTGGGGGCGCGCACGCTGTCGGAGCTGTGTACGCGCATGGAACTCTTGGCGCGTGAAGGGGACTTGGACAAGTTGGCCGAGACTTTGGTCGACTTGCAGTGCGAATACGAGCGGGTCCTGATTGCGTTGGCAGCCGAAAAGCGCGCCTGCTGACAAGTTTTCCTGCGCGGTTTTGGTTGAAAATTATCTCGGCAGGGAAACCTTTACCTGCGGCTGGATTCGTCTTGTCGCAAGGGTTTGTTGTATCTTGTTGCTTTTTTACAAGGCGAGGTAAATAATTTTGGTATGATTGAGTTTGGATGTGAGGGAGGTTTGGATGGGACCTACCCTGGAGCGCCAGCGCCCCTTGGTCTTGGTCGTGGACGATGACAGATCAGAGCGATTTTTGCTTTCCTCCGCACTGGAGCGAGAGGGGTTTACGGTCGAAACTGCGGCCAGTGGCCTTGAAGCGCTCTCCCTGTTTTCCTCGATTCGGCCAGACATCGTGCTGTTGGATGTCGACCTGCCGCGCATGAGTGGCATCGAGACCTGTCGCGCCATTCGCGAATCGCTCGGGGGCCGCAAGGTGCCGGTGTTGATGGTCACCGGCCAGACCGATGAGGCTTCCATCGACCTGGCCTACGAAGCTGGAGCCACCGATTTCATCAGCAAGCCGCTGAACTGGGTGATCCTCAGTCGTCGCATACGTTACCTGCTGCGCGCCGCGCGGGTCTTTCGCGAGAACGATGCCTTGCTGCGCGCCCTGCCCGACGCGATTTACCGCATCGGCGCCGACGGCACGGTGCACGATACGACCCAAGAGGGCGAGCGCGCCACGATTTTCGACATGCCCAACCCCGTCGGCCGGCGCCTGCAGGAGCTGCTGCCCGAGAAAACGGCGAACCTGGTGCTGGAGACCGCGCGCCTGGCGTGGCGCGAACGCCGCACCCAGAGCCTCGACCTGCGCCTGACCGAGCGCGAAAACGCCGAGTTCGAGATCCGCCTCGAGCCCCTGGAGAAGGGCGAGTTCCTGGCGATCGTGCGCGACATGGCGCAGCACAAGCGCAATCAGCGCCTGACCGCGCGACTGGCGCGGGTCTTAGACCACTCCTCCAACGAGATTTACATCTTCGAGGCCCGCGGCTTCGCGATCGTGCAAGTCAACTGGCGGGCATCCGAGCACTCCGGCTACAGCCAGGAGGAGTTGACGCAAAAGGAGATTTTCGAGGTCGTGCCCGGTGTGAGCCGAGACCAATTCCTGCGCCTGGTCGAACCGCTGTGGAACGGGACCCGCGACACGGTCGTCTTCGAGGCCAAGAACCGCCGCAAGAACGGCCACCTCTACCCGGTCGAGATCACGCTCCACCTCTCTTCGGAGGAGATTCCGCCCGTCTACGTGGCGGTCGCCCAGGACATCACGGAACGCCAGAAAGCCAACGAGCGCATCCGCTACCTGGCCTATTACGACCCGCTGACGAACCTGCCCAACCGCACGCTTTTCCACGAGAACCTGCGCTACGTGTTGCGCCTGGCCCATCGCCAAAATCACCAGGTAGCGCTGCTGTTCATCGACATCGACCGCTTCAAGTTAATCAACGACACGCTCGGCCACTCGGTCGGCGACCTGCTGCTGCGCACCTTGGCGGACCGTCTGGCCACCTGCCTGCGCGACAGCGACGTGCTGCTGCCGCCCTCGGAGAAGGACGCTGCCGTCAACCTGGCCCGGCTCGGCGGCGACGAGTTCATTGTCGTGCTCTCCAATTTCTCCAAGGACTACGATCCCGCTCGCGTCGCCCGCCGCATCATGGGCGTGATCTCGCAGCCCTGCACGCTCGACGGCCACGAGGTCACGGTCACGCCCTCGATCGGGATCGCGCTCTATCCCCGTGATGGCAGCGACCTGGAATCGCTGCTCAAGCACGCCGACATCGCCATGTACAACGCCAAGCACAAGGGCAAGAACAACTTCCAGTTCTATCTGAACTCCATGAACGAGAAGGCATTAGACCGCTTGCAACTGGAGGGCAGCCTGCGCAAGGCGATCGAGAACGACGAGCTCCTGCTCTACTACCAACCCCAGGTCGATCCCTTCGAGGGCAGGATCGTCGGGTTGGAGGCGCTGGTCCGCTGGAATCATCCGGAGCGCGGTCTGGTCCCGCCGATGGAATTCATTCCCCTGGCCGAGGAGACGGGGCTGATCCTCTCGATCGGCGAGTGGGTCTTGGAAACCGCTTGTCGTCAAGCGCGCGCCTGGGCCGACCAGGGCCTGCGCCACATCACCGTCAGCGTCAACGTCAGCAGCCACCAGTTCTGCCAGCCCCAGTTCATCGAGACCGTGGCGGCGATCCTGGAGCGCAGCCAGGTCGATGCAAGCATGATCGGCCTCGAGGTCACGGAAAGCACGATTATGGGCAACGCCCAGGAAAACGTCGACACCCTGCACGCGCTCAAGCGCATGGGCCTCAAGCTCAGCGTCGACGACTTTGGCACTGGTTACTCCTCGCTCAGCTATCTCAAGAGTTTCCCGATCGACTTCCTCAAGATCGACCGCTCCTTCGTCAAGGACGTGACCCATAGCCAGGACGACGCGCGCATCGTGCATGCGATCCTCAACCTGGCTCGGGGCCTGAACATGGGCGTGGTGGCGGAAGGGGTCGAGACGGACGAACAGCTGGCGGTATTTCAGGGCGATGCCGGCAGCGTCTATGTGCAGGGCTTCCTTTACGACCAACCGTTGCCGGTGGCCTTGGCCACGCAGTCGCTGGGTCGCGCGCGCTACGAGCCGCGGACCTACCTCTCGGCCTAGCGCTTGCCCTCGGAGCGCATCAGGATGACGTTGCCGGAGATGTCGCGAAAGCCCCATTTGCGGTAGAAGGGTTCCAGTTCGGGAAGGCAGTAGAGCTCGAAGTTCTTGACGCCTTGGAGTTCCGGCTGTGCGAAGATCGTGTCCAGCAGCAGCATGCCCAGACCGCGACCGCGCCAGGCGCGGGCCACAATGACGTCGAGAATCAGCGCTTTGTAAGTAAAGTCCGAGAGCACGCGCGTGAAGGCGACGAGACGGTCGCGCGTGTCGACAATGCCGACGGTCAGGTCCGAGTGCCGCAGCATTTTGGCGACGGTGTCGGGGTCGCGCTGCTGGGTCCACCATTCCTCTAAATAGAGCGCGCACAATTGCGGGACGTGATGAGGAGCCAACTCGTTTACGATCGTAACCGCTTGTTTCATAGCTGCGCCTGCCTCCTGGGGATGGCGCTCGAGCATCTCTTTGGCCCAAGCCGGGTGTTCCCCTCGAAGCTAGCACAGACGGCCGTGCATTCACAGCAAAATCTGAGCGCTGTAAACCATTTGACCCGTGGTCGTTCTCGAGGAACGACAGCGCAGCATGCGGGTTGGCCGATGAGTTAGAGGAAGCCGTCTGTTAGGATCTTGCAATTGTGCCCGAATGGGCGTAATCTTTTCGGGCGCCGGAGATAGGCGAAGATGCAGGATGGAGAGCGCAGGACCATGCGTGGAACCGTTTCGAGGTATTGGGCACTCGCGCTTGGATTTTTGTGGAGCGTTGTGGGTGTCAACCTGCTGGCCAATGGCCCGGCAGATGTTCAGCTGGGCCCAGACTCACAGCCCCGTACGGAAGCGCTGATGCGCGAACATTTGAAGAGCCAACACAAGCAGCCGAATGACCCGGCGCTGTGGATGGAGTTGGGTCGCGATTATCTGGAGTTGGCGACGCTGCAGAGCCTGAACTACCTCGATCACGCCGCCGAATACTTCGACAAGGTGCTGGCCCGCTACCCTCGCGCGGCAGGCGCGCTGATGCTGCGGGGCCGGGTTCAGGGCGCCCGGGCGCTCGACCAAAAACCCTCCTCGCTGACGCGCTTGCGTTGGGCTCGCCAGGGCTTCAAACTGATGGACGAGGCGGTCAGTCTCGACCCCAAGAACGCCTACCTGCGCCTGTTGCGCGGCGAGGCCTCGCTGATGGCCCACCCGATCCTGACCCGCGGCAGCTCCTTGGACGAGGACGCCAAGCGGGTCGATGAATACCTGCGCCAAGGTGCCGCCGGTCTGGCGGATTTCGCCAAGGCCCGCCTGCACCTTTTTCTTGGCAATTACTATCAGCGCCGCAGCCAAGCGGTCAAGGCACGGGAACACTGGCAGACGGCGATTGGCCTGGCCGCGGAGACGCAGCTGGCCAAGGAAGCCTCCCAGCGCATCAGCGGTTCGTTCCGCGGGCTCGGCTACGAGGACTGAACCGCTTCAATCGCCGCGGGCCGTCAGCAGGCTGAGCAGATTCGGCAGCTGGCCGATGTGGTCGAGGTGGTGGAAGCGTTTGCCCTCGACCAGGCTGGGATCGACCTGTTCGTGAACCCAGGTGGTGTGGTAGGGGATGTGCACGCCGGTCACGCCGTGTTCAAGCACGGGCAAGATGTCGGATTTCAGTGAGTTGCCGACCATTACGGCCTGGCTCGGAACCAGGCCGAGGCGCTCGAAGACGGCGCCATAGACGGCGGCGTTCTTCTCGCTGACGACCTCGACATGGCGGAAGAAATCGCCGAGGCCGCTGCGCGCGACCTTGGATTCCTGGTCGAAGAGATCGCCCTTGGTGATGACCATCAGCTGGAAGCGACCGCGGAGCTGTTCGAGGGTTTCACGCACGTGGGGCAACGGCTCCACGGGGGCGCGGATCATGTCCTTGCCCAGATCGATCAAGTGTTGGATTTCGGCGCCGCCGATGCGGCCCTCGCTGAGTTCGATGGCGGTCTCGATCATCGAGAGCGTGAAGCCCTTGATGCCGTAGCCGAAGAGGGCGAGGTTGCGGACCTCGGTGGCGTAGAGGCGTTCGTCGATCCAGGTCCGTTCGTGGTAGGGCGCGAGCAATGCGCCGAACTTCTGGTGGGAGACGGTGAACAGGGACTCGTTGTGCCAGAGCGTGTCGTCGGCGTCGAAAATGACGGTCGAGATCATGGGGCCTCCGATTGGGCGTAGTCGTGGTCGAGGCGGGCGAGCAAGGCGGCTTTGCGGGCTTCGGGCAAGAAGGCGGCGTGGGCGGCGTGGCGGTTGACTTCGAGAAAGCGGCGAAGGTCCCAGCCGAAAACGTCGGCCAGCTGCAGGTACTGCCCGCGCAGGGTGACGGCGGGGATGGTGCGGCCGTCGGTGTTGATGCTCAGGGAGACGCCGGCGCGCAGCAGGCGGTCGACGGGGTGATCCTCGAGGCGTTCGAAGACGTCGATGAGGACGTTGCAAGCAGGGCAGACCTCGAGGTGGACGCCGCTGGCGGCCAGTTCGTCGACGAGGCGAGGGTCCTCGATGGCGCGCACGCCGTGGCCGATGCGGGCGGGACGGAGCTGGGTCAGGGTTTGGCGCACGGATTCGGCGCCCAAGGCCTCGCCGGCGTGGGCGGTGCGGGCGATGCCCCAGCGCTCGGCCTGGGCGAAGGCGGCGACATGGGGAGCGAGCGGGAAGCCGGCCTCGTCGGCGGCGAGGTCGAGAGCGACGACGGTGCCGGCCGCAAATTGACGGGCTAGGGCGACGGTCGTCAGGCCCTGTTGCTCGGTGAAGTGGCGCAGGGTGCAGAGGATCAGACCGGCGCCGATACCGGTGCGGGCCGAGGCGGCGGCGACGGCGCTGTCGACGGCGGCGACGACCTGCTCGGGCGTCAGGCCGGCCGCCAGGTGCAGCAGCGGGGCGAAGCGAATTTCGGCGTAGATCACGCCGTCGGCGGCGAGTTGGTCGAAGAGGTCGTCGACGGCCCAGACCAGGGCCTCGGTCTGCTGCATCAGTTCCAGCACCCTGGGGATGCGGCTGAGGAAGGCGCTGAGGTCGCGGCACTTCTCGGTCAGCTGGAAGGCCTCGGTGAATTGGCTGGCGCTGAGTTCAGGGTGGAAGCGGCGAACCCAGGCCAGGGAAGGGGAGCAGTCGAGGTGCAGGTGCAGCTCGAGCTTGGGCAGGCGGGTGGCAATGTCGAGGGAGAACGTCATGAAAAAGCGCTCCAGGAACCCGAATCGAGGGATGTGATTATAGCACCTCGTCGGGTTCCGTGGGCGCCGGCTCAGACGTCGATGGTGCCGGCCAGGGCCTCGGCGGCGCGGATCAAGTCCGGCTGGCGGGCCAGGGCGCAGACCAACTCGACCTCGGCGGTCATGGGGCGGTCGTGTTCCATGAACGGGATGTGGCGGCGCAGCTCGGCACGCGCGGCGGCCAGGGCGGGGCCGGGCGCGTGTTGGGCGGCGTGGACGGCGGCGGCGTGGGCGGCCAGGGCGGCACGGTGGGCTTCGGGCGCCGTCTCGAGCCAGCGCTCCTCGCCCCAGTAACTGCCGTCGAGCAGGCGCTGGCGCACGTCGAGGGCCTGGGCGGCGGTGTAGAGTTCGAGCCCCAGCGCGGCGTGCAGGTCGGGCATCATCTCCAGCAGCTGGCGCGCCTCGTTGGCGCCCATGGAGACGTGGTCCTCGGTGTTGGCGGAGGTCGGCACGGAGAAGACGGAGGCCGGCATGGCGCGGCTGGCCAAGTCGTTGACCAGGGCCGCGGCGCTGTACTGGACGATCATGAAGCCGCTGTGGGTATTGTCCTCGTTCTTGATCAGGAACGGGGCCAGGCCGTCGTTGGTGGCGGGGTCGACCAGCTTGTTGAGGCGGCGCTCCGAGATCGAGGCCAGGGTCGGCACGACGGTCTTCAGCAGCGAGGCGGCGACGGCCAGCGGCATGCCGTGGAAGTTGCCGGCGGAGACGACCTCGGCGGTCGCCGGCAAGACGACGGGGTTGTCGGTGACGGTATTGAGCTCGATATCGGCGATCCTGGCGGCGTAATTGTAGGCGTCGCGAACGGCGCCGTGGACCTGGGGCATGCAGCGGATCGAGTAGCTGTCCTGGGGCTTGATGGCCTTGCCGCCCTCGGCCCGTTGGGCCTCGGCGTTCCAGCGCCAGCTGCCGTCGGCGAGCGGGATGTGGCCGTAGGGAATGTCGATCAGGGTCGAGCCCTCAAGCAGGCGGCGCATGTTGTCGGCGCTGGTAACCTGGCCGGGATGGGGGCGCAGGCTGTGTATTTCGGCGCGGAAGGCGTCGAAGCGGCCGGCCAGGGCCTCAGTCGACATCGCCGCCGCCAGATCGGCCAGCTTGAGGGCATGGGCCATGTCGGCCAGGGCCAAGGTCAGCATCGCCAGCATCAAGGTGGTGCCGTTGATCAGGGCCAGGCCCTCCTTGTAGGTCAGCTCGACGACCGGCACGCCGGCGCGGGACAGCGCCTCGCGGCTGGTCAACAGCTCGTCGCCGAAGTAGGCTCGCCCTTCGCCGATCAGGGTCAGCGCCATGTGCGAGAGCGGGGCCAGGTCGCCGCTGGCGCCGACCGAGCCCTTTTCGGGGATGTAGGGCAGCACGCCAGCGTTGAGCATTCCGGTCAGGGCTTCGATCGTGCTGGGGCGGATGCCGGAGTAACCCTGCAACAGGGTGTTGACCCTGATCAGCAGCATGGCACGCACGATGTCGGCGGCCAAGGCTTTGCCGGTGCCGACCGCGTGGGTGACGACGAGGTTGCGCTGCAGGCGCGCGGCCTGTTCCTTGTTGGAGAGCAGTTTGTCGGCGTTGCTGCCGAAGCCGGTGGTGACGCCGTAGACGACTTCGCCGGCGTCGACCTTGGCGGCGATGACCTCGGCGGCGTGGGCGACGGTGGCCAGGGCCTCGGGGTCGATGGCGACTTTAGCGCTGCCGCGGGCCACGGCAACGACTTGAGCACGGGTCAGGGAACGGCCGTCGAGCAAAATATCGGTCATGACAGGCGCTCCTTGAGGGCCTGGACGAGTTCGCCGCGGGCGACGGAGAACTGCTCGCTCTTGGCCAGATCTTTGACGGTGACGGTGCCATTGGCGACCTCGTCCTCGCCGAGGATGACGGCAAAGCGGATGCCGGCGCGGTCGGCGTACTTGACCTGGCGACCGAGCTTCTGGGCCTGGTGCTGGACCTCGGTGTTGATACCGCCCTCGCGCAGCAGGCTGGCCAGGGCCAGGCACTCGGCGGCCAGGGCGTTGTCCAGACGCGTCACCAGGGCGTGAACCGAGCTTTGGGCCTCGGGCACCAGGCCGGCCTCTTGGAGCTTGTAGAACAGGCGGGTCGCGCCGATCGAGATGCCGACACCGGGCAGATGCGAGTTCGTGTAGTGGCCGGCCAGGTTCTCGTAGCGGCCGCCGGAGCAGACGCTGCCGACGCCGGGATGGTCGTCGAGGGTCGTCTCGTAGACGGTGCCGGTGTAGTAGTCGAGGCCGCGGGCGATCGAGAGGTTGATCTTGCAGTAGGCATCGGGGACGCCAGCGGCGCGCAGGCCAGCGCAGACCTGGGACAATTCATCGTGACCCTGGCGGAAGGTCGGATCCTCGACGCCCAGGGCAGCCAGACGCTCCAGCACTTCGGTGTTGTCCGCGCCCTCGAGCTTGATGAAGTCCATGATGCGGGCGACCTGGTCGGCGGCCAAGTTGAAGCCCTCGCCGGTCAGGGTCTTGATCACGTAGTCGTCGCCGCGCTTGTCGAGCTTGTCGACCTCGCGCAGGACCAGGCCCTGCAGCTCGGGGCCGACGCCCTGGGCGGCGAAGAAGCCGGTCATCAGCTTGCGGTTGTTGATGTGGATCGTGAACTTGCCCAGGCCCAACTGGTTGAAGATGTGGTAGATGACAACAGGGATCTCGGCGTCGAAGTCCATCGCCAGCTCGTCCTTGCCGATGACGTCGATATCGCACTGGTAGAACTCGCGGTAACGGCCCTTTTGGGCATTCTCGCCGCGGTAGACCCTCTGCATCTGGTAGCGGCGGAAGGGGAAGACCAGCTGGTTCTCGTGCTCGGCCACGTAGCGGGCCAAGGGCACGGTGAGGTCGAAACGCAGGGCCAGCTCGGGGTCCTTGCCCTGCTCGAGCGAGCCGGTCGACTGCACGAAATAGACCTGGCGCTCGGTCTCGCCGCCGGTCTTGGTCAGCAGGATGTCGCGGTACTCCATGACCGGCGTTTCGATGGGCAGGAAGCCGAAGCGTTCGTAGCCGGTGCGAATCGTGTCGAGAAAGCGCTGAAAGGCGATTTGCTGGAGCGGGAGCAGCTCCATCACGCCGCGCATCGTCCGGGGAGTCGTCAAAGCCATGGGTTCACCTGTATATAATAAGTTAAAAGGTCACTGCCTCGGCGGCCAACCCCACACTATACTCCAAGTCGCTTCACGGCGGCGTCAAAAGTGTGCAGGGGTGGGCAGGCGCAACTCATAACGGGCGACTCTTAATCAGCACCTGGGTCACGTCCGCCTTGCCCAGTACTTCGGCAAGAGGTGCCCGCAAGCGGGCCCCGAGCTCGCGCAACTCGCCCTCGTCTTGGGCCTGCTCGCGGGTCAGGCCAGAGAGCGCCAGGAACAGTGCCTGGCGGGTGTTGACGATCAGCGGCTCGTCGGGGCTGGCTTCTACCAGGACCTGAGCGACTTCTCCCTTGACCCAGACGCTGGCGTCGAAGACGAGGTAGCCCGCACCCGTACCGCCTTGCAGGTGGACGACGAAGCGCTCCAGGTCAATGCGCGTGCCATCGCCGACAGGTTCATCAGGCGTCTCGACAGGTTTCTCGACAGGGAGCTCTTTCTTAGCCTCGACCGGCTTCTCGGGTTCGGGCTCCGGCTCGGAGGAAAAAAGCCAAATGCCCAGCCAGACCAGCAAGGATAAACCGACCAGCGCGCCAACGCCGATCAGGATCAACTTGATCTTATTCTTCTTGCCGCCCGAATCACTGACCTCGAGCTGAATGCTTTCCTCTTCCCAAGCCATGGCCGCCTCGCGATGTTTTCCAGGAAATCATAGCACGTGGGCAGGAGCAAGGAGGACATAGAAGTTCGCTGCGCGCAGGCATGCGGGTCGATCAAATGTGGTGGGCTGTGGCCGGTGCGATCAGATAAGTAATCTGAATGGAATCGATGAGGGCCTTAAGCGCGACCATATCTTGCAAATCATTCGAGACAAGGATAGCGTCGCAGGAGATATGCGGCGATAAGCACAATGGGCCCGACACCTCAATCGCTTGCGAGGTTCGCCTGGACTTTGAGGATTTGCGCCAGCGAGCCGCCGGTCAACTGGGCGATGGTTTCCGGGGCGTGACCCATCAGGAGCATGTGACGAAGAAACTGCTCCTGTCCCTTCTCGAAACCAATCCCGATGCCTTCGTTTCGTCCCAGCTCGATGCCTTCGTTTCGACCCTTTTCTTGTAAAAACTCTACGTACGTCATCATCACCTCTCCTGTCTCGCCAGGGAGTATCGCCTTGATGCGCTCCAGCACGTCCTCATGCCGCGGCCCAGGTCCGGCGCTGAGGATATAGCGGATCAGCGCGCCTAGCAGATGGATACCAGCTGACGTAGCGCCAACCTCCCTTAAATGATCGGCCATTTCCGCCAATTTTTCAAGTACCAAGGGGTTGTCGATATGCTTCAAGGCCATGCGGAACAGCCGTGACCAGATCCGATGGGCAAAAGCCTCGTCAGGAATATGCGAGAGGTCGACCAACTGGTAACCACTGAACATCGACGCTACCAGCTCCTTCGGGCCCCGGACTAAATCCGTCAGTTTTTGGGGGGCGGTGTAGAGTTCCTTGCCGTTGTAGAACACCAGCGTGTGGATCAGCGGGACATCGCGGGTCCCTGACTTGCGCATGTGATACTCGGCGATTGCGTGTTTGTAGCCCCAATCGCGAAAAGCAGCCAGGGCATCCACGGTACGGAAGTGCTCCCAGAGGATATAGGTGTAGAGGGTGCCGCCCTCGACGGTCGGAAGTTTGAGCAGGACGTCGGTGACCGACTCGGCCAAGTTATGGGTGACGAAACTCTGCTTGATCAGCTCGTAATCCTCAATCACACAGAAGTCCCGCAGGGCCTGGGGCAAGAGGTCAGCCATCAGCTCAAGCACCACCTGGCGATTGTCCATACCTAGCTTGAAAAAGCGGTCGTGAGGATTCTTTACCTGGGCCTCTTTGACCCAATACTGTAAGTCTTGCGGTTCCTCAGAAAATTCGTCCGTCATGAGCCAAGATTCTACTCGATCTTCGCCCGCTGTGTCATCGTCAAGCAACCATCCACGCTGGCACGCCAAGGCCCTGCCGCTGCCAACGGCTGGAAGAGCTGAAAAAAGGCCTTCGCGGTCGTGGCTTTTGGGATGAGCTTGACCAGAGGTGGTTGGGTCAGTAAACTGGATTCGTTCGATGGGGGCTTCATGCGCGACCGTATCCTGCAAATCATCCGAGACACTGGGCTCTCACAGAGTTGCGAAAACGCCCGCGCGGCCACCTACGCTGCGCTGTCAGGCTATTGGTCGGCCAAGGCAACCTTTTCCATCCGGGAGTATTCGGAAGCTATCCCGTCTCTTTCGCTCGCAGCCGAAACTCATTTTCGCCAGTTCGGGCGCAGTCTGCAGGCCTTGGAACCGACGCACGCGGGCTTTGTCGTGGGCTGTCTTTACACGGAGCTGCTGCCAGACCAGTGGCGGTCCGAGCATGGCATTTACTTTACCCCGCCGTTGGTAGCGGATAAGTTGATCGAAATGGTCACGACCGACGGCATTGATTGGGCCGAAGCCCGGGTTCTGGATCCAGCTTGCGGCGGTGGAGCCTTTCTTGCCCCGATCGCCAAGCGCAAGCTTCAAGCACTGGCTGGCGCCAATGCGGACAAAGTGAGACGTTGCCTCTCTCAAACCCTAAAAGGCTATGAACTCGACCCTTTCTCAGGTTGGATCTCTCAAGTCATTCTCGATATTGTCACCCTCCCCTACACGACGGCGGATCAACGGTTGCCGTGGTTGGTGCGGCAGTGTGACACCTTGGACCAACAACCCGAAGGTGAGTACGATTTAGTGATCGGCAACCCACCCTATGCGCGTGTGAAACTATCGGCTGCCAAGCGTCAGCGCTTCCGACGGAGCCTGTTTGGCCACGCAAATCTGTATGGTCTGTTTACCGATCAGGTCCTTCACTTCCTCAAGCCTGGTGGCTGCGTCGCCTTCGTCACCCCAACCAGTTTTTTGGCCGGTCAGTATTTCAAAAATCTTCGTGGTCTCATCTCCGCGGAGGCTCCGCCGCGTGCCATGTGCATGATCTCCAACCGCAGTGGCGTCTTTGAGGGTGTGCTCCAGGAGACGATGCTCACCATCTTTCGGAAAAGTGATCGTTCTCCCTGCCGCACGGAGGTGCTCTGCTTCGGCGAGGGTGAGGATATCAGTATTCAAGATGTAGGCTCCTTCCTACTGCCACAAGATCCGACGACGCCTTGGTTAATTCCCCGACAGCTCGCGGATACCCATTTAATACGAAGCGCACAGCGGTTGCACCATCGGTTGGGAGATTATGGTTATTCCGTCCACACCGGTCCACTTGTATGGAATCGCCACAAAGACCAGCTACGCCTGCGTGGCGGTGCGCAACGCTATCCTTTGATCTGGGCCGAGTCTGTTACCCGCGAGGGCTTCGAGTTTCGCGCCAGGCGGAAAAACCACGCGCCCTATTTTGAGGTATTACCCAAGCAGGAGCACCTGCTCAGCACCCAACCTTGTGTGCTACTGCAGCGAACCACCTCGAAGGAACAGGATCGGCGTTTGGTGTCGGCCGAGTTACCTTCCGCTTTCATCGAAGCACATGGTGCAGCAGTCGTAGAGAATCATATCAACATGGTGCGAGCCTGGAAACCGAATAACCTTTCACCTAAGGTTCTCGAAGCGCTTTTCAATAGCAATGCTCTGGATCAAATCTTTCGCTGCATCAATGGGTCGGTAGCCGTATCAGTCTTCGAACTTTCTGCTTTACCCATGCCACAACCCTCCGCCATGTCGCGCTTGGGGGCCATGATTTCAGCAGGGGAGGGGTCACTGGCCGTCGAGTGTTACCTGGAGGAGACCTATTTTAAGAGAACTGCCGCCGCTTTGTGACGGAACCGGAAAAACTGATCAGCTTGGCCTGTGATTTGGAACCTATCAGATTGCGTCTGCTAGCGGATAACGCGCTGCCACCTATACAATGACGAGAGGCCCTGCCTTGCCGCTCCGAAGTTTCCCGCGTTGGGCTTTTAATGTATAGTTAGGGCCGGGGCGCGCGCGCCCGGGAGGTTCCATGTTTCCCCATCGCAAGTTGACCCGCGAGGTCCATGTCGGCGCCATCGCCCTCGGCGGCAGTCAGCCCATCCGCGTCCAGTCGATGATTACCGAGGACACCGCCGATATCGACGGCTGCGTCGCCGGCATCCTGCGCCTCTATCGCGCCGGCTGCGAGATCGTGCGGGTCACCACGCCCAACCTCAAGGACGCCCACCACCTCGGCGCCATCCGCGCCAAACTGCGCGAGCAGGGCTACGGCCACATCCCGCTGGTCGCCGACATCCACCACAACGGCTACCGCATCGCCCAGGAAGTCGCGCGCTACGTCGACAAGATCCGCATCAATCCGGGTCTGTTCGTGTTCAAGCGCCGCGACCCCGGCCAGGAGTACAGCGCCGCCGAGATCGCCGAAGAACAGGAAAAGATTCGCGAGCACATGGCCCACGTGATCGCGACCTGCAAGCAGGAAGGGACGGCCATCCGCATCGGCGTCAACCATGGCTCGCTCTCCGAACGCATGCTCTTCCTCCACGGCGACACGCCCGAAGGCATGGTCCAGTCCGCCCTCGAGTTCGTCGACATCTGCGAGGACTTGGGTTTCTACGAGCTGGTGATCTCCCTCAAAGCCAGCAGGGTGCCGGTCATGATCGAGGCCAACCGCCTGATCTCCAAGGCCTTCGCCGAGCGCATCAACAGCTACCCGCTGCACCTGGGCGTGACCGAGGCCGGCGACGGCCCCTACGCCCGGGTCAAGTCGACCGCCGGTATCGCCACTCTCCTCGCCGAAGGCATCGGCGACACCATCCGCGTCTCCCTGTCCGAGGACCCAATTGCCGAGATCCCGGTCTGCTACGACATCCTCCAGGCGCTCGGCATGCGCAAGACCAAGGTCGAGTTCATCGCCTGCCCCTCCTGCGGCCGCACCAAGTTCAGCCTGACCGAAGTGGTGCCGAAGGTTCGCGCCGCCACCGAGCATCTGGTCGGCCTCGACATCGCCGTCATGGGCTGCATCGTCAACGGCCCCGGCGAAATGGCCGGCGCCGACTACGGCTATGTCGGCAAGGGCCTCGGCCGCGTCTCCATTTATCGCGGTCACGAAGAAGTGCTGCGCAACGTGCCCGAGGACGAGGGCATCGATCAGATGATCCAATTAATCAAGCAAGACGGTCGCTGGGTCGAGCCCGGCGACTGCACCGAAGGGGCACGCCAATCGTGATTTACTGTCAATCCTGTCTGACCCGCAACGAGCCCGGCTCGGTGACCTGCAAGAAGTGCGGCGCGAAGTTACTCGTGCTCGGCCGCAACCAGCACTGGGAAGAGCCGGAGGGTTCGCCGCTCTCCATGGACGACCACTTCCTCGAGCGCATCAGCCGCCTCGAGGAGACCGTCGGCGGCATCCTCGAGCACCTCTCGCGCATGTCCGAGACGCTCGAGATGCTGGACCGCAACTCGTTCGTGACCCGCTCCGGCCTGGCCGCGCTGATCGAGACCCTGCGCGAAACCAACCTCCTGCGCGAGGAACGCCTCAACGAGCACTGGGAAAACACCATGGCCGAGCAGATGGAGGAGGCCGGGTTCCGCGACCGCTTCGCCCAGATGCGCGGCCGCTTCGTCGCCCTCTACCGGGGCACGCCCGAGCAGCGCGGCAACTTCGCCAACCTGATCGAGGAGGCCGAGTTCCTGATCTACTCCGACCGCTCCCGCGAGAGTGCCGACGTCCTCGCCAAGGCGCTCGATCTGGACACCCAAAACTACGAGCTGGCCCAATACCTGGCCGAGTACCACCAGCAGAACGGCCAAAACCACAAGGCCATCGAGTTCCTCAATATCGCCCGCCGCGCCAACCCCGATCACGCCGAGACGCTGCTGATGCTGGCGCTGCTGACCTACGGCGACGGTCGCGGCAAAGAGGCGACCAAGCTGCTCACCCGCTGTATCGAGCTGGCGCCTCACAACCCGGTCGCCCTGCTCAGCATGGGTTCGATCCTCACCGCCGAGCAGCGCTTCGAGGAGGCCTCGCCCTTCCTGAAGCGGGTCAACGAGCTCGACCCCCAGGCCCAGGCCTATTACCTGCTCGGCGTCGGCGCCAAGGAACGGGGCAGGGTCAAGGAAGCCATCGACATGCTCGAACAGGCCACCGACCTCGACCCCACCCACGAGGACGCCGTCTTTGCCTTGGGCATGGCCTACCTCGAGCGCGGCTGGACCCGCAAGGCCAAAACCTGCTTCGCCCGCGCCCAGGCGCTCAACCCCACCAAACTCGAGTTCTCCGACATCGACGAGACCCAGGACGTCGCCATCGCCGACAGCCTGGGCGACGAGATCCGCGACGCCCTCCAGGCCGCCGACCAGCTGCGCAACCGCGGCAAGCACAAGGAGGCCCTGCACCAGTACCGCCAGCTGCTCAAGCAGCGGCCCAACCATCCCGTCCTACTCTCCAGCTGCGCCGTCGCCTACTATGCCCTGCGCCGCTACGACGAGACACTGCGCCTGACCCAGAAGATCATCGACGGCGAGTTTTCCGAAAACCTGCGCCTGATCGCCTACACCCTGCACATGGAGGCCCTGCGCGCCAACAGCCGCTACGCCGAAACCGTCGCCCTGCTGACCCGCATGCGCGAAGTCTTCCCCGACGGCTACGGTCGCACCATCGCCAACTACGGCCTGGCCATGACCAAGGCCGACATGGGCCAGGACCTGGCCGAAGCCGAGAGCATGGCCCGCGAGGCCGTCGACGCCTGCCCGCCCGAGTTCCGCCACAACGCCCTCGACGCGCTCGGCTGGGTCTACTTCAAGCAGGGCCGCTACGAGGAAGCCCTCGACGTCCTGGCCTCCGTCGTCCACATGCGCGAATCCACCGCCCACCTCTACCACTACGGCATGATCCTGCTGGCCCTCAACCTCCAGGAGGAGGCCTTCAAGATCTTCGAACGCACCGTGCGCCTGCGCGACAAGGCCGTCCAGGTCGACGAGTTCATCTACGCCGCCATCCACCGCGAGATCGCAGCCATCCCCGTTCCCGAGGACTGATCCGGAGCACCGGCATGACCCCCGAACTGAAGAAGCAGCTGGAAGAACTGCCCCGCCAGTCGGGCGTCTACCTGTTCAGCGACCACAAGCGCAAGCTGCTCTACGTCGGCAAGGCCAAGGTCCTGCGCAACCGCGTGCGCTCCTACTTCAACAACAGCCCCAAGGGCCCGCGCATCGCCAAGATGGTCAGCCAGATCGCCCACCTCGAGGTCATCGTCACCGAGACCGAAACCGAGGCGCTGCTCCTGGAAAACAGCCTGATCAAGAACAACAAGCCCCACTTCAACGTTCAGCTGCGCGACGACAAGACCTACCCCTACATCAAGATCACCGACGAGCCCTTCCCGCGGGTCGTGCTGACCCGCCGCAAGGCCGGCGACGGCCGCTATTTCGGACCCTTCCCGTCGGCCCGCGCCGCCCGCGCCAGTATCAAGCTGATCCACCAGCACTTCAAGGTCCGCAGCTGCGATCTCGAACTCGGTCGCAAGGCCTTCCGCCCCTGCCTGCAGTACCACATCAAGCGCTGCGACGCGCCCTGCGACTTCAAGGTCACGCCCACCGAGTACGCCGAGGGCGTCGACCGCGCCGCCAAGTTCCTGGCCGGCAAGACCGACGACCTGGTCCAGGAGATCCGCGACATCATGCTGGCCGCCGCCGCCAAGCTGGCCTTCGAGCGCGCCGCTTACTTCCGCGATCTGCTCGGCCTCGTCACCTCCGTCCAGCGCACCCAGAACGTCGCCAACATCGCCTACGCCCGCACCGACGTCGTTGTCTTCGTCTCCAACGGCTGGTCAGGCGCCGTCATGATCATGGCCATCCGCAACGGCGCCATCGTGCGCAACAACCACTTCAAGGTCGAGTTCGAGGAGGACCCACGCCAGGACCTTTGCAACTGGCTGACCCACTACTACCTCAACCACGAGGACCCGCCCGAGGAGGTCGTCGTCGACTTCGAGGAGGATTTCAGTCAGCTGACCGCCGCCTTCGCCAAGCTCCACGGCCGCAAGCTCGAGTTCGTCGTGCCCCAGCGCGGCACCAAGAAGCGCCTGCTCGAAATGGCCCACCAGACCCTCGCCGTCAACCTCGAGCTCCAGCGCGCCGAGGCCGAGGACCACCCCGGCGTCGTCCAGCTGGCCGACGTCCTCGAGCTGACGAGCCTGCCCCAGACCATCGAGTGCTTCGACATCAGCAACACCATGGGCCAGCAGTCCGTCGCCTCCATGGTCTGTTTCCACAACGGCAAGCCCTACAAGTCCGGCTACCGCAAGTTCAACATCAAGACCGTCGAGGGCGCCAACGACTTCGCCTCCATGGCCGAGGTCGTGCTGCGCCGCTACGGCCGCCTGCTCGAGGAGGGCGCGCCACTGCCGGACCTGATCGTCGTCGACGGCGGACTCGGCCAGCTCCACGCCGCCCACGAGAGCCTGCGCCAGCTGGGCCTCGAGCAGCACCCGCTGATCGGCCTGGCCAAGCGCGAGGAGTGGATCTTCACCACTCGCGACAACGAGCCCGTCATGATCCCCCACCACGAGCCCGCCCTGCGCATGCTCCAGCACCTGCGCGACGAGGCCCACCGCTTCGGCATCGGCTTCCACCGCAAGAAGCGCGGCAAGAAAATGCTCGAAAGCGAGCTGGACGCCATCCCCGGCCTCGGCCCGACGCGGATCACCAAGCTGCTCAACCACTTCGGCTCCGTCAAGCGCATCCGCGAGGCCAGCCAGCAACAGCTGGCCGCCGTCGTCGGCAAAAAGATCGCCGAAACCATCCTCGCGGCCCTCAAGAAGTAGGGACCAACCCGACTTTCTCACCTTGGTCGCAGGGAACTAGGCGCCCCCGCCGTCTTGCCATAGTCGC
>CAYRFM010000007.1:0-131367 GCA_964423555.1 uncultured Holophagae bacterium | reverse complement strand
GCGATGCCGCCGCCCTCGGCGAGGAACTCAGCAACGAACATAAACTCCTGATCGAGCAAATGGTGGAAGCCTACAGCAAGCTTGACGAAGCGGTCATTCACGACATCAAGGAGCGACAGCACATGAGATTTGTAGCCAATAGCATCACCGAACACTACGAACACATCGGCGAGCTCCGCGGAAAGCGCGGCGAACTGCGGAAGGTGGTCGAAATGGGTTTGGAGCAACTGCGCCAATACGAGGCATTGCTGGCCGAAGGGATCCTGAGCAAGCGCGCCTACACACGCCTCGCTCGACCTTTGAAAGCAAAAGTGGCAGCCGCAGAAGCGGAGCAGCAAGCTTTGAGCAGAGATCTAGACCAGCACGCCCAAACGGCCTGATCGACTCCCCGTGGCGCCAGCCGCCGGGCTAGCGATTCCTTGGCGCACGATCCGCGGAGTAAGGGAATAGAAGTAGGGGCGTTGCGCGCCAACCGCGCGGACCTGACCCAAGCCGAGGTGGTCGCCGCCGTATACCGCGATGCCGCCGCCCTCGGCGAGGAACTCAGCAACGAACATAAACTCCTGATCGAGCAAATGGTGGAAGCCTACAGCAAGCTTGACGAAGCGGTCATTCACGACATCAAGGAGCGACAGCACATGAGATTTGTAGCCAATAGCATCACCGAACACTACGAACACATCGGCGAGCTCCGCGGCGAACAGCGCGGCAAAAAGCTCGGCGAACTTTGGAACATCGTCGAAGGGGGTTTGGAGCAACTGCGCCAATACGAGGCATTGCTGGCCGAAGGGATTCTGAGCAAGCGCGCCTACTCACGCCTCGCTCGACCTTTGAAAGCAAAAGTGGCAGCCGCGGAAGCGGCCCTACAAACCCTGAACAGGGACCTAAATCAGCACGCCCAACCGGCCTGATCGACTCCCCGTGGCGCCAGCCGCCGGGCTGGCGATTCCCGTGGCGCATGATCCGTGGAACAAAGGGAATAGAAGAAGGGGCGTTGCGAACCAACCGCGCGGGCTTGACCCGCAACTCAGCATTGACGCAGGCTCATGCGAAGTCAGGGGGCAATGCTCACGCGAAGGCGCGAAGGCGGTTTTTTTAAGAGCGTCGTGCCCGGTGGGTCTGTCACGGTGTTGCCAGTTTTGGTTGATCCTTGTGCATGCGCGGGCCAGTCTTTTCGCTTCTGGGCTGGCAGCCTAGTACAGCGGCGGCCTGGTCTTGACGGGGCATTGTGGGTTATTGCGACGTGGAAAGAAGTTTTTGCCCTGTGGGCGAAAATCGCACGGTCTGCCTGGGAAAGTGGGTGTTTTCGCAGGTCGCGGCGGCAGAGAGAGCGACTTGGTCGGCACGTGCGCTATGTGAGACGGGCCCGTGCGTCAGAAAAAATGGTGCAGCGCCATGCGTGTGAAGGCGCTGTCAACGTGCATGGGTAAGTTGGCTATAAAAAGTGTCGTTCGATCCGAGTTTGCAGGTCCGGCACGGTCTTCCGCGGCGTCTGTGCGCGGGAGTGACGTGTTTTTGGAATTCCGGAGCTACCCTCTCACTCAGTGAGTGAGTTGCTCCGGAATGCCACAGGAACGATTTTCCCGATTGGCGGCTCATATTGGCATCAAAACATAATTCCATCCCAGGCAAAAGGCTGTTTTTGTTTGCCGGTATAGAGCCGTCACTCGGGTGGACGATCATGTGGGTGTCCGGAAACCGCCAACCACCAAGAAAAAGCTAGCAAATATTCACACACAAGCATCTTTTCTCGGGAATCGCGCTCTGTTTGATCGCCGCAGACCGGAAATTTCTCGGAGCGAGGGTCGGCGAGCATTGAAAAGGGTCGCTCTTTCTTGGAGAAACGCGCCGGTGGCGTTCCACGAGTCCGACTAATCTGGGAGTGACGTCCTTGTGGAATGCCACAAACACGAAATCCCCGCTGTGTCGCTCTGTATCAGAGGCGCAAAAACGACTTGTTTCTGATGTGCGACGAAGTTTTTGAGGGGCGCCAGGGTGTGGCCAAGCGGTGTCCTCGCCTACCACGGCTCGGCACTGCGGGTGCTTGTGGGTGCCCGCAAAATCCGTTACGCCGTGAAAGGGCATGCGGGTACAATAACACGATAAACGATGGTTCGTTTGTCATAACGGGTCCAGTGCACCAATCATATCTCCAGACAAGGATGCTGCCGTGACTTTAGTGCAAAAGCTTAAAGAAAAGGAATGGCTTACCCAGACCGCCGTTCATTTGTTGACGGCTAACCCAGCTGGGGTGGCTGTCCAACTGGCCAAAACCTTGACCCGCGAGCGAACCTCATTGGTGCGCACCTCTCAAACGCGAACCTCTCGGGCGCGAACCTCTCAGGCGTGAACCTCATGGGCGCGGACCTTGAGGACTCGAACCTCACGGGCGCTAACCTTGAGTACGCGAACCTCACGCACGCGAAACTCTACGGCGCGAACCTCAAGCGCGTGAACCTCGCGCGTGCACGCCTCCTCAGAATCAGCTTGTTAGATGTGAAAAACTGGAAATCAGCAAAGGGGTTGGAAATAGCCACTATTGAATATTTAGAGAATCCTCCCGAAGGATTTCTGCAACACGTTGAACGTCTACGCGCGTGTGCCCATAAGCGCACCTCGAGAAGGAGGGCGAGGCACGCAGCACTTGATGGAGAGATGGATCCTTCCTAGATTAACAATACGGTGCACTTCGGCATCATTTGGGCGCTTAGTCACAACCCTGACTCCGCAGATCATACGTGTTCCCTGCCAACAAGGGCCAGGCGGGGGTGCCCGGGTGCCTAGTACGACTTTGTCAGGTTGGTGATGACCCGCCGACTTACCCTGGTCGCAGGGAACACAACTGGTCCGCGAAGCCAGGAAAAGTGCGGTAAGCCGCCGGCTTGCCTTCTCCGAATGAAACACGAATGTAGGGCGGAGCCGGCGTAAAAGTGTTGGCCTAGCCAACCTGACAAAGTCGTACTAGCCAGCTTGCCGCACTTTTCCCGGCTTCGCTCACCATTCGCGTTCCCTGCCACCAAGGCAAGTCGGCGGGGGCGCCTAGCTGGCTTACCGCACTTTTCCTGGCTCCGCGGAAACTACGCGTTCCCTGCAACCAGGTCTGCGTGTTCCGTGTGGGCTAGCTCGCGGTCGAGGTGGTGTTCGGCTTCGGTGAGTTGGAGGTCGGCTGCTAGGGCGAGGGTGGGGTCGGGGTGGGACGTCTCTTTGGCCAAGGTGCAGGTGGCGGCGTATAGGGTCGTGGCTAGAGCGGCGATGTGTTGCAGCGGTTCGTGGCGTTGCAGCGGGTCGGGTTGGGCGGCTTGGACGTGCAGCCATTGGTGGAAGCTGGTCAGCAGGTGGTTCAGGCGCGCTTGTTGACGGGCGGTGCCTAGCGTCGTGGCGCTCGGCGTGGGGGTGCGGCGCAGCATGGTTAAGAGCGTTAGGGCGGCGCGGTAGCTGAGCACCTCGTTGGGGCCTTCGAAGATGCGGAAGGCGGGGATCTCGCGCATCAGTTGGGCTAACAGCGGCGGCACGGGGCCGCGGTGGGTCAGCCAGTGGCGGTAGACCTGGGTGATCAGGGTCAGGGCGGTGTTGGTGCAGAACGCCTTGCAGAGCGTGGTGTCCAGCTCTTGATCCGGGCAGGCCTGGTCGTGGCAGACGGCCGTGGTTTCCAGGGTTGCCGCCATGGCCGCTAGGCGCGGGGCCAGGCGTTCGTAAAGGGCGAAGTCGCGCGGGCCGGCGCCGGGGTGGTCGCGCAGCAGTTGCAGGGCGTGCTCGGCTAGGCCGCAGGCGCCGGCGGCCGCGCCCATGCGGCCGCTGCCGACGATTTGGGGGAATTGCAGCATGCCGGCGCCCAGGGTGCCGACGAGGCGCTCGGATGGCAGGTCGATGTCGTCGAGGTAGAGGTCGACGGTCGGGGCGGCGGCGATGCCCAGCTTGTGCCAGCGGCGCGAGACGGCGAAGCCGCGGTCGTCGGGTTTGACCAGGACCCAGGCGCTGCCCTCGGGGTTCTTGCAGAGGTGCGGGCACTTGGCGGCGACGACAACGTGGCCGGCGTAGGGGATGTTGGTGATCCAGGTCTTGGCGCCGCTGAGACGGTAGCCCTCGTCCTGGGGATCGAGGCGGCTCCTGTGGCTGGCGATGTCGGAGCCGGTATGGGCCTCGGTGATGGCGAAGCTGACCAGGCGCTGGTTGCGCGTGATGCCGCCCAGGACCTCTTGCTTCTGGGCCTCGCTGCCGTAGAGCGCCACCGACTTGATGCCGTTGCCCAGGTGCGGCACGGCGGTTACGACTAGGGCGGCGTCGTGGCGGCCCAGCTCGCGGACGCAGTGGACGAACTCCAGCATGCTTGCGCCCAGGCCCCCATAGGCGGTGGGAGCGGTCAGGGCAAACAGCTTGGCCTCGAACAGGGCCGCCATGACAGCGGGTGCGACGGCACCGGCGCGCTCGTGGGCCAGGGTGTCGACGCCGCTGCCCAGCTCGGCCAGGCGGTCGACCAGGGCGGCGATGGCGGGGCGCGGCTGCGCGGCCTGGGCGGTCAGGAACGAGGGGCCGGGGGTACCGTGGAAGAGCTGGTGGCAGGCCATGGCGATCACCTATGCGGAGAGCGGCAGCAGGTTGGCGATGATCTCCATGTGGTATTGGAAGACATCGTGCTCGATCTGCTGGCGGAGTTTCTGGTGCTGCATCTTGCCATTGCTGGTACAGGGCAGCGTGCCTTTGGGGGTGACGAGGATGCGGTCGGGCTGGTAGCGGAAGCGGCGGTTGCTCTCGCGGCAGAGCTCGGCGCAGAGGCGCTCAAGGGCGAGCGGGTTGTCCAGCAGCTTGCCGGCCAACTCAAGCACGAGGACGATGCGCTCGAAGCCGATCGGGTCCTCGTCGTTGCGCTGGCCGACGACGGCGGCGGCGACGACCTCGGGGTAGCTCAGGGCCAGGGACTCGAGGTCGGCGGGCGAGAACTTTTCGCCGCCGCGGATGATCAGGTTCTTGCGGCGGCCGAGGATGTAGAGGCGACCCTGTTCGTCCAGAAAGCCCTCGTCGCCGCTGCGGTAGTAGCCGTCGCTGAACAGCTCGGGGTCGTGGGCGCGGCCCAGGTAGCCGTCCATCAGCGAGGGCGAGCGCAGCACGACTTCGCCGCGGACGCCGGCGCGCGTGGTGCGGCGACCTTCAGCGTCGAGGATGGCGAGCTGGGTGTCGTCCAACGCGCGGCCGCAGGAGATGAAGCGGCCGTCGACGGTATGGGGCAGTTCGTCGGCGGCGGTGATAGTCGCGCAGAGGCTGAGCTCGGCCATGCCGTAAGCGGGCTTGACGACGCCTGGGCAGCGGTAGAGCTCCTCGAAGCGGGCGACGACGGCGGGGAAGATCGGCTCGGAGCCGCAGATCATCATGCGGCAGCTCCCGAGATCATAGGCGGAGGGATCGCGCACGACCTTGGTGGCCAGGTGCAGAAAGACGTTGGGCCCGCCGCTGTGGCTGACCTTGAACTTGGCGAAGCTCTCGAGCCAGTGGAAGAGGCTGATCGCCTCTTGCAGGTAGAGGGCCAGGGGCAGGCGATTGTAGAGCGAGCCGAGGCCAAAGCAGATCAGGCCCATGTCGTGGAACAGCGGCATCATTGAGGACATGGCGTCGCCGGGCCGCAGCTGGAAACGGACGGAGAAGGCGGCGAGGTTGGCGAGGACGGCGCGGTGGGAGATCATGGTGCCCTTGGCGTTGCCGGTGGAACCGGAGGTGTATTGGATGAAGGCCAGGTGAGCGCAGGGCGCGTCCTCGGCTTCGAGCGCGGGCAGCTCGGCGACGGACTCGGCGGCGAGGACGAGCCGTCTCAGGGCGGGGGTCAGGTTTTCGGCGGCGAAGCGGCTGGTCAGGTAACGCTGGTCGCAGAAAATCAGGGCGGCGGCGCAGTCGTCGACGATGTAGGTCAGGCGCTCGCCGTTGGATTTGGGCGAGAGCGGCACGGGCACGGCGCCGGCGCGGGCGGCGCCGAAGAAGGCGCTGAAGAAGTTGGGCCCATTGTCCAGCAGCAACAGCACGTGCTGACCGGGTTGGACGCCGCGCTGGTAGAGGGCGTCGCGAAAGGCGGTGGAGGCACGCCAGATCTCGGCATAGCTGTAGGTGGCGCCCTGGAAGTGGATCCAAGGGGCAGAGTCATCGACATGGGCGCGATGGGCCAGCAACTCAATCAAATTGGAAAAGGGTCTCTCACAGACGTTCATGGGGGATTTCCTTACTAAGGGCATCGAAGGCGGCCCGCACGGGGCCGCCCAGCATCAGGCGGCGCATTTGCGCAGCAACAAGGAGGCGTGGTTGCCATCTTCGCTGGCGTTGTTGATGAGGATCAGGGCGTCTTTGGGGATGGTGCGGTCGACGAGGGCAGCGGCGAGCTCGAGCGTGCCGGTCAGGCCGTTGAGGAAGCCGAGTTTGGGGTAGATATGGCGCTTTTCGGGGACGTGGTCGAGGGGCAGGTCCTCGTCCAGGTCGATCTTCTGGGCGCTCATGATGACGTCGATGTCGCGGATGGCGTCGCCGCCGACCTGAGCGACGAGGCGTTCCAGATTGTGGGCGTAGCCGGCCTGCTTGTCGGGACAGAAGCAGGTGGAGATGGCCAGGATCTCGGCCAGGGGCGAGGCGCCGCGCGCGCGGGCGGTGGCGGCCAGCTCGAGGCTGAAGAGGCCGGCGCCCTCGCCCAGGATCGGGGCGCGGCGACCGCGGGACTCGTGGATCTTCTGCAGGGCCAGGGCGTAGATCTCCGAGAGTTCTTCCGTGCTGCCGACGACCGCCTGCTTGGCGCGGCCGGTGAGCAGATGGCCCATGCCGCAGTCGAAGGCGTAGAGGCTGGAGGGCTCGTCGTTGTTGACGGTCACGCAGGCCTCCTTGATGTTGTGGCGGATGGCGGCGTAGCTGGCGGAGGCGCAGAAAACGGTGTTGGGGAACAGGCCCGGTTGGACGTATTCCGGTTGCTTGATGGTGTCCAGGTCGAAGTCGAAGATGCTCTTGATCGAGCCCATGGTGCCGACGGCGATGCTGACCTCGTCGTCCTCGAAGTGCTGACGGCGCACCTCGGTGTCGGCGAAGCCCAGGTTCTGGTGGAGGATCTCCGCGGCCGCCAGCAATAGCTTGGTGGCGCGGTCGTAGTTGCGCAGGCCGCGGCGGCCGAGCAGGTCGACGGGTTCGACGTCGCTGACCTCGGCGGCCATGGTGCGCTTGTAGATGGGGTTTTGGAAGACGGTCAGGGGTTTGATCGCGGAAACGCCCTGGTTGTAGCCCTCGCGGAAGGCCTGGTTGCCGACGCCGTACGCGGTGGTCAGGCCCATGCCGGTGATCCAGATGCTATCGGTCATGATCGCTCTCCTTATACCGCTTTCTTGAAGATCACGGACGAATTGTTGCCGCCAAAGGCGGAGCTGGTCTTGAGCACGTATTCGACGGGCGCGGGCCGGCCGTGGTTGGGGACGCAGTCGACGTCGCAGTTGGGGTCGGTGCCGTCGTGGTTGATGGTGGGGGTGATGAACTGGTGCTGGATCGAGAGCAGGGTGGCGACGCATTCGATGGAGCTGGCGGCGCCCATGGGGTGGCCGATCATGCTCTTGACGGAGGTGACGGGGATGCGGTCCATGGCGTCGCCGAAGACGCAGCGCAGGGCGCGCGACTCGGTGACGTCGTTGGTCGGCGTGCCGGTGCCGTGGACGCTGATGAAGGAGATCTGATCGGGGTCGACGCCGCCGAAGGCGAGCGCGCTGCGCACGGCCTGGGCGATGCCGAGGTCGTGGGGCTGGGTGATGTGATGGGCATCGCAGCTCTCGCCGTAACCGACGATTTCGGCGTAGATATGGGCACCGCGGGCGACGGCGCTGTCCCAGGTCTCGATGAACAGGGCCGCGGCACCCTCGCCGGGGATCATGCCCTTGCGGTCCTTGGAGAAGGGCCGCGGCACGTCGGGGCTGATGGCGCCGAGACGGTTGAAGCCGGAGTAGGCGTAGCGCGAGAAGGCGTCGGCGCCGCCGGCGAGCATGGCGTCGGCACTGCCGTTGCGGATGCAGTGGATGGCGTAGCCGATCGAGAAGTTGCCGGCAGCGCAGGCGTTGGGCAGCATCAAGTTAGGACCGTAGAGGCGGAACTTGCGGGCTACCGCCTGGGGAATGGTGTAGGGCGGGTAGTCGCGCACGGCGCGGTGGCTGATGGCCTCGTCGCCGCTCTGGTAGAGCTCGTCGGCGACGCTCTCCAGTTCCTTGGACTCGCCCATGGTGGTGCCGATGGCGACACCGATGCGGAAGGGGTCCGCGCTCGGGAAGTCGCTGTCGCGCAGGCACTCGTCGGCGGCGGCCAGCATCATCTGCTTGCAGCGGCCCATGGCGGCGATCTCGGCATCGCCTGGGAAGAAGCGCTCGACTTCGAAGTCGGTGATCTCGCCACCCATGTGGCGACCGAAACGCTCGGTATCGAAGCTCTCGACAGGATGGATGCCGTTGACGCCCTGTTTGACGTTTTCCCAGAAGGCGCGCTTGTTGAGGCCAATCGCGCTGATCACGCCCAGGCCGGTGACCACTAGTCGTTTGTTCGCATCGTAGTTCATGTGGAATCTCCTTGTGGTCGTCAGGAAAGGGCGTCGGCGGCGGTGGTCGAAACCACGAGGCTGCATTTGGCAACCTTGCGGCCGCGGACCGAGACCTTGGCGGCGAAGATCGTGAAGCGTTCGAGGGCACGCTCGACGGTGACGGTGGTTTCGAGTAGGTCGCCGGGTCGGACCATACCGTTGAAGCTGCAGTTCTCGACTTTGGCCAGCACGGGCAGGCGGCCGTCGGAGCTGGTGGCGGCGTTCATCAGGACACAGGCGGTCTGGGCGACGTGTTCGACGAGCATGACGCCGGGGAAGATGGGGAAGTTGGGGAAGTGGCCGCGGAACAGGTCCAGGTCGGCGGGCACCTGGTAGTTGGCGGCGCAGGACTGGCCGGGCTCGAGCGCGGTGACCCGATCGAGCAGGAGGAAGGGTTCGCGGTGGGGAATCAGGGCCTCGATGGCGGCCCGGTCGAGCAGGACTGCGGTGGTCATCACGCGGCCCCCTTGACGCTCAGACCGCCGTCGACGACGAAGACCTGGCCGGTGATGTAGGCGGCGGCGGGGGTGGTCAGGTAGTGGACGAGGGCGGCGACTTCCTCAACCTGGCCGAAGCGCTTGAGCGGGATCTTTTCGGCCAGCTCGGCGCGGTACTTCTCGCCCAGGGCGATCGTCATCTCCGTGTCGATGAAGCCGGGCGCGACGACGTTGACCGTCACGCCGCGGGCGGCGCACTCGCTGGCCAGGACCCGCGAGAAGCCCATGATGCCGGCCTTGGAGGCGGCGTAGTTGCATTGGCCTGGGATGCCGACCAGGCCGGCGACGGAGCTGATGTTGACGACCCTGCCGCCGCGCTGGCGCAGGAAGCCGGTGATGGCGGCGCGGCAGAGGTTGAAGACGCCGCCGAGGTTGGTGTCGATGACGTTGCTCCACTCCTCTTCGGACATGGTCATGAGGTTGGTGTCCTTGGTGATACCCGCGTTGTTGATGAGCACATCCAGGCCGCCGAGTCGTTCGCGGGCCTCGGCGACACAGTCCTTGGCGGCGGCGAAGTCGGCGACGTTGCAGGCCAAGGCGTGGACCGGCACGCCGTGGCGGTCGGCCAGTTCGGCGGCCAGCGTTTGGGCGCGCTCGGCGGAGGCGTTGTAGGTGAAGGCCAGGGGGTGACCCTTGGCGGCGAAGTGGGCCGCGATGCCCGCGCCGATGCCGCGCGAACCGCCCGTGATCAGGACCGCTTGGTTCATTTGTCGCTTCCTTTGAGGATTTCGTTCTGGAGGTCGAGGGGTACGCCGCGCTCGAGGGTGCGCTGGTTGAAGAGGTTCGCGATGTCGAGGTGCTGGGGGTTCAAGCGATAGCCGGAGATGGTGATTTTCGTCTGTTCCTGCTTGCCGTCGTCGCGGATCAGGGTCACGGTCATGTGGCCGAGCAACCAGTAGCCCTGGCTCTGGACGAGTTCGACTTCGGAGGTCTTGACCTTCTCATCCTTGGCGTTGAAGATCTCGACCCGCAGGGTTTGCAAGCTCTCGGTGTCGACCCAGCGCAGGAAGTGGGCGTAGCCGCTGCGCTCGCGCACGGTGGGGTCGGTGATTTGGACGTCGAGCTTCCAGGCCTTGCGGCCACCGATGGTCTCGACGCCGAGGTTCTTGGCGTTGAACCAGTCGAGGTCGTGGTGCAGGCCGTCGAAGACGTTCATGCTGGAGCCGAACTGACGATTGCGCCAGTTGCTGATGGAGTTGAGCTTGGTGCGGCGGAAGAGGGGGTTGTAGATCCAGGACTTGGCGCTGTAGTCCTTGCCCCAGCCCATGCGGTTCTCGGTCAAGAGGGCGTTGCCCTTGAGGTCGGCGGGTTCGAGGAAGGTCACCAGCTGCTTGCGCACGAGCTTGTCGGCCGGGTCGACGCCGAAGAACAGCAGCGCGCGGCGGCTGCGCTGTTGGCCGTGCTGGTCGGTGTGGACGACGTCGTAGACGGCGCCGAGGCTGCTGGGCACGGGCGCGTTGAGGGTTTGCTCGAGGAGGGCGCGGCCGTCCGGGAGCGCGGTCTTGGCGAGCGGTTGGTCGCTGCCGGCCATGGCCATGCCGGCCAGGGCGATCAGGAGAAAACTAGGCTTCAAGGGCCACCTCCTCGAGGTTCATGGATTGGGTCTGCGCCGCGGGTTTGGGCTCGATCAGGCGCAACAGGTAGGGCGTGACGAACAGGTCGGCCGCCAGGGCGGTGAAGATCGGCAGGGTCAGGAGCGTGCCGATTTGGAACATCATGGGCATGGACGAAACGGTGAAGCTGCCGAACGAGGCCATCAGGATCACCGAGGTAAAGATCATGGGGATGCCGACGGCGCGCAGGGTGCGGCCGAGGCTGTGGTCGAAGGGCTCGCCGTGGCGCTTGAGCTTGCCGTAGGCGTAGAGGAAGTGGATGGTGTCGTCGACGGCCAGGCCGAGGGCGATGTTGATGACGACGATCATGGCGCCGGAGACGTAGATGCCGGCCCAGCCCATGAAGCCCAGGGTCGCGAAGATCGGCAGCAGGTTGGGGATCATGCTGAGCAGGCCGAGCTTGAGGGAGCGGAACAGGAAGCACATGGCGACGGTGATCAGCAGGAAGGCCAGGGTGAAGCCCTCGATCTGGTCCTTGGCCAGGGCGTGGTACTGGGCGGAGATGAGGGCGTGCATGCCCTGGGGCGAGAGGGTCAGGTCGCGAGGCCATTCGGGGTCGTTGGCGACGAAGTCCTTGGCGGCGTTGAGGACTTTGTCGTACTCGCTCATCAGGGTCTGGTCCATGGCGACGTTGATGACGGTTTTGGCGTTGTCGGCGCTGAGGATCGAGCGGATGTCGGCGCTGTCGGAGAGCATGTAGAAGAGGCGGCGGAAGTCCTCCTCGTCGGTGGGCACGATGTGGTATTCGGGCAGGTCGCCGTGGATGATGCGGTAGGAGATCTTCATTTCGTCGACCAAGCCGGTGACCTTGCGGACCTTGGGCTGGGTGCGCAGGTGGGCTTGGAGACGGTCGATGGCGCGCATGGCGGCGGGGTTATCGATGGCGTTCTCGGCGCCGGCGACTTGGAGCTGGAGGTTGGTGCCGCCAATGCCGACCCGGTCAGCGAGGAAGGCGGCGTCGCGGATGATGCTGTGGTCGCGGGGCAGCATGGAGAGGTTGTCCTGGTCGAATGCCAGGCGCGGCAGGCCGGCAATCAGGATCGAAGATAGGGCGACGATGCCGAACGCCAGGGGTGCGCCCCAGCGCAGGTTGAGCTGGACAATGCCCTCGAGGGCACGGTCGATCAGGCGTGACTGGCCGGTGCGAGGCGCGGAAGGTGGCGGCAGCAGGACCAGGGCGGCGGGCATCAGGGTGAAGGTCAGGACGTAGGCGATCATGGTGCCGATGGCGGCGTGGATCGCCAGGTAGACGAGGTCGAGGTTGGTGGCGATGACCAGCGAGCCGAAGCCGAGCGCGGTGGTCAGGCTGGTGAATAGGCAGGGTTTGAAGACGTCCTTGACGGTCTCGAGGTTGGCCTTGACCCGGTCGCCGTAGGCCAGGTACTTCTCGCGGAAGTGGCCGTAGTAGTGGATGCTGTCGGCCAGGGCCACGGCCAGCAGGATCGCGGTCACCATCATCGACATGCCGCTGAAGGTATGGCCCAGCACGGCATAGGTGGCGATGGTCAGGACGATGCTGAGCACGGTCACGGCGCCTGGCAGCAGCACGCCCCAAAGGGAGCGGAAGCAGAGGAACAGGAGCAGGCCCATGAAGGCCAGGCTGACCAAGGTCAGGATCGTGGCTTCCTTGCCCAGCAGTTTCTGGAAGGCGGCGAAGCCGACGGCCTCGCCGAGCATGCGCACGTCCAGGCTAGCGTATTTTTCGGCCAGCAGCTGGGTGATTTGCTCGTGGGCTTCGAGCGCGGTCATCATGCCGGGCTTGGGGCGGACGACGAAGACGGCGACCTTGGCGTCGGCGCTGAGGAAGCGGTTGGCGAAGGGCTCGTAGGCAAGTGCTGCCTCTTGCAGTTGGGCGAAGCCGGCGGCGTCGCTGGGGATGGCTTCGGTGTCGAGGAACATGCGGCTGTGGAAGCTGTCCTCGTCGACCCATTGATATTCGGCGTTGGCCAGGGAAAGCACTCTGGCGACTTTGTCGAGTCCTTCGAAGTCCTGGGTCAGGTTGCGCACGACGTCGATGTTTTTGGCGTTGAAGAGGCCGTCCTCGGTCTGGAAGATGACCAGCAGGTCGAGGTCGTTGCCGAATTCTTCTGTGAATTTCTGGTAGGCCAGGGAGACGGGGTCTTCCTTGCTGAGCTGTTCCTCGGTGCGCAGCTGGGCCAGACGGAGGTTGCCGAAGGTCGCGCACAGGCCGAGCGTGACCAGGGCGATGATGCCCAAGACCCGTTTGGGTCGGGCGAGAATCCATGTGATCAGGGGTTGCATAAGCTCTTGTTCCTCAGAGTGCAGCGGCCAGGGCCGGCGCGGGTGCTGGCAGGAAGCCATGGTCGCGATACCAGTGCGCGGCTTCGCCGATCATGTCGTCGAGGTCGCCGCCGTGGTAGCCCAGATCGCGTTGGGCGCGGCGGTCGTCGAACAGGTAGTGACCCTTGAAGACGCGCATGCGGTAGGCGTCAACCATCGGCGCGATGGCGGTCAGGTGGTAGGTGTGTTGGTGTTCGAGCGCCTCGTAGAGGCACTGTTGGTAATCGAGGCCGGGGTCGCTGAAGGCGACGCCGCAGACGGTGGCGATGCGCGCCAGCAGCTCGGCGTAGCTGGTGTCGGCGCCGGCCAGCAGGTAGCGGCTACCGACCCGGCCGCGGGTCAGTGCGGCGACGTGGGCGGCACCGACGGCACTGGCGGCGCAGAAGCTGCCGGAACCTGGTGGGATGAAGGGCACGCGGTCGCCGCAGACGGCCAGGACCATGCGGCCCCACTGCAGAGTGTGGTCGAAGCGTCCGAGCACTTCACAGGGGTTGAGGATGATCGGTTCGAGACCGCGGGGAATGGCGGCGAGCAGCGCCCGCTCGGCGGCGGCCTTGCTGAGGCCGTAGGGGTTGCGGGCGCGGAAACCGAGGAGCGGCTGGTCTTCGTTGGCGCGCTGGTCGGGGTCGTTAAGCGCGCCGATGGTGGAGGAGGTGCTGGTGTAGACGAAACGGCCGATGCCGTTGGCCAGGGCGGCCTCGATCTGGGTGCGGGTACCCTGGTGGTTGACTTGTTCGAGCAGGGCCAGATCCCAGGGGTAAGTGGAGGTGTTGCCGGCGCAGTGGATCACGGCCTCGCAGCCGGCCATGGCGGCGCGGGCGCGGGCCAGGTCGGTGAGCTCGCCGCGCACCACGGCGACAGCGAAGCGGTCGAGATGGTCGGTGGCCGAACCGGGTCGCACATAGCAAACCGGCTCATGGCCTGCTTCGCACAGGGCGTGCACGATATTGAGCCCGACAAAACCGGTCGCGCCCGTGATCCATACCTTCATGATCCACCTCGCCTAGTTGTCTCAGCGACGGGTGTGACCGATGGGGTCGACCCGGCTGACAGAGGGCATTGTAGGCCCTTGGGTCAGCGCGAAAACAGTAGACACGGTAACGAAGTTAAGACACAGGTTTCACACTGCTTATGCGGGTTTTCACGGTCCGCGGAAGCGCTTGTATGGGTTGGGTGTGAAGATTGTCACGCGGCAAGGCCATTTTGGCGGGCGGTCCCATGGGCGCGGGGTCAGTCATAGGAAATGCCTGGCCTGGCAGGGCGTAGCCAGGGTAGGATGGGGAGGATCGGGCTATGTTTAGGACAGGAGGGCATATGGAAACGGACGAGAACCAGAACTCCGGTGTCACGGGTCGTCGGGAGCTGCGCCATTGGCATCTGATCTTCGGGACCTTTCTGAACAAGCGGCTCAAACCCGTGAATATACAGGTCGAGCTGGAGGTCAAGGCGGCCAAGGCCTTGCCGACGCTCGATATCCTGTTATTGCGACCGGCAGGTCAGGATCACTGGAACGAGGAACAGCGGGCCGTCCTGCCCGATGGCCTGCGCTCGTGCGGGGCCGGTCGGATTGTGATAGAATTCAAGTACTCGGAGAGCTTCGGCACCGAGGCGGTCATCCAGACCCAGGTTTATGACTGGCTGTACCGCAAGTCGGAGCGTCTTTCCGAGCGCGACGTCAAAACCTTCCTGGTCTGCAGCAAAAGCCCAAATCCCAAACGCCTTGCCGCCCTGGGCTACGTAGCGAGCGGGGCTCCTGGCGTGTACCACAACACCTCGATCCTGGGACAGCGCATCAACCTGATCTCCCTCAACGAGCTCACCGACGAACCTCACAACCTGGCCTTTAAGCTGTTTGCCAGTAAAAACAAAGTCAGAATCCGATCGCTGAAAAAGCTTCAGAACGGTCCGATCCTTTCTGAAGAGACCCATTACTTCCTCAACACCCTGCGGCTGCAGTGGCAAAAAGGAGAGCCCCTGATGATGACGATGACCGAAGAGGAAATTCTCGCATTCGGCAAAACCATAGAAAAGGATATTTTACGGCGCGCCTCCTACCAGGACCGGCTTGAGGGGATTCCCGCCATGGAAGTGTTGCGGGTTTATCCGGCACGTGAGCTGCTCAACGGGATCCCATTAAGTGAACGGCTCGAGGGGATTCCCGCAAGCGAACGGCTCGAGGGGATACCCGCAAGCGAACGGCTCGAGGGGATTCCCGCAAGCGAACGGCTCAAGGGGATTCCCGCAAGCGAACGACTCGAGGGGATTCCCGCAAGCGAACGGCTCAAAGGGATCTCCACAGAGGAGTTGCGTAATTTAATTATAGACAAGCGCTTTCGTGATTTGCTCAAGGCCATGGAGGATCAAGAGGGCTAAAGGGAAACCTGCGGATGCAGTGGCAAAAAAGAGAGCCCCTGATGATGACGATGACCGAAGAGGAGCTTGTCGCTTTCTACAAGACCATGGAAAAGGATGTTTTACGGCGCGCCTCCTACGAGGACCGGCTCGAGGGGATTCCCGCCAGCGAACGGCTCAAGGGGATCTCCACAGAGGAGTTGCGTAATTTAATTAAAGACAAGCGCTTTCGTGATTTGCTCAAGGCCATGGAGGATCAAGAGGGCTAAAGGGAAACCTGCGGATGCAGTGGCAAAAAAGAGAGCCCCTGATGATGACGATGACCGAAGAGGAGCTTGTCGCTTTCTACAAGACCATGGAAAAGGATGTTTTACGGCGCGCCTCCTACCAGGACCGGCTCGAGGGGATTCCCGCCAGTGAGCTGCTCAAGGGGATTCCCGCCAGTGAGCTGCTCAAGGGGATTTCAATCTATGATCGGCTTAAGAATTTAACCCCAGACGAGTTGCGGAACCTTTTCAACGACAAGCGCTTTCGTGATTTGCTCAAGAGCACGGAGGATCAAGAGGCTCCCGAGCCAAGCTAAAGCCCCTTGAACAGCGGGTCGCGCTCCAGTAGGGGTCGCGTCTCCGGGGTGGCGGCTCGTTGTGCCGCTTCCAGGCGGGCGCGAAAGTCAGGCTCCTGGCGGAGCGCTGCCAGTTGGGCGCGTTTGTAGAGCGCCAGCGGGTAGGCCGGACTGCTCGCGGTGACCTGTTCGAAACAGGGTGCCGCCTCGTCGAAACGGCGCAGGTCCATGTAGCAGGCGCCCAGCTCCAGATTCTGCCCAAAGGCCTGGCCTTGGAGCTCGCGGGCGGCCAGCAGATGCTCTAGCGCCGCTTGTGAGCGGCCGCGCTCCATGGCCAGCCGGGTCAGGGCCAGATGGGTTTCGGGATTGCGCGGATCAAGGGCAACGGCTCGTTCGTAAAAGACCGCAGCCGCGTCGGTCTGGCCCTGGCGTTCGCGAATGTGGGCCAGCTCCACGAGCGCCTGCAGGCGCCGCGGCTGACGGGCCAGCACAAAGGTGAAGTTCGCGGCGGCCTCGTCCCAGCGCTGGCGCTGGACCTGGTACATGGCCAGATAGTGGCGCACATCGGTGCTGTCGGGGGAAAGGCGTTGGGCTGTCGCGAAGTGGCTTTCGGCCTCGCGGTCGCGGCCCAGCAGACCGTTTGCGACTGCCTGGCGCAGGTGGACGGTGAGGTTGTCTGGGTCCGCTGCCAGAACTTGCGCGTAGGTCCGCAGCGAAGCCTGGTAATCGCCCTTGGCGAAGGCGGCCGAACCAGCGTCGAGCAGGGGGAACAGCTGGGTCATCAGGGCGGGGACCGGACGCGGCCCACTGACCTTGGCGATGCCGGGCGAGGCGCTGTAGCCCAGGCTTTGCAACTTGGCCAGATCTTCCTCGCGAACGGCCTGGGCCGTGCTCTGAGAGTCGGGCAGCGGGTAGTCGCGCAGCGCCGCCGCCTGCTCGGCCGTCGGTCGCTCGGCCGGGCTCAGGTTTTTGAGCTGGTTGGGATCGGCGATCAGGTCGTAGAGCTCCAGCTCCCCGGCCCGGATCGCCATGCGGGTGCCGGCAATGGCCGCCACTTGGGGGCTCCAGCCGTAGTCCAGATAGGGCTTCATGGCCTCGACCAGGACGACCTCGCGCGGGTCGCCACACAGGCCTGGCGCCGTTTCGCCCTTGGCCAGGCCGAGCAGGGTCGCATGTACCTGGCGCAGGCTGACGGGCGTGTCGAGCCGTGCCGGGCTCAGGCCGGTGCCGGCCAGCAGCAGGGGCACGCGGCTGGTGGCGCCGTAGAGCAGGTGGCCGTGCTGGGTCTCGCCGTGGTCGCCCAGGCCCTCGCCGTGGTCGCCGGCGACCAGGATCGCCGCGCTGCCGCCGCGGGCGCGGAAGGCGGCGACCAGACGACCGAGCTGCTCGTCCATGGCGGCGATCTCGCCGGCATAGGGGTTCGCCCCGAAGCGAGTCGCGTAGGACTCGGGCGGCTGGTAGGGCGCGTGGGGGTCGTAATAGTGAACCCAGAGGAAGATAGGCTCAGAGCTGGACTGAGCCAGCCAGGCCAGCGCGCGGTCGGTAGTGGCGGCGGCGGAGCGTTCCTGAGCGGTGCCGAAGGAGTCGTCGTAGACGGCGAATCCCCGCTCGAGGCCGAAACCGTGGTCCAGGGGGAAGCCGCTGACGAAGGCGGCGGTGCGGTAGCCCAGATCGGTCAAGGCCGGCGCCAGCAGGGGCAGGGCGGGGTCGAGCACGTGGCCATTCTCGTGGATGCCGTGGGCGGCCGGGTAGAGCCCGGTCATCATCGTCGTATGGCTGGGCAAGGTCTCGGGCACGGCACTGAAGGCTTGGCTGAAGACGCGGCCGCTCGCGGCCAGCTGGTCGAGGTTGGGCGTGCTGCCGGAGCCACCCGCGTAGCCCATGGCGTCGGCGCGGGTAGTGTCGAGCGTGATCAGCAGCAGCGATGGTCGCGGGCGGACGCTTGGTGGCGGTGGCTTACAGCCCCATAGCAGTAGTCCCAACAGTGCGATCGTGAAGCGCATAGCCAGCCTCCTTTTGTCAGCGCAGCTTACCAGAAGCGAGGTTGGGCGAGCAAAGCAAATCGCCGCCCGCTTGTCAGCATGATCGGGGAAAATCCACCGCTCGCAACACTGGGGTCAAGAGTGATAGGGCCGCCGTAGGCAAAGCTAGGCGCTGCGATTGGGTTAGTGCTCGGACTTTAATCGTGGAATTTTCCGTGGTATGCTAGTATCAGTTTTACTGCGCAGCTGGCTTCTCCGATCTTCTTGGCAGGTTCATTTTTTATGGTAACGGATACTGGTTCCTTCACGCACGAGCAGCTGACCGCCTTTGCGGCGCGTTACGGCACACCGCTCTACGTCTACGATGGCGACCTGATCGCCGCGCGCTTCCAGCGCCTGCGCCGCGCCTACGAGCGCCACTTTCCCCGGGTGCGGGTCTACTACGCCTTCAAGGCCAACACGAATATGAGCATCGTCGCCCTGTTGCGCGGGCTGGGCGCCCACGGCGAGTGCATTTCCATGGGCGAGCTGATGCTGGCCGAGAAATTGGGCTTTGCCGGCGAGGACCTGCTGTTCACCTCCAACAGTAAAGCGCCCCAGGAGCTGGCCTATGCCGTCCAGGTTGGCGCGGTGATCAATCTGGATTCGCTCTGCGATCTGGAGAACTTGATCCGCGTGGCCGAGCGCTTCCAACAGCGGGTGCGGGTCTCGTTCCGGATCAACACCGACGTCGATCCGGACACCCATCGGCACATCGCCACCAGCCACAAGACGACCAAATTCGGCATCATGCCCGACGAGATCCTGGTTGCCTACCAGCGCGCCCACGAGCACCCGCTGCTCGACGTCTGGGGCATGCACAGTCACATCGGCTCGCAAATCCTCGACCTGGACGCGTTTGTGCGCAATATCGAGACGATGTTGGCGACAACGCGGGTACTGGCCCAGCAGGGCATCCAGCTCAAATTCCTCAATCCCGGCGGCGGCTTGGGCGTGCCCTATCGCGATGGCGAGGCCGCGCTCGACCCCGAGGATGTGGCCCGCGAGGTGTCGGCCCGAGTCACTGCCGCCGAGGCCGAGCTGGGTTTTCCGCTGGCGCTGTGGCTGGAGCCGGGCCGCTATTTCGTCGGCCCGTCGGGCTTTCTGCTAGCACGGGTCAACTCGGTCAAGAAAACGGCTCACCGCAACTTCATCAATGTCGATACCGGCTTCAATCACCTGGTCCGCCCGGTGCTCTACGAGGCCTACCACCGGGTGAGGGTGCTGGGCCGTCACGAGCGGCCGGACGTCTTCGACGTGGCGGGCAACATCTGCGAGACGGGCGATATCCTCGCCCACGAGCGCCTGCTGCCGACGCCCGAGGTCGGTGATCTGGTCGCCTTCCTCGACGCAGGCGCCTACGGCTTCTCGATGGCCTCCGAATTCAACATGTTTCCGCTGCCGGCCGAACTGCTCGTGCGCGGAGGAAAGGAGGAATTGATCCGAACCCGTGGTACCATGGATGACATGTTGCGCAATCAGATCCTGCTCACCGATCTCTGAGAAAACTAGCGGAGGCTAAGATGCTGGTGACCGTCCTTGGAAAAACGCTCGAGCTCAGGTACGCGTTCACGATTTCCCGTGGCACCAAGACCAAGAGCGAGTCCGTCTTCGTCGCGCTCAAGCACGAAGGTTTGGTCGGCTGGGGCGAGGCCGCGCCCAACGCACGCTACGGCGAGACGCCCGCCTCGACGATGAGTGCCTTGGCGACCATGATCGACCTCCTGGGTCCGCAGCCAACCAATTACGTTCACGAGCTGAACCGCGTCTTTGCCCGCGTCGAAGGCGAGTACGCCGCCAAGGCCGCGCTCGATCTGGCGCTGCACGATTACTTGGGCAAGAGCCTGAACGCGCCGCTCTATCGCATCTGGGGACTGGATCCCAGCCGCTCCGTGCCGACCAGCATGACGATCGCCATGGCCGAGCCGGAGCAGATGGCGGCTCGTGCCCGCGAGGCGGGCGCGTTCCACTTCCTAAAAATCAAACTGGGCGGCGCGGACGACCGCGCCATGATCCGCGCCATTCGCAACGCCACCGACAGGCCGTTGCGGGTGGATGCCAACGAGGGTTGGCGCGACCGCGAGGCTGCCCTGCGCGAGATCGAGTGGCTGGCCAGTCAAAAGGTCGAGCTGGTCGAACAGCCCATGCCCGCCGCGCAACTGGAGGACGTGGCTTGGCTGAAAGAGCGCAGTCCCCTGCCGCTGATCGCCGATGAGAGTTTCACCACACCGCGCAGCCTGCTGGATCTGGCCGATGCTTACCACGGCGTCAATATCAAGCTGCAGAAATGCGGCGGCCTGATGGCGGCCCGCGACGCGATCGCGATCGCCCGCAGTCTGGGGCTGTCGATCATGCTCGGCTGTATGGTCGAAAGTTCGGTCGGCATCGCCGCGGCCGCCCATTTGGCGCCGCTCGCCGATTATCTCGATCTGGACGGTCACCTGCTGCTCGGCAACGACCCTTTCGACGGTCTGAGTCTGCGCGACGGCTGCGTCTGGCCCAGCGACAAACCCGGTCTGGGCGTGGCCCCGAACATCGGCATCATGCAGCCGGACGAGGGCGACGAAATGGACTCGCGACGCGAGGATTGAGTGCGCGCCGATCGGTCAGACCGACGCGCACATGAATCAGTTGGTGAGCCGCATCAGCACGGCGATCTGGTCGGCCTCCCAGTTGGAGAGCGCGTAGCCGGTCTCGCGGTACTCACGGTGGCCGCCTTCGACGATGGCCGCGGCCTTTTTGCCGAGCGCCCATTCCAGCCGTAGCTGCCAGCGCTCGGTGTCGAACGGCAGGCTGCCCTCATTCTCGTAGCGGCTGTAGTCAAAGGCCAGCGTGTGTTTGCCGAGTAGACGGTACTCCAGGTTGCTCTCGTAGGAGATGCCGTCCTCGCTGTGCAGCGAGTGCTCATATTGCAGCGTTTCGGGTCGGCGAATCAAGGTGTCGGTGTCCAGCTCGTAGCCGCCATAGGCCAGGTGGAGGTTGAGGGACTTCATCGGTTGGAGGTCGACAGCGAGGTTATAGTCCAGGTCGGATCCGTCGTAGTTGACCAGCTCGGTGTCGTTGCCGTAGTCGGCGTCGCGCAGCACGCCGTGGATCTGCAGGAACTTCCAGGGCGTGGCGTCGATGCGGAAACGCAGCACGTTGCGGTCGAGGAAGTCGCTGCGCAGCACGGCGCGGTCGGCCTTGCCATCGCTCCAGGTGAGCTCGGCCTGCAGCTTCTCGATCTGGAAGAAAGCGGCCATGTCGTAGGTCGTGACGCTGCGTTGGTAGGTGCCATCCTGGCCGAGAGGGATGACGATCTCGGCCAGGTCGGCGGTGATCACCGAGTCGCTGCGCAGGGTCGACCAGCCGAAGCGCAGGCCAAAGTGGGCGGGCAAGCGCAGGCTGGCCCGGCCTTGGAATTGGGTGTCGTCGCGCTCCCAGCGGCTGTTGGCCTCGACCAGCTGGGATAGGTCGCCCAGGGCATTGCCGCCGAAGGTGGCGGCGTCCAGGAAGACGGTGGAGAGCAGGGCCACGCCGTCGGTGTCGCGGTGGCCGCGCATGAGGTTGGCCTCGACTTCGACCTGTTCGGCGGGTCGGGCCTGGAAGCGGAAGTCGCCGCGCCAGCTGGGGCTCTGGGTCTTGGTGCGCGCCGATTCGGTGCGGCCGCCGAACAGGCCGCCGAGCCGGAAGGAGACCAGGTCACCGGCCAGGCTCTCCGAGGAGCTGGTCTCGGCATCGGCGTCGGCGTGGACGAAGGAGACCAGCATGCGGGCACTGTCGGTCAACTGGCCGCTGAGGTGCAGGCGCGTGACGGGCGTGTCGACGTCGGTGCGGTCGGTGCGTTCCAAGTCGTCCAGCGAGATCGGGTGGCCGAAGACGCTGCCGCTGCTGTTGCCAGAGCCGGCACCGGGCACCAAGGCGAAGAGGTCGCGGCCCTCGTATTTGCGCACGCCGCTGACCAGCTCACCGTGCCAGCGCTTGGTCTGGAAGCCCAGCCCAGCGTAGAGCTCGCGCTCGGACTCGTCCAGTCGGGAGGCCAGCAGGAACTCGTCGCCGCCGACGGTAAAGGTCGTCTGGCCGGGTCCCTCGTTGTCGCGCATGCGCAGGCCCAGCAAGGGTTGCAGCCGCGACTGCGGCAAAAAGCGCAGTTCCAGATCGATATTCTCGCGCGTGCGGTCCCACTGGTGTTGGCCCGGCGTGATAGCTTGGCTCTCGAGCGGGTTGGCGTAGTTGGGTAGCTGGCTGAACTGACTGAAGCGCTGGTAGCTCAGCCTGAGTTTATAGGTGTCGGCCTCGGCCATGTCGAGGGTGACGCGGCCGTGGGGGCTGGCGCCGAAGCCGGAGGCATCGAAGCGCAGGTGGTCGTAAAGGCGCTGACCGTCCTCGGGATCGGTCAGGTTCAGCCACAGCGACTGCAACAACAGACCGTTGTCCTCGTCGACCTGGGTGCGGTAGACGCCTTCGTTACCCTCGAGGTCCACATCCTGGTAGCCGATGGTCGCGCCGTAATCCACGGTCTGGGCCAAAAGCGGCGGACCGATCAACAGGAAGGCGAGCAAATGCGTGCGGGTGAACATGGTGGACTCCTATTTCAGCAGCAACGGCGAGGTGTGCGAGCCGTGGACGGCGGTGTGACAGGTGGTGCAGTTGCGGTAGCGCGGGCTGCGCAGATCGTGGATCGCTGGCGGTTGCGAGCCGAGCGAGCCGAGGCTGCGTTGACTGCTGTGGCACTCCAGGCAGAGCTGCTGGACCGTGGCGCGCTTGAGCTGCATGGGGTTGGCGGAGCCATGGGGCTCGTGGCAGCTGGTGCAGTCGCCGGCCATGCCAGTCACGTGGGCGAAGACGAACGGGCCCTGCTTTTCCTGGTGACAGGCCAGGCACTGGTCCTCGCGGTCGAAGCCGGGGCTGCGGTACTTGGCGCTGGAGGTGGCGTGGATGTCGTGGCATGAGTTGCAGTCCAAGCCCCCATGTTTGAGGTCGTGGCCGTAGGGCTTGGCGAAGCTGGCGCGGACATTCTGGTGACAGGCCAGACAGGTGTCGACGCCTTCGGCCTTGAGCAGGTGGCGCGGCGGTTTGTCGCTGGCGTGGGCCTGGTGGCAGTCGCTGCAGAGCGCCTTGGCACCGTGCTTGTTGGCGTGGAAGTGACTGCCTTCACTGACTTTGGCATGGCAGGTCACGCAGCGTTCCTGCAGGGCCTCGCCATGGGCGACGATGTTGCTGACGTCGGGGTCGTCGATATGTTCCTGGCTGGCGGTGTGGCAGTCCTCGCAGCGGACCTTGAAGGCGGGGTTATGGCGCGTTTTGTGGGAGAAGGCGGGGATATCGTCATGGCACTCCATGCACGCCTCGCTCTTGTAGTCCACTGCCTCGCTGTCTTGGGCCCAGGCCGGCACGCTGAGGAGGGATAGCAACAGGGCGAAGCCCACGAGGCTCGCCCAGGGTTTTCTGATCTTGCACATGATGCAACCTTCTCGAGAAAGAATTCACAACATCGGGACGCCGCGACGCGACGAAGGGATGGCGGCACTTCCCGGTGGTTGGAGCAATTACTGGACCAACCAATCTTATATGAAAATGGCCTTGGAAGCAGGTGAGAGTTTCAGAAAAGTGGAACAATTCAGGCGATTGCAGGGGTTTGTCCTTGGCCAGGAGCTCGTCCCGTTTGGTCGGCACACGCAGTTTGCGGAATTCTCCGCAGTCCGGGACACCCTGACTGAGGTGGCACGCGTGGGGTCAGCGCGGTGGCGGGCCCCACGGTGACTGGGTACCTGAGGTCAAGAGCGCAGTTTGCGTTTGAGGTTCTGGGCCTCGCGGGCCATGATGCCGAACTGGCGGTTTGTGCGTTTCTGCGCCCAGGCCTCGCGCTCGCCGGAACGGGCTTGGGCATGGGCGGTTTCGCGCTGGAGTTTGTGGTAGTTGTCGAGGCGTCGCTGCTCGAGTGTGCCTGCCGTGATGGCTGCGGCGACGGCGCAACCGGGCTCGCCGCGATGGCCGCAGTCGCGGAAGCGGCAACGGTCCGCGAGCGCCTCGAGGTCGGCGAAGGCTTCGGCCAAGGCGTCGGCATCGACGACCGGCAGCAGTTCGCGCAGGCCGGGCGTGTCGATGATCACACCGCCGTCCGGCAAGGCGATCAGGTGGCGGGCGGTCGTCGTGTGGCGACCCCGTTGGTCGCAGGCACGCACGGCCGCGGTGGCCAAGCTGTCCTCGCCGAGCAGGCGGTTGATCAGGGTCGATTTGCCGACTCCGGACGAACCCAGCACGACGGCCGTGCGCCCTGGACCGAGCAGGGCGCGCAGCTCGGCGATGCCTTCGCCGGTAGCAGCGCTGATCGCTAGAAACCCTGTCGGTTCGAGGCGGGCGCACTCGGCCAAGTGGGCCTCGCGCTCGCTGTCCAGGTCGACTTTGGTGAGGAGGATGTAGGCCTCGATCGCGGCCGCGCCCACCAGCGTCAGGTAGCGCTCCAGGCGCGAGGGCTTGAAGTCGGCATCAGCTGCGGTGGCAATCAGGGCCAAGTCGACGTTGGCGACCAGGATCTGGGTGCGGCTGGTGCGCCCGGCGGCAGAGCGAGCCAATTGGTTGCGGCGGGGCAGGACCTCGACGACGACAGCTTCCTGGTCGTCGAGCGGGGCGTAGTGGACCCAGTCGCCGACGACGAGTCTGTCGCTTTCGTCAGCTTGCAGCAGGCGGCCGGTCAAGTGGCCGCGACGGGAGCCGTGTTCGGTCAGCAGGGTTGGCCCGCCACGGTGGACCTGGGTCACACGGGCGAGGGGCAGGTGCGGGGAGGTCGAGGCAGCGCGGACGGAGTCAAGCTGGGTGTTCCAGCCAAGCGCGTTGGGAAACAAGGGGGTTCTCCTATGAAGGCGCGGGCAGGTGGGCGCGTTCACAGGGAGACAGAGCGGCGAGTCGCAACACTCTTAGGTTCCAAGCTGATCGCGCGGACACACCCATCCCGGTAAAAAAAATGAGGGTGGATTGTCTCAGGGGCGGCGTTTCAGGTGGAACACGCAATCATAGGCCTTACCTCGACGCTCATTTTAGCAAATATGGGCGGGCCTGGGGAATATCTTTGAGGCGGCTATGACTCGTTTGGGCTGGCCAAGTTGGGTGGTTTTCGATAAAGTAGGCGGGTTTGCAAAATTCTGCCCTCGGCAGGAGGTTCTATGTCACCGATCACGCCCTATGGTGGTGCCTGGCTCACTTGCGATGCGCCCGCCGACGCGCGTGAGCGCCTGATTCGCGAGACGGCCAACCACCTCGCCCACACCCTGACACCGACCCAAATCGTCCAGCTCGAAGCCCTGATTTGCGGTGCCTACGCTCCCCTGCCCGGCTATCTAGGTCAGGCCGATTACGATTCCGTGCTGAGCGACCAACGCCTGGTTGACGGCACCTACTGGCCACTGCCGATCGCCTTGGCGGTGCCCGATGCCCTGGCGGGAAGCCTGGCCGCCGGGGTCGAACTGTTGCTGCGCGACGAGGAGGGCACGCCCCTGGCGCTGCTGGCAGTCAGCGAGACCTGGCAGGCCGATCGCCAGGCCGAGGCCCTGACGCTTTACGGGACGACCGCCCCGGAACACCCTGCCGTCGGTGCCCTGCTGGCCGAGCCCTGCCACTGTGTCGGCGGCGTTCTGACCGCGATTCAGCAGCCCAAGCACTACGACTTCACCGCCTCTCGCGCCACCCCGACCCAGGTGCGCGCTCGCCTTGGCCAAGCGGCGGCTCTGGGTTACTGGCTGGATCAGCCCGTCTGCGCCAACCTCCATCAGACACTGCGCGCGGCCGCTGCCAACTGCGGCAGTCCGCTACTGGTGGCCACACACGGCGGCAGCGACGCACTGGACAGCCTCGGTGCGGCCACTCGCGCCCGTCTCGTCCACCATCTGGCCACGCGCGCCGATGCAAGCCAGACCTGCCTGATCGCCCACGAGCACCGCGCCCTGGGCCGTCGCGAACTGGCCCTGCGGATGATCGTGCTGCGCAACTACGGCTGCGCCGCCGTCGCCCTCGAGCAGTGCGCCGACGAGGCCGCCGTGGCCCTGGCCCAGCGCATCGGCGTCGCCCTCATCACCTTGCCCGCGCAGACCTATTCGACCACCCAGGAATGCTGGCGCGATGCCGACGCCGAGCATCCGCCCTTCACCCGCGACGACCTGATGAACCACCTCGACGCCGGCCGTCCACTCGCCACCTGGATGGTCTCGGCCGACGATGCGCCGCTGCTGCGCTTGGCCTATCCGCCAAGGGCTGAACAGGGTGTGGTGCTGTTTTTCACGGGCTTGTCCGGGGCCGGTAAGTCGACCGTGGCCAAGGCGTTGCATGCCGCGCTGGGGGCCTTCGACAAACGCGTCACCCTGCTGGACGGCGATATCGTGCGCCTCAACCTCTCCAAGGGTCTGGGTTTTTCCAAAGAGGACCGCGACATCAACATCCTGCGCATCGGCTTTGTGGCCAGCTTGATCGCCAAATCGGGCGGTTGGGCGATCTGCGCGCCGATCGCGCCCTATCGCCGCACTCGGGCCGAGGTGCGGCGCATGGTCGGCCGCAACGCCCGATTCGTCGAAGTCCACGTGGCGACCGACCTAGCGACCTGCGAGTCGCGCGATCCCAAGGGGCTCTATGCCCGGGCTCGCGCCGGTCAACTCAAGGGTTTCACCGGCATCGACGACCCCTACGAGGCCCCGGAAACGCCCGAGCTGCGGCTGGACACCGGGCGACTGGCGGTCGAAGATTCGATCGCAGCCCTGCTCGACTGGCTGCATGGCGAAGGCTATCTGACGCTTCCCCCGGACTGACCCGCGCCTCGGGGGCGTGTCAGGCGCGCGGTTGGTGAAAGGCCGCCATGTGGAAGCGCATCTGGAAGACGCCGTAATGATAGCGCGCGCCGACCGGGCAGGCGCGACGGCTCTCGCAGCCGTGCACCATGCAGTCCGGCTCGCCGCTCAGGTGCTGGCGACAGCCGGCGGCATCATAGCCCTCGGCGCGGAAGGCTTGGACGGGGCAAGCCGACAGGCAGGGCCGGTCGCTGCACTGCAGGCAGGGGTGGCCCGCCTGCGTTTGCGGCAGAGTCCAGCTGCCTGGCAGCAACAAAGCGCCGCGATAGGCGTGCCAGAGGCCGTATTGCGGATGGATCAGGAGGCCGAGCGGTGAGCGGAACACGCCGCCCGCGCGCAGCGCCCAGCTCTCGAACGGCAGGAAGGGTGGGCCCGTGAAGGGGTAGAAGGCACGGCCACCCAGACTCTCGGCCAGGGGGTCGAGGATCTCGCGCGTCCACACGTCGAGCGGCTGGGCAGCTTTCAAATTCAAGCCGCCGGAGCGGAACAGGCGCTCGAGCGAGGGCCCTATCTGGCCGACCAAAACCAGACAGGCAGGCTCCGTGGTGGGCAGGTGCAACGCGTCATGCGCCTCGACGGCAAAACTGCCGCGGAGGTGGAGGCCGTGTTCGGCCAGGACCGACCGCAGGCGGGCGATGTGCTCGCTCTCTTCCACCATGGTTTCCTCCCCAGTCACATTCATTATTAGGATAGTGCATCTTGCTTGCGCTGGCCAGCCGCGCCTGCCGTGAGGTCGATCATGCCACGCGGGGTTTGCTGGGCTGGACGCCTCAGTCGTGCATGCCCTGTGGGTGCAATTCCGCGGCGCGGTCGCGGCTGACAACTCGGTTGCGGCCGCCGCTTTTGGCGTCGTAAAGCGCCTTGTCCGCGCGGCCCATCAGGTCCTCTAGGCTGGCCTCGCTGCCGGAATAGGTGGCCACGCCGATGCTCATCGTGAAACGGATGATCTCGCCTTGCCAGGGCACGTTCAGCTCTGCCGCCGATTCGCGCAGGCGATTGGCGATCGTCAGTGCCATCGCCAGGTCGGAACTGGGCAGCAAGACGGCAAACTCCTCGCCGCCAAGGCGGCCGAGCACGTCCATATGGCGGATGCTGCGGCTGATTTGATCGACGACGCGACAAAGTACTTCGTCGCCGCCGGGGTGGCCATAGGTGTCGTTGATGCGTTTGAAATGGTCGATGTCTAACATCAACACGGAAAGCTGGTTGACGCCGCGCAGTGCACGGCTCATCTCGCGCGCGCCCAGGGTCATGAAGTGGCGGCGGTTATTGGTGCCGGTCAGCGGATCGGTGGTCGCCAGGCGTTTGAGCTCATCCTCCAACTCTTTGCGGCGAGTGATGTCAGCGTAAGTGAATAATAGGCAGGGCTCGGCCTCGAAATGGATTTGGATGGCGCTGAGCAAGACCCAGAACTGACTGCCGTCGGCCCGCATCAGCTGAGCCTCCTCGTTCTCGACCATGCCCTGGGTCTGCAGGCGCTTGAGAATCTCGCGGCGCCGTTCGGGGCTGACCCAGAAGCGCGGCCCGGAGTTAGCCTCGTCAGGTCGCTCGGTCAAACCGAAGAGACTGAGCGCGCGGTCATTGATGAAGGCCACCGAGTGGTCGGAGCAGCGCGAGACGACGAGCGGGAAAAGCGAGGCGTCGAGGATCGAGCGCAGCCGCTTCTCGGAGGCGACCAGGCCCTCCTCGGCCAGTTTTTGCAGCGTGACATCGAGAATCAGGCCTTCCCAGACGACGTGATCCTCGTCCTGGCGGGGGTTGGAGACGATGCGCACCCAGCGGCGGCGTCCGCCGCGGTCCTGGATGGCGCATTCGAAGTGGAAGGGGCTGAGGTGTTGGCGGGAGACGGCCAGATGCTCGAACAGGGCGGGCAGGTCGGCCTTGTCGAACAAGTTCAGCCAGGGTACTTCGCCACTCATCAACTGGGCGGGCGTCACGCCGGTCATGTCCGTGATGGCATTGGAGACGAAGGTCAGGCGTGATTCGGCAGCCCCTTCCTGGCGCAGTTGGTAGACTGCGCCAGGAAGGTTCGCGGTGACGTGCTTGAGTGCGAAGGTATCGGAAACTGTTTGAAACCAAGGTCGCCAGATCAACGGGACGTCGGTGACGTGGCTTTGGCCGTCGGCCGCTTCGGCGCGAATATGATCGGTCAGAGCCAGTGCGGGGCGCACGAAGCGCCGCTGTAGGAGAATGTAGACGGCCAACAAGAAGGCGCACAGACCGAAGACGATGGCGACATAGCCGAGGATGCCGAAAAAACTGAGGCGATCGAGTTCGGACTTGGGCAACAGGAACAGGACGTCCCAGTTAGCGGCGCCGACGTGCTTGCGGGTCAAGACGTAACCACCGGCTTCGCAGGACTCGGCGCCCTGATCCAGCATGTCCAGGGCTTGGCTGAGGCCGTCGGGCAGCACCTCGTTGAGGGCGCGGATGCGGTCGTGCTCACTATCCGAACTGGCCAGGACTTGGCCGTACTGGTTGGCCACCAGCATGCGACCACCGCTGTAGCCCATGTCGTCGACGAAGGGATAGATGGCGCTGAGGGTGATGTCGGTAGCGACCACGCCGAGCATGCGATCGCCATCGTAGATCGGTGCCCCATGGGTCACCATCAACCCGCGCCCGGCGGGGTCTAGGTAGACGGACGTCCAGTAAGCACCGCGCTGCGGGTTGTGGTCAGGCGCGCCGAGCTTCATGAACTCCATCGCCTGGATGCGCTCGAGAAGGTTCTCGATCGTCTGACCGGGCTCGCCATCGAGCAGTTCGCCCGTAGATTTCCAGGGGAAAATGGCCGTCATGTGATCCTGCGATTGGTAGTAGCTCTGGGCGATCACAGGCAGGGCATCGTGGGTCGCCTTGAAAAGTGGGAATAGATTGAGCGCCATCAGGAGCTCTGCGTCTCGTCCGTCGCGCATGCGTTGCTCGGCCGAACCCAGGCCGAAAAGGTTGCCGATATCGGCGTGCAGGACATCGGGGGGGAGGTCGTCGATGGCGAAATACCGACCATGTTCGTAATCGTGGAGTAGGTGGCGCAGCAGCGGTTGGGCGCCGTAGCCGGACTGGCGCAGATGGTACTGCGCCTTGTTGCGCAACTGGTCGACATAAAAGGTAGCATTGCCAAGAAACGAATCGAGTGCCGCGCCGCGGTCCTCAAGCTGCGTCCCCATGCGCACCTGCTGGTTGCGACGCAATTCGTGGAACTGCAGGTAGAACAGGACCGTCACCATAGCGATCAGCGCCAGTGCGCCGCCCAAAGTGATGGCATTGTAGTGCTGCGCGAGCTTGCGCGCGGGTTCGACGGGGAGCGGATCATGACCTTTCATGAGAAAAATATCGGCTTGTCAGGGGGTATGGATAAACGAAAGTTCAGTTTTTCCCAAAGATTAATTCAAATTCTTGGGTCGGATGAAAAAGTAGGCAGGTAGGTCAGGTTAAGAGGTCAGTGCTGATCACGGGCCCGCGATGGTGGTACAACCCAAGGCTCTAGGGCGGGAAATGGCGCGTGACGGGGCGGGCGCTTCGGATCTGCGGGTAAAAGTGAGCATCGAACAATTGCCGAGAGAGCAAGAAGGCCTTAGGCGGAGGTCAGATGCGGGCGCATGAAAATAAATCGTTGAATGATTAATATGACTCAGTTGAAAAAGGTCTGAAATGGTCGAAGGTTGGCGGTCTGATACTTTTCAGAAAAAGTGGATCATCGATAAGTTTCGGAGTGAAAAAACCTTGAATAGTTGCGTCAGAGGGCGCACAATGGTTTTTGTGTTTGGTATTGCCACGAAGCGCATTCTCTCTGACCCTTGGCACCACATGCCAAAAGGTGATCCAGGTCATATGACCTGCCTTTCCGATCCTGCCGACAAGCGTAGCGACGGATGTGGGCGTTAACGTCAGTGGGTATGCACCCAACCCTTTCAGCATCTTGCAAGGAGTAAAAGGTGAAAAAAACCATTGCCATCGTTGTTCTGGCGACTGCGTTCGCCTGGATTTGCCCAACCGGTGCTAGGTTGCCCGAACCCAGCACCCAGCTGGCCTCTGTGGCCGGTCTTCCTCCACCGCCCCCGGCGATCACGACTTCGGTAAACGATCTGCCAGCCTAACTAGAAAAGGCCGTCTCGGTGGAAGAGCGATCTTCTCACCGGGACGGCCTTGACCGTGGCGCGTTGTGCGCCGTGTGTCGCGAAACGCCCAAGCTTGGCGGCTCGGGAGCCTGTGTTTAGCCCTTTGCTTCCATTTCCGCGGAATATTCGCCTCGAGCGGCGGCGCTGTTGCAGCGCGCCCGGTGGGCGAAGGCCTTCTGACCCAGACCGAAGTTGTCCCGGCTGCCTGCCCAGGCTTTGAGCGCGGATGCTTGTAGGGCACGACCATAGGAGAAGCTCAGTTTCCAGGGGCCGCCTCCCAGGCGATTCATCTCGTTGAGATGCTGGGTTGCTTCGACTTCCGACTGGCCGCCGGACAAGAAAACGATGCCGGGCACTGCGGCGGGCACGCAGCGCTTGAGGGTGTCGAGGGTGGCTTGGGCGACCTCGGTCACGCCAGCGCGCGCTGGGCAATCGGTGGCGGAGATGACCATGTTGGGCTTGAGCACGATGCCTTCAAGCATGACGCGATGGGCGGCCAATTCCGCGAAAACGGTGTTGAGCGCCAGCTCCGTGACTTCCTGGCAGCGAGCCAGCGTATGGGTGCCGTCCATCAGAACTTCGGGTTCAACGATGGGGACAATGTTGGCTTCTTGGCAGAGGGCTGCGTAGTGGGCCAGGGCGCGGGCGTTGGCATCGATGGCGAAGCGACTGGGCAGGCTGGCGTCGACACTGATGACCGCGCGCCACTTGGCGAAGCGTGCGCCCAGGGCGTAGAACTCGGCAAGGCGTTCACGCAAGGTGTCCAGGCCGAGCGTCAGGGTTTCACCGGGAAATCCGGCCAGGGGTTTGGCGCCCTTGTCGACCTTGATACCGGGCAGCGCGCCGGCTTCCGTCAGCACCTGAGCTAGGGGACGACCGTCAGCGGCATGCTGGCGCAGCGTTTCCTCATAGAGAATGACGCCGCTGATCCACTCGCCAAAGCCGTCCGCGGTGAACAGCATCTCGCGGTAGTCGCGACGCAGCTCTTCGGTGGATTCCACACCGATCGATTGGAACCGACTCTTGATCGTGGGGGTGGATTCATCCGCCGCCAGTATACCCTTGCCGTCGGCAACCATCTGCTGGGCAACGGCTCTCAATTGGCTTGACATAGGGACACGCCTCCTCTTGCGATCCTAAGCTTGGTGCGGGGCTCGACGCACGCTGCGGCGGAACCCGAGCATGACGCCCGTTCTCGAAAGAAGGGGCAAAACCCAACATACTAACACAGGTGGGCAGAAGGCGCGAAGAGGATCTGAGCGAGGGAACCCGTTCGACGAGGACGACGAACAGGGCGGCAGCGTCCAATACCCCTACCCCCAAGCCGGCCGCTGGTGGCAAGTCAAGCTCACCTGCGCCTTTTGAACGATTTCGATCAGTCCTTGGGCTTCTATAGAGCCATCGACAAGACGTCGGTCGAGCCTCACAGTTGAATCAGCGTCCTGCAACCCTGTCCAGCCTGCTTTTTCTCATCAACACCTCATGTCGCGTGACGCCATTTCGCGATCTGCCATTTTTTCCCTTGACCGCCTCCTCTAGCAGGCATATGATTCGCCAGAGCCGACTTCCTCGCGAAATTATTCTTACTTCATCTTTGTAGGGTGGTTAACAATGAGAAAGATTTTACTTTGCATGATCGCAGCGAGTGCATTTGCATTACACGCATCAACCTGCATGATCACTTCAATATACTGACACGATCACCTGACGGCGAAGGCAAGATATATGGAAGGCTTCTCGGACAACACAGGAAATTCAAACATCCAACCCCACCTCCACATTAGCGTCAAAGATGGTAACGGAAATTTTGTGGACTTGCTTGAAGTACTTGCATGCGAGGTGGCACCATGATGCTCTATTTACTGATTTTGGCCTTTGGTGACTTCACCTACAACGCCCCCCCTGATCGCTGGATTGATTACGCCAGAAGTGGCCCAATTTCCCAGCATCGAATTCTCATCATGGAAATGGTCGGCGCCAAGGGCGACTACAGCCAAGGCTCGCACCCTAAAATCTTTGACGAGAGTGGTAAGTTCCTGTATGAGATCCCCTTCGCTACAAATGCCTGGTTCACGATGAACGGTATTCTTGGCTCTGAAGATATCTACCTGTACCAGAACCGGAATGAGTCCAGTTTCATGCTGTGGAGCTCCAAATACGGGTCGCGCGAATGTGCACTCAATGCCAAAAGTGATGTCAGACCAGGATCGGGTCCAGGGTTATTGTACCTGCGAAGGATCAGTGGCCAGCGCTTGATGTTTCTGAGCGAGCCGATCACACCTTTGTCCTCAAATGCCAAGGCTGCCCATGGCACGAAGTTAGAGGTACTCGACCTCAAGGCGGTAACAGCACAAGACCTGATCGCGTCTCCTCAGTTGCCCATTGAGCGGTATCTTGACATGAATCTGGACTTAAAAAATTCCGAATCCCAGATGTCGCGCAAGTGGTTGTTACTGTACAGGTTTCTGGATCCTCGTCGTCAGTACCATGCCGTCGATCTTGAAGCAGCTATGGACAATGGGCCTCCGTTTGAAAGCCTTCAGACGGCCTTCCAATTCACCTTGCTCAATGAGAACAATGGCTTCCTTTCCTATGTGGGCTATCGCGAGCAATTGGAGGTGGCTGTGTTTGAGCGAATGGGCAGTGGCACCCACTTGTTTGCACTGAGTGAGGCGGACAAGGAGCGGCCTGGGTACGATGCCGTTGAAGAAGTCTTCACTTGGGCAACCAGTTCATACGCCACACTGACCGGTAACATCATCACCTTTATGGTCGGCGACCGCTTGGTTTGGTATGACACCCAGCAAAACCAGCTCAGGCATTACATCATGGGACCCGACACGTCAAAACAAGCCAAGACCGCCGACAGTGAGTTCTCGGTGACCTGTACGGACCGGGTGATCACGGTCAAAACCATAACGCCTGTACTGAAGCGCTCCAGACCAGCCCCCAGTCTCATTCTGGACGTCTCGCCGTTCAAAAAAGCGCCGCTTACCCCCTGAATCCGGAAGGGGCCAGTCGCACGATGCGGCTGGCCCCGTGCGCATCATCATCCGCGAGTAATTTCCCCAGAATTCCCCGCTGTCCTAAACGCACTTCCTACCGCGACCCTCGTCAGCTTTTGTTTGATGGAGGATGCTGCGCAACGCGAGCATCGATCAACGCGCCCGCATGATTCGCCCCGGGCGCCTTTCCCCTCGCCCTTGCCCCTTGCGTCAGGGGTTGGCTAGGCTATAATGAGCGCACCCCGGTGCGCCGTGGCCCCCTGGGGCTTCGTTGCGCCTGGCACACCTGGCGATGGCGGTCTTCCCGCCTCGCACTGGAGTTTTGGATGTCCGTTGTGCCTGTCGAGGAGGCCCTTGCCGAGATCCGGGCGGGCCGCCCGTTGATCGTGGTCGATGACGAGGACCGCGAGAATGAAGGCGATCTCACCCTCGCGGCCGAGTTTGCTACCCCCGAAGCCATCAATTTCATGGCACGGTTCGGACGCGGCCTGATCTGTGCCCCGCTCCACCCCCAGTATTTCGAACGACTCGGCATCCCACTGATGGTCGCCAACGAAGTCAATCGCTCCAAGCACGGCACCAGTTTCGGCGTTTCCGTCGGCGCCGCCGAGGGCGTGACCACAGGTATCTCCGCCTTCGATCGCGCCCGCACGATCCAGGTCCTGGTCGACCCGGCCAGCCGCCCGGAACACCTGACCATGCCCGGCCACATCTTCCCGCTGCGCGCGCGATCCGGTGGCGTGCTCGAACGACCCGGCCACACCGAGGCCGCCATCGATCTGGCGCGCCTGGCCGGTCTCCAGCCGGCCGGTGTGATCTGCGAGATCATGAGCGACGACGGCACCATGGCCCGCATGCCCGAACTGCGCCTGTTCGCCGCCCAGCACGGCCTCAAAATCGCCTCGATCGCCGCTCTGATCGCCTACCGCCGCCAGCGCGAAGCCCTGGTCAGCAGGGTCGAATCGGTCAACCTGCCTACCGCCCACGGTCAGTTCCGCGCCCATGCCTATATCGACGCCAAGGGGCTTGAGCACCTAGCGCTGTGCTTCGGCCAGCCCAGCTCCGAGCAAGTGCTGGTGCGCCTGCACTCGGCCTGCATCACCGGCGACGTCTTTGGCTCGCGGCGCTGCGACTGCGGCGAACAACTCTCCCTGGCACTGGAAGCGATCGCCCGCGAGGGTCAGGGCATCCTGCTCTACCTAGCCCAAGAGGGCCGCGGCATCGGGCTCGCCAACAAGATCCGCGCTTACGCGCTGCAGGATCAGGGCCTGGACACCGTCGAGGCCAATCTGCGGCTCGGCTTTCCCGACGACGCCCGCACCTATGACGTCGGCGCTGCCATTCTCCGCGATCTCGGCGTCAAGAGCGTGCGCCTGATGACCAACAACCCCAACAAGGTCGCCGAGCTGGAAGCCTGCGGCATCGCCGTCGGCGAGCGCCTACCCCACCAGGTCGCCAGCGGCAAGGACAACGACGCCTATCTGCGCACCAAGGCCGCCAAGATGGGCCATATTCTGCCCCACTGACGGGCGACGGGAGCACCCTATGGCAACATATGAAGGTAACATGATCGGCACCGGCCTCAAGTTCGCCATCGCCGCCGCGCGCTGGAACGACTTCATGGGTGGCAAACTGGTCGAAGGCGCCAAGGACGCGCTGCTGCGCCACGGCGTGCAGGCCGATGATATCGATCTGGTGCTCGTGCCCGGCAGTTTCGAGCTGCCGATGGCCGCAGCCCGCCTGGCCCGCTCAGGTCGCTATGACGGGGTGATCTGCCTGGGCGTGCTGATCCGCGGTGGCACGATTCACTTCGACCTGATCGCGGCGGAGGCCACCAAAGGCATCGCCTCGGCGGCGCTGCAAAGCAACGTCCCGGTCACCTTCGGCGTGATCACCACCGAATCGATCGAGCAGGCCATCGAGCGCTGCGGCAGCAAGGCCGGCAATAAAGGGGTCGAAGCCGCTCTGGCCGCCATCGAGATGGCCAACCTCTACAAGCAGTTGCCGTGAGCGGGTTTGGCTACCACGGTCGCCTGCTGCTGTGCCGCCACGGCGAAGCGACCGGCAACCTGACCCGCGCCTTCCTCGGTCACCGCGACGATCCCCTGACCGAGTCCGGCCGCCAACAGGCAGAAAGCCTAGCCGAACTGCTGGCGTGCGAAAGCGTGACCACCGTGATCAGCTCGCCGCTGCGCCGCGCCCACGAAACCGCGGCCATCGTCAGTGCGCGCCTCGCGTTGCCCTTGACTTACGATCCCCGCCTGATCGAACAGAACTTCGGCGCCTGGGAAGGGCTCGACTTCGAAGAGGCCCGTTGCCGTTACCCCGGCGACTTCGCCGCCTGGCAAGCCGATGCCAATCACTGCCCACCCACCCACGGTGAAAACCTGGGCGCCGTCGCCGACCGCATCGCCGCCCTTTGGCAGGACTTGCCGCTGAGCCAAGGCCAGACCCATGTACTCGTCGGCCACGGTAGCTGTCTTCAGGCCCTGTTGTGCCGCATCTTCGGCATCCCCACCCGCGCGATCTGGCCGTTTCGTCTTGCCAATGGCAGCTTGACAGAAGTGCAGTTGACGGCCGGCGGTCCCTCAATGACCCGCCTTTCCGCACGCTGATCAGGCCTCTTTGCGCAGCTTCAGCTCGTTCTGATAGGCTTCCATGATCTCTTGGTAGCGAATGAAACCCAGTAGCTTGGTGGGCTCCGCCGGATCCACGACGGGAAGGCGCCCGTAGCCATGGTCGGAGAACTTGATGAGAATGTTGTGCAGGTCCTCGTCGAGGCTGCAGGTCACCAACGGCCCCATCAGGTCAGCGGCCGTGAATAACTCCGAGGCCTCGTCCTCCATGATGACCTCACGCAAGGTGCCCATCGAGAGCAAGCCGACCGGGGCACCACCCTCGTCCACCAGCGGTAGCGGAAAGGAGAAGCTCTGAATGGTCATGATCTTGCGCAGGTCGCCGACACTGCTGGTGACGGGCACGCAATTGACGGGCGAGGGTTTGAAGATCGTGCGTAGGGGGACGCCGCGCAAGATGTCGAACGAAATGCTGGCGCGGTGGGCGGCCGAGTTGAACTTGTTGCTGACCTGGCTCTTATAGATGGATTTGCCGCCGTTAAAGAAGATCGAAATCATGCACAGCAGTGTCAGCGGCGCCAACAGCTGGTAGCCCTGGGTCATTTCGGAACACATGATCAGCGCGCCCAGCGGGGCGTGGGCCACGCCGGCGAAAAAGGAGGCCATGCCGAGGATCGCAAAGGTGCTGACCGGCGGGATCGGCAGACCCGGGAACATCGGCGCGATCAAGGCGTGACAGAGCAGTCCAACCAGCGAGCCGCCCAGGCCGCCGACCATCAAGCTGGGGCCGAAGACGCCGCCGGAACCGCCGCTGCCGATAGTGACCGAGATCGCCACGATCTTGAGGGCCAGGAACAGCGCGCCAAAACTCAGGCAGCTCCAGATATTCAGACCTTCGGGATTGAAGTACAGCGCCTCTTGGAGGTAGCCCATGCCCAGGCCCATCGTCTGCGGCACCCAAAGCGCGATCAGGCCGATCAGAAAGCCGCCCAGCATCGGCCGGAAAATGGGTTGAATCGGCAGGCGCTGGAAGAGCCGACCGGTGCCGTCGAAGACCTTGATGAAGAGTCGACCCAACATGACCACGAGAAGGGTCATGGGGATCAGGGTGAGGAGATGGGCCGGCTGAAAGTCCTGGGGTGGCACGGTAAAAATGGCCGAGCGAAACGGCTGCTCGAGCCAGCGCGTCGAGAGCAGCAGACAGGAGTAGGCGGTCACGCTGGAAAGCACGCAAGACAGGAGCGCGTCGGTTTCCAGGTCTTCCTTGTAAATGATCTCGATCGAGCTGATGGCAGCGCCCAAGGGGGCGCGGAAAATGGCGCCAATCCCGCCGGCCGCGCCAGCCAGCAACAGGTGGCGCGTCTCGCGGGGGTCCAGCTTGAAGGCGCGGGCTATCCAACTGCCCAAGCCGCCGCCGATCAGGGCGATCGGACCCTCTTTGCCGCCGGAACCACCGGTGCCGAGCGTCACCAGCGAGGCAAACAATTTGACGAACGGCACTCTGGTCGCCACGTAACCGCGCGCATTGTGAAAGGAGGAGATCAGGGCGTCGATACCGTGGCCCTGGGCTTGGGGCGCAAACGTGAAGACCATCCAGCCGGAAATCAAACCGCCCACAGTAGGGATCAAGAGAACCAGCCACCAGTGAGTTGGATGGGCCGGGGCGTAGGCAGAGAGGTGAGCGCCGGTACCGCGAATGACCTCGCCCAGTGGGTGGGGATGGACGATGCCCATTAGCTGTGCTTGCAGTTTTTCGTCAAGGAACTCGAGACCGGAGAGGAAGACCAAGGCGCCTGCGGCGCTTGCGAAGCCTATTAGCACGGGTAAGACAAGGCGCTTCACACTTGGGTGGCTAGTGATTCCCTGAACGATATGGTACATGTTAAAGGTGGACTGCTCTATGATGAGTGCTCGATTCTGCCGAGGCTTTCCCGACTGTTTTTCAGTCTAGCATATCGACCCCATGAAAAAACCCCATGAATGCGACAAAGTCCCGCATAACGCCGATGCTGTGACTTTTACTGTCCGTGAAGAGCATGCGCCTCTGACCCTGTGCCCCGTTCATTCTCAAAAGGTCGTCGTCTCTCGAGTGAAACCGCCGCGTGACAACGACACCGATCGATCAATTCAAGCGACCCTGCCAGTAGGTGCTGCCCTCAGCCAAGCGCTGGCTGCCGCGATAGAGGGTATAGGTGGCGCAGAAGCTGACGTCGCCAGGACTGTTGGCCAGGCGGGCCAACCCGTCGCCACTCAATCCGAAGCTGAAGCGTGCGGCCTGGCCGTCGCGATCCAGGTAGGGCCAGCCGAGCCGGGCCAGCTCGAGGCGACATTCGCCGTTGAGGTTGGTGGCCGTGGCCGTGGCATGGGTGCCGGCATAGACGCCGCTGATTTGCGCGCCGACGGCGCTGGCCTGGAGCAGGCCCGATCCCGGCACGAGCCACACGCCCTGCACGACCAAACGATCTGGGGTAGTCGAGAACAATCCTTGAATATCGAGATTCAAGGAGAGTTCGAAAGTATTGCCGTTCAAGCTCAAAGTTGGCGTGCTGAAGGTGCCAGGCGATACTGTGCCAAATTCGACGGCAATGCCGGTGAGGGTATTGATTTGAAGGGGATAGAACAGATCCGTGGCAGGTTCATGATAGACGAACTCGAAAGCGCAGGCGGTATTCATCACATCCAACCCGTTGGTGGCAGGGTGGAGATAATACCAATCTTCAGGCATGCTGCCGAAGGAATAATAGCCTTGCTGATCCGAGGTGGCGAACCACTGTTCGCCGGATTCACTCTCGAGCACCATCGTCAAGCCTGACACGGGCTGATCGAACTGATCATACAGCGTTCCGTGAATCACATCTTGAGCACGACTCAAGGTCGAGACGAAAAAGACGAGAATGATTAACATTTTGATTGGGGTCATGTAGGTCATTGCCACTCCCAGTCGCGTGTTGAATCGATCAATCAATGAGTGATCCACGCGCGCGTTTTTGTTATTTGCAATCGAGCCCTGCGACTCGCTTTGACATTTGCATTCTAACTTAACGCTTTTTTTGAGGGAGGATGCGCGGGTTATGAAGTTTTGTTACAACGTCTTGGCTTAGCGTGACAATTGTCATCTCATCATATGGTATAGAAACTTGGCTAGAACACTTATGCCGTCGCCATACTGTGACACCGATCACAGAACACCGCTCGACACCTCAGAGTTGCGCTTCGCTCCACGCCTGCTCACGGGGGTCTTCGAGGATACCATAAGCCCTGGCCATCTCGATCGCCTGGGTCCGCTGGCCCAGTCGGTCGGATTTAGGGATATCCAGCTTGAAATACAGCTCAGTCACCAGGTTGCGGATGCGGCCCTCGGTCTTGTGCAAGCGCCGCGAGATCTCTTCGTTGCGAAATGCGATCAACTTCCACACTTCCAGCTCCAGCTCCGAGAGCTTGGCCGCCTCGACCCGTTCGCGGACCCGACTGAACTCCTGGGTGATCTCCGGGTTGATGAAAATTTTAGAGCCTGTTTGGGCCACGCACTGTACCGTGGGAATGAACATCTGGTACTTGTCCTTAGGGATGAAGCCGTTGGCCCCAACCTTTTCGACCAGCTTGATCACGCGCTTCTCATGGGTCAGGACGATGATCGGCAACGAGTTGCCGGCAGCCCGCAAGCGCTTGATGACCTCGATGCCGTCGATCCCGGGCGGCATGCTGATGTCCAGCAGCAGCACATCCGGCTTGTGCTTCTCGACCAGGGCCAAGGCCGCTTCGCCGCTGTCGGCTTGGCCGACGATCTCGAAATCAGGGCCCGCTTCGAGCAAGCGGCAAATACCCTCACGGGTGAAGAACTCGTCCTCGGCTATGACGATTCGAATCGGCTTCATTGGCATCCTCGCTCTCCCGTTCCCGCAGGGGCGCCGTGACGGTCACCTTCGTCCCTTCTCCGGGCTTGGCGTCCACCTGGAACGTACCTCCGATGGACGCCGCAAAGTAATTCGCCATATACATACCATAGTGGCCCGCTCTTTTAAATGCATCCCAGTCTTCCGGTACCTCGAAACCGCGGCCATCGTCCTCGATCTGCAGTAGGATCAGACCCATTTCAGCGCGAAAGTCGACTCGGACCTGGCGCGCGTCCGCGTGACGCGCCACGTTTTTCAGCAGGGTCCGGCAGATGCGGTAAAAGGTCGCCATCTGGTGCTGGTCCAGGCCAGCCCGATCGCTGTCGAGGTTGCGGTGGATGGTCAGTTTCTCCCGCTCTTCGACCATGTCCATATAGCCGTCCAACTCCGCGTCCAGACCGCAGACGAAATCCGGGCTGAGCAAGTCGCCGCAAATATTGCGCAGCTGGGAGCAAACCCTCGGCAGCACCTCGTGGGTACAGGTCTGGATGACCGTCTGCAATTCGGGTTCGGCATCCAGGGCCACGCCCAACTCGTTGAGGCGAAAGCCCAGGCCGTGTAGGTCGCCCAGGGGGCCGTCGTGCAGCTCGTTGGCCAGCTCGGTCGAGACCTGCTCCAGGTGCTTTTGCAGGATCAAGCTGCGCTCCTCCTGCAGGCGGCGCTCCTCATACTCCATTTCGCGCTCGCGCTCGGCGATGCGCGCGCGCTGTTCGGCGATCATGCGTTGCTCGCGGGCCAGGCGTGCCTCGGCGATCAGCTGGCGACGGCGTTGGCGCTCGCGCAAGGAGATGCCGAGGTAAATCGCGCCGATCAGAAGGCCCAGCCCCAGCGGTAGGGTGATCGGCAGGAGCTTGACCCATACCGGTTTCTTGATCGCCACCGAGATCTCGGCCTGCGCCATCACGCCATTGTTGTTCGAGCCGCGCACGCTCAGCTTGCTGACACCACCGAAACTGAGGTGGCGCGTGTAGTTGACCGACCGCCCCGTACTGGGCACGATCCAGCTATCATCCAGGCCCTCGCGCCGGTAGGCGACCCGCTGGAAGCCGGGCGAGCGGAAATCGAGCAGCGAGAAATCGAAGGTAAATGTCTTGTGGCGGTTGGAAATCGCGACAGTTTCTCCAGGTAGCAGCAGGTGGCTGACTTCGCGGTCGTCGATACGTACCGCGGTGAAGACCAACTTCGGTGCTTCCGCCACTTCCAGCTCCCGCGGCTGGAACGTCACCAGACCGCCGGAACCGCCCACGAAGATCCTGTTGTCACGGGCTTGCAGCATCGCACCAGGACCCGCGCCGCCAATCTGCACGCCGTCGCGGCTGCGATAGGTGAGCCAATCCGCGTAACCTGGTAGAATTTTGACCAGGCCGACACCGGTATTGGCCCAAACCAGTCCATCGCGGTCTTCCAGCAAAGCCGCGACACCCATATCGGGGAAGCCTTCCTTGACCGTGAAACGTCTGAATTGGCGGCGGTCAGCGCCCAGCAGGTTCAAGCCCCCGCTCAAGGTACCCACCCATAGCTGGCCCTGACGGTCCCGCAGCAGGTCGAGGATATCGTCCGCGCTGAGACTGCCGGGATTATTGGGATCATAGGCATAGCGCATGCTGCGATCAGCGCGCAAGTCCAAGAAGTAGAGGCCGTTGCCGTAGGTTGCCACCCACAGGCCGCCCTCCTCCGGCACAATCGCGGTGATCACCGAGGTATCCAGTCGGGCAGCGCCGCTGCCGCCCTCGGTTCGCGGTCGCAACCGGCCGTCGGCCTCGAGCACATAGAGTCCCGAGCTGGTGCCGACCCACGCCTGGCCGCCCTTCTTCGGGGCGAGCTTCCAAAAGCGCTTGCCCTCACCCAGCTGACCCAGCGGCTGACCCTCGCGGTAAAACAGCAGCCCTTTGATGGTCCCAACCAACAAGCCGTCCTGCCACGACATCAGCGAGCGCACGTCGTGATCCTCGAGCACCGGTCGGATTCCGTTAGCAGGCCCATCCCATAGGCCCAGGCCCGTGTGGTTGCCGATGTAGACCCGATGGTGGGCGTCCTCCAGCAGCGCGCAAGCCTCCGTCGGGCTGAAACGGAAACGCTCGCGATGCAGGTCGAAGTATTGAATCCCCGTCTCGAGGGTCGCGACCCATAAAATCTCGTCGCTATCGCAGTACAGGTCCAGGATGCGATCGGAACCGAGATGTCCCTCGCCTGGCTGGTGGTGTACCCGCTGAAACGTGCCATTTGGCATGATTCGCGTCAGCCCTTGATTGGTGGCAATCCAAATGCTTCCCAAAGGACCTTGAGCGAGGTCTGTGACCTGATTGTCAGTCAACGGCATCGACTCGCCGGGGCGATTGGCAATCCAGCGGTGACGCCCATCCTCGATGACCAGGATGCCCGCGTTGGTGCCCACCCACAGGGCGCCATCGAGGCTTGGGCAGAGCGCGTTGACTCTAACGCCGTCGAGGCCCTCGACCGGCTTTAGCGCTCCCTTGTCCACACAGCGGAACAGGCCGCCGTTGGAAAAGGCGACGAAGACAATGCCCTTGCGGTCGACCGCGACCTTGCCGTCGCCGTCCATCCTTCGACCGGCAGGGGCGTCGATCCGCTCGAGCCGGCCGGCGACGAAGCGATTGACGCCCTGAGTCGTGCAGATCCAGACATGGCCACGGGCGTCGTGGTTGATATCCTTGACGATGTCGCTGCAGAGCGAGGAAGGATCGTCGGGGCTGTGACGGTAGCGCTCGAAACGGCCTGTACGCCGATCCATCAGATTCAGGCCGAGATTGGTGCCGATCCAGAAACGCCCCTCGCCATCCTCGTGGATGGCGTAGACCGAAGCCCCCGAAAGCGCGTGGTCGTCGTCCGGATCCGGTCGGTACCAACGCATTTGGTAGCTGTCGTAGCGCACTAGACCGCGGCTGGTGCCGAACCACATGAAGCCCAGGCGATCCTTGTAGGTGCAGAAGACCAGCTCCTCGAAACGTCCCGACTCGAGGGTGACGTCGTCGAAGATGATTGCCGGCGCGTCGGCCGGGGTTTGGGCCACGAGAGGGGTGCATAGCAACCCCAAGAACAGGAATGAGATCCCGCCCAAGACATGACCTCGTCTTGCGTTTCGTATCATGAACCGCTCCGGCCCCTGGTACCCCTGACTTAGGAAAGTGACCGCGGAGAACCGACAATACGTCGGCGCCGGATGAACATCCCCTTCTCATCCAGACAAAAAAACCCCAGCGAGGCCCGATTGTACCCCACATCGTGCAACCCGAGCAAATGAGACTTCCGTGAAAAGCCAGACAAAATGGTGATCAGCCGCAAGAGCATGAGCCGAAATTCTAGCTTGCGGGTCGTCTGCGGGAATTTGGATGAGGACCAAAATGCCGCTAGCTATCAAAGCCGCGTCCCGTCAGCGCTTAGTTTTAAGGCCCATTTAGCCTCCGTTTGGATATAATGGAGCCTGTTTCGCCCGCTCTGTGCAGCGTTCCATATTCGGAGGTATTCGATGCGTGCTCTCATTTTTTTTATTGCCATGTGCGCGACCTGTCTCGCCCAAGAGACCCATTACGAGAATCTCAAGGTCTTGCCCAAGGACATCTCCAAGGACAAGCTGACCGGAGTCATGAAAGCCTGGAGTCAGGCGCTTGGCGTGCGCTGTAATTTCTGCCATGTGGGCGAGCCGAACGCGCCCTTATCCTCGTATGACTTCGCCTCCGACGACAAAGATCACAAGCGCATCACGCGCCAGATGGTCGACATGGTCAAGGCCATCAATGCCGATTACCTGGCCAAGATCGACGAGGACGCCTCGATCAACTGCCGCACCTGCCACCACGGTCTGGCCAGCCCGCGGACTCTGGGCGAAGCACTCAACCGCTCGCTCGAACGCAAAGGCTTGGACGAAGCGCTCAAAACCTACGGTCAGCTGCGCGAGCGTTACCACGGATCCGATAGCTACGACTTCACCGAAGGCAGTCTGGTGCAGTTCGCCAATTACCTGAGCTCAAAGGGCAAAAAATCCGAGGCCATGCGCTTCCTTAAACTCAACCTCGAGCAGTTTCCCAAGTCCGCCGAAAGTCACAATCAGCTGGCGGAGCTGCTGGCTGAAAGCGGCGATAAGGCCGGTGCGGTCAGCCACTTTCAGCAGGCACTGGCGCTCGACCCTAAAAACGAACAGGCCAAACAGCGCCTGGAACAGTTGAAATAAGCGCCAGCCTCGACTGGTGCGGGGAGACGATCATGCGATTGACCTCGATCCTGGCGCTGGTCGGGCTGGGTGCGGTGCTCCTGGCCGGGGAAACCCGCGAATTCGCCCTCGACCCCGTGTTGTTCGCGGAGGGTGTCGAGCGACCCGGTGATCCCGCCATCTCGTCGGACCATTATGGTATCCACTACCTCTTCACCAGTGCCGAGACCAAAGCGCGCTTCGACGCGGCCCCCGACCGTTACGAAGCGCAGCTGGGCGGCGCCTGCGCGCGCATGGGCGCGCTCAGCGGCTTGGGCAAAACCCAAATCTACACCAGCTACAACGGCAAGCTCTACCTGTTCGCCTCCGAAAGCTGTCGCAAGACCTTCCTGGCCGACCCCCAAGCAGCATTGGATTTGGAAGCGGCGCCGCTGGAACCCGACGAAGCGCGCCAGGCCGCAGGTCGCGCATTGTTGGAGCAGGTGGTCGCGGCCCACGGCGGCGCGGCCTTCATCGACAGCCTGAAGGACTTCGAATACCTCGAAACGCGTCTGTCCGAGCGCGAAGGCAAGCAAACAGAGAAGATCTATCGCATGCTCCAGACCCAAGACGGTAAAATCCGCTTTGAAGTTCAATGGGCCGTGGATGGACGCTGGGGCATTCTCTACGATGGTCAACTGTGCCAAGAATTCACCGGCAACAGCCTTGGCCGCGAGATCCACCCCCAGGGACTGCGCGAGCTGAAGCGCCTGGCTTTCGCCAATCCGCTGGCAGTGCTGCGTGCCCGCCAGCGTCCCGACTATCAGGTCGCAATCGGCGAGGATGGCATGGCAAACGGCCAGCCGGTCCGCCATCTGTTGGTCGCCTTTGACGGCCTGCGCTTCGATCTCGCGATCGGTCGCGACGCCCCGCTGATCCAGGCGCTGTCCCATCGCGGCCATGGACCCGAGCTACTCTATGGCACCTTGACCCACATCTACGAGGGCCATAGCAAGGAGCAGGGCCTTCCCAGCGGCGTCCGTCACCAATTTGGCGAGGCCGCGCCGGGCGCACCACACAAGCTCGAGGTGCGCCTCAATCAGCATCCCGAAGGATCGCGTTTCCGTTCACCCTGACGCGATCTAGCTGGGCGCGGCATTGACCGGCAAGCGCGCCGCGCCGTCAAAGGTGCCAATTCGTGAGGCGCAGCCCTTGGATCGGCTGAGCCCACGCCTTAAACGAGTTCGCAGATCACCTTGAGCATGTCCATCGTCGTCACAATGCCCGCCAACTCATCGCCATCCAGCACGATCACCCGGTGGATGCGGCCGCGGAGCATCATCTGAGCCAGGTCAGCGACCGGCGTGTTGACATCAGCGTTGAACAGAACCGGCGTCATGATTTCCCTGACCTGCAGGTCCTGATGGGATTCTAAATGGAAACCACGGGCCTCCTCTTCAGACAGAGGAAGGTCCCAACTCTCCTCGTAATAGACTGTTTTCTTGTCGCCGTCGGGGACGAAGCGCTCCGTCGTCATGCCGTTCTTGACGAAGTCGCGCAAGGAGACGACCCCGGTCATCACGCCCTTGTCATTGACGACCGGCGCACCCGTGATCATCTCTTCCATGAACAGATTGGCCGCTTCCGCAACGGAAGTGGTTTCGGTCACCCAGACCACGTCCTTGCTCATGATGTCTTTTGCACGTATGTTTTTCATGGGGATCCTCCCGTTTGTCTACTGTCCTAGAGCCAAGATGTATCAAGCATCGTGCCAGCGCCAAACCCCGGACCAAGGGCGAGCGAGCCCGCCACGGAGCCCCAAGCATGAGGAAAATAACCCAGCCTGGGCGATAGTGCGCTTGTGGTCTAGTACGCCTTTGTCAGGTTGACGGCTCCGCGCACCATACGCGCTTTGCGACCAGCCGCGTCTAGCTTGAGTCCAACCGCTGCTTGACAAAAGGTGGCTGTCCTAGCGAGTGCGTCCCCCTATCAAGCGCGGCCACAGGGACCCCACAGCGACCCCCAAACACTTTCTTTCATTTCTGAAATAACCCACTTTTGCACTTCCAAACCGGAGCGCCATCGCGAGTGAGACGGGTTTTCGGAATTCCGCAGGGACGCCGCACTCGAGAAAGTCGGACTTTCGGAATTCCGAAAGAAGCTCTTCCCCTGAACGAGCGGCTCCACGCACTCAAGAACGACCCTCACACTGAGTAAGTGACCACCTCCGGCGACCAAACACAGCGCATTCCTCGGGAAAAGCCTCTTCCGGCACGCCGCACGACCGTCTGACTGAGTGATTAACTTGCCCATGTAACCAAAAACTCTCTCGCTCCCAATTTGGAACAAAGTTTTGATGCCAAAACGAGCCGCCAACTGGGAAAGTCGTTCCTGCGGAATTCCGGAGCAACGCTCGCACTTTGTGTTTAGGTAGCTCCGGAATTCCGAAAGTATGCCATCCCCGCACACAGCGCCTCACGGAACCGCGCAAGTCCATGGAATTCGGAAGTAGGGTCGATCTTGTTGTCTTAGTCTCCCTCGCCCGCAGGCAAAGCTTCCTCGGGCATGCCGCAGCACCAGCAAACAAAGGAGCAAGCTCGCCAGGAACTGCGAACACATCGGCTCAGCGGCGAATCGAGCGCCACGGCTTGCCGAAATGATCCGCGCAACCATCATGAACCCGGTGAGGTCGGCACAATGAACCAACCAGTTTCCCTTTTGCCCTTCTGACTAGCTCGGAATGCCTTTTCCGATTCGCAATTGCCGTGTGGTGTTAAAATGGTGCTCAGGATCTAGTGATCAAGGCCTCACTTTTTTAGCGGAGCCTCGAGTGGTATGCTCGAGCGACTTGGCTCGCACAGAGCCTCGAGGAAGAGATGTCGCTGAAAGTTCTTTCCTACAACATCCACAAAGGGTTCGACATGGGTAACCGGCGCTTCGTTCTCGATCAGATTCGCAGCGCCATCCAGGAAGTGCATGCCGATCTGGTCTTCCTTCAGGAAGTCATCGGCGACCACAAGATCCATCGTCAGCGCGTTGCCAGTTGGCCGGAAAAAGCGCAATTTGAGTTCCTGGCGGAGTCGGTTTGGCCATTTTTTGCCTACGGCAAGAATGCGGTCTATAAGGCGGGCCATCATGGCAATGCCTTGCTGAGCAAGTTTCCCTTGCTGCAATCCGAAAATCTCAACATCTCGACCAACCGCCTCGAGCAGCGCGGCATGCTGCATTGCGTGCTTGATGTGCCCGGTTACGCCCAAGCGCTGCACACGATCACGCTCCACTTGAACCTGCTCAAGAGCGGGCGCTTGGTTCAGGTCGACAATCTCTGCCAGCGTATCGAAACCCGCGTGCCCCACGGCTCGCCCTTAATCATTTGCGGAGATTTCAACGATTGGAGCGAGGATGTCAGCAGGATCCTCGAGCGCCGCCTCGATGTGGTTGAAGCCCATCTGGACATCCACGACCAGCACGCCAAGACCTTTCCCGCGATTATGCCGTTCCTGAAGCTGGACCGGATCTACTTGCGCGGTATGCAGCCCCTACACGCCCAAGCGCTGACCGGACGCCCCTGGCGCCATCTGTCGGATCACACGGCGATCTATGCAGAACTGGCCTGAGTGGGGAGCTGGCCAGCGAGCCGGCCAGACCCCAGCCCGAAGATTAGGTGAGGCAGTACACGGAATCGCGACGCAGGCCTTCCCGTACGACGCGCCCTTCCTTTAAGAGTTCAGAAATACGCGGGTTCCAGGTGCCGGGATTGATGCCAGCGGCGGCTATGATTTCGCTCTTTCGCATGGGTTTGCCGGCCACCGACAAGACATCCAAGATTTTCTGTTTCGCTTTGTCTGAAGTGATCCGGCCGCGCCGCTGCAGAGCCTCTCCGACAAAGGACAGCGACAGTGCCCGTTGGTTTCGCAACATCTTGACGACGATATTCAAACCCAGGTTTTCGGCGACCTCGAGCAGCTCTTTGCGTGTCTTGGCACCATCCTCCTGTTCGTCGAGATCATAAAAGACATGTGCAGTTTCGGAAGCATCCCGAGCTGCGTCGAGGATCTCCTGAATTTCTCGCAACCGCTCCGAACTCATTCGCTTGGCCTTCGGCTCAATGCGCAGTTTACCCATCCATTTCCTCCGGCTCCTCAAGTCATGCACTCGGCAAGGGTGGATGAGGAGCACCTAGTTATCAGTATCTTAGCTTGCTCATTGAGAGAATTCGTGGATTAAAAACCACAATCTCAAACTGCATATAACCTACAGCATCATGCTTGACCGCGCAATAGAAATGGCAATAAATACAAAAAAACCCAGAGACTGGCCTTTTTGATATCCAACAGACACGGCGTAAAGCCAAACTCGCAATGTGTAAGGATCGACCCATGGCAAAGAGGGAGATAATTAAGGGAAAGACCGAACCTTGAATTCTGGACACACCCGCAACACGCCGCGACAGGGAATTCACTTCCTCCGCCGGTCGCCCTAGCACGCCAGCCACGCGAAGAACGGCATCGCCGTCTGCTGAAGCTGGTTTATAATGCAAGAGGACACCCAGTACGAAAAACGCCCATGCCTCAACACCGCTCTGCAGAGGTCCCGTCATTTCAAAAAATCCGGCTAACCCCTACCAACCTGTCCCCGCTTGTCTCGCTCACGACCATTTACAAGTCCAAGGGGCGATCGGGGGAAAATCCTCCGACCAGGGCCACCATGCCCCCTTGACGTCTGCCTGTTCTTCCCCGTCCCGGCATGCGTCCCGCACTCCGGTGGTCGATGCCAACCTCTTGGCGGCCAGCGACATACACCTCGAGCGCCACTTGCTCTATCGCCTTCCTAAAACAAGCGCGCTCTTCCATAACACAGATTATCCATGGTGCGTTATACTACGCACCCACTGGCGAGCATATCTCCGGTGCAAACTACTCCTGGTGTTCTCCCCTGGTTCCCATCACGCGAAGTCATCGCCCACCTTAAGGGTCGGGAAGGTGCTGTCGGGGGGTCACTACTGGCGCGGTCCAACCGCGCAACGTCTTGTTCGAGGGTCATGATCATGCGCATTCTAATGGGAGCACAGCACCGCTATCCAGCTTTTCGCGATACTGGCTGCGAATTGAAGCCTACCGCGATGGCTTCCGGATCCTCACAACACGTCCACGATCTGCTCGCCCGCGGTCTAGCGGAACTGGGCCACGAAGTCTTCTATCTCCTGCCCCAAGGCGCCGAAGACAGTTTGCCGTCAAGTGTCAAGCGCTGCTCCGTGGCCCCTGTCGACGTGGACGTAGCACACGGGATCGCCGGCCAGGATGTGCTCTGGCGGGGTACTCGGTACCGCACGCCCTTTCTCGCCACCTGCCATCGCCTTTCCCCCAAGCCGCCGAAGGGCGAAAAAACCAACGACCCCAACTGGGTCTTCACCTCCCGCTATCTTATGAACAAATGCTCGGGCACGCGCTTTGTTCATTGCGGCATTGACCCCGATGGCTACGCATTTCGGGCTGAAAAAGAGAACTACCTGTTGTTCATGGCGGCTCTGGATCACTACCGCGACAAGGGCCTGACCACTGCCCTGCAAATCGCCGAGAAAGCCGGCCGCCAGCTGGTCGTAGCCGGCGGCGCCGCGGAGACCTCGACAATTCAAGAGATCAAGGGGCTGTGTGAGAAGCATGGCGCCAAGTATGTGGGCGACGTCCGCGGTCGCACCAAGGCCAGCCTTATTGCCGGTGCCATGGCACTGCTGCACACCTCGCCCCAGAGCGATGGCGGCCCACTCGTGATCCCCGAATCGCTGATTTCCGGGACGCCGGTGTTGGCCCTGAATACGGGCGCCTGCTCGGAACTGCTGACCAGCGAGTGCGGCTCACTTTGTAATTCGGAGAAGGACTGGCTCAAAGCCATCGAGGAGCTGGGCAAGTGGGAGCCGGCAACCTGTCGCCGCACGGCCTTGACCCGCTTCCACTACTTGCGCATGGCGCGCGATTACGTGCCCATGTATCGCCAGACCATCAACCGTTTTCGCGAGCTGCAGAGCCAGGAGACCGGCGACGACACCCGCGAAGACGACGACGGCGGGGGCTTTCCGGACTGAACAACACCAGATCTTCAACTCGCTTCGCTTGACAAGCCAAGGGTTTGCGGTTACGGTTGAATTCAACTGTACTGTGGGGTGGTGGGTATGAAGGTCAGATGCGGGAAATGCAAGAGCAGCGACATCGAGGCGGCCTATCCACCGACGCGGGTGGAGGAGAAGCTCGCTTGGTTCCTGCCGCTCTCGCCCTACCAATGCGACAAGTGCGAGCGCCGCTTTCTCTCCTGGGCCAATCCCCTGATGGACCGCAACCGCTCCATCTCATCGGGCGTATTGGTCGGATTACTCTCGTTGGGCGTGATTCTCATGGCCATCAGCGAGCCGGACCTACCCGCTAGCATCACCCAACCAAGTGCGAGCACAAAGACCAGTGAGCCCAGGTCCGGACCCGAATCACCCGCACCCTCGGAGCAATCAGACGCCGCGGCAGGCCAGCGCTCGACAACCCAGGCGGAGCCACCGAACGCCAACCCCGCAAGCGATCAAGGCATTACCTCGCCTGACAGCGCCGAGGGACCTGTCGCGACAGTCACAGAACCGCCATCCACCGCGCCTGCCGCCGTGGACACCACCGCCAATGGCGCGCCGCCGGTCAGGGACAGCCGCTACAGTGCCTCAGTGCTCCATCAGCTCGAAAAAAACCAGGCGCGTGATCGCGGCGCGCCGCTCTCGGGACCCGCGCAAAGCTCGGTTAAACCCGAACCAGCTGGCGCGGACCCGACCGCAACCCCCACTAAGTCCGTGGCGTCGTCCAGCAAACCCGAGGCAGCCGCGGCCAAGCCCGCCGATGCCACACCTTCCGCCCAAGCCAAACCAGCGCCGCCCACACCTAAACCCGTGGTGGCAAAAGCCACCGCCCGAGCGCGCCTGGACGACCTCCGAATCGAACAGAACGGCGACTCGCTCGACCTCCATATCGTTGGTAGCGGTTCGCTCATGCCGGAGGGCAAACTCCTGACCAAGGTCTACTACGTCGACTTGCCGGGAAAATGGGAGGTCAAACGCGGGCTTGGCGACCGCAAGCTCGACCATCCCCTGACGACTGGCATGCGTCTCGGCAAGCATCCCGACCACCTTCGCATCGCCTTCGATTTAAAGGACAAGCCGGTCAAAATCAGCTTCAAGATCGAGCCCTCGGGCCTGCTCCTGCATCTGGCCCCCAAAGAGTGACCTAGTCTTCGGTTTCCGCGTCGAGCACGCGGCGCACCGCATTCGTCAGTTCCTCGCTGTCGACAGGCTTGCGCAATAGCTCGCGGATGCCCTTGGCTGCGACCTTGTCCGGCATGATCGCATCGGAGAAGCCCGTGGTGATGATGATCGGTAAGTCTTCTCGCAGCCGCACGATTTCCGCAGCCAATTCGATCCCAGTCATTTTGGGCATCGTCTGGTCCGTGATGATCAGATCGAACCCATCCTGATGCCCGCGGAAATACTCAAGCGCATCCAGGCCGTTGGCAAAGGTCGTTACCTGGTAACCGCGCCGCGCCAAGATTCTGCTTTGCACTTTGATCAGCAGATCGTCGTCGTCGACGAGCATGATGCGCTCCCGTCCGATTGTGCGCGGCAAGCTGTGCAAGGTCTCCTCGCCGACCGCCTCATCGTGAGCCGGGAAGAACAAGCTGAAACAAGTGCCCTCGCCGACGCGGCTCTCAACGACAATATCGCCGCTGTGGTTTTGCACAATCCCATGCACCACTGCCAGGCCCATACCCGTCCCCTTGCCCTGGGTCTTGGTGGTGAAGAAGGGGTCGAAGATACGCTGCAGTGTCGTCTCGTCCATACCGGTGCCGTTATCGGCAACCTGCAGCAACACATAGGGACCATAGGGCAGATTTGGCTGAACGCCCTTGTAGCTGGGGCTTAGAACGATGCGGGTCAGGCGGACTTGAATCCAGGCGCTTTCCCGCTCCAGCGCATGATAGGCATTGGTGCACAGGTTCATCATGATTTGATGAATCTGGGTGGCATCGGCGAGCACATTGGGTACGTCCTTGTCAAGCGTGCAGGTGATCTCGATGTTGGCGGGGATCACGGGCCGCAGCAGTTTCAGGGACTCCTTGACGATGCTGGTGAAACCCAGTGGCACCTTGGTCGTGCGATCTTGGCGACTAAAAGTCAGGATTTGCAGAATCAGATCCTTGCCGCGCTGGCAGGCGTTGCGCATCTCGTTCAAATCATCTTGGAGGTAGCTCCCAGGTTCGGCATCTTCGAGCATCAGCTCCACGTAACCCATGATCCCACCCAAAATATTATTGAAATCATGGGCGATGCCACCGGCCAGCGTCCCGATACTCTCCATTTTTTGGGCCTGGCGCAGTTGGTTTTCGATGCGTTTCTCCCTACTCAGATCGCGCACCACTCCTGTGAAACAAATGCGATCCCCCAAGGTGAACTCGCGACCTACCGACAGGTGAATCGGAAACAACGAGCCATCGCGACGACGACCCATGACCTCACGACCCTTGCCAATGATTTTGGACACGCCCGTGCGCAGATAATTGGCGATGAACTCATCGTGGCTGGCCGCATAGGGATTGGGCATTAGCCTGGCGATGTTCTCGCCAATGATTTCCTTGGCTAAATAGCCGAACTGATTCTCGGCTCCCTTGTTGAAGGCCAACACCGTGCCCTTGAAGTCGATCATGACAATACCGTCGACCGCTGTCTCGAGAATGCTGGCGAGGCGCAATTGCCCTTCCCGCAGATCCGTGGCCGTATCGGCAGGATTTCCCACCTGACCAGACATGCCTTTGACGCCATCGCCCAAGTCATAGAGCCTAAATAGATACTCGCGCGTGCCGCGCAAGCCCACGACATGACATGGCACCACCTGGTCCGCCATCACGCTCATCGCCGCGACCGTGCTCTGGCGTTCAAGAGCGGGCACGAAGGATTCCGGAAAGGATTTGCCGATAAGCTCCTTGACCGGCTGCATCACCCACTCGGAGAAGGCGTCGTTGGCGAAGAGAATGTTGAATTGTTCGTCGACGATCAGCAACAATTCGTCAATGCGCGTCGCCAGTATTTGGAACCATTGGGGGTCGAGTTCTCTTGGTCGCGTTGTCATGATAGCCCTGAGTTCGCCTTGCGTTCAAAATTTTCTGAATCATACCACGATTCAAAAATGGGATAGGACCTTTTTACCAGGGCATTCGGCCGTTTTAATATACCCCCTCGAGATCATGTCACATGGCCCACAAAGGTATTCCTTACGACAATGGCATGGGCGGCTTTCGTCTCGTCCGGCAAAAGGCACAGATCGCGATCTGGCTGATCCGTTCTGAACGACCACTGGACAGCCTCACGGGTGCCACGGTCTGGCAACGGTGTCGCTCATGACCACAGCAATGGGGTGACGCTTCCGGTTTTCATTCGATAGAGCGTATCACATCTCCTGGCTTCAGCCAGATCGCAAGCAGGAAGCTTCAGCGTTCCTCAATTCCGATAAAGAAGTTCATTTCTCACTCCTTGCGAAAGAGTCCCTAATGGATGAATAGATCGTGTCACTTAAAGGGCAGGACATTTTATCTCGCCCATATGGGCAAAGCCAAGCGAATTCGTCAATTTTCACGTGTTAGTTTTTTTCACCACCTCCAACCGTCTGGAAAACAAATACATTTTGTCACCTCAACTTGCAAGAAAGTCGATTTCAGCACCCAGCGAAGAAGCGCGCCACGTGTATTTCCCTTCAGGCACCACGTTTTAGCGCGCAAAACCGCGACCCAGCAGCCGCGATCACTCTTCGGGAGCCTCGCGACTTTTGCTGGGTAGCCTACCCGCCTGCTGCAGCGAACGGCGCAGCAAAAACTCCACATGGGCGTTCAAGCTGCGCAACTCGTCGTCGGCCCAGTGCTGCAAGGCGGCATGGACATCCGGTTGTATCCGCAATAGGAATGATTTCCTCTCGGCCATTTGGCCCTCCTAGAGGGGCGCCAGTGCGCCTGTGTTCAGTAGAGCGAGCCGGTGTTGACCACGGGCTGGGTGTGGCGATCGCTGCACAGTACCACCAGGAGGTTACTGACCATGACTGCCTTGCGCTCCTCGTCGAGGTGAAGAATATTCTGACGCGAGAGTTTGTCAAGTGCGAGCTCGACCATGCCCACCGCACCCTCGACAATTTTGGTTCGGGCCGCGACCACTGCGGATGCTTGCTGGCGCTGCAACATCGCAGCCGCAATTTCGGCCGCGTAGGCCAAGTGACTGATGCGCGCTTCGATCACTTCCACGCCGGCTTTGACCAGGCGTTCCTGGATTTCCACGCGGAGTTTTTCGGAGACATGGCTGGTGTTGCCACTCAGCGAGGTATCTTCACCCTCGTGAGCGTCATAGGGATAGCCCGTCGCCAGGGAGCGCAGCGCGGCTTCGGATTGAACGTGGACATAGTTCTCGTAGCTGTCCACCTCAAAGACGGCCTCGGCAGTGTCGACGACACGCCAAACCACGACCGAGGCGATCTCGATGGGGTTGCCAGAGGCATCATTGACCTTCAGCTTCCCTGTCTCGAAATTGCGCACTCGCTGCGAGATCTTGGTGGCGGTGTAGAAGGGATTGGCCCAGCGCAAGCCCTGGGTCTTGGCGGTGCCGGCATAGCGACCAAAGAGCTGCAGAACTTTGGCTTCGTTGGGGTTGACGAGAAACAGGCCCGACAACAGGAAAACCGTAAAGGGGATCAAGACGACGGCCAAGAGGACAAGTTCGCCCCTCACACCAACGTTGGTGATCAGCAATGCCACCTCTGCGAGCAAAGCAAGCAGCAGCACGATCAGTACGGGAAGACCTGAAAGGCCTGACTTTTCATTCTCTTGAATCATGGAAACCTCCGCGACGACTTGGAATCAATGTGATATCACCTCGATATAAAATTACGACAGCTCGGCCCAAAAGTTCTGCGACCTCGCCAAAAACTTTTCGCCTCCCCTTCCGATCAGCATTGACAGCCCCAGACCAGAATGCTAACTATGCTCATCCCAGGCAAGGAGCCGCCATGAGCCTCAACTCATCCGATCCCTCTGCGTCCAAGCCACCCTTTCTGGACGTGCTTGTCCTTGCCGTCATCGGCGCGCTCATCTATGCAAACAGCCTCGATGTGCCCTTTACTTTCGACGATCGACTCTGCATCCTGCAAAACAGGGCATTGCAGCACCTAAACCTCTTCGCCATCTGGTCCTATACGCCCACGCGATTCGCAGCCATGGCGAGTTTTGCTCTCAACCTTCACTTCAATGGCACGCAGGTCCTTGGTTTCCATCTGGTCAACCTGGCCTTTCACCTGGGCACAGGCATCGGCGTCTGGCGCTTGGCCCACTACCTTCTCCCCGCAGACGATCGTTCGCGACACTCTTGGCGACGGTTTGCCGCGTTCGTCGCCGGCGCGCTGTTTCTGATCCATCCCCTTCAAACCCAAGCCGTCACCTACGTCTGGCAACGCACGGCCGTGATGGCGGCGTTTGGCTTTGTCTGGACCCTGGTCTACTACTTGCACCTGCGCCGATCGCTGAACGGGGGGGACAAGTCCAAGGCGCGTCGTTACCTGCTCTGCGGCCTGACCACCCTGCTTCTGGCGACATTCTCCAAGGAAATCGCCTTCCCACTCCCCCTGGCCCTGCTGGCCCTCGAACTGTGGGGCATGGGCCGGGCTGGGCGGCCGCCCTGGCGCTGGTTGCTGCCGTTCGGGCTTGGGTTTCTGCCCATCCCTGCCATTGTGCTCACTCACAGCGCCCAGTACGTCATGCCAGGTATCGCCGAGGGCTATGAGCCCTTGAGCCCCATCGCCTACCTGCTGACCCAAACACGGGTGCTCTTCACCTATGCGCGCTTGATCTTTGTGCCCCTCCATCAACAGGTCGACTATGACTATCCAATTGCTCATTCAGTGGGAGAAGTCTGGTGGGCGCTCTTGGGCCTCGCGCTTTGTGCGGTCGGGCTCGTCGTCTGCCTTCGCCAATGGCCCAAGCTCGGCTTCGCCTTGGTGCTCATCGGGCTCGGTCTGTCTGTGGAATGTGCGGCCATCAGCCTTCCCGACGTGATTTTCGAGCACCGCATGTACTTGCCGATGGTCGGCGTTGTTCTGGTCGTAGCCTTGCTGCTCGAGCGCCTCGATCGGCTGCGAGCGCTGATGGGCGGCATTTGTATCGCAGGCCTGATCGCGTTGGCGATTCTGACGTGGCGCCGCAACGAGCTTTGGCGCGATTCGATCGCTCTGTGGACGGACAATCTGACGTACGCGCCCTTAAAAGCTCGGGTCTGGACCAGCCGTAGCCTCGCCTACCGCGAGGCCAAACAGACGGACATGGCCCTAGCCGATATCGAACGTGCGGTTCAGCTCAATCCTCGCTATCGCTTGCCCTATGTGTGCCGCGGCCTGCTCTACGGCGAACAGGGCCGCCACCAGGAGGCTATCGATGATTTCAACCGCGCCCTGGCCATCGAACCTGTGGACAGCGATGTCCACAATGCCCGCGGCATCTCCCTCATGAGTCTGGGGCGAGCCCAGGAGGCGTTGAAGGACTTCGACTATGTGCTGACCCGCCATCCCGAATGGGCACAGACCCATAACTACCGCGGCGTGGCACTGAGCGCGCTCGAGCGAGACGGCGAGGCTATCGAAGCCTTCAATCAGGCATTGAAGCGCGATCCCAACTACCACGAGGTCCACCTCAACCGCGCTATCGTTTATGAACGCATGCAGCGTTTGGACGAGGCCTGTGACGATTACCGCAGATACCTGGCCACTGACCCAGAACAGCGCCAGGCCTATCTCACCCTGGCGCGATTACTCGATCGCAGGAACCAGCCAACGGAAGCCATGCACTGGCTCGACGTCGCGCTGACCCGTTTTCCTGACTATGGCAAGGCCTATTTCAACCGCGCCGTCCTGCACTGCGCGCAAGGCGCCTGGCAAGCTGCGATCGACGATTTCAGCGCCGCCAACCGCCTCGAGCCCGCCGGCCTGACCCGCTACTGGAGAGGCAATGCCTACGCCAAGCTCGGCCAACTCGATGCCGCCGCCTACGACTACCTGGCCGCGGAAGCCGCCGGTGTCAACCTGCCCTCCGAAGCGCGCACGCTGGCGCACCCCAAACAACCATAGCGCGACGCACCTGCCGCAAGCAACCAGGTAACAGTTGCCGGCCCGATAAAGTCGATCTAGACCGTCTGTTTGTAGTCTTCTTTGTTCAACTTGAACTGTCTCATCTTATTGTAGATGGAACGCGGCGCAACGCCGAGCAGCTTGGCGGTGCGCAGGATGCTGCCACGGGTGTCGCGGAGCACCGCATCTAGGTATTGCAGCTCGAGTTGGAGCAGCACGCGCTTGCGCAGTTCCTTGAACGACAGGCTCTGCCAATTGCCAATGGTGTCGAGCGCAATGGGCTTAAAGCCGTTGGGCGGCGCGCCCTCGGCCAGCGCCTCGGCATGACCGTGCGCCATAGCGATACTCTCTGGCAGGTCTTCGGGATAGATGACCGTACTCGACGTCAAGAGCACCGCTCGCTCCATGACGTTGATCAGCTCGCGCACGTTACCGGGCCAGGAATAACGACTCAGCGCGGCGAGCGCCGCATCCGACAGCTCCAGCGGGGGACGGCGCATCTGCACGCGGAACTTTTCCAGGTAGCGACGGGCGAGCGAGGGGATGTCTTCGGGCCGATCGCGCAGAGGTGGAATGGGCAGTGTCACGACGCTGAGGCGATAGTAGAGGTCGCTGCGAAACGTCTTGGCTTTGATCGCTTCATCGGGATCGCGGTTAGTCGCCGCCATAATGCGCAGATCCACGTCGATGGGTTTTTCTGCGCCCAAGCGCTGGACCTGGCGCTCCTGCAGGACACGCAATAGTTTCGCTTGCAGGTGCGGGCTCATCTCCGTGATCTCGTCCAGAAAAATCGTGCCCTTGTGGGCCAATTCGAAGTAGCCCCGACGGGATTTGGAAGCGCCGGTAAAGGCCCCCCGCTCATGGCCGAACAGCTCGCTCTCCAGCAACGACTCGGGCACAGCGGCACAGTTAACGGCAATGAACGGCGCTCGTGCACGCGGACCCTCGGCGTGAATGGCGCGAGCGAACCATTCCTTGCCGACCCCCGTTTCCCCAAGAATCAGCAGTGAGCTGTCGGCTTCGGCGACGCGCTGGGCCACCACCAGCATCTTGGCCATGGCCGGACTGCTTGAAGCAAAATCGCCCAAGCGGTTTTTGTCGACCAAACGCGACAAGCCCAGCCGCTGCACCAACAGTTCTCGTCGACGGTTGATGATCGTGTTCAGCGGGCCAGCCAACACCTCGTCGGGCAACTGGGCACTGAGTACGCCCAAACAGCCCGCGGTCAAGAGCGCTGCGCGCCGCAGCGGATCTTCCTGGCGCTGGAGCGCGATGACTTCAGGCGCGTCGGGGATCTTGCGAAGGGTCTGAGCGACAACATCCAGTGGTTCGTTGAAGCTGCCCTCCTCGGCAACCACTAACTCGAAACTCTCGGGCAAGGGTTCATATTTAAGGCTGGCGCGCTCGCGCTTCTCGAGAATGACATTGTCATGGCGTACGAGCCCGGCTATGCGCTGGACCAACGCCTTCTCCCCGACAATCAAGATCCGCAACAACATGACGAACCTCCAAACCGGAACATTGTATCCGATCAAAAAAGGAAAAGATATTCCGATTTTCTTAAGCTGCCTTGGGAATTGCACGAGCAAAACCGTGATTTCCAGCACTTAGGCGAAGAATGGGGCACTTTTGCCATTGGCAAAGCTCTTGCTCTATGCAGAGTGGTTTGCCTTGCCCGGAGCAAGCGCGACCATCTCCCTGGTCCTGGCCTTCGGCGAAACAACCGAACAGGCGCGGTGAGATCAAGCTTCAGGTGATTACATCTTAGGAGAACCAAGTCAATGGAACGCAATTGGAAAAAAGTATCGATCATGGTCGCTGTGCTGGTATCTGCTGCACTGCTGGTTGGTTGCGCGGACGTACCCGCTCCCGACACCAGCTCTGCACAAGCCGCTTACGACGCCGCTGTTCAAGCTGGCGCCGAGACCATGGCTGCCGATCAACTGAGCCAAGCGAAAACCGCTCTGGATGAAATGAATGCCGAACTGGCGGCCCAACTTACGAAAGCTGGCTACTCCCGCAAGTATGACAAAGCCACGGAGCTGATGAACAGCGTCGTCGAGAAAGCCAACGCCGCCGCAGAAACTGCCAAAGCCGCCAAAGAGCAAAAGCGCGCTGAAGCCGAAACCGTGAAAAACGATGTCGGCACTGTTTACACCGCAGCCGAAACCATGATGACGGAAATCAACAACTGCGCCAAGAAACCCAAGAACTTCGACGCGCTGATGGCCCCTCTCCAAACCGAATGGGAAACCCTGGCCACCGAGTGGAGCGCTGTGGGTTCCGCCTACGACAGCGGCGCCTATGACGAAGTCAAAACCAAAGCCGAAGAGTTCCGTGCCAAAATCACGACCTTCAGCGAGACCCTGACCGCCGCCAAAGGCAAGCTGAAAGGCTGCTAATTCGCTGCGCAATCGCGTATCAAGGGGGTGGGCCCATATGGGCTCACCCTTTTTTATTTATAGGCCTGTCAATGAGCGGTCAGCAATTCCGCGAGCGCTTCACGCTGCGCAGCGCGCTCGCGGCCTGCCAGGTAAAGATCGGGATCCACCTGGCGCTCGACGCAATGGCCCGGTGAAAGCGGGCAGCGCTCGCAGGTCTGACCCAAATCGCGGGTGGGGATCGCATCGTCCGACCAGAACTTGACCGTGGCCTTGAGCGAGGGATCGAGTGGAAAACCCACCGTCGCCGAGAACAGCTCATCGGGTCTCAGCGTGCCGCGGTAACTGACGGTCAAGCAAAAGAAATCCGTTCCAAAATCGAAAAAACGCGAGCGCTGCGCCCCCAGCCACGTCGCCAGCTCCGGGTTGCTGGCCAATTCGTCCAGGGCCACGACGGACAGCCAACGGCTGCAAAAATGTTCGTTCAGGCTGATGCCGTTGGGGATGTGCAGCTGCGACATATTGAACTGCTTTTCCAAGACCAGCCGGCGGTGCTCGTGCTTGCGCGCGAACTTGGTGAAATGTACCTTGCGCGTCTTGAACCCCTGAGGAATCAGTTCGCTCATGCGGTAGAACAGGGTTTCGGGCGTCACCCCATAGAGGGTCGGCAGGTCGAGCAGGGCGTGCTGCGCTTCGGCCCAGTTGGGACGGGCGAAGATGCGCTTGAGATCCAACAGAAAGCGCTTCTGTGGCAGCAGCAGCGCGCCTGCGAAATAAGAGACGCGGAAATTGTCGAAGACGTGATCGAAGGTCACGGGCTGCAGCGCGGGCGAAGTGGCTGGCCGATCCTGAATGCCGAGCAACTGGTAACCCAATTCGCGGGCGAAGAGAAAGCCACGCTGGGCCGAGCTGAGGCGGCGATTGAGCCACAACTCGCGGCCCGAAGGCAGGATAAAGAATCGCTGGCTGCGCAGGGCAGGCGGTAGTTCGTCGGCGTCCTTCTCGATGATCTTCAGCCCGCTCAGCTGCAGCAGCGCTGTGCGCATGTGCTCGTGACTGACCAGTTCGTCCGCAGCCAGACCGTTGCGCTGGCGAAAATCACCTGCCAGGGTCTCCAGCTCGGGAAAGTAATTGTGGTGAAGCATCTGGTAGCAGCGCAATGCCGTGTGGAAAAGATCCTCAATGCGCAGGTCGTAGCTATGGCCCAGCTCACTGAGCATGCGCGCGAGGGTGCCCATTTCATTGGGATGTCCGACCATCAACTGAAGGATCTCGCGGGCCGAGGTGCCGAACAGATGAAACGGAAATTGGCGCATCAGCGGAGAGGCCAGTACGGCGGCCAGGGGATCCAGCGAACCATCGAGCCGCGGCGTGACCAGTTCCTCATAGGTGGTGCCGAGTGCCGTGGCCAACAGCAGCATCTTTTCCATTTTGGGGTACTTCTTGCCCTTCTCGATTTCGTTGAGATAAGACACGCTCATACCTGTCCGCGCCGCCAGCTGCTTGAGCGATATGTCGCTGGCCTCGCGCAGTTGACCGACCTTGAGCCCGAAGATGATTTGGATCGACTCCTGTTCCATTGCGCCTCCCGCCTTCATTGCGGGTGTATTGTAGCACGGCGGTTGGCCAGCGAGAAGCGGCCCACAGCGAACCGACACTTCTAGCGAAATTTCGCTTGACACCATTCATTCGCTCACATATCCTGCGTTTGTGACCGCCCTTTCCCGGAGGAACCCCCATGCCACTCTATGTTTTTGATCAAACCCTATCCTCTTCTTCGATTGTCTGTTTCGAGGATGGCGTCTCCCTGACCGTGACCGCCGCCGCCCGCATGACGCCCCTGGTCGCACCACTGCGCAGCCTGTTGGCCGAGCTCCACCGCGCCTTCGACCCGCGCCGCCACCGCTTGCTGCAATCCCGGCGCTCGCGTCAAGCCAGCTGGGATACTGGCAACCTGCCCCACTACAGCACCGTCGAAGGACCCTGGTCCAGCCCCAGCTGGCAGGTCGACCCGGTTCCTGCTGACCTGCGCTGCCGCCGTGTCGAAATCACCGGGCCGGTCAACAGCCCCAAGATGGTGATCCAAATGCTGTCCCGCAACAGCGAGGGCGCCCGCGCCGACTGTGCCATGGTCGACTTCGAAGATGCCATGAAACCGACCTGGTCCAACGTCATTGCGGGGATTCAGAACGTGATCGCCGCGGTGGATGGCCAGTTGACCTACACCGACCCCGAGTCCGGCCGCCATTACGCCGTTGACCCCGCGGATCACGCCAAGCTGATGGTCCGGGTTCGCGGCCTGCATCTCCAGGAAAGCCATTTCATGGTCGATGGCGAGCCCATCTCGGCGGCACTCTTCGATCTGGTCACGGTGGCTTGGCATACCGCGGCCAAACAGTGGGCGCGCGGCGAAACGCCGGCGTTTTATGTTCCCAAGCTCGAGGATGCCGAGGAGGCCAGCTGGTGGGCAGACCTGTTCGCCGCACTGGAACGCGCTCTCGAGCTCCCCCCGGCTACCCTGCGGGCGACTTTCTTGATCGAAACCCTGCCCGCCGCCTTCCAGATCGAGGAAATTCTCTACGAGCTGCGCCACACGGCCGTGGCGCTCAATGTCGGCCGCTGGGACAAGATCTTTTCCGATATCAAGGTCCTGCGCCTGCATCCCGACCGCGTACTCGCCGACCGCGACTATATCAACCTGGAGCGGGATTGGATGCGCAACTATGCGCTGCGCCTGATCCGCATCTGCCACCTGCACGGCGCCTGGGCACTGGGGGGCATGGCCGCCTTCACACCGGGCCGCGATGCCGAGAGCCGCGCCCGCCAGACCGCCAAGGTCGCCGCGGACAAACGGCTCGAGGCCAGCTGGGGCCACGACGGCTGCTGGGTCTCGCACCCCTTCTTCATCGGCCACGCCCTGGCTGCTTTCACCCACGAAAACCAGCTGGGGGTGATGCCCGACGAAACCTTTCATCGACCCGCACTGCTGCCTCGTGCCGAGGGCCCCAAAACCATGGCTGGGCTGCGTCGCAACCTGCGGGTTGGCATCGCCTACATGCACGGTTGGCGCAACGGCCTGGGCTGTGTGGCTTGGGACGGCCTGATGGAGGATCTGGCCACGCTTGAAATCTCCCGGGCCTCGGTTTGGCAATGGCTCTACCACCGCGTCACCCTCGACGAGGGTGAACAGGTCACCCGCACGCTGGTGGACGCCCTGTTCGACGAGGAGTTGGACGCCATTCTCACTGAAGTGGAAGACGAGCGCGAGCTCGAAGATTGGCGCGCCGCTGCTGAAACGGCCCGCGCCCTGTTCCTCGAAAGAGAGTTCCGCGAATTCCTCAGTCGAGGCTCCGAACCCACGGACTGATTTCCCCATCAGCCAGCACCCTGTCGCGGTGCCGTACTTGAGCGCGCACCCGGCGCTAGCACCGCTCTTTTATTCTGACTCGAGCCCAGCGGTTCCCGACCCCAAGCGGAGCCCTGCGCCAGCTTTGCCCCAAAATTGACACGGAGGAATGAACATGCACGTACACGAACTCGAAGCCGAAGCCAAGAAACTGGCGCGCCAATGGCGCGAAGACCCCCGCTGGGCCGGCATCACCCGCCCTTATGAAGCCGCCGAGGTCCTGCGTCTGCGGGGTTCGTTGCGCACCAGTCACACCTTGGCGGAACGAGGCGCCAAGCGCCTGTGGGAGATGCTGAACAGCGAATCCTACGTTCATGCACTGGGTGCGCTGACCGGCAACCAGGCGATGCAACAGGTACGCGCTGGCCTCAAGGCGATTTACCTGAGCGGTTGGCAGGTCGCTGCCGACGCCAACCTGGCCGGCCAAATGTACCCGGACCAAAGTCTTTATCCCGCCAACAGCGTGCCCGCGGTGGTTGCCGCGATCAACAAAACCCTGCAGCGCGCGGACCAGATTGCCTTTGCCGAGGGCGAGTGCGAGCGCGACTGGTTTGTTCCGATCGTCGCCGACGCCGAGGCCGGCTTCGGTGGCCAGCTCAATGCCTTTGAGTTGATGAAGGCCATGATCGAGGCAGGTGCCGCGGGTGTCCACTTCGAAGACCAACTTTCCAGCGAGAAGAAGTGCGGTCACCTGGGTGGCAAGGTCTTGGTACCGACGAGCCACTTCATCAAGACGCTGATCGCGGCACGTCTGGCCGCCGATATCATGGACGTGCCGACCTTGCTGGTCGCCCGCACTGACGCGGACTCGGCGCGCCTGCTGACCAGCGACATCGACACCCGCGACCTGCCGTTCCTGACGGGCGAGCGCACGGAAGAGGGCTTCCAGCGCATCCACGGCGGGCTCGACTGCGCCATCGCACGCGGCCTGGCCTATGCGCCCTACGCCGACCTGCTGTGGTGCGAAACCTCGACGCCCGACTTAGACGAGGCGGCCCGCTTCGCCGCCGGCATTCACGCGGTCTACCCCGGCAAGTTGCTCGCCTACAATTGCTCGCCCAGCTTCAATTGGGCCAAAAAGCTCTCGAATGGCGAAATCGCCAGTTTCCAACGGGACCTGGCGGCCATGGGCTACCGCTTCCAGTTCGTGACGCTGGCCGGCTTCCACAGCCTCAACTACAGCATGTTCCAACTGGCCCAGGCCTATCACCAGCGCGACATGGCCGCCTACAGCGAGCTTCAGCAAGCTGAGTTTGCCGCCGAGCGCCACGGCTATAGCGCCACCAAGCACCAGCGCGAGGTCGGCACGGGCTATTTCGACCGGGTCCGCCTGGCGATCTCCGGTGCCGAAACGGCGACGGCAGCCTTGGCCGATAGCACGGAAACCCAGCAGTTCGCGGCAATGGCTCACTGAGACGCGCTCCGTGTTAAGATGGTGGCGGGAAAACCGCCACCGCCTTCGGGAGCCGAGATGAGCCTCAGTGACCTGTTGAAGGATGTTCGCGCCTGTACCTTGTGCGCACCCCACCTCGCGGCGGGTGTGCGCCCGGTGCTCCAAGTCAACGCCGAGGCGCGCATCCTGATTGCCGGCCAGGCACCTGGGCGCAAAGTTCATGCCTCGGGTGTGCCGTTCGACGACGCCAGCGGCGAGCGCCTGCGCGCCTGGATGGGCGTGACCCGCGCCCAGTTCTACGACGAGCGCCTGATTGCCATTCTGCCGATGGGCTTCTGCTACCCCGGTACCGGCAAGTCGGGCGACCTGCCGCCCCGTCCCGAGTGCGCGCCGACATGGCGAGCGCGCCTGTTGGCCGAACTGCCCCAACTCGAGCTCACCCTGCTGGTCGGCAGCTACGCTGTCGCGTATGAATTGGGTGCCGAGGACTCGCTCACCGCGGTGGTTAGCGCCTGGCGGGAGCACATGCCGCGCCACCTGCCACTGCCCCACCCCAGCCCCCGCAACAATCTCTGGCTGCGTCGCAACCCCTGGTTCGAGCGCGAGTTAGTTCCCGAGCTCCAAACCCGCATTGCAGCCATTCTAGCGTCCTAGGACGCGGTTTTACGCAGGTTTTACCCATAACGCTCGGGGTCATGCCATAATGCGGCTGATGTCATCCATGGAGGCACAAATGGACCAGGTCAAACAGGTCGTGATCGTCGGAGGCGGGTTCGGTGGACTGTTCGCCGCCAAGAATCTTGCCAGTCCACACCTTGCCATTACCTTGATCGATCGCCGCAACTTCCATCTGTTCCAGCCCTTGCTCTACCAAGTGGCGACAGGCGGGCTCTCGCCCGGCGATATCGCCTCACCGCTACGGGCCATCCTGGCCAAGCAGAAGAACACGCGCGTCATCCAGGACCAGGTGGTCGACATCGACCCCGACAACCGCCTGGTGATGACCTCGGGCGGGCGCGCTATCGCTTACGACTACCTGATCCTCGCCACCGGCGTGCGCCATCACTATTTCGGCAACGCCCATTGGGCCAAGGACGCGCCCGGCCTGAAAACGCTCGAGAACGCACTGGACCTGCGCCAGCGCATCCTCAGCGCCTTCGAACGAGCCGAATTGGAAAGCGACCCCCAACGCCGCCGCACCCTTCAGCGCTTCGTCATCGTCGGCGCGGGCCCGACCGGGGTCGAGCTGGCCGGGGCCCTGGGCGAGTTGGCCCACGCCACCCTGCGCGGCAGCTTCCGGCAGTTGAACCTGGAGGACACGGAGATCGTGCTGCTGGAAGGCGGCCCCCAGATCCTGGCGGGTTTCGCACCTAGCTTGGCCGCCAGTGCGACTCGCGCGCTCAACCGGCTCGGCTTAAAAGTTTACACTTCCGCGCTGGTGACCCAGATCGACGGCGAGCAAATCACCTATCAACTCGGGGGTAGCACGCACCAGCTGGAAGCCGGTACGGTGCTCTGGGCCGCGGGCATCAAGGCCTCACCACTGTGTAAAGTGCTGGCCGAACGCTTCGGCGCTAACCTAGACCGGGCCGGCAAGGTGGTGGTCGATGAATGGCTGGCCCTGCCAGGCCACCGCGAAGTATTCGCGATCGGCGACATGGCCCATTACGAACATGACGGAAAACCACTTCCTGGGGTCGCGCCTGTCGCCATGCAGCAGGGACGCTCTGTCGCCAAGCAGATTCTGGCCGAGGTGACGGGCCGTCAACGCACGGCATTTCGCTACCGCGACAAGGGCAGCTTGGCCGTGATCGGCCGCAACGCCGCAGTCGCCCAGGTCGGCAAACTGAAGTTCTGGGGCTTTCCTGCCTGGTTGCTTTGGGCCCTGATCCACATCCACTATTTGATCGAATTCGACAACAAGGCCATGGTCTCCTTCCAGTGGTTCTGGAACTACCTGACCCGCAAACGGGGTGCGCTGCTGATCACTGACGGCATCCAGGACGAGGACGACCAGCTGGCGCAAGCCAAGAGCTGATGCGCTGCGGCTTAGATTTTCCTCCCAGGAACAGCACAATCCGACTAAAATCAGGGCCACCTGATCTCGAGTATCGGAACTCCGGAGGCGCCTTTGAAAATTCCCTTCATCAGCACGACTACCGCCCATCGCATCCTGTGCCTCGCCGTGGGCTTGATCTTTGTCGCCCATGGGGCGATCCGTATCTACGCGGGTACGGTCGACGATTTCGGCGGATTTCTCGGCGGTCGCGGCATCCCTTATGGCACAGCCCTGGCTTGGGCGATCACTTTTTTCGAGTTGATCGGTGGCGCAACCCTAGCGCTAGGACGTCACTCACGCATCATCGGCATCCTCTTCATTATCCACCAGATCATGGCGATTGCGTTGCTGCACGCCCGCATCGGTTGGTTCGTGGTGGGCTACAGCACGGGTGGCATGGAGTACAGCGTCTTGCTTGTCGCCGCATCGATTGCGATCGCGGCACAAGACCGCGCTTAAAAGCTTGCAATCGGGGGATCGGGTGGCCGCGGGGACGACCACCCGATAGATAGCGTTCGCCGAGATGTGTCTCAATTTTGGAATCCCAGTCGCCTGGAGTCCCAGGGGTTAGGTCTGAACCACGACCCCTGCCGCCTATAAGGCAACTCCTGTGCCAACACCGACAAAACAGCACAAGCCCTATATTTACAGCCACATAAATCGGAAATCAAAAATGTACCTAATTTTTCTCGCGAGTGGAAAAAGCCCCGCCCTCATTGATGCAGTGATTCATATGCAGCATGAACATACTCAGGGCTCAAAGCCGTAGGACAAAAAGAGTTGCTTGGCCTTTTCGCCCTGCAAGTAGCGATAGAAAGCTTCGCTGGCAGGATCGGGCTTGCCGACCAGGCCGATATAGTACTCGATCGGTTCATGGCTTTCGGCGGGAAAAGTAGCGAGGACATGGACGTCGTCCAGGCCGCGCAGATCGCTGGCATAGACGATGCCCAACTCGGCCTCGCGCAAACGCACTAAATTGAGCGCGGCCCGCACGTCGGCTGTGGGAATCACCCTCTGTTGGAGCTTGGGCCAAAGGCCCAGCCAAGTGAGGGACTGCTTGGCATAGATACCAGCAGGCACGCTGTCGGGATCAGCCAGGGCGAGACGGCCTTCGGGAAAGAAGCCGCCGGGCGTCAAACTGACTGTCGTGGTGGTCCTCGGGCCGATCAGAACCAAGCGATTACCGATAAGGCGGCGTTGGTTTTCTACGGCGACCCTCCCCTTTTCGACCAGATAGGTCATCCACTCGTGGTTGGCGGTCACGCAGATGCCCGCAGGCGCACCCTGTTCGATCTGGCGCGCCAGCAGCGCGGATGACGCAAAACTGAAGCGCACCTTCTCGCGGCCATACTGTTCGCCCTGGGCGGTCAGGACATCGGTGCAGCTCGCGGCACCAAAAACAAGAACCGGAGCGGCCGTCGGGCGGCTGCCGCAGGCACTGGACAAAAGCGCGAATAAAAGCAAGTTACGCAAGTCAACCTCCGACGACTGAAAGGGTCGCCAGAGTGTAGCATTGAGCCGAATGCCAAACAACGGCGCTGAGGAACTGTCAAATCGAACCTACCCTTTGTTTGCAAAACGATGGACCTGCCTCTATACTCCAGTGTGTCCGGCGTGATGGAGTCCAATGGCAAACAGTACTCTAACTTCAACCTTTCGGAGCTCGATACACTATGAATAAGAGCCTCGTCTCCAACCTCTTCTGTATTCTCCTGGTTGTGATCGGCTATCTCTCTCCGGCGGTCGTCCGTCCCCATCTGGTGGCCACGGGCTTCTTCGGTTTTTCCGGGGCGATCACCAACTGGCTGGCGGTGTACATGTTGTTCGAGCGCGTGCCCGGTCTCTATGGCTCCGGCATCATCCCGCTCAAGTTCGAATCGTTCAAGAGCGCGATCCGCGACATGATCATGAACCAGTTCTTCACCCTCGAGAACATCCGCAAGTTCACGGAATCCAATGCGGAAACCAAACTCGACTTGGTGCCCGTGATCGAGACGCTGGACTACAACCCCGTCTTCGACGGCTTTGTCGACGTCATTCTCAAGTCGAAGTTCGGCGGCATGCTGGGCATGTTCGGCGGGGCCGGTGCAATCGAGCCCATGCGTGAGCCGTTCATTGCCAAACTGCGCGAGAAGCTGGTCGAGCTGGTCAACCAGCCAGGTTTCCTCAAGCGCCTCACGGCCGGCGCCAGCGGCGAGGTCCACACCGCTTTACAAGACAAGATCAGCGCCATGGTCGATCACCGCCTCTCGGAGTTGACGCCCACAATGGTCAAGGAGATCATCGAAAACATGATCCACAGCCATCTTGGCTGGCTGGTCGTCTGGGGCGCGGTGTTCGGTTGCCTGATCGGCCTGTTCTCCAGTTTCCTGCCTGGTTGAGCCATGCGCGCACTCGAAGCCCTGCCGACGCTTTTTTACAGCCCGCTCTACCTGTTTGTCTGGGGCGCCTGCTGGGGCAGCTTCCTCAATGTGGTGATGTACCGCTACCCGCTGGGCAAGTCGGTGGTCACGCCACCCTCGGCCTGCCCTAACTGCGGGCATCTGATTCGCGGCTACGACAACATACCGGTCCTCGCCTGGTTCCTATTGCGCGGCAAATGCCGCAAATGCAAGCAGCCCTACTCCATTCGCTACGCGCTGGTCGAGGCTGGCATTGGCGCGCTCTGTGCCGGAGCCGCCTGGCTCCATCCCGATCGCCCGCTTGCCGGCCTGGCGTTGGGTCACGGCTTGATGGCACTGGGCCCGGCTCTGTATCTGCTGCTGCGCTATCGCATGCTGCCCTGGTATTTGGCGGTCGTCGTGCTGACTGGGTTGGGCCTATATAGCCAACAACTGCTCTTCGCTTAAAAACACGCCCTGGATCTGAACGCAACGCCCACTGGCAATCTCCAGGTCGATCAGGCAGCCACCTAGGCGAGGATCATCCTTGGCTACCTCAAAACGAGTGCGCTCAAGCGTGATGAAGCCGCGAATGACCGGTTCCTTCTTCATGCCGATGACGGAATCATAGGCACCGGTCATGCCCAGGTCGGTGATGTAGCCCGTGTGACCGCCAAGAATGCGCGCATCAGCAGTCGGCACATGGGTGTGGGTGCCCCAGACCGCCGAAGCCCGAGTGGTGCAGTAATGGCCCATGGACATCTTCTCGGAGGTGGCCTCGGCATGGAAGTCCACCAGGATCAGTGGCGTCTGCTCGCGCAATAGAGGCAGCAGTTCATCGGCGGCGCGGAAGGGGCAATCGTAGCTTTTCATGAACGTGCGCCCGATCAGGTTGACGACGGCCAGCTTGGCCCCACCCGCCAGCTCGATCAGGCGATGGCCCACGCCTGGCGCCGGGGGCGGCCAGTTGGCGGGCCGTACCAGCAGCGGGGCATCGTTCATCCAGTGCTCGTAGCCTTGCTTGTCATAGATGTGGTTGCCGGAGGTCATGCAGTGGACGCCCATGCGGCGAAACTCGCCATAGACGTCTTCGGTCAGGCCAAACCCGCCTGCCGAATTCTCGACATTGACGATCAACACATCCCAGGCGTAGACAGAAGCCAAGCGCGCCAGATGATCCTTGAGCAGCTGGCGACCAGGTCGTCCGATCACATCACCGACGGCGAAGACCCTGATGCAATCAGGAGACTTATCACGCATGCTCACATCCAAAAAGCGGAGGGAATGAGGGAGGAGCGACATCCGATTTGAAGGACCCCGCCAAAACCGTGTGGTTGCAGCAATGAAAACCTGTACTCAACAGGTGGGCACCTCATGAAGACTTTAGGCTTCCCTGTACAGGAGGGCGTGCACACACTCTTCGAAATTCGGTTCCCTTTTTTATCGCTTGGTTCCGCAATGCTTTGGCCATCACGCGTCAGGCAGGGCTTGGATGCGCTCCTCCGTCAATGCTCCTTGGATCAGGTCCTTGAGACGGTTGCGCTCGCTCTCCAGGGCTTCGATCCGACGTTCGTAGTGTTCTTTGGTGGTCAAGTACTCGTCGGCCAGGTTGAGGGCTGCCAAAACAGCTACCCGAACGGAGTCGACGGTGTTGGTGTTCTTCTCGACAACCAGCATCTTGTCATTGACTATTCTAGCAAGGTTCTGGGCGTATTCCTTGCTTTTTTGTGTGCGCAGGGTATAAGTGCGACCAAAAATATCGACGGCGATCGATTCATTACTCGCAGACACGGGCGACCTCCTGCTCGAGTGAATCGAGGCGTTCGAGCGCCAGGGCCACCTTGCGGCGGAGCTCGCGGCGCTCGTCTTTGAGCCGCTTCACGGCGAAACGGTCACTGTTGAGTTCGTCGATGGTGCGACGCAATTGGTGATTCTCGCGCTCCAACTGGGTGACGGCCAGCGTCTGGGCCTCGACGCGCGCACCCAGCTCGGCTAATGCGGCTTTCTGTCCGCGATAGTCCTCGATGAGCGCGCGCAGCGCGGATTCCAGAGGGAAGGGTTCGTCAACCATGGCTTAGATCCTGACGGTTGCTCCAAATTGGTCGCAGACCGAGCGTTTGACCCGTTCCATGGTACTCGCGATTTCCTCGGAGGTCAAAGTCCGATCGCTAGCACGGAAGCGGAAGCGGAAGCCCAAGCTCTTCTTGTCGCCCTCCAAGGCCTTACCCTGATAGGCGTCGAACAGCTGCAGCGACTCTAGAAACTCGAGACGCAGGCCCTCAATATGGGCTTTGACCTCTTGGAACGGGCACTGTTTGGCGACAACGAAGGCCATATCGATTTTCATGCCGGGGAATTCGGAGAGCCGGGCGATGGTCGAAGCCGCTTGCTCGGTTTCGCGCAAGAAGCTGATATCCAGCTCCAGGACAACGGGTGCCTGCTCGAACTTGAAGCGCTCGCACAGTGCGTCGGCGAGGCAGCCGAAGCCACCGATGCAAACGCCGTTACGATAGATGCCGAGTGCCTCGCCCGGCTTGAGCCAGGTGCCGACTTCGGCGCGCAGTTCGAGCGAAGCGAAATCCAGACGTTGGGCCAGGGCCTCATAGACGCCTTTAATGCGGTAGAAGGGATGGACGCTGGATTCGCCCCACCAGTTGACCTGCTCCTTGGCCAGGCTCAGCACCGCGGCCAGGTGATGGGGTTCGTGATCCGGCGCGAAGGTATGGCCGATCTCGAACAAGGCCAGCTGGTTCATGCCGCGACTGAGGTTGTTGCGCAGACAGTCCAGCAGACCCGGCAGCAGGTTGCGCCGCATGACGGCCTGGTTGCGGGTCATGGGATTGCGGACCTCGATCGGGGCGTGGGCGCCAGCGATCAGGGCGTCGGCCTCGGGCGAGCAAAAGGCGAAGCAGATCGCTTCCTGCATGCCGATCGCGCGCAGGGTCTCGCGCGCCTTGTCGGCGCGGGTCAACAGGCGATCCGGCGCATAGTCGGTGCCGCCGGCGTGGGGCAGGCTGGCTTGCAGGCGGTCGAGACCGGCGAAGCGAATGATCTCCTCGATCACGTCGGCCTCGCGGCGCACGTCGACCTTGTAGCCGGGCACCTGAACCTGCCAACCGCCGGCGACGGCGCGCGGCTGGAAACCCTGGCGCGCAAGCAGGCTCTCGACCTCGGCGTCCTCAATGTGGATGCCGAGCAGGCGGTCCAGTTGGCTGCGGCGCAGGACCAACTGGGCGGGAACGTGGGGTTTGAGGTTGAGGTCCCGGAAACCGACGACGCGCGCCAAGGGCTGCTCCTGGCAGAGCAGGTAGATGAAGCGGCGAATGACCCGCTCCATGTTCTCGGGGTCGATGCCGCGTTCGAAGCGGTGGCGCGCGTCCGAGTGGATGTTGGTGGCGTTGCCGGTGGCCCGCACCAGGGCGCCGCGGAAGACGCCGAGCTCAAGCAGGACGCGGCGGGTGCCGCTATCGACTTCGGTATTCTCGCCGCCCATGACGCCGCCCAGGGCGATCGGACGCTGGCCGTCGGTGATCACGATCATGCCCTCGACCTTGTGGTGGCGGCCGTCGAGCGTGGTCAGCTCTTCACCGGCCGCGGCACGACGCACGAGAATGCGGTTGCCGGGCAGTTTGTCGGCGTCGAAGGCGTGGCTTGGATGGGAGAACTCCCAGAGCAGGAAGTTGGTCAGGTCGACGAGGAAATTATGACAGGTCTGGTCAATCGCCTCGAGGCGACGACAGAGCCAGGCGGGCGATGGCGTGGCGGCGGCATTTTCGACCAACAGCGCCATGTAGCGCCAGCACTCGTCGGGTTCATCGCTGGCGATCGACCAGCCCTCCAGCTCAGGCAATGGCCCCTCGTAGATGGGCGGGTCGACCAGGGTCAGTTCGGCCTTGACGGCCAGTTCGCGCGCAAGGCCGTAGTGGCACATGGCGTCGGGGCGATTGACGGTGTGTTCGACCTCGAGACCGCTACCGGCAAGCTCGGTTTCCAGTCCGGTCAGGTTCAGGAGTCTGGCGGCCTCCTCGAGGCTCGGGGCGTCCTTCAGATAGGTCTTGATCCATTCATAATCGAAATGCATAGCTCACCCCTGCTTGAATTGGTCGAGAAAGCGGCGATCGTTCTGATAGAAGTAGCGGATGTCAGGAACGCGGTACTTGAGCATGGCGAAGCGTTCGATGCCCATGCCGAAGGCGAAACCGGTCCACTTCTCGGGGTCGTAGCCGACGGCCTCGAAGACGGCGGGATCGACCATGCCACTGCCGAGTACCTCGAGCCAGCCCGTGTCCTTGCAGACCCGGCAACCGCCCGAGCGGTTGCAGAATGGGCAGGAGACGTCGACCTCGGCGGAGGGCTCGGTAAAGGGGAAATAGCTGGGGCGCAGACGGATCACGGTCTGGGGACCAAAGATGTGGCGGGCGAAGACTTCGAGCGTGCCCTTGAGGTCGCAGAAACTGATGTTCTCACCGACGATCAGGCCCTCGAGCTGTTGGAACATGGGCGAGTGGGTGGGGTCGTCGTCGCGGCGGAAGACCTTGCCGGGCGCGACCATGCGGAACGGCGGCTTGTGCTGCTGCATATAGCGGATCTGGCAACCGGAGGTCTGGGTGCGCAGCAGGCGACCATCCTGGGTGTAAAAGGTATCGGCATCGCCGCGGGCCGGGTGGTCGGCGGGGGTATTGAGCGCTTCGAAATTGTAGAAATCGGTTTCGATCTCGGGGCCGTCACTGACATCATAGCCCATCTGCACGAAGAAGCCGACCATCTCGCGCTGCATCAGGGTCAAGGGATGCAAACCGCCGAGTTCGGGACGCACTCCGGGCAGGCTCAGGTCGAGACTGGCCTCGGCGCTGGCGCCACGCTTTGGGCCGCTCTTGAAGGCCGCTTCGACCTCCTGTTTGAAGAGGTTGATCTCTTTGCCGAGGCGGGGTTTATGCTCGGCGGCGACATCGCGCAGGCTGAGTAACAGCTTGCCGATGAGGCCGTTCTTTTTGCTGAGATAGTCGGCGTGCAACGTCTCCCAGGCGGAGGGTGAGTCGGCAGCCGCGAGCTCACCGCGGAACCTGGCGATGTGTTCTTGGTAATCCCACTGGGTCAGATCCATAATGCGCACCCTCAAAACAAAAATGGGAAAGTCAGCAACAAGGCCGACTTTCCCGGATTCTACGAGAAACGCTTGAGAGTTTCTCGTTATTCTTTAGACTTTCGGTTCAGCCCTGTAGCACTTTCTGCACGAGCTGGGTAAAACCCTCGGGGTCGCGAACGGCCATGTTGGCAAGGGTTTTGCGGTCGAGGTCGCAATCGATTTTCTTGAGGCCGCCCATGAAAGCGGAGTAGCTCATCTTGTTGAGGCGAGCGGCGGCGTTGATACGGGCGATCCACAGCTTGCGGAAGTCGCGCTTCTTGCGACGGCGGTCGCGATAGGCAAAGGCCAGAGCGCGCTGCGACGCTTCGCGAGCATAGCGGTAAAGATTCTTTTTGAAGCCGTAGAAGCCCTTGGTAAGGGTGAGATACCTTTTGCGCTTGAGGCGCCTTTTATTCCCTCTTTTGACGCGTGACATGAAGAAAACTCCTGAGTCTTATTCGTCGACAGTGCGAACGGCGGGGTTGAGCCGGCGCGCTGCGTAGGTTGATACTTACAGGTCGGGGAGCATGGCCTTGACGCGTTTCATGTCACCCGAAGAGACCAGGGTGGCAGTGCCGAGATTACGGCAGCGCTTGGCATTTTTCTTGGTGAGGATGTGGCGGTGATAGGCCTTACCTCGTTTAACTTTTCCAGTACCGGTCGCTTTGAAGCGCTTGGCTGCGCCCCGGTGCGTCTTTAACTTAGGCACGGTGAACCTCTTTATTCGCTATCGATTTCGTCAGGTGAGTCGCCCTTCTCTTTGGCGGCCTTGGCTACCTTCTTGACGGTTTCGGGAGCAATCAGATACATGACCATCTGGTTGCCTTCCATACCGGGTCGTTTTTCAACGATCACGGTCTCGCCGAGATCTTCAAGAATCCGCTCGAGAATGCGCATCCCGATTTCGCGGTGCGTCATTTCGCGGCCCCGGAAATGGACGAAAGCGCGAACCTTGTCGCCGTGTTCGAGGAACCGGCGAATGTGGTTGCACTTGAATTGATAATCGTGCTCGTCGATCCGCGGCTTGAATTTGACTTCCTTGACCTGAATTTGCTTTTGCTTGAGCTTGGCGTCCTTAGCTTTTTTGGCCTGTTGGAATTTAAACTTTCCAAAGTCCATAATCTTGCAAACAGGAGGTTCTGCGCTGGGCGAAATCTCGACGAGATCAAAACCCTCTTCGCTTGCCAGATCCAGGGCAGCGCTCAAACTGAGTACCCCAGCTTGTTCGCCATCGCTTCTTATGACTCGGACTTCACGAGCGCGGATCAACTCATTGACCCGAATCGTCTCCTTCTTCTTGCTCAAGACACCCCCATGGCTCTGGCCACTTCAGATCAAAAGGATAGGCACGGGCGGGATTGAACCGCCGACCCCTACCGTGTCAAGGTAGTGCTCTACCACTGAGCCACGTGCCTGTACCGTTGAATGCCCTACTCAAAGGGACCATGAAAAGTAACATTGACGCCCAAGGGCTGTCAAGACTTTGGTGAAAGGATTTATACTTTTTTTTGCGCTGCCCCAGGAGAGTCCCTCAAACACCTGTCGTTTTGCCCAAGTAACTGGCATTGAAGCCTTCCTACAGCTCGATGACAAACGCGCGCGCGGCCATGCTGGCGTTTTCGACGACGATTTCAAGGCCGTGGCGATGGGCCAGCGGATCCAGAAAGCGCGCGCGATGCTGCGTCAAATAGGCGGCCAGCTCCTTGCCGGCGCGCACGATCAGGCGCTCGCCCGCCAGGCCTGGAGCCTGGCGTCGCAGCTGTACCGTCACCGCGATGGCCACCCGTTCGAGGGCGCGGACCTGACCACGGCCCGAACAGCGCGGGCAGGTCTCGTGAAAGCGATCGGACACTTCGTCGGCATCGCGCTGACGGGTCAGCATGGCGACCCCGAACTTGTTGATCGGCAAGGCCTCGGTTTTGGCTGGATCGCGCCGCAGCGCCTCGCCGAGGGCGCGGTCGACCTGCTTGCGCCAGTCGGGTTCGCGTGCATTGACGAAGTCGATGACCACCAGGCCGCCCAGGTCACGGCCCTGGAGCTGGTAAACCAATTCCTCCACCGCCTCTAGGTTGGTGCGCAGGGCGCTGCTGGTCTGGCCGCGCTCCTTGGTGTTGCGGGCGGTGTTGACGTCGACGGCAACCAGTGCCTCGGTGCGCGAGAAGACCAGACTGCCGCCCGACTTCAGCCAAACCCTCGGTTCCTCCAGCTGCGAAAGCTCGTCCTCGAGGCGGTAGGTATCAAACAACGGCAAGTCCAGATCATGGCTCGCGAGTTGACTGACCAGGGCGGGAGCACGACCGCGCAGCTCGGCGCGAAGCGCCTCCAAGACCTCGTCATCGTCGCAGTGGATCGCGTGCCAGCCCTGCTTGCTGCCCTCGAAGAGCCAGCGCAGCACGGGGTCCTCGCGCTGCAACAGCCGCGGTTTGCCGCTGTGGATGCCTTCCAGGACCCGCGACCAGCCAGCCCACAGGGCCAGGCCGTCGCCACGAAGCGACGCCTCCGACAGACCGGCACCGGAACGGGCCAGCCAACCAGGCTCGGCGCCCAGTTCGCGGTTGAGTGCCGCCAACTGGCCCTCGAGCGCCTCGCGCTCACCCTTGAAGTCGCGGCTGAACTGCACGCCACGACCTTGGGGCAGGAGAATCAGCTGGACGCCGACGAACTTGATTTCCGGGCTGAGGTTGGCCAACTTCTCGCCGTGGCCCAATCTCGTCATCTGCACCAGCACTGCCTGGCCTTCCTTGACCTGGCGTGCAAGCGTGATCTGGCCGCCGTCGACGACCAGGACGGGGTCCTCGCGGAAATTGAGGAAACCGGCCAGGCCGTCCCCCAGATCGACAAAGGCCGCGCCGATGGCGGCGGTGACCTTGGTGACCCGACCGAGATAAGTGCCGCCGGCAACCTCGCAGGCCTGGCTGAACACGCGGTAGCGCACCAGGCGTCCATCCTGGGTCGCGGCGACCCGGCGCAGTCCCGGCAGGCAACTGATGAACAGCGACTGGCGCGGCATGCGGCTCACGCGCGCCACCCGCCGAGCTGAAGCACGATCTGCCACTCGTCGTCGGTCACGGGCTGGATCGAGAGTCGACTGCCCTTGCGCGTGACCATCATATGCTCGAGGCCCGGCGCTTGCTTGAGTTCACCCAGGCTGACTGGACAGGGCAAATGGCCGACGTAGGCAATCTCGACGAGATACCAGCGGGGGTTGGTCGGGACGGAACCGGCATCATAGTACTTGGCGTCGGGATCGAACTGCTTGGGATCCGGATAGGGGGCCGAGGCGACGCGGCCGATACCGACCACGGCAGGAGGATCGACCCGGCTGTGATAGATGAAAACCAGGTCGTCGAGCTTCATACTGTCCCGAATAAAATTCCGCGCCTGGTAGTTGCGAATGCCATCCCAGGGCTCCACACCCACACGGGCGAGATCGTCGATCGAAAAGGCGTCGGGCTCCGTTTTCATCAGCCAATGGTTCAAGAGTCACTCCTCGGGGTCGGGCTCAGACGGGCCCTCCAGCGCTTGTTCGTCGGGAGGGGCCTGGCCGGTCATGACGCAGAAGCGCTCCTCCAGCACGCGCTGGATCAGGCGCCGCGAAAAAAGGGGTAGGTTGGCATGGCGCAAGACCTGTTGTAATTCGTGGTCCTTCATGGTCTTGGCCAGGGGTAAGATCAGCGAGCGCGGCATGCGCTCATGGCGCAGCAGCGCCATTTTGACCTCATGATACACCAGCCATTTCTCGCATTTGGCCAATTCTTCCAGGGTCGTGGCGGAAGTCTGCAGGTAGTTGGCCAGAAACAGCGCATCGTCATAGGTGAAAAAGTAGTTCTGGAACAAGGCGCGGATCACGCGCGGCTCCGTCAGCAAGCGCATATGGCGAACCAGCGGGCGCGGCGCCTGCTTGGCCAGGGTGATTTGCTCGCCCAAGGTCAGGCGCGGCAAGATCTCGATGAGCTGAAACTCGATCTTTTGACGAACCGCGCCGGGAAGGAACGGCAGGCGCAGGCTCCAGAAGAGGTCCATATAGCGCAGGGTATGCACCAGATTCATGGCCACATGGGGTGGTGCGGTCTTGCAGCGCACCAGGTGCAGGTTGACCTGGTAGTTTTTGCGGAAGAGCTTGTCGGCATAAATCTCCTCAACCGAGGCGCGGGGAATGGGCCGGCTGCGCTTGAGAAAAAAAACAACCCACTTCTCGGAGAAGGCAGCACTCGCGCGCAATCGAGACCAATCGGGATAGTCCTCGGTCAACAGGTAGCTGAGGATGTTGTCCTCGTCCAGTTGGGCGTTCACGTTTGCAGCTCCCTCGAGCGCTGGGCCGGCTAGTTCGAAGCCCGCTGCCGACCGAGATAATATTTTTCGATGCGCAATTCTCCGCCCTCGCGCTCGCTGTCGGGGGCACGCAGCTGGAAGTGCTGGTCCTTGAAGCTGTGAAACTCGATCAGTTGTCCGGCGGTGTCGTGAATGTCCTCGGGGCGCAACATGCGCGGGCCTAACAAATCCTTGAGGGAGCCAGGCAACTCCCCGTGGCGCACGAAGTAGAGATCGATGGCATCGCGAATGCGCTCCATTTTCGCTTGGGTCCGCTCCGCGATCTGAGCCGGTGTCCCCGCCACTTCGCTGGGTATCTGGAAATAGGCGTTGGCCGGGTTCCACTGAATGACGTAGCTCAAGACGGCTAACAGGCCGACGAGCACAGCCGGGATCCAGGTGGGGATATGGGTCTCGCGTTCGACCACGCGAATCGAGTCGGAAACTTCCTCGGCGACTTTTTGGACAAGCCCCATGTTGATCAGGTCGTAAAGCGAGCGACAGGTCTCGAACTCGTTCATCCCGGAACGGTCGATCAGGTCCTGGACGACGGAAGGCCCGATGATCAGGCGCAGGACCTGCTCCTGCTCGTGGCTGAGGCGCATGGAATCGTGGAGGCCGTGGAAGGAGTCGGCGGTCGAGTCGGCCATCAGACCCTCGAGCAGACTGTTGAAGCTGTCCTCGGGACCGCCGTCGACGGAGAACTGTTTTTCGACATTGAGTTTGACGCCGCGGCCCTCTTCGGTGCGCTCGACAACGACCTCGAAGGAGGGAATGACCTTCTCGATCATGGGCCATTCATCGAGCATGCGCACGCCTTCCATGAGGATCGACTCGGAGGAGATCGGCTCGAAATTCTCCTGGTCGTAGTCCACATAGCGTTCCTGCTGGAAGTGGTACTCGCCGTCAATCCAGCGGAAGAGGCGGAAAATGATCTGAGTGGTCTGGATGCGCAGGGAGTCGCGCAGATCCTCCGGCTTGATGAAGCCCTTTTGGACGAGCACTTGGCCGAGGCGCTGGAGGGTGTTGTCCTGGTTTGAGAGCGCTTGCTTGAGCTCCTCCTCGCTGATGCGGTTGGACTTGACGAGCACGTAGCCGAGCCGGTCCTCGAGGCGCTGGTTGGTGGTGTCAGCGCCGACAACCATGCCGTTCATGAAGAGGATGCGAGCTTCCTCCTCACCACCGGTCAAAGTAAGGACGCCGGTCTTTTTCTGCAAACCGATTAGCTGGAAGATATCCGCCAAAGAAAAGTCGCGAAGGGTTCCCGCCAATGCCATCTCAGCTCTCCTTGGCGATCGGGCGCAGCCCGAAGATCAGCCAGTAGACGGCGGTAATGAAGATCAGGATCCAGGTCAGGACCACGGGCGTCTGCAGGAAGCGCATCGAGAAATGGCCAACGGAGTTGATCGGCACGAGAATGAGCAGCAACAGGGTGAGCCAAAGGGCGAGGGTGAACAGGCCGCTGAGGGCGTTGCCATTTACGAGCTTCTTGGCGCCCGGCGCCAGTAATTGCAGCAGTCCAAGCAAGCGACGACGGCGGCGACTGAAGCGGGCGACTTCGTCGTGTTTGCGCATTTTCGCTTCGCTGGGCAGGTCGTCCTTCTTCATATAGAGGGTCACGCACTGGGAGCACCACTCGCTCTCAGGCGAGTCGCTTTGGAGATAGAGGCGGCCGCACTTGTCGCATGACTTGGTGAACAGGCGGGCGTTGCGGGAACGCGCGTGGAGCAAGGCCAACAGGCAGAGGGCAGCGAACAAGCCCAGATGGGGAATCAGGGTATTGGCCAGGGAGCCGGTCTTCTCGCCAGGCTCGAGAATCGCTTGCCAAAGGAGCTTGTGGTAGTCGGGCAAGGCGTCGAGGACATGCGCCGAACCCTCCTTATTGGAACGCACGGCCAGTTTGGGGTCCAGGGCGATGGCCTTGCGGCGCAGCGTCCCGGCCTCGTCGTGGAAGCCCTGTTTGCTCATGACCAGTGAGAGGTCGTATTGAGCCAGGGCGAAAACCGGCGAGCTCGAACCAATGCGCTTGTAAGCTTCCATGGCGTCCTGATACTCGCGCGCCATGAAGCGGATATTGCCCGAATTGACGAGCGCGTGGTCGGCCCAGGGCGAGGACGATGGAATGGTCTCGAAGGTGGCCAAGCCTTTGCGCAGGTCACCGTTCGACTTTTCCATCAGACCGATGATCAGCGTGGTCAGGTCGCGGCTGGCGGAATCGATCGAGTTTTTCTCGAAGGCGGCCAGGTGTTCGACCAGGTTGCCGCGCACGAATTGGCTGAGATGAGCATGGAGGGCCGGGTTGACCCGTGCCCATTGGACATTGGCAGAATAGTGTGCGAGCACGGGCAGAAGGAGGATGCCGGAGGCGGCGACCAAGCTGGCCAGACGTTCGCGCGCTTCAAAAAGCGGGTAGAACAGCACCAAATAAGCACAGGCGACGAGGAAGATATTGAAGCCCAGCAAAAACGGCAAGCAGCAGATCAAGATCGAGAGCAGTCGGGCGTAAAATCCGTGAACATGGCGCTCCTCGAAGGCATTGAGGCTGGAAGCGTAGAACTGCCGTGCATACTTGCCACAGAGAATCACCGTGAAAACGACGATCAAGATCATCAAAATGCGTTGCAGGAGGGTCAGTACCCAGTCGAGGATGTCGAGGAAAAGCCAGGCGTTGGTGGAGTCCAAGCTGTTGAACATGCCCTTGAGCGAGAGGCGCAGACGGTTGACGGGGTCCTTGAGCTTGCCCAACTCTTCGTAGGCGGGCCAGAGAAAGGGATTGAGGTCGATGGCATTGTGGAAGTCCTTGCGGGCCTGTTCGACATCGCCGCGCTTGGCGGCAAGGATGCCCTGTTCGAGGAAGAGGTAGCCACCCAGTTCGAAAATTTCAGCGGAGGAGTCGGAGGCGGCACGGATTCCGGAGACGGCGGATGCGGCCGCGGCCGCGTCGCCCGATTGGCATGCGTCCAGGTAGCGCTGCCAGAGCTTGTTGAGCCGCAATTCGAAACCACTGGCTTCATTGGACGCGACATCAAGCTCGTCCTCCTGGGCGCGCAGAGGGCCGACCAGGGCAAGGGCACAGAACACCACCGACGCAGCGACGCGTCGTACTCGCCAAAACTCAAGTGGTTTCCATCCATCCATTTAGAGCCGGTTCCTCGATCCTCGGTTGATACTTCTCCATACTATCGCAGCTTGACGGTCCAATTCAACCACCCCGTTCTCGATTGTGACTGATTTTACACCGGCTCGGAGCAGTGCTACGATCAGATGTTCTTGAATTTGCGGATGATATCTTCCACATCGGAAAGATGGTCGTCGGTTCCCAGGGCGTCCCGTTCGAGAATCTTGTCCTGGGTGGCGCGGTGTTTTTCGCTCAGTACCAGTTCGTCGGTTTGAATCGCCTGGATGTTGAAAATCTCCAGCAAACGGTAAAGGCCGCTCTGCATTTCCTTGAGGAGGCCGATGACCTTGCTCACTTTCTGCCGGGTGATATCCTGGAACTGCAGGACATTCATGATGTCGAAGGCGTGGTTGAGAATTTCCTCGGCGCGTTCGCTGGCGTGGGAAACCTCCTGGTCGACCCGCTCCGATTTGGCCAGGTGGGCGGAGGCCTGCTGGCCCATGAGGGCTACGAAGTCAAGGGCGTCCTCGAGGATGCGTTCCTGATCCAGACCAGAACCCAGGCTCTCGAGAAAGGCATCGATCGCCCGTTTTGACTCGCGATCCATTTCCAGGCGCTGGTGGGCCAGCGTCTTGATCTGCTGCAGGGATTTGTCCTGTTCCTCGGAACCGGCGATCATCAGGTCGAGTTTTTCAAGGACCTGACCGGTGGCCATCTCGGTTTCCTGGGTGATGTGGTCGAGGTGCTGGGCCAATTCGGGCACCTTGCCGGTCTCCTCGTGGACGGTCTTGTCGAGCTGCTGGAGGTTGTCAAGCGTCTGGTTGATGGCGGTCACCAGCTTGCCGACTTCGCCCTTGGCCTTGACGTTGAGGTGACTGCGGTGTTCGCCGCTGAGCATCTGTTCGGCAACCAGGGCGACCTCTTTGAGTTGATCCAGTTGGCGGATGTCCTCCTGCAGTTGGAGCAAGGAACCGAGGATGCCTTTAAAGGTTTTGCCGACCTCTTCAGTGAAAAATTCGATCTTTTCCAAGAGGACTTTCGGGTCCATCCGGTCCTGGTCTTGGTTCAGCATGTCCATTTGGTTCCGATCCATATATTTCCTCCACACAATGAGGCCACATCCACGCGAGCGAAAGATTATTGCCCATCATACATGGTCCCGCGCCGGAGTGCAACGAAATGAGCGCGTTACACCAGGAAGACGCGGCTAAGTAGGCGACGGCGAGGCCGACTTTCGGCGTCAGGCCCAGGCGATCTCGCCAGGTCAACTGGCCATGGCTTGCGGTGGGCCCGCTCAGGCGGGGTTGATGATCGGTTTGATCAGCACTTTTTCGCCCTCGGCAACTTCGAACTGGGCCATGATCTGCTTGGGAATCTGGATCGTGCCCTCGACCACGGTCGGCTTGGTCAACATCGGCACCTGGCCGAAGGTATTGTGCTGGGTGCGAATCTCGATAATCTCGCAATCGGCATAGGTCATCGACTGCTCGATCCACTCATCCATGATCATTGGGGGGATCAAGACCTCGTTGGCCTTGCCGAACAGTTTCTTTAAGGTCACGACCTCGAGGATCTTGTAGATCTCGACGCGCTTGAGGTAGCCGCGCTTCTCGAGGTCATAGATGACGTGGAAGATCTCGAACGCGCTCTCCTTCTTCTTGTCGATGATGTTCTTGATCTCGGTTTGGCCATCCAGCTGGCTCAGCAGCTGGAGCTCGTATTCGTTAAACTCCTTGCGAGCCGCAGGGATGCGCACATCAACGAGCGGTAAGAAGACGATGTTGTCGTGCTTGATCGAGGCGCGAATTTTGCCAATCGTGTCCTTGCGGCGCGCGGTCTCCAGCACCAAATCGTGGATCGAACGGTTGATTTCGCGCTTGGAGCCATGATCGGAGATCTCGAAATGGAAGGTGCCATGACTCTTGGCCAGCAAGAGATAAGCGGCCGCCTCGCCCGTCAGCCCTTCGGCGCCGGCATTGACAATCTCACCCTCGCGGTAGTAGAGAACGCCGCGCAGATCTTGATCGACAATATGCAACAAACCGGTCGAACGGTTGAGGTTGAGAAGCTGGACGATATCCTGGATGTCTACACTTTCGAGGCTGCCCTCTATGGCCATTGGCAAAATTCCTTAGCTGAATTTCGCCTATCAGTATCCTCAAGATCGCCGCGCTTGTCAACCAAGCATGTGGAAAATTACAAGTTAGCGCCACATGGCGCCGGCCTCAGGCGATCGCCGGCAGCAGGGCCAAACCAAAAGCGCCCGCGCTTTCGGGCTGGGCGGTCACCACTTCGACACAATGGGATGCCAGCAGGGCGCGCAGGAACAGTGCGTGCACTTCGTGGCCCGCGCGACGGGCGATGAAGTGGCCTTGCAGGCGCATCCCGGCGATGGCAAAGTCGCCTACCATGTCGAGGATCTTGTGGCTGACGAACTCGTCCTCCAGGCGCAGCTTGCCGTTGAGAACACGCTCGTGGTCGAGGACGACGGCGTTGTCCATGCTGCCGCCCTTGATCAGGCCGATACTCTGCAGGTAGTTGACGTCCTTGAGGAAGCCGAAGGTGCGCGCCGGGGCGATCATGGCCTGGAACTGCTCGCTCTCGACGACCACAGTCTTGCGCTGATTGCGGATGACCGGGTGATCGAAGTCGATCTCGTAACTGATGCGGAAGTCGTCGGCGGGACGGACTTCGATGGTTTTTTCGCCATGGCTGAAGGAGAACGGCTTGACGACCTTGAGGACCTTGCGCGGCGCGTGGAGTTGACGGATGCCGGCCTCTTCGATCATCTCGATGAAGGGTTCCGCGCTGCCGTCCATGATCGGCACTTCAGCGCCGGAGACCTCGACGACGGCATTGTCGACGCCCATGGCGTAGAGCGCGGACAACAGGTGTTCGGTGGTCTGGACCACGACCTCATCCTGGCGCAAAGTGGTGGCGAGTTGCAGAGCCTTGAAGTCAACCGACTTGAGGTCGGCCTTGACCGAGGCACCGGCCAAGTCCGTGCGCAGGAAGACGATGCCGGTATTGGGCAAGGCGGGCCGCAGCGTCATTTCGATGATCTCGCCGGAATGGAGTCCCGTTCCGCTGGCCCGTACTTCGCTTTTGAGAGTGGTCTGGTAGTTCATCTTCAAGCCTCCAACACGCTCTCCCAACAGCAAGAACCATGCCCGCGGCACCAACCGCTGCACATCTCTATATTTCCAGCTAGTTACGCACTATCGAGCGGGGCCCATCAGACCGCCTTAGCTGGGGGGCTGTGGTCGCCCGACTACAGCCAGCGCGGCGCTTATGTCAAAATTGACACATGGCCTGCCTGCTCAGCCACTGCCCGTGTCCCAGGGATTGACCGGCAGGTCGTAATCGCACGTACCGCGCTTGATGAATCGGTCGCTGAAGCCCGAGTTGCTGGACTTGGCCTCCTCCGCGATATCGGCCTTGGTGAAAATTTCGGCCTCGATGAAGAGCCGCACCAGGTCGGTATCCAAGTAGCCGCGCTTGGCCTCGTCTTCGAGGATCGCCAGGGCGCGGTCGCGCGGTACAGCTGGCTTGTAGGGCCGATCGGAGGCGGTCAGGGCATCGTAGATATCGGAAACCGTCATCATGCGGCTGGCCAGCGGGATCTCCTCCCCCTTGAGGTTGCGGGGATAGCCGGAACCATCCATCTTCTCGTGGTGCGCGAAGGCAATCTCGGGGGCGTCGCGCAGATCGCGGGTCCACGGGATGCGGCTGAGGAACTCGTAGGTGTGGCGGACGTGGCTTTCGATTTCGCGCCGCTCGTCGGGGGTCAGGCTGCCACGCCGTACCGAGAGCGCCAGGTACTCGGGATCCTCGAGTAACTGGATCTCCTCGTCCTCGATTTGTAAGGACGGCAGGCGCCGAATTTCTTGGAGGTACTCGAAACTGCCCTCCGACAACACCGTCGGCCGATTGGCCAGGGCGATCTGCTGGTAGAAAGCTTCGAAACGGGCCAGCTCTTCGTTGAGGCGAGCCTCGAACTTGCCGCGCATGCGCTCGAACGCCTCGCGGCCGTGTTCCAGGGCGAAATCCAAGCGCTCCTGGGAGTTGAGCACTTTGAGGCGCTCCTTGAAAATGGCAAAGCGCAGGCGAATCATGTCCAGCCCGCGGTCGGGCAACTTGTTGGCCTTGACCAGCACGTGTTCGCGCACGCCGACCTTGCCAAAATCGTGGAGCAGCGAGGCATAGCGGATCTCGCGGATGGCGGTGTCGTCAAAAAAGACGCCGTGGAAGCGCTGCATGCCGCTGCGGGGCACGGCCAGGGCCAGCTGTGTGGTCAGATTGGCGACGCGGAAGGAGTGACCGCTGGTAGTCGGGTCGCGTTGCTCGATCGCGGTCACGGAGGCCTTGACGAAGCCCTCGAATAGGCCCTGTACCTGGGCGATCAAATTGGCGTTCTCGATCGCGATCGCGGCCTGACTGGCCAAGGCCAGCAGCAGCTCGACCAGATCGTCGGTGAACGGCAGCGTCTCGCGCAGGGTCGTCTCGGGATCGAGTAACTTGAGGTCGGGACTGGTCTTGCGGTTGAGAAACTGCAGGACGCCGATCAGCTCCTGCCCGCTCTGGTGGTTGCGCATCGGCAGCGTCAAGTTCGAGCGGGTGCGGTAGCCCATCTTAGCATCGATCGAGCGGTTGAAGATGTAGGGCGTCTCCTCGGGGATTTCGTAGACGTCGGCGATGTTGCAGACCTCGCCGGTGATCGCCACGAAGCCTGAGATCGAGGAAGTGTTGAGCGGGAAGCGCTTTTCCTCGAAGGGAAAGGAGATAGAGTCGTTCTGGGTCAGCTTGAAGACCAACTCGGCTTTGCCCTCGTGGTCCTTCTCGATCAGGAACAAGGAGGCGGCATCACAACAAGCCAGACTCCGGCCCTCAGTCAGGATCTTGGTCAGCAGCCGGTCCAAATTGGTCTCGGCCGAGAGGTCCTGGGCGATGCTGGTCAACTGCGCGGTCTTGTCGCGCTCGTGGACAAGGGCCGCGCTCATGACTTTACTGGCGTAGCGCAGCGCCAACATCGCAAGGGCGTTTTGCAGGGCCTTGCCGGTCAGCAGTTCGGGCCAGCCAGAGGGCACGAGAAAGGCCGTGTCGGCCCGACCGACCTCGGCAATCGCCAGTGCCTCGTCGCCAGCCGCCGCCATCCAGGTAGCCAGATTCGCTTGGCCGAGCAGGGTGCTGTCGAGCAATAACAGGGCCTGGCCTTCGACCACTTGGAAGGGCGCCATGATTTGGCGAAGCTCCAAGCCATCGAGCCGGTTCAGTAGCGCCACATGGGGAAACGCCATGCTGTGATAGACGACAATTCTAGGAGGCGCGGAAGAAACTTGGATTGCCACGAGAATTCCTGATACGAACGGGTGGGTCAAGGCTTTTGAAAGCACAAGCCAATCCCTGATCTCGGGTACTGCCTGCGGGAACGGAGCACGACGGCGGAAAACCGCAACGACATCAAGGGAAAACTATCTCATTATGATAGACCCTGACAGGCAAAGGCACAAGCAGGAAAACGGTCGGAACCGGTCGGAACGCACCAGATTCCACCCATGCAATGCCTTGCCGAGCCCCTCACGCTCGTGCTAAAAAGAGGCAACGCATCAAGTGAGGACGCCCATGACACACCACCAGGACCAGCCCTTTCGCCCCGCCAAAACCGCGGTCGTGACCATTTCCGACACGCGCACCCCCGCCACCGACAAATCCGGCGACCTGATCGTCGAGCGCCTTCTGGCCGCCGGCCACGAACTGGTCTACCGCACGATCGTGCCCGACACCCTGGAGACGATCCGCGCCACGGTCGCCGAGCGCTTGGCCGCACGCGACTGCAGCTTCATCATCCTCACCGGCGGCACCGGCCTAGCCCCCCGCGACGTCACGCCCGAGGCGATCGCACCGCTGATCACCAAGTCGATTCCAGGTTTCGGCGAGCTCTTCCGCCACCTCAGCCTGGCCGACGTGGGCACGGCCACGATCCAGAGCCGCGCGACGGCCGGACTCTGCGGACACGCCGTGGTCTTCGCCCTGCCCGGCTCGACCGGCGCCTGTCGCCTGGCGATGGAGCAGATCATCCTGCCGCAACTGGACAACCGCCACAAACCCTGTAATTTCAGAACGGTCGTGCCCGACCCCTGAGCGGCGTGCGCCTACAGGACACTCGCTCACGCCACCCGTTTGGGGCTGACGACAACGGTCCAATCAGGCCTTTTTCAAAAAAATCGCCCAGGCTAACTCAACCCGTTTGGCCCTTTTGAAAAATTCGCGCGACCTTTTTCACCCCGTTCGCCCTATTTGAAAAATTAGGGCGCGGCCATCATGACATTGTGTAAATAGGCCATTGACTGCCCCCTCTTCAGAGTGTAAAGTGAAGTGTCAAGTGGCCAGTTTACTGCAAACGCAGGGGTGAGTCATGGGAAAGAAACTTAAAAACGCACCAGTCTTCTATGCGGTGGCCCAGGTCCAGTTCAACCCGATGCTCGACCTGTTTGATTTCATGCCCCAGATCCAATCGCAATTGCGCAAGGAAGGTTTGCCAGATTATCGGCAAATCCATCAACAACAGCTCGCGTTCTCCGCGGACCTAGCGATGGCCCCCGTGCTGCAGGCGCGACTGCGCTTCCTCTTTGGCGACATCGAAGAGCGCTCCATGATTATTGTCGACACCAACGCTCTGGCCTTTGTCACTACGGCCTACGACACCTTCGAGACGTTCCTGGCAACCCTCATGCGCGGACTTGAAATTTTGCACGGCCAATTGGGAATTGACTTTGTGGAGAGAGTCGGCTTGCGCTATCTGGACGCGGTGCAGGCGGGTTCCCTGGCAGCTCTTGCTGATTTTCTTGTCCCTGAAGTGTTGGGGATGTCCGCAAAAGGACCCGGCAGGCTTCAACATTCAATCAGTGAAACCGTGCTGGCGACCACTCATGGGGAGCTCGTGACGCGGGTGTTGATCAAAGAGGGCGCCCTCGTGCTGCCAGATGATTTAGGTGCTTCGCCTGCCCTTTTGGAGAGGTTTCGGCAGTTCACAGGGCTGCATGCGGTGATCGACACCGACGCTTTCATCGCCAAAAGGGAACCTTTCAATCTGGGAACTATCCAAACGCGACTCCATTCGCTACATGACGAGATTGACCAGTCATTCAGGGCGACCGTAACAGAGCACGCGCTCACCTCATGGGCCTGAGGAGGACATAATGGGAACATTCGGCGGACTGATAACTCGAACACAACCAACAGGGTCAAAATTTCCCTTCCACCGGATCCTTGGTACCACCGCAGTAGGATTGATGGTTGCGACTGGCACCGGCGGCGTGCTGACACCTGAACTCTATCAGCAAGCAACACAGAGGACCCGACCCCAGGAGCACCCTCATTCGCCGCTAGACAGCCCGGCCGTTCGATCGCCCAAGGAGGATTTGGACCGCATTCGCAGCGTCCTGAAGCCCGCCATCTCCGACCTCGCCGCCGTGCTAGGGGTCTCTCGCCAATCCATCTACAACTGGATCAATGGCGAGGCGGTCGCGGAAGAGAATGCCGCCAAACTGCAAGATCTCGCGCAGGCCGCCGACCTCTTCGTTCGGGAAGGCATTGACATCAACATGACCCTCATGAAGCGCAAGTTCGATCAGGGCCGAACGTTACTACAGGTCGCTCAAGCCGGAGAATCCGCCTACCGAGCAGCACACGTTCTTATTGATACGATCAAGCAAGAGGCGATCCAGCGCGCTTGTTTGAACGCCCGCTTGGGCAACCGCCCCTCGCCAGTTGACAGCCCCGATGCCGACTTCCCGGCAGCAAACGAACCAGCCCAAGGGTGAGTGATGGAGGTCTGGCATCGCGAAACGCAATGGCGACAAGGGTTTTTGCTGGACAGCGAGGCAAGCGCTGCATTTGAGCTTTACCATGCGCTTCAACCGGAGTTAACGCTGGTAATCGTCGCTACCCATGACTGTGATCTCTCCCAAAACCCACAGAGCGAACCCAAGGTTGAAGTGGTTGTCGGCCGCCAAGCAGCCAAGGATGGCAACTACACCCACGCCAAAAACGCCAGAAAACTCCATTTGGCATTCACCGGGGAGCCACCCCTTTGGGGCGAGTTTGTTGCCACAGACAAAAGATTTGTCGACAAGCTCGCACTAAATAAGTATGCCCCCCGGAAAGGTATGAGCCTCAGCCCTGACAACAAGGTGACTTTCCAAAAATGGCTTGCCAGTCGGTATCGGCGCGCAGCCTTTGCGGATGAATTCGACCGCCGCCTGACCAGAGAGACGGATTTGGCTGGTAAGATAGCAAAGGCGGTTAAGCCCCATGGCGAATTGATCTCTGCTATCCTCTTTGATGTTGATGATGGACTAGAGCAGACACGGATAGGGCCCGATGACACCTACACTCTGGACATCGTGGTTTTATATCCCGACTCACTCAGAGAGGCAGAAAAGGCGGCACTCCAGGTTTCTCGTGCGATGATCGAAGCTTTCGAGAACACGTTATACAAACCCTTGACCCACTGGCAACACATCGAACTCCGATATTGCGAGCCCATGTCAGAGTCTGCGCTGACTTACGCCATGTTTAAGCGATTAAAACCATGGCGACTCGAGCATCTCAGCCTAGCCACCAGTCCGCAGCAACCGATCGCGCCCGATTAAAAGTAACCCGTGCTCCCAACAATCGGCCTGCCGCGGCTCAAACGCAAGGCTTGTCTTGATTTTAGACGCTTTTCCGGATAAAGTGATGCATCGAGCAAAGGGACTCTTACCCTCCGTTCCTGGACATTCACGCTTACAGGTGGCCCATCCGCATGAAAATTGAGGTAACCGATATCGACGACATCACCGTACTGGCCATCGATGGAATGCTCACCCTTGGCTCAGACCAGTACTTTGCCGAAGTCTTCCACAAAGAGATCAACCGGGGCCGGCAGCGCATCATCCTCGACATGACCAAGGTCAAATACATCGACAGTCTCGGCATAGGCCAGATCGCCGCGGGTTACACCTCGCTGGAGGAGTCCGGTGGCAAGCTGGTGCTGGCCCGGATCAACGAAAAGATCCGCCAGTTGCTGCGCCTGACCGGCCTGCAGGATCACATCGCCGCCTACGAGACGGTGGAAGACGCCATCAAGTGCTTCTGAAGCGCTCGCCAGGATCTGTGAGTCGACCGTGACCTCCTCTGCCCTTTTCGCGCCCTATCCGGAACAGCTGCGCATGACCGAGCGGGGCCAGCTCGAGCTGGAAGTTTCCCTGCCACAGGCTTGGCATGTGGTCATGGGCGCGGCCGGCAAACCCGAGCAAGAAGTCGACCTCGAGGCTTTGGCCAGACACGGGGTCCCGCTCTACAAGCGCAAAGGCGGCGGCGGCACGGTCCTGCTCGGACCCGGCACGCTGGTCGTAACCGTCCACGCCGGCGTCGCCCACCCGTTCCGCAATCTCGCCTACTTTGCCGCCATCAACCGCGCGCTGATGGCGGTCTTCGCCAACTGGGCGCCCCTGCCCTACCACCAGCGCGGTATCTCCGACATCGCCGTCGGCGACCACAAGATCGTCGGCAGCTCGATCTACCGCAGCCGCCAATATCTGCTCTATCAGGCCTCCATCCTGGTCGACTTCGATCTGGCCCTGATGGCCGTGCTGTTGCGCCACCCGCCACGTGAGCCGGACTACCGTCAAGGCCGCAGTCACGGCAGCTTCCTGACCAACCTGCGAGCGCTCGGCATCGCCCTGCCCGAAGCTCGACTGGCCGAGGATCTGCGCAGCCAGTTGCCGGCGCTGCTGCGGGCGCGGTTGGTCGAGGTCGATACCACGCCCGAAGGCTGATTTGGCGCCCCACGCGCTGGCCCGACGCCCCGCGCCTAGCGCCCTATTTACCTGTGATAATCGTTTGAGCCTACTGGGATTCCTGATATCATTAGCCAGCCCCGAGCTTATCAATGGAGGAAAGCATGACCCACGTAGTTACAAGTAATTGCACCGACTGCAAGTTTACCGACTGCGTTCTGGTATGTCCGGTGGATTGCTTCTATGAGGCTGAGAACATGCTGGTAATCGACCCCGAAGAGTGCATCGATTGCTCCGCATGTGTCGCCGAGTGCCCGGTGGAAGCGATCTACGCCGAGGACGAGGTGCCCGATTCGGATGCCGATTACATCCAAATCAATGCCGACGAGGCTCTGCGCATCAAGGACGAAGGAACGGACCCCATCACCTCGAACAAGGACCCGCTGCCTTCAGCCGAGGACAAAAAGACCCGCCTCGGATTTTGAGGATCAGGCACGGTGCTCCGCGGATCTTCCCGGAGCACCCTCACTCACGGATCATCCGGGCTGTAAAACCGCGGCAGGTTCAAGAGCTCCGGGCGCAATGAGCGCCAGGGTTCAGCCAGACTGATCTGCTGCCAAGGTTGGCCCTCCGCGGCGATCTCACCTAGATCGAGCGGTCTGACCTCGTCGCTGGCCAGCGGATCGCCCTCGGCGTTGGCGATCAGCGTCAGCAGCGGCTGCTTGTCGCGCGGAGGCACGACCAGGGCCATGTGCCCGTCGCGCAGGCGCACGGCGCTGCTAACCGGGTGGATCCCGCCCATGAACTCCAGGAAACTCTGGAACAGGCCGGCGTCGTATTTGTAGCCCGCCCAGCGCGCCATCAGGGCCATGGCGCGGTGGCCCGAGTAGGCCGGCCGGAAGCGGCGCGGCGTGGTCAGGCCGTCGTAGATGTCGCAGATGCGCAGCAACTGGGCCAAGGGATGCGGATCGCGGATGCCATTGGGATAGCCGCGGCCATCCACCTGCTCGTGGTGTTGAGCGATCCAGCCCCGCGCCTCCGCGGAGAGCGGCACGGCCTCGGCGCCGCTAGCGGCGTGGCGCTGCATGGCGGCGTATTCGTCGCGGGTGAAGGCGTCAAAGACGAACAGCAGATTGTCGGGTCGCCAGTGACCCAGGTCGTGGAACAGCGCGGCCAGGCTGAAGGGCTCCAAACGCGCGCCCAAGCGATGACTGGTGACGGCCCAGGCTCGGGCCATCATCATCACGTTGAGACCGTGGCGCGGCGTCATGGTATGACCGCTTTTGATGCGAGCCATGGCCAGCGCCTGATAGGGATAGCTGTCCACTTGATCGAGCAGGCGCCGCAAAGCGGGCTCTTCAAGCAGTGAGGCCGGGTCGCGACTGCGCCGCAACACGGCCAAATATGCCTGCTCCAACGCGACCAAGTCGCGATTGAAGGAATCGAGGTCCTGAAGCAACTGCCACATGGGCGGAATCAGGACGCTTTTTCCTCGTTACCCTCTTTCTTGCCAAAGGCGAAAGCCAGAATGCCGGCCTTGGTGCCAATCCCCAGCGTGCTGAACACGGTGGTGGGACTGGAGAAGAGCATCAGCACAACGGTGATCGCGGCGAACTCAAGCACGCGGGTGAAACGCAACGAGGTGACGATTTCGAGGAACATGGTGATAAACAGGTTCATCATGGATACGAGCCTCCCAATACAGCCCACATTATACGCGCGCAACCAAGAGCGAACAAGGGAAAACCAAGCGAGCGAGGGCGCGGCGAACCGCGCCCCACCCCGGACTAGCGCACGCCGTGCATGCCCTTCTTGAGCAGCGGCGAGATGACGATGATGAGGGCACCGATGATCAAGCCGGTATAGAGCAGTTTCGTGAACAGCTCGTTGTAGGTGGCCAACATCTCGGTTACGCCCATGGCCTCGCCGGAGGCATGGGTGTCGATGGCGGCCAGCTTGGAGAGCTGGGCGGCCACGAACTCGGAGGCGGCGGTGGCCAAGAACCAGGCACCCATCATGATGCCGACGACCCGCGGCATGCTGAGCTTGGTCACGGCAGAGAGACCGACCGGCGAGAGACAGAGCTCACCCGCGGAGTGGAAGAAGTAGGCCAGCGCCATCCACAGCCAACTGACCTTTTCGCCCTCGCCGATGCCAGCGGCACCGAAGACCAGGCAGCCAAAACCGACGCCGGCAAAGATGATGCCCAGCGCGAACTTCATCGGCGTCTGCGGCTCCACATTCCATTTGCCGAGCTGGATCCAGAGCCAAGCGAAGACCGGGGCCAGGAGAATGATGAAGAGCGCATTGAGCGAACCGAACTGGGCCGCCGTTGGCGTCCAGCCAAACACATCGCGATCCATGACCCTATCGGCGAACAAGGTCATTGAGCCGCCGGCCTGTTCGAACAGCGCCCAGAAAACAACGGTAAAAATCGTTAACAGGGTCAACACCAACATGCGGTGCGCCTGTTCGCGGTTGCACTCGGCGATCATGTAGTAGACCAGCCAGACCAGGAACCCAACAGAGCCACCGATCAGCACCCAGCGCACGATGTGGTGGTCCTGAACGACGAACCAGAGGATCGCCAGCGAGGCGATCGAGGACGCGTAAATCAGGTGTTCTTTGCTCAGACCGATAGCCGTGCGTTCGCGCAACACCTCGGGGTTGGCCGGTTCGGCGTGACCGTAGAGATAGCGCTGGCCCCACTGGAACCAGATCAGGCCCAGGAACATGCCAATCCCGGCCAGGCCGAAGCCGTATTTCCAGCCGTAGGTCTGGCCGAGGTAACCGCAGGTCATGGTCGCCAAGAAGCTACCGGTGTTGATACCCATGTAGAAGATCGTGAAGCCCGAGTCGCGCATGGGATCGCCAGGTTGATAGAGGCGACCGACGATCGTGGAGATATTGGGCTTGAGGAAGCCAACGCCGACGATGATAAAGGACAGCGACAGGTAAAAGACGTGAAGTGCTGTTGTGTCTTGTACCAGGACGCCGTCGACCATCCTGGCCGGATCGCCTTCCCAGGCCATGCCAAGGTGACCGAGGCAGAGCATCAGGCCGCCGAAAAGGACCGCTTTGCGCATGCCCAGGTAGCGGTCGGCCAGCATGCCGCCGAGCAGCGGCATAGCGTAGACCATCGCGCTGTAACTGCCCAGGACGTCGAGGCCTTGGCCGTCTTTAAATAGGTGATGCTTGGTCAGGTAGAGCACCAGCAGGAATTTCATCCCATAAAAGGAAAAGCGCTCCCACATTTCGGTGAGAGCGCATACATAAAGACCGATTGGGTGGCCAAGAAAGTGCTTCTCGCCTCGGACGGCCGAAACTTCACTCATTCGTTTTTCTCCTCAATACTTCCGCGGGCGCACGGTAAAGAAACGCGGTAATCGATACAGGCCATTCAGTATTGGGAGAAAACTTGGTGCTTCCGCCTTCGAACCGTGCAAATGCTCGCCGGAATCAGTCCCTACCGTCAGACCCGCTTGCTGGACAAGAGTGTAGCAAAGCACACGCCAACGGCGTCAACAAAAAAATACAGCCGTCGCCAGAGCAAAGCACTTGTAGCGCCTAGTGTCAGGAGCGGGACGGGTCGCGCCCGTCCCCATCAAACGTCACCCAGAAGGGACAGCAGTGACCTCAAAGGGCAACAACTTCGCGAATTTCCGGCAGCATTTCGCGCAGGCGAGTCTCGATACCAGACTTGAGCGTCACGGCCGAGCTGGGGCAGCCGCTGCAGCTGCCCTGCATGAAGACGCTGACTACGCCCTCGTTGTAGCCCGCAAAGACGATGTTGCCGCCGTCCTGGGCAACCATCGGGCGGATCTCGTCGAGGACCTGTTTGATGACTGCGACCTTTTCACTGTCCTCGCCGGTCTCGCCGGTCTTGTTGGGCAGGAAATTGGGCCGTTCGCCGCTCTGGAGGTGCTCGCGGATGGTTTTGCCAATGGCACGAGCGAAATCCTGCCAGGGCATATCGCCATCCTTCGTGATGGTCACGAAGTTCTGAAAGGCGAACATGCTCTTGACGCCGTTCAGGGCAAACAGTTTCTCGGCCAGCAAGCTACCTGCCGCTTCGCCGGGTCCCGCATAGGACACGGGCTCGCCGTCCACCAGCTGGCGATCCACGATGAACTTCAGCGCATCGGGATTCGGTGTGGGGTTGGCGGTGATGTAAACGTCCTGGGCACTCATGGCCACCTCGCTCTCTTGCAAAAAAAGTCGACTCGCCCTCGCGGTCGAGACGGAAGATCATACGTCAATCTTACGCAATTCGCCACACCCTGCCGCAAAGGGATCGCGCGCTTGCGATTTTTTTTACATGGCAACGCCCGCAGGATCAAGCTTCGACACCGACCGCCGCCTCTAGGGAGGTGAAACCGTCGCGCTCGAGCAAGCGATCCAGTTGGCGACATATATCGAAGACCGCGTTGGGGCCGCGGTAGATAAAGCCGGTATAAATCTGTACCGTGCGTGCGCCGGCGCGGATCTTCTGATAGGCGTCGGCGCCGTCGAAAATGCCACCCACCCCGACGATTTCCACCTGCTTTGGCAGGTTGCGGCGCAGGAACCGCACGACCTCGGTGGCGCGGACGCGCACGGGTCGCCCGCTCAGGCCACCGGCGCCGATCGCCTCGACACGCGCCGCCTCACTTTGCAGGCCTGCGCGCGAGATCGTCGTGTTAGTGGCGATCACGCCGGCCAAGCCGACCTGTTCGACGACCTCGACGATGTCGCCTAACTCGTGGTCGTTGAGATCGGGCGCGATCTTGAGCAACAGAGGTAGTTTGGGGTCGCGGTTACGCGCTTCGAGAAAGGCCAGCAATTCCAGTAGCGGACCCTTCTCCTGCAACTTGCGCAGGTTGGGCGTATTGGGACTGGAGACATTGACGACGAAATAATCGACATGGGGCTTGAGCAGGTCAAACGAGCGGCCGTAGTCGTCAAGCGCCTGGTCGAGCGAGGCGACCTTGCTCTTGCCGATATTGCCGCCCAGCGGCACTTGAGCCTTGCGGGCGGCCAGGCGCGCCGCGACCGCGGCGGCGCCGTCGTTGTTGAAGCCCATGCGGTTGATCAGTGCCTGATCGGCGGGCAGGCGAAACAAGCGCGGGCGCGGGTTGCCGGGCTGAGCCTCGGCGGTGACCGTGCCGACCTCGACAAAAGCGAAACCCAGCCGGTGCAGCTGGTCGTACATGGTGGCGTTCTTGTCGAAACCGGCGGCAAGCCCGACCGGGTGAGCGAGGGGGATGCCGCACAGCGACGTGGCCAGGCGCGGCGAGCGAAAGGCAAAACAGGCTTGGTTGGCCAGGAACCAGGGCCGCAGCAGCGGCTGGCGCAGAGCACCGACCACCCACTCGTGGGCGTGCTCGGGATCCATGCGAAAGAACAGGGGCTTCGCCAAGAACTCATACAACATCGCGGGACTCCATACACAGGGATCGGCGCCAGGCCGGCCCCATTGTACCCGATCGCGAACTCCTGTGGGGGGGGTTTCGAGGGTTTGAGCAACGGCCCGTAACGCGCAAACGTACGGGGAGCCCTAAAAAGTCTCTTCAGACCAAGTGTCTCGTACTCGAAATTTTTCAGAGAGCGGGTTTACTTTCCCAGCTGCCTTGAATCGCCACTTTCTTGATTGCGAATGTCGGCTCCCACCGTGCTATAATTTTTACAGCACTTAACATGCCGGGAAACATCCCCAGGTATTGCCAAGCCCCATCCGTGCCACTTCGCTCAAGAACCCAATCACATCTATGTATAGGGGGATGACTCGATGAAGAAACTGACGGTCCTCTTTTTCGCATTCGCATCGCTGACTTCGATGGCCCAAACCTACGATCTGGCGGGCCAGCTAAGGGTCATCAAAGACCTGCTTCCCAACAGCGCCCGCCTGGGCATGCTCTACAACCCCAGCCGCCCCAACATTGAAGCCCTGATCAGCAATGCCAGTCAGGACACCGGGCTCGTCATCATCAAATCGCCCGTGGCCAACGCGCGCGACATGACCAACGCCATCCGCGCGCTGACCAAGTACAACGTCGATTTCATCTTCATGATCGACGACAAGGTCATTACTGGCGCGCAAAGCATCAAGTTTGTGGTCAAACAAACGATGAATGAGAAGGTACCGGTCTTCACCGCCTCAGAACACGCTTTCCCCGGTGGTGCATTCGGATGGTTGATCGAGAACGGATCCAGCTGGCGCATCAAAATCAACGGCAATATCCGTGACAAGTTCGACATCACCATACCCAATGATGCCTCGAAATTCGTGATCGAGTAGGAGCACCGGTCCAGAGGAGAACATCGCGGTATGAAGGCATTTTTTTCAAACCTCAAGATCAGAACCAAGATTCTGACCAGTTTCTGCAGTCTCGTGATTGCTCTGACCTGCAGTTTGGCATTTGTCAATTACCGCAGCTCCGCCAAGCATATCCAAGAGGAGTTTCTGGCGCGAATCACCAGTGATGGTCTGTCCTTCACGACCAGCGTGGTCGATTACCTCAATTTCGGCGACACCGAATCGGTGGCCAAGACGATCGAAAGCCGCCTCAAGGGCGGCGATTTGATGGCGATCCTGGTGATCGACAAGAAGAGTACCGATGCCGCGAATTTCATCTACCGAGTCAAGGGCGATGCCGGCAAGGCGATCGGCGTCCTGCCCGAGCCAGAAGGCGGCGGCGAGCCGGTGATCGAGGATCCCACCGCCGCCGCGGCAGAACCGCCAAGCGAAGAAGAGCAGGCTGCCGCCAAGGCGGCAGCAGAGGCCAAAGCCCGCGAAGAATTGGAGGCCAGGGCCAGCGACAGCGGCGGCACGACCAAGCTCAACTACAATCTGATCAAGGCCGAGTTACTGGACAAGCAGCAGACCGTCCACGGCGACCAGAAAGGCCCACTCAAAACGATGCCCTTGCCCGAGTACCTTGCCGGCAAAACGAACAACGGCTATGGCTACGCGGAGGATATCCAGTTAGCCGGCGTACCGCATCTGGTTCTGGCCCAGGCCGGTTTCGCCCAGGACCCCGAAGGCGCGGAGGAAGCCGACCCCACCACCCACGTCTACATGATCTACGACCTCAGCCGCCTCAAGGGCATCTACGCCACCGCCCGCAGCGAGGCCATGGTCATCATCGCCATTTCGACGATCATCGCCCTGCTCTTTGCCCTGTGGCTCGGCTCGGTGTTGACCCGCCCGATCCACAGGGTCGTCGCCGTCCTCAAGGACATCGCCGAGGGTGAAGGCGACCTCTCCGTGCGCCTGAGAAGTGATACCCAGGACGAACTCGGCGAACTCTGCGGCTGGTTCAACACCTTCGTCGGCAAGCTCAACGACCTGATCACCCGCATCGACAAGACCTCGAACCTGCTCAACAAGCAGCTGCGCAGCCTGACCGCCAATATCGAGCTCCTGCAGAACAACGTCAACACCACCGATCGCGCCTTCCACGATGTCTCCCAAGTCGGCGAGTCGCTGCGCACCAGTATCCACGAGATCAACAACGGCACGGAAACCTCACACACCGAGATGGAGAAGGTCGCCGACGGCGCCCGCAAAATGTCCGACAACATCTATGAAGTCAGCAACTCGGTGCAGCAGTCCAACCGCAATCTGGCCGATATCGCCTCCGCCGTCGAGCGTCTCTCCAACACCTTTCAGGATATCGCCCGCAATATGGAGCACAGCAGCGTGACCACCAACAACGCTGCCAGCCTCAGCCACAAGGCCACCGAGAACGTGCGCATTCTCAACGACCACGCGCGCAACATCAGCAGCTTCATGAACATCATCGACGCCATCTCCAAGCAGACGAACCTGCTGGCGCTCAACGCCACAATCGAGGCCGCATCCGCCGGTGATGCCGGCAAGGGCTTCGCGGTCGTCGCCAACGAGGTCAAGGATCTGGCCAAGCAAACCGCCCAGGCCGTCAAGGAGATTGCCGCCCGCGTCCACGAGATTCAGCAGTCGACCGCGATTACCATTGAGGCCATCGGCGAGATCTCCAAGGTCATGGCCGAGGTCAGCAATATCAACGCCGGCATCGTCAGCACCATTGAGGAGCAGGCCACCACCGTTCAGGACATCCACCAGAACCTCGACAACACCAGTCATGAGGCCTCCGCCATCTCCGACTCCGTCAAGAACTCCCTGGACATCGCCATCCGGGTCTCGCAGTCCTGCGACAACGCCTTCCGCAACTCGGCCTCGGTCCTCGTCGTCACCCGCGAGATCATCAACCACTCCCAACTGCTGGCAGCCAAGTCCGAAGAGGCCAAGCAATCCGCCGAGGAGATGGTCAGCGCACTAGGCTCCAGTTACAGCTCCGTCAACGACCTCAGTGAAGCGGCTCGCAACATGCTGGCCATTACCCGCAAATTCAAGTACATTGATGAAGATGCCAACGAGTAGTTAATCAACCGGGGCTTGCCTTGTACCGCTTGCGCGGCAGGAGCGCCCCATCCGTCGCGAGGCACGATGTGGGCGTTTTCGATCTCAACCGACTCAAGGACCAAAGCGAGCCACAGCAAAAGCGCCACAACATCTTGCTGGTCGACGATGACCCCGAGAACTTGCGTGCCTTCATCAGCTTCCTCAACAAGGAATACAATGTCACCACTGCGCTGGACGGAGCCGAGGCCCTAGATCAGATCACCAAACATGCCCAGGACCACTTCCAACTGATCATCAGCGACCAGCGCATGCCGCGCCTCTCCGGTGTCGAGTTTCTCGAGCGCACACTGGAACTGATCCCCCGCGCCAAACGCATCATCCTCTCCGGCTACACCGATGCCGACGCCACCATTGCATCCGTCAACCGCGCCCGCATCCACGAGTTCCTGCTCAAACCCGTCGAGCGTCACAAGCTGCTGCTGACCGTCAAGCGCGCGCTCGAGGCCTACGACCTCGAGGAACACAACGCCAAGCTGCTCAAGGACCTGACCCGCCTCAACGCCGAGCTAGAAGCCAAGGTCGCCGAGCGCACCCAGCTGCTCGAGGAAGCCATGAGCAAGCTGGAGGCCATGGCCACCACCGACCAACTGACCGGCGCCTACAACCGCCGCAAGTTCGACGAGATCATCGAACGCGAAATCGAGGGTGTGCGGCGCTACGAGCAGCCGCTAAGCCTGATCATCTTCGACCTGGATCACTTCAAAAAGGTCAACGACCAGTTCGGCCACCTCTGCGGCGACGAGGTCCTCAAAGAGCTCGTGCGCCTGGTCAAGGCCAATATCCGCCCCACCGACTGCCTGATCCGCTGGGGCGGCGAGGAGTTCTTGATCCTCGTGCCACACACCGACCTCGAAGGCACCACCACCCTCGCCGAGAAGATCCGGGCTCACATCCAGAACCACGTGTTTCCACAGGTGCAACGCATCACCATCAGCGCCGGCGTGACCCAGTACAAGCTCAGCGACGGACCCGACATGTTCGTCTCGCGCGGCGACCGCGCCCTCTACCAGGCCAAGCGCGGCGGCCGCAACAAGGTCGTCTCAGAGCAGTGAGCTCGGGTGTGAGGTCACACCCGAAGCCGATCCTTAACCCGCTTCGTTTTCCTGGGAAGAGGACATCAGCAAGTAGGCGCGGATGAAGTCCTGGATATGACCCTCGAGCACCCGAGTCGTGTTCGAAGTCTCCTCGCCCGTGCGGTGATCCTTGACCATCTGGTAGGGATGGAGCACATAGCTGCGGATCTGGCTGCCGAAAGCGATCTCCTTCTTGTCGGCCGCGGACGACTTGACCTCGGCCTCGTGCTTCTCGATTTGCAGCTGCAATAGCTTGGAGCGCAACACTTTCAGGGCGGTGGCCTTGTTCTTGTGTTGGCTGCGTTCGTTCTGACACTGGGTGACGATGCCGGTCGGGATGTGGGTGATGCGGATCGCCGAATCGGTGGTGTTGACGTGCTGACCGCCGGCGCCGGAGCTGCGAAAGGTGTCGATGCGCAGGTCCTTTTCCTCGATCTGGATCTCGTCGTCGTTCTCGATCTCCGGGATCACGTGGACCGAGGTGAACGAGGTGTGGCGGCGCTTGGCGGCATCGAACGGCGAGATCCGCACCAGGCGGTGCACGCCGGACTCGGCCTTGAGGTAGCCGTAGGCATAGGGTCCCTCGATGCGGATCGTGGCGCCCTTGAGGCCCGCTTCCTCGCCGTCCTGGTAGAACAGCACGTCGGCCTTGAACTTATGCTTCTCGCAATAACGCATGTACATGCGGAACAGCATGCTGGCCCAATCCTGGCTCTCGGTCCCGCCCGCGCCGGGGTTAATGTTGAGCAGGCAAGCGCTGTTGTCGTACTTGCCAGAGAGCATCATGCGCAGCTCGGTGTCGTCGATCACGCGATAGTATTTCTCGAGCAACGCCGTGTAATCGGCTTCTACGTCCTCGCCCTCATCGCGATACTGATCGTGCAGCTCGATTTCCTCTTCGATTTCCTGAAGCTTGTTGGCCAGGTCGATGTCTTCTTGGATCAGGTTGCGCTCGCGCAGCACCTTTTGGGCACTCTCCTGATCGTTCCAAAAATCCGCCTGGGTGGTCAGACTCTCCAGCTCCAGCAGCTTTCTACGGTTGCCAGGGAGGTCAAAGATAACTCCGAATGCGACCCGCCCGCTCCCGGTACGAATCGATTTTTTGCAAAAGCGTCTCCAACATGGCATGCCTCCCGCCAAAAATTTCAGACCCACGAGGATAACGCAGCCCAGTCAGCTTGGAAAGCCCTAAATTGCCGGGCTCCGCCAGGACAGCGCCGGCTTGCTGGGCAATGGCGGGGCCAGGACAGGGATATGTTAGAATGGCGGGGGTGGCAAAAGGAGGCGATGGGGTTGAGCGAGGTCAAGAGCGGTGGCGATGCAGGGAGCTGGTTGGACATCCACTATCGCAAGCTAGCGACCGGCTTTTGCTTCCTGGTCTTCATGAGCGGTGGCCTCGTCGGCGCCTTTCTGATCCTGCCCCTGCTCGGTCTCCTGCCCTGCTCGCGCCTGCGCCGCGACGACCTGCGCCTGGGCTTCGTGCGCTGGAGCTTCAAGGCGTTCATGGGCTTCATGCGCCTGATGGGCGTGATCCGCAGCTTCAAGGTCGTGAACCGGCCCAGCCCCAGCGACCCACCCGCCGTCTACATCGCCAATCACCCCAGTCTGATCGACGTCGTTGCCATCGTCAGCGCGCTGCCGCGCTGCCAGTGCATCGTCAAGGGCGAGCTGTTCCGCCATCCCTGCATGGGCGGCGTCGTGCGCGGCTCAGGCATGATCCCCAACGACAGCGGACCGGACTTGCTTGAACGGGTCGAGGCCGAGCTCGCTCGCGGTCGCTCGCTGATGATCTTCCCCGAGGGGACCCGCTCGCCACTGGGCGGGCTCAACCCCTTTAACCGCGGCGCGGCCCGCCTGGTCCTGCACCTCGGCCTGCCCGTCGTGCCCATCCAAGTGACCTGCTTGCCGCCGACGCTGCTCAAGGGCCGACCCTGGCACGATACGCCACCGCACGCGGTCGACTTCACCCTCACCTTCTTGCCTCGCACCCACCCGGCCGCCACCGTCGACGCCGATCTGCCCGTGCCCCGCCAGGTCCGCGCCATCACTCGCTCCTGGGAACAGTTCTATCGCGACCTGCTCGGCCTGCCAGCGGTCGAGACTAACGATCTGGAATGAATCCATTTTCAGACCGCGCCGGACAATTCCCATGCATCGCCCGCACATTTCTTTTATAATAGGGCCTCGGCGCAGAGACGCTGTTGATTTTTGTGCTGGCTCCTTTCAGCAGATCTGTGGGAATTAACTCGAGGAGCCAAACCTGTCTGAGAGTGTCAGGGCTTAGCGGAGGAGTGCCTGTTGAACGAATCTTTGGAAATGGAACTCAAACACTTGATCGTCGATACCCTGATGCTGGAAGAAGTCAATGCACAGGACATCGATAGTGCGAGCCCGCTGTTTGGCGACGGCCTGGGCCTGGACTCCATCGACGCCCTCGAACTGGGCATGGCGATCTCCAAGAAATACAAGATAAAAATGAGCCAAAATCAGGACGAGAACCGCTCTTATTTTGAGAACGTGCGCTCGCTCGCGAAGTTCGTGAGCCTGAAACAACAAGAGGCAGGAGCGACCTGATGGACAACCTGGCAATCGCGGCGCGCGTCAAGCAAGTGCTGGTCGATATGTTCGAGCTCGAGGCAACGAAAGTCACGCCCGACGCTCATCTTTACGAAGACCTGGATCTCGATAGTCTCGACGCCATCGACCTGGCCGTCAAGCTCAAAACCGAAACCGGCATCAAGCTGACGGAACAGGAGATGAAACAGATTCGCACCGTGGCGGATATCGTCGCCATTGTCTCCGCCAACCTGACGCCCGACCGCGCCAACGGCTGAGACCGCGCGCCCCAGCCATGTTCCGCCCCTGCATCGTCATCCCGATCTACAATAACCGCGACACCATCGCCGCCGTCTTGGCCCGTCTTGCCATTTTCCGACTGCCCTGCCTCGTCGTCGACGACGGTTCCGATCAGGCCACCAAGGACGAGCTCAAGCGTCTGAAGGCCGAATTGGATTGGCTCGAGCTCGTCAACCGCCGCAGCAATGGCGGCAAGGGCGCGGCCGTTAAGGACGGCCTGGTTCGCGCCAGCAGGCTCGGCTACAGCCACGCCCTTCAAGTCGACGCCGATGGCCAGCACCATCTCGAGGACGTGCCGCGCTTCCTGGAAAACGCACGCAATCACCCCGAGTCACTCGTTCTGGGATCGCCGCTGTTCGACGAATCTGTGCCAAAGGCGCGCCTCCATGGCCGCAAACTCTCCGTCTGGATGGCCAGGATCGAGACGCTCAGCTTCGCCATCGCCGATCCCCTCTTCGGCTTTCGCGTCTATCCCCTCCCCGCCGCCACCGCCGTCATCCGCGGCCGGCTCGGCAATCGCATGGACTTCGACCCCGAGATCGCCGTTCGCCTGTACTGGCACGGTCTCGACATCGTCAACCTGCCCTCGCCGGTGATCTATCCCGAGCACGGCACCTCCCACTTCCATATGGTGCGCGACAATCTGCGCCTCACGTGGTTACACACGCGCCTGACGTTTGGTATGATCCTGAGGCTGCCGCGTTTGATCGGACGGCACTTCCACTCCTGAGCGCCGCGACCGGCTGCACCATCGCTAGTGACGAGCATCTATGAACCAAGTTGGCTGGACACAGGTACCCGAGCGCGGGTCCTATTGGATGATTCGGGTGGCCATCGGCATTCTCCGCACCCTCGGCTATCATTTCGGCCAGCTCGTCGCCTTTTTTGCCACACTTTACTTCTTCCTCACCGGCAGCCGCTCGCGGCGCGCCTCGCGCATCTATCAGGAACACCTCCACCGCTTCGCGCCCACGCCTCACAACCGCCCCAGTCTGGCCAATTGTTTCCGCCACCACTGGAACTTCGCCATCTCCATCATGGACCGCATGTATTTCTGGCAAGGCCGGCTCGATCGCTTCCAGTTCACCCGCGAGGGCCGCGAGCATATTGCCGACCGCAAAAGCGGGATCCTTCTGATCGGCGCCCATATCGGCAGCTTCGACGCCCTGCGCGCCTTCTCCCACAACGCCCAACTCAAGCTCAACGTCGTCATGTACCGCGCCCATGCCCAGAATATCAACCGCATGTTGCGCCTGCTCAACCCTGACGCGGAAGTTCAGGTCGTGACCTTGGACGAGAGTTCCGTCGACCAGGTCTTCCTGCTCAAGCAGCGTCTCGAGGCCGGCGAGGTCGTCGCCATCCTCGCCGATCGACCCGCGCCCCACGGGCGCCCGCGCACCACGAAACTGCCCTTCCTGGGCGAGCTCGCCTGCTTTCCCCAGAACCCCTGGATCCTCGCCAGCCTGTTGGAGTGCCCGGTTTTTCTAACCGTTGGCCTGAGGGTCGGCCCGCGCCGCTACCACATCATCGTCGAGCCCTTGGCGGAACGCATCGTCCTCCAGCGCAAGCACCGCGAGCAATCGCTGCATGACTATATGGAGCGCTACGTGCGTCGCCTCGAACAGATCTGCTTAGACCATCCCTTCCAGTTCTTCAACTTCTTTGACTTCTGGCACAGCGAAAACACGGAGGCTGGCGCGCTATGAGTACCGGATTGAGCTCATTGGGCATTATCTGCGCCCTAGGCGAGGGCCAGGGTGCAGTGGCCGCGCGCCTGTTTGCGACCACGCCGCCAACCCTGACCCCCCATCGCCTGCGCACCACCGGCGAACCGACCTGCGTCGGCGCCGTCCACGAGCTGCTGGCCCCCCTCCCCGCGGCCCAGGCCGTCTACGAGTGCCGCAACCACCGCCTCGCCCAGGCCGCTTTTCGCCAGATCGAGGGCGAAGTCGCCGCGCTGCGCCAGCGCTTCGGCCCACGTCGCATCGGCGTCGTGCTAGGCAGCTCGACCGCCGGACTCGACGCCACCGAGGAGGCCTACGCCGCCTGGAAGCAAACGGGCGAACTGCCGGCCCGCTACAACTACCAGCGCCAGCACGCCATGGGCAGTGTCGCCGCAGTGGTCGCGGACCTGGCCGGCCTCAAAGGTCCGACCTACACCCTTTCCACCGCCTGCACCAGCGCCGCCAAGGCGATGATCTCCGCCCGCGACCTGATTCTCGCCGGCATCTGCGACGCCGTCATCACCGGCGGCGTCGACACGCTCTGCCATCTGACGCTCAATGGCTTCGAGGCCCTGGGCGCGCTCTCGCGCGGGCTCAGCCAGCCCATGAGCGCCAACCGCAGCGGCCTCAATATCGGCGAGGGCGCCGCCCTCTTCGTCATGACCCGCGACCAGGCCGCGATCAACCTCGTCGGTTGCGGCGAAAGTACCGACGCGCACCATATGTCCGCCCCCCACCCTGAGGGCCTCGGCGCCGAGGCCTGCATGCGCGCGGCCCTCGCCGATGCCGGCCTGGCACCCGAACAGATCGACTATATCAACCTCCACGGCACCGCCACCCGCCAGAACGACGCTATGGAAGCACTCGCCGTCGCCCGCGTGTTCTCCAACACGCCCTGCAGCTCGACCAAGCCCCTCGTCGGCCACTGCCTCGGCGCCGCCGGCAGCATCGAAGCGGCCTTCTGCTGGCTGGCCCTAGCGGCCGCTGGCGAGGATGGCGCCCCGCTCCCGCCCCACCACTGGGACGGCGTGCAGGATCCAGAACTGCCGCATCTGAATCTGGTCGCGCCTGGCAGCCGCCTCGCCCGCCGCGCTGGTGCCCGTCATTTCCTCAGTAGCTCCTATGCCTTTGGCGGCAACAACTGCGCCATCATCCTAAAACACCACAACGAGGGAGCGCCATGACCCAACCGCTCAAGATCCTCGGATGGGCCGCCTGGGCCCCACCGCTGCCCGATCGCGAGACCTGGCAGAGCTGGCTGCGCGGGGACGGACAACTACCGCCCGTCGTCGCCGAACACCCCCGCGGCAGCGAGGTTCCCGCCCTGATCCGCCGACGCTGCGGCCAGAACGCGCGCATGGCCCTCGAAACCGCCTATCGCGCCTGCCTCGACGCCGATCTGCCGCCCAACGCCGTCCAGGTCATCGTCGGCTCGCCCAACGGCGAGAACCACGCCCTCAAGGCCCTGCTCGAGGAGCTCTGCGTGGACGCGCCGCTCTCGCCCACCGCCTTCACCAACTCGCTGCACAACGTCCCCAGCGGCTATTTTGGCATCGTTCACCAAAACCGCCAGCTCTCGCGCACCATCAGCGCCTTCGAGGACACCTTCGCCTGGTCCTGGCTCGACGCCCAAGCGCTGTTACAACGCAAACCGGATCAGCCGTTGCTGTTGACCCTGATCGATGAAATCCCACCAGAGCCCTTCGAGCGCATGCTGGCCGTGCCGCCGTTTTCCTATGCTGTCTCAATACTGCTTTCCGTCGCGGCTCCTGGTGAGGAAGCGCTCGAGCTGACCCTCACCGAGGACGCGACCCTCTCGCCCCGCAGCCACACCGAGCTGCTGTTCGATTTCCTGAAGTGGTATGATAGTCACGCCCCCGTCTTTACGGCGCAGACCCAGAGTGGAGCAATTTCTTGGCACAGATGCTGAACCTTCCCGTCGACAGTCTCGTCCCCCACACGGACACCATGTCGCTGCTCGACACTTTGCTCGAAGCCGACCAAGAATGCGCCGCCTGCGCCGTCGAGATTCGCCCTGACGCGACCTTTTGCAGCGAACGGGGCGTTCCCGCCCTCGTCGGCATCGAATACATGGCCCAAACGATCGCCGCCCATGGCGGCTATATGGCCCAGCTCAAAGGCGAGCCCGTTCGGGTTGGCTTCCTGCTGGGCACGCCCAAGCTCTCCAGCACGGTCGCCCACTTCCCCGTTGGCAGCCGCCTGCGCGTCGAAATCGCCAAGGACTGGGGCGACGAGGAGATGCTGCATTTTCTTTGCCGCATTCTCGACGACCCGAGCGGCGAACCCTTGATGGAAGCCGGACTCAACGTCTTTCAACCGCGCGATCTGCCTGCATATCTGGCAAAGAACCATGCGTGAGGCCCAGCCTCGCGGCAACGGAGCGAACCCTTGACGAAACGAGTCGTGGTCACCGGCATTGGCGCCATCTCACCACTCGGGCTGAATTGGCCCGAAGCGCGCGCGACCTTACTCGCTCGCCGCAGCTGCATCCAGGCCCACGAGGACTGGAACGGTGTCGAGGGCCTGCAAACCCGCCTGGGCGCGGGTGTGCCCGGCTTCGAACGTCCCGACCACTATCCTCGCAAGAAGACCCGCACCATGGGCAGAGTCTCGCTGCTCGCCACTCGCGCCACCGAGCTGGCGCTCGAGTCGGCCGGCCTACTCGACGACATCGCCGAAACCGACTGCGGCATCGCCTATGGCTCGACCTCCGGCTCACCGCCCAGCATCCAGCGCTACGCTGAGCAGATCACCGTCAACAAGACGCTTGCCAAAGTCAGTGCGGCCGAGTACATGAAGTTCATGAGCCACACGACCATGAGCAACCTCGCCCAGTTCTTCGGCATCCGCGGCCGCCTGATCCCCACCTGTAGCGCCTGCACCAGCGCCTCACAGGCGATTGGCTTCGCCTACGAGTCGATCAAATACGGCAAGTCCGAACTCATGCTGGCCGGCGGTTCCGAGGAGCTGCACATCCTCAGCGCCACCGTCTTCGACATCATGTACGCCACCTCGACCCGCAATACCGAGCCGTGGGCCACACCCCGCCCCTTCGATGTCGCCCGCGACGGCTTGGTCGTCGGCGAGGGCGCCGGTACGCTCGTGCTCGAGTCGCTGGAACACGCCATGCGCCGTGGCGTCCCGATCCTCGCCGAGATCGCTGGCTTCGCTACCAATTGCGACGGCACCCACATCGTCTCGCCCTCCGAGGAAGGCATGCGCACTGTCATGCACCTGGCGCTCGCCGATGCCGGCCTACCGCCCGAGGCGATTGGCTACGTCAATGCCCACGGCACCGCCACCGAGGTCGGCGACATTGCCGAATCTATCGCCACCCATGCGGTTTTCGGCGCCAGGATGCCAATCAGCTCGCTCAAAAGCTACATGGGTCACACCTTGGGCGCTTGTGGCGCGCTCGAGGCCTGGGTTTGCATCAACGCCATGCGCGAGGGCTGGTTGCCGCCAACCATTAACCTCGATCAGGTCGACCCGCGCTGTGCCCCACTCGACTACCTGACCGACTGCCGCGAACAGCGCGTCGACTACGCCATGACCAATAACTTCGCCTTCGGCGGCGTCAACACCTCGCTTATCCTCAGGAAGTGGCCATGTTGAACTGCGATGTCCTGATCGTCGGTGCTGGCCCCACCGGCACCACCACCGCCAGCTTTCTCGCCATGTCCGGACTGTCCGTGATCGTCCTTGAAAAGGACCACTTTCCCCGTTTCCACATCGGCGAGTCCCTACTCCCCCTGGGTCTACCGATCCTCGAGAAACTGGGCATCGACCTCGATCGCGAGCCCTACGCACTGCGCAAGGCAGGCGCCCAGGTCGTCCACGAGCCCAGCCAACAGTGGTACCACATCGACTTCACCATGACCCTGCCCGGCTGCATCCCCTATGCCTACCAAGTAGAACGGGCCGCCTTCGACCACCACCTCGCCCGCCAGGCGCAGAAATTCGGCGTCGACATCCGCTACGGCACCCTCTGCCTGGGCACGGAAGAGGATAAAGAGGGCGTCACCGTTCACACAGACCAAGGCACCTTTCGCACGCGCTATGCGCTCGATGCCACCGGCCTCGACTGCCTCAGCGCCCGCTGCAATCGCACCCTCGATCGCATCCGCGGTATGGGCAAATGCGCGACCTTCAGCCAGTTCGGCAACGTCACCAACGCCTTCGCGCGCGAGGTCTTCGCCAAGGGCGACATCCTGCTGTTCCTCAAAGAACCCGGCTGGAGCTGGGCCATTCCCCTTGCCGGCAACCGCGTCAGCGTCGGCACGATTCACGTCGAAGGCCAGCGCATCCCCAGCCCGGAACAGGCCTATGCAGCGTTGATCGGCGAAAGTCCGCTGCTGACTCGCCTGCTCGAGGGTGCCAATCGCCTGGAGCCGATCCGGCGCTGTGCCGAGTTCAGCTACTACAATCGCACCGCCACCACGCCACGCCAGACAACAGTTGGCGATGCCCGCGCCTTCCTTGACCCGGTCTTCTCCTCGGGCGTCTCGCTGGGTTTGCACACCGGCTGGCGCCTAGCCCAGGAACTGGCCCGGATCGCCGCCCATGACGGCAGCCTGGTCGAGGGTTTGGTCGACTACCGCGCCGAATCAGAGCTCGGCTATCAGGTGCTCGAGCGCATTATCGAGCGCTTCTATCGACCCGGTTGGGCCCAGACCACCTTTTTCTCCAACGATCGCTCTGAATCGATGATGCGCCAACTCAACACCATGCTGGCCGGCGATCTCTGGCGCGACGACAACGAGTGGCAGCGCCAGCTGCTTTCCGCTCGTCGCCGCACCATCCATTTCGAGTCCGACAAAAGAAGCACGGTTGTCTAAGATGTCGATCCGCCCAGGCCTTCCGGCGATCGCCGCGGTGAGCCTGATCGCGCTGCTTAGCTGCGCTGCCGGTTGCCTGCTGGGCAGCACCCACCTCGACCCTGCCCAACTGCTGGATACCGGCTCGCGCGATTTCCATATCTTTTGGAATCTGCGCCTGCCACAGGTACTGGTCGCCTTCTTGGCCGGCTCCGGACTCGCCTGCTGCGGCATGACCTTCCAGGCCCTGTTCCTCAACAATCTCGCGACGCCGTTCACGCTCGGCGTGGCTGGCGGCGCCAGCTGGGGCGCCGCCATGGTCATTTTCCTGGGCGGCCTCTCGGGTCTGGCCACGGGCTACACGGTCAGCCTTGGCGCCCTGGCCGGCGCCGGTGCCGCCATGCTGCTGGTCATCATGTTCAGCCGCACGCGCATGGGCCATGCCCGCCATGTTTTGTTGCTCGCCGGTGTCGCCGTCAGCTTCTTCTTCTCCAGTCTCCTGTTGCTGACCATGGCGCTTGCGGACATGTACCAGTCCTTCCAGATCACCCGCTGGCTGATGGGTAGCATCAACGTCGCCGGTTACAGCGAGGTCCGCGTCCTGCTGCCGGTCATCGTGCCTGGCCTGGTCATCCTGCTTTGGCGCTACCGTCAGCTCAACCTGCTGCTACTCGGCGACGAGGCCGCCCACACGCGCGGCATGGACGTCAGCCGCGACAAACGCATCTTCTTCGTCGTCGTATCCGTGATGGTGGCGACCATCGTCAGCGTGACCGGGCCCATCGGCTTCATCGGCATGGTCGTGCCCCATATCTGTCGCCTGCTGTGGGGCACCAACCACCGCCATCTGACGCCGCTGTGCCTGCTCGGCGGCGGCGCCATGCTCGTCAGTTGCGACCTGCTCGCGCGCCTGGTGCTACCACCCGCCGGTATGCCCGTCGGCGTGATCACCTCGCTTGTCGGCGCACCCGTCTTCTTCTTCCTGCTGGCCCGCCAGTCGTCAAACCGGCTCTGAAGCTTTTATAAACGGCAAACGGAACAAAAGAGAACCCTAGAAATAGAAAAGCCCCGAACGGGTCGGGGCTTTTTGAATCAGGCGCGGTTGAAAGCTCAGGCTTCTTCGGCCGCGGGTACGTAGTTGTAGTCCACCATTTCGATGTAGGCGATCTCGGCGCGGTCGCTGAAGCGCTGCCCGCGTTTGATGATCCGGGTGTAACCGCCAGGACGCTCGGCGTACTTGGGGCCGTATTCGTTCATCAGTTTCTTGACCACTTCCTTGTGCTGCAGGAAGGAGAAGACTTCCCGGTGAGCGGCAGGATCCTGCTTCTTGGCCTTGGTGATCAGGCGCTCGGCGACACGACGCAGCTCCTTGGCCTTGGGCAGGGTGGTGGTGATGCGGCCGTGCTCGAACAGGCTGATGGCCAAGCTCTTGAGCAGGGCTTTGCGCTGGTTGGTGTTTCTGCCCAGCTTACGTGTTCCCTTTCTGTGACGCATTGTCTTATCCTTCTATCTTATTTCTTGATGAAATCAATGTCGATCTGCATGCCCAAGGTCAGGCCCATTTGCTGCAGGATTTCTTTGATTTCGTTCAGCGATTTGCGACCAAAGTTTTTGGTCTTGAGAATTTCGGATTCGGTACGCTGCACCAGCTCGCCAATCGAACGAATATTGGCGTTCTTGAGGCAGTTGTGGGAACGCACGGAGAGCTCCAGCTCGTCGACGCTGCGATCCAACAACTCGCGCAGGCGCTCTTTTTCCTCGTCCTTTTCTTTGATCGGCGCATCCTCAAGGGCATTTTCGAAGTGAACGAAAATCGAGAACTGGTCCTTCAGCATGCTTGCTGCGTAGGCCAGCGCGTCCTTGGGCTCGACCGAACCATTGGAGGTGACCGTCAAAGTCAGACGATCGTAATTGGCCGCACCGATACGGGAGGGATCGACGCGGTAATTGACCAAGGTGATCGGGCTATGGGCGGAGTCCAGGGGGATGAAACCGATTTCGAAGTCGTCTTTGTAGTTGTCTTCGGCGACCACGTAACCGCGACTGACATCGACGATCAGCTCCATTTTCAGATGGCCGTTGTCGCCAAGCGTAGCCAACGGCAGCTCTTTGTCGAGAATGTCGACCTGAGCCGTCGTCTGAATATCGGCACTGGTGACCACCGCCGGACCCGAAACATCGACCAGCAGGCGCTGCGATTCCTTGCAGTGCATTTTGATCGGGATGGATTTCAGGTTGAGAATGATATCGGTAACGTCTTCGACGACGCCGGGGATGGAGGTGAACTCGTGGAGCACGCCCTCGATCTTGACAGCGGTGACGGCAGCGCCCTCGACGGAGGAGAGCAGCGTGCGCCGCAGCGCATTGCCAATCGTCGTACCAAAACCCCGCTCGAACGGTTCACAGACAAACGTCGAACTGTTCAGCTTGGATTCAGCTTTCACCAGCTCCATGCGGCGCGGCCGCTGATAGGGTTTCATCTGAAGCATTCGGACTTTCCTCCAAAAAAGCTCTGCATCGCGCGGCACGAAGCCGCGGCGAGGCATGGACGCACAACGCGGCGTTTATACACGGCGGCGTTTGGGCGGGCGGCAACCATTGTGCGGTACCGAGGTCACATCTTTGATGCTCTTGATCTCGAATCCCAGGCCGTGGAGCGCGCGAATCGCGGACTCGCGACCGGCACCGGGACCACTGACTTCGACTTCCAGCGTTTTCATGCCGTACTCGAGCGCTACGTTGCCGGCAGTCGCGGACGCGATCTGTGCGGCGAACGGCGTGCCCTTACGGGAACCGCGGAAACCTTGACCACCCGAAGACGACCAAGCCAGCGAATTACCATCCATGTCGGTGATGGTGATGATCGTGTTGTTGAAGCTCGCGTTGATGTGCACGACGCCATGGACGACGGTGCGGCGCGCCTTTTTTCTTACGACCTTTTTGCCTGCTGCTGCTGCTTTACCCTTGCTCATTGAAACTCAGCTCCACTCTTACTTCTTCTTGCCGGCGATGGCGATGCGGCGACCACGACGCGTGCGGGCATTCGTGTGGGTGCGCTGACCGCGGCAAGGCAGGTTGCGCTTGTGGCGACCGCCACGATAGGATCCAATTTCCATCAGGCGTTTGATGTCCAGACCGATGTGCTTGCGCAGATCGCCCTCGACCTCGCCTTCTTCCTGAATCACGCGACGCAGGTGAGAGGTTTCTTCTTCCGTCAGATCCTTGATCTTGGTGTCAAAATTGATCCCGAGTTTGGAGAGGATCTCCTGGGAACGGGAACGGCCAATACCATAGATGTAGGTGAGGCCAATTTCCACTCGTTTGTTAAGGGGCAGATCCACCCCTGCAATGCGTGCCACGGTTTACCTCCAGGGCAATGGCTAAATGTTACTTGTATCGATAGGTGATTCGACCACGCGTCAAATCGTAGGGAGAAAGCTCCACCAGGACCCGATCGCCAGGCAGGATTCGAATGAAATTTTTCCTCATCTTGCCGGAAATGTGTGCCAGAACGACATGCCCATTTTCGAGCTCCACACGGAAGGTTGCGTTCGGCAAGGTTTCCTTCACTTCCGCGTGCATTTCGATAGCTTCTTCTTTAGCCACTGACGCTCCTAAACACGGTTCAAAACGCTGGGTTCGCACAAGGCGAACGGCAAAGGGGCTATCCTAGCACCAAAACCGTTCGCTGGCAAGGGTAGAGCTGATCAGGCGTAACGCCTGGTTCGCAGGTAAGCTTTTTTCGACCCAGAAGTGAAGCCCTCGTACTTGCGCATCACCAGCTGGTTCTCGACCTGATTGACGAAGTCCAAGGCAACGCTGACGACGATCAGCAGCGAGGTGCCGCCCAATTCCGCCGCGAGCCGGACCTGAGTCCCTTTGTTGATGACCGTCGGCAGGTGGGCAAAGATGTTGCCACCCATCCAAGCGGGCAGGAAGTCGAGCTGTAGACCGTTGACGATCCAGTTGGGCACGAGGCTGACACAGGTCAGGTAGAGGGCGCCCCACAGGGTCAAGCGGTCAAGGACGTTCTGGATGTACTTCTGGGTTTCGGAGCCGGGGCGGATGCCGGGGATGAAGCCACCGTTTTTCTTCAGGTTCTCGGCCGTGTCCTTCGGGTTGAAGAGCATGTCGACGTAGAAGAAGGTGAAAAACACGGTCGCGATAAAGAACAGCAGGTCCGCCAGGGGTTTGCCGTAGCCGAACTGATCGAACAAAGCGATCCAGCCGCCATGGGTGGCAGGATCAAGGTGCAGCAAGCTGCGCACGATACCCGGGAACTGAATCACCGAGGCCGAGAAGATCACCGGAATGACGCCCGCGCTGTTGACCTTGAAGGGCAGGTAGGTGGAACCACCCGAGGTCTGACCAACCGAAGTGCCGCGTTTGGCGTACTGAATCTTGATTTTGCGGATGCCCAGTTCGAAGAACACGACGCCAAGCACCGTGGCCAGGATCACGGCCAGAACCACGATCATGACACCAGGGTTAATCTGGCGGCTGCTGACCATCTTGAACAGATCCCAAACCGCGCTGGGTACCTCGGATATGATCGAGCCGAAGATGATCAGCGAGATACCGTTGCCGATCCCGCTCTCCGTAATCTTCTCGCCCAGCCACATGATCAGGATTGCGCCCGTCGTCAAGGTCACCATGACGACCACGCGGAACAGGAACATATTGGAGATGGCCACGACTTCGGCATTGGAGCTCGAAAGCGAGGCGAGCAGCGTTGAGGCGCCGTAGGACTGCAGCAATGCGAAAACCACCGTCAGGTAGCGGGTGTAACGATTGATCTTGTTACGCCCCTGCTCGCCTTCCTTGGACAAACGCTCCAAGGCGGGGACCGACTTCTGCAAGATCTGCAGGATGATGGAACTCGTGATGTAGGGCATGATGCCGAGCGCGAACACGGCAGCCTGCTTCAGAGCACCACCACTGAACATGTTGACCATGTCCAACAGGTTGTTGTTCACGGAATCGAAGTAGGTCTTGAGGGCCTGGGCGTCGATGCCGGGAACCAGAACCTTGCAACCCATTCTGTAGACCAACAGAATGCCGAAGGTGATCAGGATCCGTTTACGAAGGTCCGGAATCCTGAAGATGTTCTTGATGGTTTCGATGATTTTTTCCATGACGGCGTCTCTTTTAATGAAATTCTAGGACAGGACTCAGTCGATGACGACGCAGGTGCCCCCGGCCTTCTCGATCTTTTCCCGCGCAGATTTCGTGAATTTATGGGCGTGAACTTTGATCGCCCGGGTCAGCTCACCGTCGCCAAGAATCTTGATGCCATCCTGGAGGTTCTTGACCAGACCCATGTTGCGGTAATCCTCGAGGGTTACCTCGGTCACGCCACGGTCCTCGAACAAGGACACGTTAAAGGTAACATATTCCTTGCGGAAAGGGTTTTTAAATCCGCGCTTTGGCAGGCGGCGCTGCAGGGGCATCTGACCGCCCTCGAAGCCGCGCTTGCTGCTGTAGCCGGATCGCGATTTCTGGCCGTTCATACCGCGCGCAGCGGTCTTGCCACTGCCGGAACCAGGACCACGACCTACGCGTTTGCGATTTTTCGTGGCGCCATCATTGGGGCTCAATTCGTTCAGTTTCATGTTTTAGTTCCCTTACTCGACGATACTAACCATGTATTCCACTTTTTTGATCTGGCCACGGACCTCAGGAATGTTCTTGAGTTCCTTGACCTGACCCATTTTGCGGAGGCCCAGGGAGTGAACGATCTTGCGATGCTCGTGGAGGCTGCCCGCGAGGCCGCGGCTCAACGTCACTTTGATGGTATCGCTCATTTCACACCTTCCTGGCTTTGCTCACGTTTGCGAGCACGGGTGTACTCGTAGGGATCTTGCAGGGCTTTCAGGCAAGCGAAGGTCGCTTTGACGATGTTGATCTTGTTGCTGGAGCCCAGCGATTTAGAACAGATGTCGCGAATGCCAGCGGCTTCCACGACCGCGCGCACTGCGCCGCCCGCGATAACGCCGGTACCCGGCTTGGCGGGGCGGAGCATGACGTGACCGGCACCGAAGTACTCGTTGACGGTGTGGGGAATCGTGCCGTCAATGACGGGCACCTTGATCATGTTGCGCTTGGCGGCGAGAACGGCCTTTTTGATGGCAGCAGGCACTTCCAGGGCTTTGCCCTGGCCGAAGCCTACGGAACCGGCGCCGTCTCCGACGACCACCATGGCGGAAAAGGAGAAGTTCTTACCACCCTTGACAACCTTGGTCACGCGGTTGATGGTGATCACCGAATCGGTGTATTCCACTTCGTTGAGGGGTTTCGAGTCGTGTTTCACGGATATCTCCTTGGTTCGCGCCATTACATCTTCAGGCCGGCTTCACGCGCGGCTTCGGCGAGCGCCTTGACGCGGCCGTGATAGATCAGACCGCCGCGGTCGAAGACTGCGGCATCGACGCCTTTTTCCAGCAGGCGCTTGGCGATGTAGGAACCGACCGCTTTAGCGGCTTCGATGTTGCCACCGACTTTGGAACCATCGCGGAAGGACTTCTCGACCGTGGAAGCCGAAGCAAGCGTTACACCCGCTTCGTCGTCGATGGCCTGGACGTAGATTTGCTTGAGGCTGCGGAAGACCGCCAGTCGGGGCCGCGTCGCCGTGCCGCTCAGCTTTTTGCGGATACGGCCGTGGCTGCGGAGCCGGTGTTCGCTTTTGGAAAGTTTCATAGCGCTGACTCCTATTACTTACCGGTTTTGCCGGCTTTTTGCAGGACTTTCTCGCCTTTGTAGCGGATCCCTTTGCCTTTGTAGGGCTCAGGCTTGCGCAGCTGGCGGATGTTGGCGGCGACCTGACCGACCACCTGCTTGTCCGCGCCCTCGATCGACACGATGATCGATTTGGAACCGCGTTCCTGGGAGGTCGTGGCGGTGATGCCCTGCGGCAGCGGGAAGTTGATCGGGTGAGAATAACCCAGGTGCATTTCCAGGGTCGAACCGTTGACGTTGACCCGGTAACCAACACCGATGACTTCCAGATCTTTCTTGAAGCCAGTGGTTACGCCGACGACGCAGTTGTTGGCCAGGGCGCGAGCCAGACCATGGCTGGCGCGCACGGGGCCGGCGTCGTCGGAACGGGTGAAATTGAGTTTGCCTTCCTCGAGCGTGGCAGTGATGCCCTGCGGGATCGGCGAGGAAAGCTTGCCTTTGGGACCCTCGACATGGACAGAGCCATCTGCGATCGAGGCCTTGACGCCCTTGGGCATGGTAATTTCTTTTTTACCAATACGAGACATGTCAGTGCTCCCTTACCAAACGTTACACAGGACTTCGCCGCCAACGCCAAGCTTCTTGGCTTTGGAGGTGGCCATGATGCCCTTGTTGGTGGTGAGGATCGAAATGCCAAGACCATCGAGAACCTGAGGAATGGTTTCGACGCCGCAATAAACCCGGCGACCGGGGCGGCTGACGCGGGTCAGGCCATTGATCATGGGCTTGCCATTGGCTTCGTATTTCAAGTAGACGCGGATGATCGGGTGCTTGCCCTTGCCGTCGACGACCTTGAAATTCTTGATATAACCCTCTTCCTTCAAAATGCGCACAATGGCCTGTTTCAATTTAGACGAGGGCACATCCAGTTTGTCGTGCTTGGCCATGTGGGCGTTTCTGATGCGTGTCAGCAAATCAGCAACAGGATCGGTTACCATTGTTTGTGCTCCTTGTGCGCTACTTTCAACTTTGAAAAGTCGGCCGAGGCCATTGCGCGCCAAATAATCAACTAGTTTTTCCGGAACGGCATGCCGAGGTGGCTGAGAAGCGCCCTGGCCTGTTCGTCATTCGTTGCATTGGTGGTAATGCACACGTTCAGACCGCGGGTGCGGTCAACTTTGTTGTAGTCCACCTCGGGGAAGATCAGCAGATCTTTGACACCGAGGGTGTAGTTGCCACGACCGTCGAACGACTTGGACGGAATGCCGCGGAAGTCGCGCACGCGGGGCAGCGCGACGTTGAACAGACGGTTGAGGAACTGGTACATACGCGTGCCGCGCAGCGTGACGCGGCAACCGATCGGCACGTCTTCGCGCAGTTTGAAGTTACTGATCGACTTCTTGGAGCGCGTGATCACGGCTTTCTGACCGGCAATGCGGGACAGGTGTTCGACGCAGGCATCCAAAATCTTGATGTTGCCGATGGCGTCACCGACACCCATGTTCAGGACGATCTTTTCGACCTTGGGAATCTGCATCACGTTACTCAGACCGAGCTCCTCCTGGAGCTTCGGCATGACATTTTCTCTGTAGTGCTTTTCTAACTGGTCCATCTTGAGCCTCTTCACCAAGGTCTATTAGTCGAGGATCGAGCCGGTCCGCTTGGACACACGGGTCTTGTGACCTTCACGAACCTCGAATCCGACGCGGCACGGTTTGTTGTCGCTGGGGTCCACCACCATCACGTTGGAGATGGGCAGGGGTGCTTCCTTGTCGACAATCCCGGCTTCGCGGTTTTGGGCGCCTTTCTGGTGCCGTTTGACCATGTTGTAGCCCTCGACCAGGACCTTGTCCTTGTCGGGGATCACGCGCAGGACGGTACCGCGACTACCCTTGTCTTTGCCGGCCATGATGACGACTTTGTCGCCTTTCTTGATTTTCGCTGCCATTTCTACCACCTTACTCTTGCTGGGTCTCAGATGACTTCCGGTGCCAGCGATACGATCTTCATGAACTTGCGATCGCGCAGTTCACGAGCCACCGGGCCGAAGACGCGGGTGCCGATCGGTTCCTTGTCGTCCTTGACGATCACGGCTGCGTTCTCGTCAAAGCGGATATAGGAGCCATCTTTTCTGCGGAACTCTTTTTTCTGCCTGACGATCACGGCCTTGACCACTTTCTTTTTCTTGATGGTGCCACCGGGCGCCGCTTCCTTGACGGAAGCAGTGATCACGTCACCCAATTGGGCGATTTTGGAAACATCGCCGCCATGGGGGTTGATGCACATGATCTTCTTAGCTCCGGAGTTGTCTGCGACGCTCAGAATCGTTCCCATTTGAATCATTTGTACAATCCTTCTCTGTGTGAAGTTTGCAAGGCCGTGGGCCTAAGCCGAACGCTCAGTGCGACTCGAGCACCCGCACCAGACGCCAGCGTTTGCGGGCGGAAAGGGGGCGGGATTCGACGATCTCGACGCGGTCGCCGAGCTTGGCGGCGTTGTTCTCGTCGTGCGCCATGAATTTTTTGGACTGTTTCACGGTCCGCTGATAGAGCGGATGAGAGAATTGGCGCTCGACTTTGACGACGATGGTTTTGTCGGCTTTATCGCTGACCACCGTACCAATCCGTTTGACCTTTTGTCCTCTGTTGTTTTCCATGGCACCCTTACCTGATATTGAGCGCTCTTTCGCGGAGCACGGTCTTCATGCGAGCGACGTCCCGTTTGCGATCGCGGATCAGCAGGGGGTTGTCGTTGTCGCCGATTTTGTTCTTCATCCGCAGGGCCATCAGCTCTTTTTCTGCGGTATCGATCGCCGTGTCGATGGCGGCGGATTCCATTTCGCGAACTTCCTGAATGGTCATACTCACTCCTCCTCACCGTGGCGGGAGATGTACTTGCATTTCACCGGAAGCTTTTGCGCGGCAATTTCGAATGCTTCCTTCGCCAGCTCGGCGGGGATGCCTTCCATCTCGAACAGGATCTTGCCGGCGTGAACCACGCAAACCCAGTGGTCGACGCCGCCCTTGCCTTTACCCATACGGGTCTCGGCGGGCTTCGAAGTGATGGGCTTGTCGGGGAACATGCGGATCCAGACTTTACCGCCTCTCTTGACGTGACGTCTCATGGCCTGACGGGCGGCTTCGATCTGACGGCTAGTCAGCCAGCCAGACTCGACGGCCTTGAGCCCATACTCGCCAAAAGAAAGCGCGGTACCACGGGTAGCGGTCTTCTTTTTGAGTTTCTTTTGCACCTTGCGATACTTGGTGCGATTAGGCAATAACATGACGTGTCATCTCCTCGTGGTAACCCCGGCCCGATAGCGCAGTACCTGCGGCCGAGGCAGTCCAGTCAAGCTTATGTGTGAACCCAAACCTTGACGCCGATGATGCCGTAAGTAGTCAGAGCTTCGGCAAAACCATAGTGTATGTCGGCGCGCAGGGTTTGGAGCGGCATTTGACCAGAGAGATATTCTTCGGTCCGAGCGATTTCCGCACCGTTCAGGCGGCCCGAAACCTTTATCTTAATCCCTTTGGCACCAAATCTCAATGCATTTTCTTCGGCCTTTTTCATGGCGCGACGGAAGGAAATGCGGCGCTCGAGTTGGCTGCAGATCCCTTCGGCGACCAATTGGGCGTCGAGTTCGGGTTTTTTGACTTCGCGGATGTTGATCGAAACATCCTGCTTGGTCTGTTTGGAAACCCATTGCTTGAGCTTTTCGACTTCCGTACCTTTCTTGCCGATGATGATGCCGGGACGAGCGGTCAGGATGTTGACCTTCAGCTTGTTGGCGGCACGCTCGATGTCGATGGCGGAGATGGCCGCGTGTTGCAGCTTGCTTTTCAGCTCCTTCCGCAGCCGGAGATCCAGATGCAGATAATCGGCATACTCGTGACCGGCGATCCACTTGGAAGACCAATCCTTGTTAACGACCAGGCGGTAACCTGTGGGGTGTGTCTTTTGACCCAAAATGTGCCTCCGTCACTTTCCGGCAGCGGAAAGTTCGATTGTGATATGGTTGAAGCGTTTGAGAACGCGGAAGCCGCGGCCCATGGGGGCGGGGCGCATGCGTTTCATGGTGGGGCCCTGGTTCACGTAGCAGGTGGAGACGAAGAGTTCGTCGACGTCGACCATGCTGGCCTTTTCTTGCGCATTGGCGATGGCGGACTTGAGGCATTCCTCAACGTGGTGGGCCGCGCGCTTGGGCGAGAACTTCAGGATTTCAAGGGCTCGGTCGACGCGCTGACCGCGGATCTGATCGATGACCAGGCGGGCCTTACGGGCGGAGCCGCGAATGAATTTTGCTTGAGCACGTGCAATCACGGGAAACCTCCCTTAGCGTTTCTTCGAACCTTTCTGGTTCTTTTGACCGGCGTGACCGCGCCAGGTGCGGGTAGGCGAGAATTCGCCCAGCTTGTGACCGACCATGTTCTCGGAAACGTAGACCGGAATGAACTTCTGGCCGTTGTGGACCGCAAAGGTCATACCGACCATTTCCGGCAGAATCGTGGAGCGACGAGACCAGGTTTTGATGACCTTGCCATCCTTGCCGCTGGACATCACCTTTTTTTCCAGGTGATAGTCGATAAAAGGACCTTTTTTCAGTGAGCGTGGCATGGCAACTCCTTACTTCTTGCGGCGTCTGACGATGTACTTGTCAGAAGTCTTACTGCGGCGGGTGCGTTTGCCCTTGGTGGGTTTACCCCAGGGCGAACATGGGTGGCGACCACCGCTGCTGCGACCCTCGCCACCACCCATCGGGTGGTCGACCGGGTTCATGACGACGCCGCGGTTGTGCGGGCGGAAGCCCATCCAGCGCTTGCGACCGGCCTTGCCGAGTTTGCGGTTTTCGTGTTTGGCGTTGCCGACCTGACCGATGGAAGCGCGGCAATCCAGATGGACCATGCGCACTTCGCCCGAAGGCATGCGCAGCGATGCGTAGTCGTTCTCTTTGCCCAGCAGCTGGGCATAGGCGCCGGCGCTGCGCGCCAACTGACCGCCCTTGCCGATTTTCAGTTCGATGTTGTGAACCATGGTACCGACAGGGATGTTGCGGATCGGCAGGCAGTTACCGGGCAGGATATCGGCCTCGGCGGAGGAGATGACGCTGTCACCGGCCTTCAGGCCTTCGGGCGCGATAATGTATGCGTACTCGCCGTCGACATATTTGATCAGAGCAATGTGGGCACTGCGGTTGGGGTCATATTCCAACTGCACCACGGAACCGGGCACGTTGGCCTTGTTCCGCTTGAAGTCCACGATACGGTAGCGGCGCTTGTGGCCGCCGCCGCGGAAGCGCACGGTGATGCGACCTTTGTTGTCGCGGCCGCCCTTGGAGGATTTGCCTTCCGTCAGAGATTTCTTCGGTCCGGATTTCGCCAGCTCAGGGGTTACGACCAATTTCAGCTGACGCACACCCGGGGAAGTGGGCTTGAATTCCTTAAGCATCTTGAACCCCTTTTAGGTACCTTCGAAGTACGCGATTTCGCCGGAGCCCGGCACGACCGTGACATAGGCCTTCTTGAATGCGGCGGTTTTGCCGACGTGACGGCCCACGCGACGCACGGACGGTTTGACCTTGACGGTGCGAACGTCGCTGACTTTCACACCGAAATGGGTCTCGACGGCCTGCTTGATTTCAATCTTGTTGGCATCCGTCCGCACCTTGAAGACGTGGACGTTGTTGGCAGACTTGGCGGCCAGCGATTTCTCGGAGAGATGCGGGGCCAGCAGGATGTGGTTGAGGCGACTCATTTCTTCAATACCTCCTGAACCGCAAGCACGGCCTCTTTCGAGATCAGCAGGGACTCGTACTTCAACAGATCGTGGACGTTGAGGGACTGGGGCGGCAGGAACTTGACGGTCGGCAGGTTGTTGGAGGCGCGCTGCAGCTTCTCGTTGCCGAGGGCGTCCACCACCAGGGTCCGACCGGGTTGGTTCAAACCGGACAGCACTTTGACGAAATTGCGCGTCTTGTGATCGGCCAGTTCCAGGCTCTCGACAATTTTGATGCCGCCGTTGGCGAGCTTGTCGGAGAGCACGCAACGCATCGCGCCGCGTCTCTTTTTCTTGGGGAACGCGTAGTTCCAGTCACGGGGCTTGGGACCGTGGACGATACCGCCACCACGCCATTTCGGGGTGCGGATATCGCCGACGCGGGCGCGGCCCGTGCCTTTCTGTTTCCACAGTTTGCGACCGGAACCGGCGACTTCGCCGCGGGTCTTGGTGCAGGCGGTGCCGGCACGGCGCCGGGCCAGATAATGGTTGACCGCTTCCCAGACCAGATGCTTGTTCAGCGGGACCGCGAACACGTCATCCAGCAGTTCTACGACGCTTACTTCTTCGCCCGTGAGCGAATAAACCTTCGCACTTGGCATCGGACTCTCCTTTAACTCAAACGGATGGTAACAAAGCCGCCCTTGCTACCAGGTACCGCGCCTTTGACCAGCAGCAGGTTCTTGTCTTCGATGACTTGGACGACTTCCAGGTTCTTGACGGTGACGCCTTTTGCACCCATGTGTCCGGGGAGACGCTTGCCGGGGAAAACGCGGCTGGGCGTGGCGCACTGGCCGATGGAACCAGGCGCGCGGTGGAACATGGAACCGTGGGTCATGCGACCACCACCGAAACCATGACGCTTGACGACGCCTTGGAAACCTTTACCTTGAGTGATACCGGAAACGGTCACTTTCTGCTTGGGTTCGAAGTTGGTTACCAGAACTTGGTCGCCGACCTTGATTTCAGCCCCTTCCTCGACGCGAAACTCTTTCAGGTGGCGCAGGGGAGCGATGCCGTTTTTCTTGAGGTGGCCCACTTCGGGCTTAGAGAGCTTGCGGGGCACCTTGGCTTCGACGAGGCCGATTTGAACTGCGCAATAGCCGTCGGTCTCGGTGGTCTTTACCTGCGTCACCACGCAGGGTCCCGCCTCGATGACGGTGACGGGCACCACGGCGCCGTTCTCATCGTATACCTGGGTCATGCCCAATTTTTTTCCAATCAATCCGTGAATCATCTTGAACTCCTCAGACCCGGAAATGCTTATTTCTTGCCATAGGTCTTGATTTCGACATCAACACCCGCGGGAAGATCGAGTTTCATCAGCGCTTCGACGGTCTGCGAGGTGGGCTCGAGGATGTCGATCAGGCGCTTGTGGGTCCGGGACTCGAATTGCTCCCTGGATTTCTTGTTGACATGTGGCGAACGCAGAACGGTGAATTTGCGCGTGCGCGTGGGCAGGGGCACCGGCCCAGCGATTACGGCACCGGTCCGCTTCGTGGTATCCACAATTTGTCGTGTCGATTGATCCAGAAGCCTGTGATCATAGGCTTTCAATCGAATCCTGATGGTTTCGTTTATCATTAGATACTCCTTGCACCGTTGCCAAACACGCCCGTCTGGGGTGCATACTTTTCCTGAATGGACTTGGGAGCCTCTGAATAGTGGGAGAATGCCATCGAATAGGTGGCTCTTCCCTGGGAGACGGATCTCAGGTCGGTGGAATAGCCAAACATCTTGGCCAGGGCCACGGCTGCGCGGACCACTTGCGAGACACCGCGCGCTTCCATCGTCAAGATCTTTCCGCCGCGGGCGTTCAGATCACCGACCACGGAACCCATGTACTCCTCCGGTACCACGACTTCCACATTCATGACCGGCTCCAGGAGGACCGGCTCGCTTTCCCGCACGCCCTTCTTGAAGGCGATCGAGGAAGCGATTTTGAAGGCGACATCCGTGGAGTCTGTCTCGTGAATGCCGGCATCAAGCAGTCGCACGGTCACATCGACCATTTCGTAACCGGCAATGACGCCGGCTCTGCTCGCCTGACTGACACCTTCCGAGACGGCCTCGGCGAAAACCTTGGGCAGCTTGTCGGTGCCCAGGGTATTCTCGAAGTGATAGCCAGCGCCACGGGCGCTGGGGGAGACTTCGAGTTTCACCATGGCATATTGTCCTTTGCCCGCGATTTGAGGATGGTATTCCTCGACCATCACGGTCTTTTTGGTCACTGTTTCACGGTAGGCGACGTGAGGACGACCCACGTTGGCCTGCACGTTGAATTCACGCAGCATGCGATCCACCAGCACCTCGAGGTGCAGTTCCCCCATCCCCGAAATGATCGTTTGGCCCGACTCGCTGTCGATCCGCACGCGAAACGTGGGATCTTCGAGGGCCAACCGCTCCAAGGTCTGACTCAGTTTGTCTTGGTCTGCCTTGGTTTTCGGTTCGATGGCGATGTGAATCACCGGGTCCGGAAATTCAACCCGCTCCAGAAGCAGCGGCGCGGACTGGGCGCATATTGTATCACCGGTGACGACATTTTTAAAGCCAATAACACCGACAATTTCGCCTGCCTGCGCTTCTTTGATCTCTTCGCGCTTGTTGGCGTGCATGCGGCACAGCTTCGGCACGCGCTCGAGGCGGTTTTTGCCGACGTTGAAGACGGGCTCGCCGACCTTCAGCACACCGGAATAGATCCGCAGGAAGGCCAGGTGGCCGACATAGGGATCGCTCATGATTTTGAAGACCAGCGCGGCAAGCGGCTCCTCGTCGGAGGCGCGACGCACTTCGTCGCGGCTTATGTCTTCGATGTTGTGGCCGACCACCTGACCCACGTCCTCGGGACTGGGCAGGAAATGATTGACGGCATCAAGCAGGGGTTGGATACCTTTGTTCTTGAGCGCACTGCCACACAGCACGGGGATCAACCGACGGCTCAGGGTCAGCTTGCGCAGCGAGGACATCATCAGTTCCTCGCTGAGCGCGCCTTGTTCGAGATAAATCTCGACGAGCTCTTCGTCGGCATCGGCCAGGGCTTCCATCAGCCGTTCGCGGGCCGCTTCGGCCTCCGCGCGCAGCTCTTCGGGAACCTCGCCGATCTGGCACTCGGTCCGTTCGTCGTCCCGCTCCCAGGTCATCGCCTTCAGAGTCACTAGGTCGACCATGCCGCGGAAACTACTCTCGACGCCAATCGGCAGCTGAACCGGCACGGCGTTGGCTTCGAGGCGTTCGCGCATCATCTTGACGGCGTTCTCGAAGTCGGCGCCAGCGCGATCCAGCTTATTGACGAAGCAGATGCGCGGGACATGATACTTGTCGGCCTGGCGCCAGACGGTCTCGGACTGGGCCTCGACGCCGGCAACACCATCAAAGACAGCGATTGCGCCATCGAGCACCCGCAGCGAGCGCTCGACTTCGGCGGTGAAGTCGACGTGACCTGGCGTATCGATGATGTTGATCTGATGGTCGTGCCAGCTGCAAGTCGTGGCGGCCGAAGTGATCGTGATGCCGCGTTCCTGCTCCTGGACCATCCAGTCCATCGTCGCCGTACCGTAATGTACCTCGCCAATCTTGTGGTTCACACCGGTAAAAAAGAGAATGCGCTCCGTCACCGTCGTCTTGCCGGCGTCGATGTGAGCCATGATCCCGATGTTTCGTATGTTGGAAAGAGGTACCGTGCGTGTCACGCTCGTGCTCCACAGCTTTATAATTTGGACAAATTATAGTTCTGAGAGTCATACCCATACACAGCCAGAGTGACATCTGGTCGGTATGCGCTGGACTTGTTGCAGGAAGTTTTTCCTGCGAGACGGTGGTTCGCCTTGCGGCTACTGACCGTTGGCGCCCGTCGAAGGCGCCCTCAGTACTGGGAAAACCCGATTACCAGCGGTAATGGGCAAAGGCTTTGTTGGCTTCCGCCATACGGTGGGTGTCGTCCTTTTTCTTGACGGCATTGCCACGACCGTTGGAGGCATCCAGGATTTCAGCAGCCAGTTTATCGCGCATGGTTTTTTCACCACGGCTGGTGGCGTAGTCGATCAACCAGCGCAGGGCCAGGGAGAGCTGGCGACGGGGGCTGACTTCGACCGGCACCTGATAGGTGGCGCCGCCGACGCGACGGGATTTGACTTCCAGCGCGGGCTTGATATTGTCGAGACCTTTCTTGAACACTTTCAACGGATCTTCGCCCGTTTTGGTGCGGATGATATCGAACGCGCCGTAGGTGATGTTCTGGGCGGTGGATTTCTTGCCGTCCAGCATCAGGCTGTTGACGAATTTAGCCAACAGCGTGGAATTGTACAGCGGATCGGGCAGTACGTCCCGAGGAGGGACGGTGCGTCTTCTTGGCATGCTCGGCTTCTCCTGACTTACTTCTTGACCTTTTTACGTTTGGTCCCATATTTCGAGCGGCCTTGGTTGCGGTTGGTCACACCAACCGAGTCAAGGGTGCCGCGGATGATGTGGTAACGCACACCGGGCAGGTCTTTTACACGGCCGCCGCGGATCAGCACGATCGAGTGCTCCTGCAGGTTGTGGCCGATACCGGGGATATAGCTGGTCACTTCCACGCCGTTCGTCAGCCGCACACGAGCTACTTTGCGCAGCGCGGAGTTGGGCTTCTTGGGCGTCGTGGTGTACACGCGAGTGCACACGCCCCGGCGCTGGGGGCAAGACTGAAGGGCGGGCGACTTGGTTTTGGTAGCCTGAGCGTCGCGGCCTTTTCTGATCAACTGGTTGATGGTTGGCACCTTGAACTCCTTAACTTGAAACGTGCGCGGGCCAGAGCGCAAAAACCCGTGAATCCTATCACCGTGGGCAACGGGATGTCAACACAAACTTCTTACAGGATGCACATGGACCGCTTAGCTGCCTGCAGCCGGCTCCAGCACATCGCTTTCGACCCTAACTTTCCTGCCGACGCCGACCTGGCGCATGCTTTCCAGCGGTTTCAGGCTCGCAGGATCCCAATAGCTGACATCGACGATTTTCGGGGCATAGATGTGCAGACTGACCGCATGACCTTCGCGCCTGGCGTTGCCCATGCTGTGCAGCAGACCCTTGGGCACGGCGATCATCTCGCCCAGCCGATGCGTTGCCTCGCGCACCAGATGGACCTCGCCATCGGCGCCGCGGCGATAGATATGGTTGAAAATATCACCGCGCAATACGAGCACCAGCCCGTGACTCTCCAGCGCCCCATGGTTGTGGACCAGGGTGCTGACCCCCGCCGGCCAGGTCGCCAGCACGATCTCAAAGCGTTCACCGCAATAGAGCACGTCGCGCGAATAGCCTTCCGTGGGCAGCGGATCGGGTAGATGAGCCTGGATCCAAGGCTCGTCGAAACAGGCGCCTTCGAGTAATGTCGCCATGGCTGCTGGGCTATCCAACGCGCCATTTTCCAGGCTCCTGATGATGCTACCCAAGGACATAAAACCTCCCCGCCGCTCGTGATCATAGGGGGACTATGACTGAGAGACCCCTTATGCTATTACGTTACCCAGCGCTTTGCCAAGTTCCGCTTGCCAGAAAATCCCTTTTTGCGTGATTTTTACTCACATCAAATCGCGCTAAGCCATCGCTTGAGCGCGTGAATCGACCAAATTGGACCTTAACCGCGCGCCAGCTGCCCTGATCTTGCGCGGACCACGCACCGGACGGCAGCTTTTCTCACACCTCCCCGCTTACTGCCAGCTGCGCGCCAAATACTCACAACCAGGCGCTCTACACCCATGCGCCTTGAACCGCCGGTACCCTCCTCCCTAGACTTTATCCGGAGCGCACATGCGGGCTTGCCGGGCTGGCGCTTTCCGTGAGATTTTTTTGAGGGAACCGCCATCGCCCAGGCGATTCGGTGCTTGGCCTGGCGTGCATGGTTTAATATGATAGGCGAGTGCGCCGATTCGCCGACCCGCAGGACACTATGCCGCTCAAGCCTCTCCCCTGGTCTATTATCATAGCGCTGCTCGCAGTTTCCTGTGCGCCTGCCCGGGCGCCGCGCTTGGCACTACCCGATGGCGGCCACCTGCGTTTAACCGTGCCAGGCCCCATGGCCGAGGGCCAGGCCCTGAGCCAGCACTTCCAGATCTTGCGCGGCCAGACCCGCTTTGCCTTCGAAGGCCAAGTGGAACTGGAACCCGGCCGCTTGACCATCATCGGTCTGACGCCCTTGGCCAGCCGCGGCTTCGCCGCCGATTGGCGCGAGGCGGTGCTGAGCTACGACCACCTGCCCTTCTACCGCCTGCCGCTCGCCCCCGCCGAGCTATTGGCGGCCTGGCAATTGGCGTTCCTGACACCCGCCGCGCTCGCGCCTGCCCTGGCCGATGCCGATGCCGAACTTTCCGAGCCCAGCCCCGGCGAACGCCTGTTCCGGCGCCATGGCCGCATCTGGGCCCACATCCGCACCCAATCCCTGACGACTGGCGATATCACCCGGATCGACTGGCTTGCGCGCGGCTTCAGCTTGACCGTCACCACTCGCGCAAGCGAAACCTACCCGCTCTGACTTTGCAACGAGGCATCCATGAACCAAGACCCTGAAACCGATTTCGACGTCATTGTCCTGGGCGCTGGCATGGCCGGCCTCGGCCTGGCCCGCCAGCTGATCCTACAGCGACCGGGCACCCGCATCCTCGTCCTCGACAAGCGCGACCATCCCGCCCCGCTGGGTGCCTACAAGGTTGGCGAGTCGACGGTCGAAATCGGCGCCTGGTACCTCGACCACGTGCTCCAGCTCGGGGACCACCTACGCGAGCAGCAGCTACCCAAATACGGCCTGCGCTTCTTCTTCAACCAACCCGGCCACCAGCGTCTGGACGAGGGTCTCGAGGTCGGTTTGACCCGTCGCTTCCCCCACTCCAGCTATCAGCTCGACCGCGGCAAGCTCGAGAACTTTATGGTCGAGGACATGGCGCGCTTGGGCGTGACCGTGACCAGCGCCGCCAAGGTCGATGCCATCGAGCTTGGCGAGGACCAAGCGCCCCACTGGGTCAACTATCTCCAGAACAACACCCATCAGCGCGTCAGCAGCCGCTGGGTCGTCGACGCCAGCGGTCGCGCCGGTATCCTCAAACGCCAACTGGGTTTGGGTGAAAAGATCAGCCATCGCATCAACTCCGCTTGGTTCCGCATCAATGCCCGCCTGCGCATCGACGACTGGTGCCCTTGGCGCGAGATGGGCCCACCCGAATGCGCCAATCACAGCCGCTGGCTCTCGACCATTCACCTGATGGGTGAGGGCTATTGGGTTTGGCTGATCCCCTTGAGCTGCGGCGCCACCTCGGTCGGCATCGTCGCCGACCCGCGCCACCATCCCCTCAGCGAGTTCAACAGCTTCGAGCGCGCGCTTGCCTGGCTGGGTTGTCACCAACCGCTATGTGCCGCGGCAGTCGCCGAGCAGCGGGACAAATTCATGGACTTCCTGGCGCTCAAGCATTTCAGCTATGCCTGCAAACAGGTCTTCTCGGCCGAGCGCTGGGCGCTCGTCGGCGAGGCCGGCTACTTCCCAGACCCCTTTTACTCGCCGGGCAGCGACTTCATCGCGCTCGGCAACACCTTTACCCTTGCCCTGATCCAAAGAGACCTGGCCAAAAAACCGTTCGCAGGCATGGCCCAGGCCTTTGACGAGACCTATAAGACCCTGTTCCACAACACCATGCGTATCTATAAGGACCAGTACCCGATGTTCGGCAATCCCGGCGTCATGACCTTCAAGATCGTCTGGGACTACACGACCTACTGGGCGTTTATCGCGCTTTCGGCGATCCAGGGCCGTTTCACCGATACCGCGAGCTACGCCGCCATCGGTGATTCGGCCGCGCGCATCGGGACGCTCAACGCCCGCATGCAGGCCTTTTTCCGCCAATGGCACCAGCGCTGGCAGCCGACCGTGCGCGAGCGCTTCCTCGATCAAACGACCCTGCCGCTGATGTACAAATTCAACGCCGAGCTAAAGGACGACCTAGACAGCGCGGGCTTTGTCGCCCGCATCGGCGCCAACCTCGACATCCTCGAGCAGCTGAGCCTGGAGATCATCAGTCGCGCGGCCGCGGATAACCCCGAACTGAACGAATTCAAACTCGAAGACCGCCCGGTCGCCACCGACTTCATGGCACCAGTCTGGCAGGCGCTGAGTTTGCACCCGATCGAGTAGGGTGAGCCTGCTCTCCGGCCAGCCGGAGGAAGAATTTGTGCAAGGCGTGCTTGCACAATTGCCCCGGTATCATCAGCTGGCCCTGCTGGACAAGCGCAACAGCGCCGATCAGCGCGGTCCTTCTGTAGCGCAAGATGCAATCTTGCGCCGGTCGGCGGGTGAATGTTAAAGCGGCCTTACTAGGACGACTTTGTCAGGTTGGTGATGACCCGCCGACTTACCCTGGTCGCAGGGAACAC
>CAYRFM010000006.1:14943-133132 GCA_964423555.1 uncultured Holophagae bacterium | reverse complement strand
CGCCTAGCCTTACCGCACATTGCTCGGCACCCGCCGCTCTGTTGCGTTCCCTGCGACCATTTCCCGGCTCCGCGGATCTGTCGTGTTCCCCGCGACCAAAGGCCTTCACCTGAGCCTGGCGCGCGCAAGCCTCAGGCTTGGACCCGGCGCAGGTCGTGGACTAGTTCGCGCACGGTCGGGTAGCGGCGGGTCGGGTCCACGTACATGCAGCGCAGGATGATCTCCGAGAGCTCCTTGCCGATGCGGGGGTCGACGCTATGGGGCGGTGCCGGCAGGCCGTCGCCGTCGAATTTGGCGCCCAAGGTGCTCATCGAAAACGGTTCCTTGCCGGTCGCCAAGGTGTAGAAGGTCGCGCCCAGTCCGTAGATATCCGTGGGGAAGCCGGCGCGCAGGCCACTGAACAGCTCGGGTGCCATGTAGGAGGGCGTGCCCCAAATTTGCGCGGTATGGCTGATGTCGGCGATGTCCTTGGCCAGGCCGAAGTCCAGGATCTTGATGCGCCGGTCCTGGGTGAACATGATGTTGGAGGGTTTGAGGTCGCGGTGGATGATGCCGTTCTCGTGAGCGTAGCGCACGCCGCCGCAGGCCTCCAGCCACAGGCCCTTGAGGTTGCGGCGCACGTACTGGGGGTACTTGCGCACCAGCTTTTTCAGGGTGATGCCGTCGACGAACTCCATGATCATGTAAAAGCAGCCCTTCTCCTTGCCGAGATCGTAGAGACTGACGATGTTGGGGTGGTTGAGCGAGGCGATGGTTTTGGCCTCGCGCTTGAAAAACAGCACGACCCTGGGCTCGTTGTTCATCTCGGCATGCAGCATCTTTAGGGCGATTGGGCGGTTGAGCTTCTTGTCGAGCGCCTTGTAGACGAAACCCATGCCGCCCCGACCCAGTTCGGTGATGACCTGATAGCGCGAGAGGTCGCCCTCCGAGGTGAGGTCGTAGACGGTCTGCTCGTCGATGGTCAAGGTCGTTTCGACCTCGTCGCTCTCGCTGCTGGCGACGGTTTCCTTCGACTGCTTGGCCCGGTCCGCGCGTCCGCTGCTCTGTCCATTCTGCGAGAGCATGCTGAGTCGCTGACTCTCGCGGGCGCCGTTGTCGGAACGGCTGCGCAGGGTGCCCTCGCCGGCGCGGGGGATCTCCTCCCTCGGCGTGAAGTGTAGGCCCAGGCGCGCGGCAATGCGGCGGGCATTGCCCAGGTAGTCCTCGTGGCTGGGCACGAGGTTGGCGACGCGGAAATAGAACTGGCTGGCTTTCTCCAGGTTGCCCATCGATTCGTGGATTCTGGCCAAGGCGAACATCAGGGGCGCCAAGACCTTGCGGGATTTCTTGCCCTCCAGCAAGGCATAGGCGCATGACATGGCTTCGCGCACGCGACCCTCGCTCAAGAGGCCGTTGAGCACCTGGGCCAGGGCGGCAGCGGTGGTCTCGTCGGCGACTTCGATGCGCTCGAGGCAGCGGACGGCGCCGGCGGTGTCGTAAATGGTCAAGTAGGCGCGGGCGCCGGGCAGGAGGTAGCCACCGCGCTCGTAGTATTCGGCCTGTTTGTCCTGCAGGCCCATGTGGGCGGCCAATTGCGCTGCTTTGTCGTAGTCTTCCAATAGCTCGTAGCAGTGCAGGGCCTGTATCTCCTCGCCAGAGGTGAGAAACAGCTCTGCGGCCAGGTCGGGCTTCTGGGCCAGCATGTAGCAGCGGGCGGCCTTGCCGGGCAGGGACCCGCGGCGATAGGCTTCGGCTGCGTGCTCGTAGTGCTTGATTTTCTCGAACTCCAGCGCCGCCTCCGAGAACTGGCCCTGGTTGAGCAGCAGCTTGCCGCGCTCGAAGCGGGCCTGTTCGCTCAAGCCGCCCTCTTCGAGCGCTTGCAGGGAGGCCTCGAAGGCGCCGGCCCGGCGGAACGCCTCGGCGGCCTCGGCGGGCTTGTTGGCCAGTTTGAAGGCCTCGCCAGCGCGCTCGAACAACTCGAAGCGCAGGAACAGCTGACCGGCCTCCTGGAAGCGGTTGAGGCGCAGTAGCGCGCTGCCCCAATGGTTGGTGAACTGGGCCACCAACTCCTTGTCCTGCAGGAAGGCCGCGGGTGGCTGGTAGCGGCTGTAGGCGTCGGCGGCCCGCTCCCAGTGGCCGCCGTAGTAGTAGGCATCGCCGGCGCGGGTCGTGTTGCCGCGCTTGAGGAAGTGGTTGCCGGCCTCGAGGAACGAGGCGGCTGCCTGCTCATCGCGGCCGAGCTGGGTGTAGAGCTTGCCGGCGCGGTAACAGAACTCCTTGCCGAGTTTGTCGAAAATGCGCGCGGCGTCCAACAGCTTGCCGCGTTCCACCAAGCGCTCGGCCTTGCCCAACAACTTGAGCTCCTCGGGATCGACCTTCATGGTGATCGAGCGCGCCCCGGCGCTGATGGGTATGCGCACGGACTTTGCCTCACTGCGTCGTCCCCGGCGCCACCAGCTGTTGACGAGCAGCAGGGCGATCATCAGGGTCAGCACGCCATTGACCCAGTGCATGGCGAAGCCGTGGCAGGCGGAGGGCAGACCGGCCGCAATGAAGTCGCGGTATTGGCCGGCCAGGGTGTCGAGGTTCAAGCGCTCCAGGCAGTAGGGCAGCAGTTGATCGAGGTTGAGCAACAACCACACACCGGCGAGCACGCCCAGCAGCACCTGGGCGTAGCGCTCCCGAGCTTCCCAGAAGTCGAGGAACAGATACCAGGTATTGCGGTGCAGACCGAAGGTCTGGTTGAGGGTCAAGGCCAGGATCGCCAAGGCCAGGGCGTTGGTGGACAACGGCAGCCAGATTTGAAAGAACGGCGCTAGGCTGGTCAGCGGGTAAAAGGCGAGCAGTTGGCCGAGGACCGTGTCGGTTGCGGGCAAGGCCAAGATCACGGTCAGCGCCAAGGCGCCGATCACCGAATTCAATCTGGAACGAACTCGTCTACCCACGTTGGCTCCACGCGCCTTGGTGGGGTCGCTGCCCACCATGAGATATTGATAGGTTCACCGGTTTGCAGAGACCGGTGGTTTGAGCCGAGTGAGACCGCAACGCTTTTGGCAGGAAGCCTGGTGGCCTCCCCCGAAGGGCCCCCAGGTGCTCGAAGCGACCACATGGAGATAAGCAGTGCGGACTTTTTCATTAAACACGAAAACCGCTGAGATTGCCAAACAAATCCCGTCAGAGACACGCGTAAACCCAGTGATTGGTGATATTTCTTGGGGGTGTCGCGCTCAGTGACGGTGTGCGTGACCACAGCAGCCCTCGTCTGGGTGAAGCCAGTCGGATGCGCCGTCTGCGTAAAATTCCTTCTTCCAGATGGGGACGTCGCGTTTGATGGTGTCGATCACGAAGCGCAGTGCTTCGAAGCCCTCGGGTCGGTGCGGGGTGGCGACGGTGATGAAAATCGAGGATTCGCCCACGGGCATCTCGCCAAAGCGGTGGACCACCTGGACACGCGCAAGGGCGGGCCAGCGCTGGTGGGCCTCCTCGACGACCCGGCCAAGCTCTTTGAGCGCCATCTCGTGGTAGGCCTCATAGGCCAGTTTGACGACGGGGCGACCCTGGTGGTGGTTGCGCACGGTGCCTGAAAAACACAGCACGGCGCCGCAGCTATCCTCGCCGGCACTGCGCAACAGCGCTTCGCAATCGATGGGCTCGCGGATGATGTCGATCATGCTCAGCCTCCGGAAACAGGGGGAATCAGGGCCAGCTCGTCGTTGTCAGACAGCGGGCCGTCGCCGCGCCAGAAGGCCTGGTTGACGGCCAGGCGCGTCACCTGGCGGAGTGCGGCGGTTTGCGGGAAGGTGTCAAAAAAGGCCTTCACCAGGGCTTGGCCGGACAGGGGTTCAGCGCTTTGATGGTGCCAAAGCTCGAGGCCGGTACGTTCGCGGAGCGAGGCAAAGAGTCGGACGCGGTAGTTCATAGGGCCACCTCGGGCACATTCTAGCCAGATCCGATCGAACCTGTCGAGGCGATTGTCGCCTCAGAGTTCTTCGACGTAGCGGTAGAACTGGCGTAGCAGCTGGTCGTGCTCCACGTCCAGCGGCATGTTGGCGACCATTTTGCCCTGACGGTCAAAGAACAGCAACATGGGGTGGTTGCTCAGACCCAACTGCTTCTGCAAGTTGTGGTCGGGGTCGTGGAAATGGTCGCCGGGGTACTTGTACTCGGCCATCATGTCGCCGAAGCGCTCGCGGTTTTCGCGCTCTTTGAGGATGGCGTAATAGCCGATGTCCGGATAGTTGTCGCTGACCTCTTTGATCATGCCGATCTTGCCGAGACAGGTCGAGCAGCCTTTGAGATCGCTGTAAAAGACGACATAGCCCTGAGGGCCGGCCTCGATGAAGGTGCTATAGCCCAGCATGTCGTGAAGCGGTACCTTAGTTAGATCAAACGCCTTGTCTTTGCCGAGAAAATTGCCGATCTGCTCGCGATAGGCGAAGGCGACAAAGCCGGCCACGATCAGGAGGATAAAGAAGGCATTCCAGAATTTGGACTTCATGGCGCTCACCTCGGAGGGATGCTGCTGACGCTGCCAGCCTAGCACAGAAAGGACGGGATGGAAAACCAGGAAAGCCGGCGATTAAAAACACAAGATCGCTGGGGCATGAGCGCCTGACAATCGGATCAGGCGGTGTGGCGAGATCGGGCTCGCCTTTGTAGAGTAGGTGAAGGGACCCGTTGCGCGAAAGGCGCGGGCGGTCGCAGCAAAAGGTGCGATGACGTCCTTGGGGTCCGCGCTGCATCAAGGCGGCGTTGCGATGCAGTCCATCAGCAGCAGCAGGTCGCGGATGTCGACCGCGCCTTCGCCGGAATAGTCGTAGGCCAGGTCCGGCGAAAAATCGTCGCCCCAGACATTCGCGCCGAGGAAGGCATAAAAGTCGTCGTTGTCCAGGTCGCCGTCGCCATCGGTGTTCATGGCGGGCACGGTGACGGTGACGCTGTCCTGGCGCACGCAGCCACCGGGCAGGGTCACGGTGACCTGGTAGGTGGTGGTCTGGCTGGGGCTGGCGATGGGCGCGCGGTCGCTTGCGCTGGACAGACCGGTCGCGGGCGACCAACTGATGCTGCCGGCCAGGCCGACCGGTAGGCCCTCGCCCAGGGTGACGGCATCGCCCCAGCAGGCGAGCTGGCGGTCGGGGCCGGCGTCGATGGCGACCTCGCCGCAGGTGGTGGCGACCAGCTCGCCCGTGGCGGCCAGGGCAAAGCCTTGAGGGCCGCTGTTGACGGCGCCGCCGACGACCTGGACCGTGTAAATGCCAAGCTCCGGCGCGGCGAGGCGGACCATTTCGACGTTGTTGCGGACGTCGGCGCTGCCGCCGCTTTGGGAGTTGCCGCTCGCAAAGACGTTGCCCCTGAAGACCTGGCCGGTCGGCGAGGTCACGACCAGGTCGAGGTTGTTGGTGACGGGTGTCAGGGAGAACAGCGTGCCTGGCGGTTGCGTAAAGCTCATGCAGACGTGGAGCGGCTGGTCGAGGCTGAGGTTGCGCCAGCTGAAGGTGCGGGTTTCACCGGTCTGCAGACCTGCCGCGTTGCGGACGTCGACGACTTGCAGGCGGCGGCTGTCGCCGTAGAGATAGAGGCTGTTGTCGAGGTTCAGGCGGCCCCAGCCCTCGACGTCGTTGGGAATGGCCTGGTCCGTGAAGACGCCGGGACTGTTCTCGGTTTCCTCCAGCATGTCGACGCTGCCGACCAGCAGCAGCGCCTTCAGCAGCGCGCCCGAGGGCGTCAGCTCGGTGCCGACGATGGGTCGGCCGTAAGGGTAATAGCCCTGGCGGAAGTACTGGCGGGCCAGGGTGGCGGCGCCGGCGACGACGGGCGTGGCCATGGAGGTGCCACCGCGTTCGATCAGGTCGCAGGCGGTGTTGACGGCGGCGGACAGCAGCACCCGACCTGGCGCGAACAGCTCCGGTTTGCGGCGCGCGTCGACGGCGACCGGCCCGATCGTACAGCTGCCGTGGCGTTCCGCTAGGTCCTCGGGGAAGGCGACGTCGCCGGCCTCGGTCGCGCCGACCGCCAAGGCGTTGAGCGCGTTCTCGGGCGAGAGGATCGGCGAGAGCGGGAAGGTGCTGTCGTTGGCGCAGGCGAAGACGACGAGGTTGTCCTCTTCCAGCCAGGAAAAGTTGTCGATATCGACGCAGTCGATGGTGTAGTCCTGGGCGTGAGGGCTACCGCTACCGGCGCCCCAGCTATTGGAATGCACGGCCGCGCCGTCAACGCGATGGGCTTCGAGCAGATTGAAGAGGTTGCCGGACTGGTTGCCGGGCAGCTGGGTGAAGGCGATGCGCGCCTCGTGGGCGATGCCGGCACCGTCGAGGCTGCTGGCGCCATGGATACCGGCCAAGGTAGCGGCGGTATGGGTGCCGTGGTCGGAGGCGGGCGTGCTGGCGACGAACGAGGCGAACTTGCGGTGGTGCGGTCCGGGAGCGTCGCCTTCGGGGTCGGAGAGCAGGCAGTGCAGCGGGTCGGGCGGTTGGTCGATCAGGCCGACGACCTCGCCCTCGCCGTGGAGGCCGGCGTCGTAGAGGGGCGTGGCGCGGGTGGCGGGTCCGGGCGCCTCGTAGGACTGAATCAGCCAGCGGGCGCGGTCGTTGCGGGTTTCGCGGGAAACGGGCTCGGAGAGCCAGGCGACGGGATCCAGAAAGGCCAACTGGCGCAGGGCGGCGGCGGTGTGGACGCGGACCTGCAGGCGTTTGACGCTGCCGGCCTCAAGGGCGTCCAGGACCTCGGCCAAGGACTCGACCGCGCGGCGGGTCAGGGCCAGGTCGGCGTCGGCGTGGAGGCTGAGGTCGAGCACCAGCCCGGGACTGCGCCACTCGGCCTCGCGGGCGACGAGCTCCTCCACACCCGCGGCCAATTTGTAGGCGGGGTGGAAGGCGCCGTACCAGTCGATCGCGGGCGCACTGCGCAGGAGCTCGGGGTCGGACACGGCGACGACAAAGCAGCGTTCAGGCAGGTAGCTGACCAAGCTCACCCCAGCGGCCTCTAGGGCCGCGCGCAGTTCGGGCGTGACGGGCGCATCGAGGTGGACGAGCATGTGGCGCAGTGGACCCGGCGCCTGGTTGGCCTGGCGCCAGGCGACGTCGATGGCGGGCTCGCCGCGAGCAGGGTCGAAGCCGTGGCGCGCCAACGCGATGAAGTCGCCCGCGCCGACGGGCGAGGTCATGAACGCCAGCAAGGCGCATCCCAATAGTCGCAACACCCTCACGCTCCCGGAGCCGAGTGGGCCAGGTCGATCGACCTGACCAATCGCTGTAGTTTACTCCGGCTGCGGCTCGAATTCGAGCAATTGGAAGTCCTGATCGACGAGTTGATCCACCTGGCAGTGCACGGCGATGATGGTTCCCGCACTGGGCGCCTCGATGCGGTGCTCCATTTTCATGGCCTCCATGACCACCAGGACCTGGCCTTGGGCGACCTCTTGGCCGGCGCTGACCTGGACGCGCGTGACCTTGCCGGGCATGGGCGCGCCAAAGCCGCCGTGACCGTGGTCGTCGCTCTGGGCCTTTTTGGCCTTCTCGAAGAACCAGGTCTGGCCCGCCAACGTGACCCAGACGCCGTTCTTGGCGGCGGTCACGAAGTAGGCGACCGTGCGCTCGCCCAGGCGCAGGCGACCCTCGCCGGGGGCCAGGCGGGTGGGGAAGGCGAGTGGCGTGGTCTGCTCGGCCTGGACCAGTTGAACCTGGAGGGGGTCGCTGGCGATCAATTCGACGGTGACGACCTGATCGCCGATTTTGAAGCGGTTTCTCATGCGCGCGGCCTCCATGAACGCAGGCTATCCCAGACGTCCGCAACGGCGGGACCGCGCGCGCCGCTGCTGGCGCCGGCGCAGCAGCGCCGTCACCGCGTCGGCGCCCTCGCCGAGCAGCGCACCCCGCCAGCGCCGTCAGGGCCAAGGCGTGGTAGCGGTCCCGTTCGGAAAGGGCCCAGTTGGGAAAGATCTTGGCCAGGTAGTCCGTGGCCAGGTCGCCCTTGGCGAACGTCTCCTCGCCGACGATTTCGTGCAGGAAGGCCAGGTTCGTCTTGACGCCGTGGATGCAGAACTCTTCCAAGGCCAGGCGCATCTTGGCGATGCTCTGAGCGCGGCTCTCGCCGCTGGTGATGAGTTTGGCGAGCATGGGGTCGTAGTAGATCGAGACCTCGTCGCCCTCGGCCACGCCGCTGTCGACCCGCACGCCCAGGCCAGCCGGCTCGCGGTAGCGGAGGATGCGGCCGGTCTGGGGGAAGAAGCGGTCGGCGGGATCTTCGGCATAGACGCGAGCCTCCAGTGCGTGACCGCGCTGGGTGATCTGTTCCTGGCGCAGCGGCAGGCGTTCGCCGCTGGCGACGAGGATCTGCCAGCGCACCAGGTCGACGCCGGTCGTCAGTTCGGTGACCGGATGCTCGACCTGGAGGCGGGTGTTCATTTCCAGGAAGTAGAAGCTGCCGTCCTGGTCGAGCATGAACTCGACCGTGCCGGCGCCGACGTAGTCGACCGAGCGGGCCGCGGCCAGGGCCGCCTCCGCCATGCGACCGCGCAGGTCCTGGTTCAAGGCTGGGGAGGGCGTCTCCTCGAGGATCTTCTGGTGGCGGCGCTGGATCGAGCATTCGCGCTCGAACAGGTGCACGATCTGGCCGTGGCTGTCGCCGAAGACCTGGAACTCGATATGGCGCGGGCGCACCAGGTATTTCTCCAAAAGCACCGTGTCGTCGCCGAAGGCGGAACGCGCCTCGCGTTTGGCGGTTTCCAGCTCTTCGGCGAAGGCGGGACCGGCGTGGACGACCCGCATGCCCTTGCCGCCGCCGCCGGCGGAGGCCTTGATCAGCAGCGGATAGCCGATGCGGTCGGCCTCGGCGCGCAGGCCATCGGGGCTCTGGTCATCGCCGTTGTAGCCCGGCACGACCGGCACGCCGCACTCGATCATGCGGCGCTTGGAGATTTGTTTGGAGCCCATCACGGCCATGACCTCGGGGCCGGGGCCGATGAACGTCAGGCCCGCGGCGGTGACCCGTCGCGAGAACTCGGCGTTCTCGGAGAGGAAGCCGAAACCGGGGTGGATGGCATCGGCGCCGGCGGCCTTGGCGGCCTCGAGGATGGCGTCGATATTGAGGTAGGAGGCGGTCACGGTGGCCGGTCCGATCGGGTAGACCTCGTCGGCGACACGGGCGTGAAGTGCGTGCAGGTCGGCCTCCGAGGCCACGGCCACGCATGCGATACCCAGTTCGCGACAGGTCTTGACGATGCGGACGGCGATTTCGCCGCGGTTGGCGATGAGGATTTTTTTCATGGTTGCGCCGCCTACATCCGGAAGACGCCGTATTTGACGTCGTCGATTGGGGCGTTATAGGCCAGCGAGAGCGCCATACCGAGCACGGCGCGGGTGTCGGAGGGGTCGATCACGCCATCGTCCCAGAGCCGTGCCGACGAATAGAAGGCGCTGCTCTCGCGGGCGTATTTGTCGAGGATCGGCTTGCGGAACTCGGTTTGTTCGGCCTCGCTCATGGCGCGGTTCTCGCGCTCGTATTGCTCCAGTTTGACCTGGGTCAGCACGCCAGCGGCCTGCTCGCCGCCCATGACCGAGATGGTGGCATTGGGCCACATCCACAGGAAGCGTGGATCGTAGGCGCGGCCGCACATGCCGTAGTTGCCGGCGCCGTTGGAGGCGCCGATGATGACGGTGAACTTTGGCACGTTGGCGCAGGACACGGCGTGCACCATTTTGGCGCCGTCCTTGGCGATGCCGCCGGCTTCGTACTTGCGGCCGACCATGAAGCCGGTGATGTTCTGCAGGAAGATCAGCGGGATCCTGCGCTCGTTGCAGAGCTCGATGAAGTGGGTTGCCTTCAGGGCCGACTCGGAGAACAACACGCCGTTGTTGGCGACGATGCCGACCGGCATGCCGTAGATGTGGGCGAAGCAGGTGACGACGGTCGTGCCGTAGAGCGCCTTGAACTCGTGGAAGTCCGAACCGTCGACGATGCGGGCGATGACTTCGCGGATGTCGAAGGGTTGGCGCGCATCGGCGGGCATGATGCCCAGCAGTTCCTCGGCGGCGTAGTGGGGCTCCTCGACCGCGCGCAAGACAGGCATCGGTTTTGGCGGCAGGTTGAGGTGGGCGAAGATCTCGCGGACCTTGTCCAGCGCCTCCTGGTCGGAGGTGGCGTAATGGTCGGCAACGCCGGACTCGCGGCAGTGGACATCGGCGCCGCCCAGGTCCTCGCTGGTGACGATCTCGCCGGTGGCGGCGCGGACCAGCGGCGGACCGGCCAGGAAGATCGTGCCGTTGCCTTTGACGATGACCGTCTCGTCGCTCATGGCGGGCACGTAGGCGCCGCCAGCGGTGCAGGAGCCCATGACGGCGGAGATTTGGGGAATGCCCATGCTCGACATGCGCGCCTGGTTGAAGAAAATGCGGCCAAAATGCTCGCGATCGGGGAAGACCTCGTCCTGGCGCGGCAGGAAGGCGCCGCCCGAGTCGACCAGGTACAGGCAGGGCAGGTGGTTTTCCTCGGCAATCTTCTGGGCGCGCAGGTGTTTCTTGACCGTGATCGGCAAATAGGTGCCGCCCTTGACGGTGGCGTCGTTGGCGACGATCAGGGTCTCGCGGCCGGCGATACGGCCGATGGCGGTAATCATGCCGCCGCTGGGGAGGTCGAACTCGTAGAGGTCGGCGCCGGCCAGCGCCGAGAGTTCGAGCAGGGGGCTGCCTGGGTCGATGACGTAGTCGATGCGCTCGCGGGCGGTCATCTTGCCGCGCTCGCGGTGCAGGGCCGTGGCCTTGTCACCGCCGCCCTTGGCGACCTGGGCCAAGCGCTGGCGCAGCTTTTCGCGGTGTTCTTCCATAGCCGCCTTATTGGCGCGGAAGGACTCCGAGGTAGTATTTGCCTTCGAAACAAAGGCCATGAGCATGCCTCCTGTTCACAGTTCCTCACAGATGGACCGATGATAGCGCAGCGTGGTCATGGGGGCAACTGCTTTGCCGTCCGTCCCGCGGCCCCCGAGCGCGCGCGGCCCGGTTGATGGCTAAAAGGCGAAGCCTTTTGCGGATGTGCTAACGTCACCCGTACGTTTAGGTGGGCTTTTCTCCTGGGTGTCCTGTGGGACGGTTTTCCTCGAGGCCAGGAAATGCGATCAGGCCAAATTGTCAGGGGGCGCCTAAGTATGGGGCGAGGATTGTTGCTTAACGAACATTTGCAGTCTTACGTCGATTGCTTTGCTTTTTGCGCGGTCAGTATCGAGACAGGTCCATGCCCTTTTAAACAAGACCGTTAACAGAATTTCATCATGGCTCGTGACAGCGTCGGCATACTAAGATTCGGACGAGGTGAGCGTGAAAAACCAGAGAAAAGCGCAGTCGGAAGCGCCATTTTCCTCTTGGCAGATGATCAGTGTAATGTTATAGTCCACCTAACTCTTCGTTTCGGTGATGCCCTCAGGGCAGGAGGCTTTCTTGAGATACAAGTTTTTTCCCGGATCAGAGCTCGGTCCGCCAAAGTTGCTGGGCGGGATCGTCGATTTGGACCGGCCCCAGCATCTGATCGCCAACATCTTCCTGGGTCACGAGGATCAGTTGGAGTTGCGGCCGGTCGTGCCCCTGAGCGACCACGAGCACCAGGAGCTGGGTGAGTTCATGAGCGAGATTCCGGTAGAGGAGTTTCGCCGTATCACGATCTCGGAGATCATGCACTATACGACCCGTCATCGGGCTATGTGCTGAGCTTGGCTGCGATGTGGCGGGCCGCTCTCTTGGTGGGGCTGGTCCTGCTGGGCGGCGTTCGTTCCGCCGCCAGCGACCCACTCGAAGATGCCTTTGCTGCTTTCTGGCGCGCGGAAACACTGCGGCAACAGCGCAAAGCGATCGCGGCGATCGAACACCTCAATCCCGATTTTCAGACGGTCTATGGGCGCCTGCGTCAGGGTCGTCCGTTCAGCGCTGCGGTCGAACGGGGCGTGATCTTCCGCAATCGCGCCCAGAGTGGCCAGAGCCATCCTTACTTTTTAGTGGTGCCCAAAGACTACGATCCGGCGCGCGCCTACATACTGACTGTGCTGTTACACGGTGGTGTTGGCAGGCCCGCCTGGGAGCAGCGCGATGGCAGCTGGTGGCCGGGCGACCCGGCCGGCCTGGATGAGCCGGATCGGATCAGCCTTGTGCCTGCCGCCTGGAATGGGTCGATGTGGTGGCAGCACAGCCAGAGCGAGAACCTGATGGCGCTGGTGGCCGAAGTCAAACGCACCTATCACATCGATACGAACCGCGTCTACCTGTGGGGCGTATCCGATGGCGCGACGGGGACCTTCTTCCAAGTGGCGCGCCAGGCGACACCTTGGGCGGCGGGTTTTTGCCTGATCGGTCACGCGGTCGTCTTGGGCAATGCGGCCATGGGCGTGGACGGCCAGTTTTTCCCGACCAACCTCAGCAACACACCGCTGTTCGTGGTCAACTGCGAGCAGGACTTCCTCTATCCGACCAGCATGGTCGCGCCGTTCATCAAGCTATACCGCGATGCTGGCGCCCAGGTCGAATACCTGGAGATTGCTGGCGCTGGCCACGATTTGAGCTGGTTACCCTCGCAACAGCAGGCGATGCGGCGCTTCCGCGAAGCCCATGTGCGCGAGCCGAACCCCGAGCTACTGGTCTGGGAAACCGAGACGACCGCGCGCTACAACCGCCTGCACTGGTTGGTGATCGACCGTCTGGGCAAACATCCAGGCGACCCGCAGTTCCCGACCTTCAATCAATGGCAGAAGGGCGAGATCTGGCCGCGCAAGGGTATCTCCGGCCGCGCGGGTGTCGGACGCCTGGGCAATCGCATCGCGATTCAGTGTTCGGGCGTGCGGGCGCTGACCCTGTTGCTCTCGCCGGAGGTTCTCGATTTGGATCAGCCCATCGTGGTCACCGTCAATGGCGTTGAGCGCCATAACGCGGTGGTGCCGCGCAATCTGGACTGCCTGCTGCGCTGGGCGGCCAGCGATGACGATCCCTCACAGCTCTATGCCGCTGAACTGAAGCTGGATATTCCCTGAACCGCGGACGATACCCAGACAAAGTTTGACTCGAAGCACCCCAGAGCGCGGTGCGCCCTGGCAAAATATGGTGCAAACATCGCCAGTGCGCAATGCGCCCTGGCAATATTTGGGTCAAACAAAGCCAGAGCGCAGTGCGCCCTGGCAATATTTGGGTCAAACAAAGCCAGAGCGCAATGCGCCCTGGCAAAATATGGTGCAAACATCGCCAGAGCGCAGTGCGCCCTGGCAATATTTGGGTCAAACAAAGCCAGAGCGCAATGCGCCCTGGCAATATTTGGGTCAAACATCGCCAGTGCACAATGCGCCCTGGCAAAATTTGGGTCAAACATCGCCAGTGCGCAATGCGCCCTGGCAGTATTTGGGGCAAACATCGCCAGTGCGCAATGCGCCCTGGCCTAGTGCGAGACGAAGTGTGCCAGAGCGCGGCCCACACTGGCAGGATCAGGTTGCGAGAAGCTGAGCCGTGCGCGACTCGTGCCTGGCAGTGACACCTGCTATAATCCGCTGCGATGAAGCGGCGGGAGGCGAGTGAATGAAGGTATTGGTCACGGGCGGTGGTGGGTTCTTGGGTTCGGCCATCGTCGCGCGGCTCAGAGCCAGGGGCGATCGGGTCACCAGCTTTAGCCGGGCGTGTTACCCTCATCTGGAGGCCTTGGGCTGCCATCAAATCCAGGGTGACCTCTGCGAGCGCGAGGCCGTACTCCGAGCAGTCGCCGGCCAGGACGCGGTCGTCCATGTTGCCGCCCTGGCCGGTGTCTGGGGCCCGGAGTCCGCTTACTTCCGCGCCAACGTCTTGGGCACGCGCCACGTGCTCGAAGCGTGTCGAGCCGCCGCGGTGGAACGGCTGGTCTATACCAGCTCGCCCTCTGTCGTTTTTGACGGCACGGATCAGGCGGGTTGCGACGAGTCGGTCCCATACCCGGCCCACTTTCTAGCGGCCTATCCACGCACCAAGGCCCAGGCCGAGCGCGAGGTACTGGCGGCCAACGCCGTAGGCCTGGCGACGGTTGCGCTCAGACCTCACCTGATTTGGGGTCCAGGCGACAACCACCTGGTGCCGCGGATCCTCGAACGGGGACGTCATGGGCGCTTGCGCCTAATCGGAGCCGAGGACAAGTTGGTGGATTCCGTCTATGTCGACAACGCCGCCGACGCGCATCTGCTGGCGATCGACAAACTGACGCCTGGCAGTCCCTGTGCCGGCAAGGCCTATTTCATCACCAATGGTGAACCCATGACGATGCGCGCCTTGCTGGACGGGATCCTCGCCGCCGGCGGGCTTCCGCCCGTGCGGCGGCGGGTCCCGGCCTGGCTGGCCTATGGCGTCGGCGCGGTGTTGGAGGCCTGCTACGGCCTGACCGGGTGCCGCAATGAGCCCCCGCTGACGCGGTTCGTGGCTCGCCAACTGGCGACCGCCCACTATTATTCGATCGAAGCAGCCAGACGAGACTTGGGCTATGTCCCCGAGGTCAGTGTCGCCGAGGGCCTGATCCGCCTTGCCCAGACGCTCCAGGGCCAGCACCCATGTTGTTAAGTTAAGAAGCCTTTTCCACGGAAAATAGTGGGGCACCGCTCAACAGATACCCGCTGCCATGGGTTTCGCGTAACTTAACAGCATGGTGGCTTGCCTGTGCTGACGTGCCTCGAGTTCCGAGGTTAGCCAAGATTTGGTTGTATGGGGGGCTGCTTTCCACAAACGTTGTACCTATACGGCTTCCCCCATCCCGTGACAGGTAAGCAAAATGTCGAAATCCATAAGTTCTCTGACTTTAGAAAGATCGATGACGTAACCATGCCCTATCATATCGACATCGAAGCTCCCCAAGAAGACGGAGAAACTGTTACGATGAAAATGACTGTTGTTGCCTGGACTTTACACGAAAAAATGGATCCCGAATGGTTCAGCCCGCCTGCGTCTAATTAAAGTAAGCGTCCTATAAACTCCATCTTTCGCCGTTGAGAAGAGCCTTCCCGTACAGGCTCTGCGAGGTTCCTTTTTTTAAGCCACGGAAATCACCCAAGACACGGAAGAGAATCCAGAATGTTCGTCCAGGGGTGGATGACGGCCCATGTTTCCTGTTTGACTTGAAATAAGGTATAGATCTGGGGTTTCATGGTTTGTCTTTTGTTGGGCGAAGGTGACGAAATGGTTGATGCCGTTTTTTCGTGAAATCTCTAATCCCCAGCCTTCAGGTGGTCGATAGAGCTTCTACACGGTTTTCCAAATTGTCACTCAGGAGTTCCCATGAGTACGCCCAATATTCTGATGATGCTCTCCGATGAAGAGTGCCACTGGTCCTTCGTCGATCGCATGGTTCCCGACAAGCACAAGCAGCAGTTTTGGGACCAGCTACCCGCAAGGCGCTGGCTACGAGATCACGGCGTTTCCTTTGACCGTCACTATACCACGACCGCCCCTTGCAGCCCGTCCCGGGCCGTCCTGTTCACGGGACATCACGCGCCTGATCTTGGCATAATCGACAACATGGACTTTGGTTTCCAGCATTCACTTGGCGCCTACGCGACCGAGAAAGCCGATGATGCCGGACCGCCAACTCTGGCTCATTTACTTGGCAATATGGGCTATTATGTGGCCTACCAAGGAAAAGTTCATCTGGCCAAGGACAGTGTTTTGGCCGTCAGCGACGACACGAATCCCATGGAAACGCGTTACGGGTTCAAAGACTGGAAAGGCACCCTACCCGTGGGAAGCCCCCAGGATCTTGAAGGCCCACTATGCGGCCACCTGCTCGACCCAGCTATCGCCAAGCATGCTGTTCAATGGCTTGAGGAAAAGGCGCCCAGCGATATACCCTGGTTTCTATCGGTCAATTTCATCAACCCCCATGACATTATGCTGGTTGACATTGACGGGAAAGGCATTGTCCAGCGCCCCAGCAACACCCCGCTGAGCCCGATTCCCAAGGTTCAGCCCTACTTCCAGTGGTGGGACCCCATCACTCCCCCCAACTATGATCCCGATGGCAGCAAAACAGTGGGTCCGGCTCTATCCATTATGGAGGAGTGGGCCAGCGTCGTAGGCGTCACCTTCGGCAACATCCCCTTTGACGCCCCCTGCCGCCATTACACCAGCCGCGATGCCAGTTTCCAGACCACGATGACCCTGGCCTACATTAACTACTACCTCAACTGCATCATCGACCTGGATCGTCATCTCTGGTCGGTCATTCAAGCAGCGCTGGAGAAGCAAGACCGTCCGCTGTTGATCATTTTCTCCGCCGATCATGGCGAGCTGGCCATGTCTCACTCAGGTTTGAACCGCTTCGGTGGACCGGATGGCATGACGCCGATTCTCATGCCCCAACGGCAAAAAGGTCCGTTTCTCTTCGAAGAAAATTGCCGCATCCCCATGCTGGTCGCATCACCTAACCTCGAACTGGTGCCGCAACCAGGCACCTCGGTCCAGGCTCTCACGGCCCACCTGGACCTAGTTCCAACCTTGATGGATTGGGTGGGTTACGCTCGTGAGCGCTATGAAACCGATTATGGTGATTACCTGAGCAAATTGCCATACCCTCTCAAGGCGCAATTGCCGGGCACAAGTTTCAAGAATCTGGTCAATCAGCCGAGTCTTGGGGCTACGCCACAATGGCAAGATGACCAGGGCAACGGTCGCGACGCGCTGCTTTTCACCATGGACAATATCAACTGTATCGATGCCGACTACGCCAGAGAGGTCAGTCTGCTCAAAACAGGAGAATCGGTCAATACCATGGGCATCGATTGGTCCCGCCCCGCCATGATGCGAGGCTTTTTTGATGGGACACTCAAGTTCTGTCGCTATTTTTCGCCGCTTGCTTATTCCTTTCAAGCTGAGCAAAACGGCGATTATGCGAATCTAACCCAACCTTATGGAACGGAGGACTCGATTTACAATCAAGAGCTTCAACTCTTCGTCTACAGCACCGAAGAGGATTGGCATGAAAACCGCAACCTGGCCGATGACCCGTCCGTGGACATCGCATCCCTGAACTCACGCCTTCTCGAACTCATGAACCGCGAGCTCAATCGCCCCAAAGAAACTCCGCTGCCGGTTCTTCGGCAACGCTATCCCCACACCCAAGCCTATTCACTGGTGACCTCCTTGCTCGGATCCATGAGTGAACAAAACGCGGAATTGAGTCCGGAGCTCGCAGGCATCAAGGCGATTATCAAGTGCTGACTCAGGTTTGACAGCCCCTCAGGGTCCAGCCGATGCCCGTTCAACGAGCACCGCTAGCCTGAGCCCCAGCCATTTGGAGATGGCGCAGGGCTCAGGCTTCAATGCCGGACAGCCAACCGGGAGCCGCACGCTTGCGCGATCGTAGCCGCTGATTTTGACAAGTGTGCTATATTAGCCGACGCCTGGCAGAGCACCCAGGTGCTCGCTCATTGTCAGCGATTCGTGAGAAATGTTGTGGCGAGCAGGGTGTGCTACAAATTTACCTGCGACATGAAAGCGTAAATTTGGTATAGTGTTCCTGCATTACTTCGTTATTGGGTGATAGAGCAAGCTTCCATGGACCCTGACCCACTGATATTCGACTTGATCTGGGAAGCCGCGATGCCGCAGCCGGAAGATTTCCGTGCGGACGCGTTCATCGGAGAGCTCATGGGGCTCTTGAAGCAAAGCGACGTCGAGCTCTCGGTGTTGGTCTGCGACGATGCGCGCATGACCGACTTGAACCGCACCTATCGCGGTAAGGACGCGACGACTGACGTGCTTTCCTTTCCCAGTCAAGGACCTGGTATTCCAGGTGAACCCAAGCATTTGGGCGATATCGTCATCTCCTGCGAGCAGGCCGCGCGCCAGGCCGAGGAGCTTGGCCAGGCGCTTGTGGTCGAACTGCGCTTCCTGATGCTGCACGGCGTGCTGCACCTGTTGGGCTACGACCATGAGACCGACCAGGGCGAAATGCTGGCCCTGCAAAGCGCGCTCAAAGATCAACTCCCCGCCTATTTTCAGGCCGATCCCCGGAGGAATTCGACCGTTGGAACTTGACAGTCCTAACTTTCCCAGAACCGTTCTATGGCTGGTCATTTCGTTTTTGGTAGTGTTGCGACTGCTCAACAATCTGCTCAAGGCCGGCTACTTCAACCTTGGACAGATCTCGCGACTCTCGCTGGCCGAGCGCGCCCGCGATACCGGTACGCATCTGTCGCACTTCATGCAAGATCCCCAACGATTGACGTTTTCGACTCAGCTGGTGGACAAGATCAGCTTGTTCATGTTGCTGGCCCTGCTCTACCTGGCCAAGAAGCCGCTGGACGGCATGGACTTTGGTCTGCTGTTGGTCTATATCGTCGTCTTTGACGTGGTCATCACCAATGCCTTTGGCTCCTTTTATCCCGAGCAGTTGGTGACCCGCTTGTTCCCTCTGCTGCACTTGGTCTATCTGATCGTTAGCCCGGTCGTGGTGTTGATGATCAAGATCTCCCAACGGGGACGGCTGCATATCGAGGAGGACGAGGACGAGGAAGACGATCCCGAAGACATCCGCGCCTTCCTGCGTGCGGGCACGGAAGAGGGCATCATTGAGGAGAAGGAAAAGCACCTGCTGCGCAATTTGCTGGTCTTCAGCGACACGGTCGTGCGCGAGGTCATGACGCCGCGCACGGACATGATCTGTGTCGATCACACCGCCTCGCCCGAGGAGATTCTGCAGGTCTTCCGCGACACGAAGTTCAGCCGATTGCCGATCTACCGCGAGAATATCGACCAGATCGAGGGGATTCTGCGCCTGAAAGACCTGCTGGAAGTCGTCGACAAGCACGACGACCTCAGCGGCTACCTCAAGCCGACGATGTTCGTCCCGGAGATGAAGAGCATCAGCGACCTGCTTGAGGAGATGCTCAAGGAACGCATGCAGATGGCGATCGTGATCGACGAGTACGGCGGCACGGCCGGTCTGATCACGCTCGAGGACCTGATCGAGGAAATCGTCGGCGAGATCCACGACGAGCACGAGGCGCCCGAGGCCGACCAGATCATCACTTTGGACAACGGTGACCTGCTGATCGACGGCAAGATCACGCTTGAGGATTTTTGCGAGATGTTTGGGATGGAGGCGGACAACGAGGACGTGGACACGGTCGGCGGTTACATCTTCAACAAAGAAGGCCGCATCCCCGACGTCGGCAGCAGTTGTGAAGTCTGCGGCGTGGTGGTGGAGATCGCCCGCGCCGACCAGCGCCGCATCTATCAGGTTAAGGTGACGGCGCCTCTCGATGAACCTCAGGTCACCGAATCGGAACAGTCGGCGAACTAACCCTCGTCGGGATGGGCGAAGATACCCGCGGCGATCCAGTGTTGGAACCAGTCGCCGAGGTGCGCGTCGAGTACCGCGCTGGCCTGGGTTTCTTGGGTGCAGACGGTTTCAATCGCCGCGCTGACGGACTGGCCGCGGGCCAGTTCCTCGAGCAGGGCGAAAGCTTCGGCTGGCAGCGGCTCGACCGCGGTGCCCGCGCTGCCGCGATAGATGATCCAGGTGCCGCTTTGGGGCAGCGGCACGGCGCCCAGGTCCTCGGGGGCGGTCGTCGACTTGGCGCGGCCTCGCCACAGGACCAGGTCCCAATCCTCGCGAAACAACTGGACATGTGGCTGTAGTTTCAGGGGCAGTTCGAGCAGGTCGTGCTCCGCGAGCAGGGTCGGGTCGAGGCGCGGCAGCTCGGCGGCGTCGAAACTGACGATGAACGCATACTCCAGCGCGGCCGCCTGGCGCAGCTGTGGCTGGTTCCAGGGACAGGATCCCGCCAAGAATCGGCCCAAATCGTTGGAGAGGTCGCGCAGGCTGGGCGAGTGGGGCGGATGGCAGGTCAGGTAGCTCATGGCCAGGTGGTTGAAGTCGCGCAGGCCGAGCAGTGCCAGCAGCAAGGGGTACTCCTGTTGGAGGATGTTCAGTAGGCGGAACCAGTATTGGCGGTTGTAGCTGGTCAAGCGCAGGCGGCCGTCGATGGCAAGGGTCGGGTGGTCGAGCATTTCCGCGACAATGTCCTCGGGATAGAGCTCGGGCTGCTGGCGGAACACCTGCTCCGCCTCAGGCTCGAAGGCAAACGGTGTCGCCATGGCCTGGCCGAACGCGCGTTGGAGCGGCGCCAGGGCCGAAGGCGGTGTCGGCTCAGACTGAAGGGCTTGGCTCATGCTGGTAACTCCGTGCCTTGAAGGCTTCGGCCAAGGTTTCCTCGAGGCTCAGGAAGTGGTCGTCCCACTCGAGCAGCGTCGAGACGCCGCCGGTGCGCCCGTCCACGTAGCGGTAGAGCGACCAGACCTCTTCGCGCACGTGGTGGTCGTGGGTGTCGAGGATGGTGCCATCCTCCTGCTCGCTGTGGCCGGCCACATGGACCTGGAGCACGCGTTCGTAAGGTAGCCCCCGCAGGTAGTCCAGGGGGTCGAAGGCGTGGTTGACGGAGGAGACGAAGACGTTGTTGACGTCCAGCATCATGTAACAGCCGGCGCGCTCGACGATTTCCCGGTAAAAATCCCACTCGGTCATGGTCGAGCTCTTGAAGGCCACGTAGCTCGAGAGATTTTCCAAGGCTAGGGGTCGCTCCAAAAAGTCCTGGACGATGCGTGCCTTCTCGGCGATATAGGCAACGACTTCCTCGGTATAGGGGACGGGCAGCAGGTCGTGGAACTGGTGCGTATGAGCGCGGGTCCAGCACAGGTGGTCCGAGACCCAGGGCGTGCGGGTCAGGCGGGTCAAGGCCTTGAGGCGGCGCAGGTAGTCGAAATCGAGCGGGTCGGCGGAGGCGATCGACAAGGAGACACCGTGTTGGACGACCGGATAGCGCTCGAGGATGCGCGCGAGGTTGCGCAGAGGTGGGCCGCCATCCACCATGAAGTTCTCGGAAATGATCTCGAAGAAACCGACTTCGGGCCAGGTCGCGAAAATTTCCTTGAGGTGGGGCACGCGCAGGCCAATGCCGATGCCGAGCTTGGGGAAGGAGTGCAATGCAGCCTCTGGCAAAGCGCGGGCGGGGACAGCCACCCGCGCGTTCTGTTTACTTCTGCTTGGCTTTCAGTTTGTCGAAGGTGGCCTGATCGACCTTGCAACCACCCAGGCCCTTGCAGGCGTTGAGACCGGCGCACTCGTGGGGACTGCCGGCTTTGTCGGCGGCGAGGCCGGCCTTGGCGGCCAGGCTTTTCAATTTGGCGGCGTCGACGCTGCATCCGCCCAGGCCTTTGCAGGAGTTGAGGCCAGCGCACCCATGGACGTCGGCGTAAGGGCTGACGGCGGCCTGCAGACGGGCGAAGGTGGCGGCGTCGACTTTGCAGCCGCCCAGGCCCTTACAGGCGTTCTTGCCGGCACAGTCGTGGGGCGCACCCGCTTGGGCGGCGGCGACACCGGCGGCCTTGGCGAGGCTTTCGAGTTTTTTCTGGTCGACGGCGCAACCGCCCAGGCCCTTGCACTTATTCTTGCCAGCGCAGCCATGGACTTCGCTGTATTTGTCTTGAGACACCTTGGCGAAGGGGTGGACCGGGTCGGGGGTGGGGGCATTGGTCGCCAGGGCCGCGAGCGAGCCCGCGCCAAACGCAAACGCGCCGGAGAGCATGCCGCGCATCGCTTTCTTGGAGAGATCGTTTACTTTGTGAGCCATAGTCCGAGGACCTCCTGGTATTTTTCGATGGCCTGCCATCGTGGAGAACATGCTTGGTGAAGCACTTCATTATAGACTCAATCAACAGCCGCTGCCCAAAAGTTATTCTCGTGTTGCAAAATATCGGCGGGCGCGTTTTTTTTGGCGGGGATTGAATTGGGAACGGGGATAGGCGAGAATAGGAACATCATATCTCGGAGGCAGCCACCATGTCACTGCGTCAGGATCCCGCCTATCAGGCACTCGAGCGCCATGCCGCCGCGGGCCGCGTCTCGCTCGCCGATGCCTTTGCCGAAGACCCGCAGCGGGCCGCGACCTTCAGCCTCGAGAGCGAAGGTCTGTTCCTCGACTACAGCAAGAACCTGGTCACGGGCGAAACGATGCGTCTGCTCTTCGATCTGGCGCGGTCCCGCCGCCTGGAGCAAGAGCGCGACGCGATGTTCCGCGGCGAGCGCATCAACCGCACCGAGAACCGGGCCGTGCTGCACGTGGCGCTGCGCTGGCGCGGACAGGGCCCGATTCTCGTGGATGGCGAGGATGTCCTCCCCGGTGTGCGCGCGGTGCTCGACAAGATGATGCACTTTGCACGCAACCTCCGCAAGAACGCCTGGCGCGGCGCCACAGGTCAACCGATTCGCAACGTCGTCAACATCGGCATCGGTGGCTCCGACCTGGGCCCTGCGATGGTTTACGAAGCCTTGCGCCACTATACCGACCGCTGGATGCGCTTTCGCTTCGTCTCCAACATCGACGACGCCCACCTGACCGAAGCCATTCGCGACCTGGATCCCGCCGAAACCCTGTTCATCATCGCCTCCAAGACGTTTACGACCCAGGAGACCATGACCAACGCCCTGAGCGCCCGCAGCTGGTTGGTCGGCGCATTGGGCGAGGCGGCCGTCACCCATCATTTTGTCGCCGTCTCCACCAATCGCGAGGCCGTCTCCGCCTTCGGCATCGATCCTGAAAACATGTTCGAGTTCTGGGATTGGGTCGGTGGGCGCTATTCGCTGACTTCCGCTATTGGGCTGCCCCTGGTGATCGCCCTGGGACCCGAGGGTTTCACGCGCTTGCTGGAGGGCTTCCACCAGATGGATCGCCACTTCCAGACCCAGCCGTTGGAGCGCAATATGCCGGTGATCTTGGGTTTGCTGGGTATCTGGTACAACAACTTCCTGGGCGCCCAGAGCCATGCGCTGCTGCCTTACAGCCAGTACCTGCATCGCTTCGCTGCCTATTTCCAGCAGGGCGACATGGAGAGCAACGGCAAGGGCGTCGATCGCCAGGGCCGGCCGGTCGATTACGAGACCGGGCCGATCGTCTGGGGCGAACCTGGCACGAACGGACAGCACGCCTTCTACCAGCTGATCCACCAGGGCACCAAGTTGATCCCCGCCGACTTTATTGGCTTTGCCCAGTCACTCGAGCCGCTGGCCGACCACCAGGCCAAGTTGATGGCCAACTTCTTCGCCCAGCAGGAGGCCCTGGCCTTTGGCAAAAGCGAGGCCGCCGTGCGCGCCGAGGGCGTGCCGGAGGCGCTGGTGCCCTACAAGGTTTTCAGCGGCAATCGTCCGACCAACTGCCTCATGGCCGAGCGCCTGACGCCCGAGGTGTTGGGCAGCTTGATCGCGCTCTACGAGCACAAGATCTTCACCCAGGGCGTGATCTGGAATATCTACTCGTTCGACCAGTGGGGTGTCGAGCTGGGCAAGGTCCTGGCCAATCGCATCCTGGGCGAGCTCAAGGCGGGCGAGGCGGCGACCCTGGGCCACGACGCCTCGACCAATGCCCAGATCCGCTGGTTTCAGGCGCACCAGCACTGAGTCAGGCTCAGCGCAGCGCGGTGACCACGGCGTCGACGGATTTGAGATCGCGACCGAACTGGTTGATCGTCAGGTAGGCGCGCTTGCCGATCTCGGCGCCAAGCGCGTATTTGGTGAACGTCGCCAGGGTCCCGGCTGGACCGACGTCGACGTAGGTCGGCTGCAGATCGGCCTCGATACGGCGAATCGTGTCCAGAAAACGGACCGGTCGGCGGATCACGTCCCACATGTGGTCGGGCGTGTAGGCGGCGACAGGGCCCATGCTGACAGTGCTGTAAGCGGGCAGCTGGGCCGGGCCGAACAGGCCATTCATGCAGTTCAGCAGGTCCTGGCGGGCGGGTTCGATGATCGGCGAGTGGAAGCCGTGGGTGATCGGCAGCATCTGGGTCGAGATCTCGCCGTCCAGCAGGGTCCGTTCGATGCGCTTGAGTTCGTCGCTGTAACCGGTGACGACGAAGTGGTTGTCGAAGTTGTGACAGGCCAAGGTCGTGTTGACGAACAGCTCGGCGCGCCGCTGCATCAGCGAGACGTTGTCGAGGATCGCCAACATACCGGCAGGCCGGGTCGTGCGCTCGAGGATCAAGGCGTGGCGGGTGACGTTTTCGAGCGCCGTCTCCAGGCTGATCGCGCCGGCGACGACGGCCGAGATATACTCGCCGAGGCTGTAGCCCAACAAGTAGTCGGGGCGGATGCCGTAGCTCTGCAGGACTTGGGTCAGACTCCAGGCCAGGGCCACGTTGCCGGGATGGGTGAAGCGGGTCTGATCGAAGGGTTCAGACTTGCGGCCCGAATAGATGGTCTGGACGAGGGAGGCGCCGATCAGTGGGTCGATACTGCGGGCGCAGCGGTCGAGACTCTCCCGAAAGATTGGGTTCTGCTCGTAGAGTTCCTTGCCCATCTGGTAGTACTGGGCGCCCTGGCCCGAATACATGAAGACGATCGGTCTGCGCATGCTGTTCTCCCTTGGCGGTGTTCCCGCGGCAGCGGGTTCACCATTGTACCAGGAGCATGCGCGATCAACTGTCGGAAACTTCCGCGCCGCGGCTGCGATGGCGTCGGACTTTGTCGTCGAGCGGCATCCACATCGTCATCACCGTGCCGACCCCAACCGTGCTCTGGATCTGCAAGCCACCGCCGTGTTGTTGCATGACCTGGACGACGGTAGGCAGGCCCAGGCCGACGCCAAAGCTCTTGGTGCTGTAGAGTGGTTCCAGGACTTTGCTCAATTCCTCGGCGGGGATGCCGGGTCCGCTATCGGCGACGGCGACCTCGAGCCGCGTCTGGGTGGCATCGATGCGGCTGCTGATGACGAGTTGCTTGGTTCCGTCCTCCTCCTCGGAACTGCCGGCCTTCATGGCGTCGCAGGCGTTGTTGAGCAGGTTGATCAGACAGCGGCGCAGGCGTTCGGGCTCGGCCTCGACCTCGGCCTTGGAATTGAGGTCCAGGCGCACGGTAAGGTCGTGGGGGAAGGGGTACTCCTCGAGCGTCATGTCGAGCCAGCGGTCGATGCGGACCAACTCGAGCTCGAGGTCGTGGGTGCGGGTATAGGCGAGCAGGTCCTCGATGATGCGATCGCAGCGCACGATGTTGCGCTCGGCGCGGTCGAGGGCGCGTTCGACGCCGAGGTCCTTGCCGAGTAGCTTGTTGGCGATCAAAAAGACGGAGCCGCGCACGGTACCCAGAGGATTGCGCAATTCGTGGCTGACGGTGGCGATGAGCTGGCCGAGGGTGGCGAGGCGCTCCTTGCGAACAAGTTCTTGCTGGGCCTCCTCGAGGGCGAGGGTGCGGTCCTTGACGAGGACTTCGAGGCGTTCGCGATCGCGCTGCAAGGCCTCGGTCTCGCGGTTGCGCGCGACCCTGAGGTTGGCGGTTTCGAAATAGTGAACCGCCTGTTCGGCGGTCAGGCTGGCGGGGTTGTCGCCTTTAAGGTAAAGGATGCCGATCGCCTGGTGGAAGACGACCAGCGGTTGGCAGAGCCAGGCCGAGGGCGCGGGTCCCTGTTCGGTCGGCCAGGCCTCGTTGGCCTCGTGGCCGGTCAGGATCTTGCCGCGAAAGCAGGCCTCGATCAGGACCAGCGGCAGAGTCGCGGGGCGGTTGGGCTCGCAGGTCAGGCCGTGTTCGCGATGCATGTGTGCGCTCAGGCGCAGGTCACCATCATGTTCGAGGAAGAGGAAGCCCTCTTCGGCCTCCGTGTGCTCGACGACGCCGCGCAACAGGCAGATCATCAGGTCTTCGAAGGCGTTGTTGGCGGGGCGGGGGATAGGGTTCAAAGAACACCAGCAGGAGGGATTGGACGGGGGCGTTGCCGCCCCCGCCGGGTTTCAGAGCAGACGTCGCGACTGATGGGCCTTGCACGGGCCGAGAATCACGCCGGCCGTGATCATGCGTTCAAGCGGTGTGTTGCCGGGGATGGCGAAGTGAATCCCAGGGCCGGTTGCGGCGCCATCGTGGATGCCCAGGTGCTCGCGGCTATGCTCGGACAACGCTTGGGCGCGCCGTTCGAGCTCGGCGATATGGGCTTCCTGTTGGGCAATGTGCTGGCGCAGAGTCGCCGTTTCTTCAGCTTTGCGGGCTTTGGTCCGCTGAGGCTGCGGTTGTTGCGGAATCGGAGGGGGCTGAGCCCCGCCCTGGAGTTGTTGGAAGATGTCCTGAAGCGACTGGCGCAGCTCCTGCTGGTTGCCAAGGTCGGTTCGCGCCTGAACATAGGTGTTCTTTTGCGCAGTCTGCCCGCTCGGACGCGGCACGGGTGCATTGGGCACCGGCTGGCGTTCCTTGGTGTCGCGCTCAAAGACGGCCTCGATGATCTCGATGATCAGGCGAATCAGGATGTTCATTTGCGCTTCTCTTCATCGCGGGGCGTTTGGGCGTCCGAGAGGCTGTCGCGCATGCGGGTGTCGGCCTGGACGTTCTTGAGGTTGACGTAGTCCATGACGCCCAGGTTGCCCTTGCGGAAGGCGTCGGCCATGGCCAGCGGGACTTCGGCTTCGGCCAAAACGACCTTGGCGCGGTTCTCGATCACCAGCGCCTTCATCTCCTGCTCCTGAGCGACGGCCATGGCGCGGCGCTTCTCGGCCTGGGCTTGGGCGACGCGTTTGTCGGCTTCGGCCTGGTCGGTCAGCAGTTTGGCGCCAATGTTCTCGCCGACATCGACATCGGCGATGTCGATCGAGAGGATCTCGAAGGCGGTGCCGGCGTCGAGCTGTTTGGCGAGCACGGCCCGGGAGATCAGGTCGGGGTTCTCGAGCACGTTCTTGTGGGAGAGCGCCGAACCGATGGCGGAAACGATGCCCTCGCCAACGCGGGCAATGACGGTGTCCTCGGTGGCGCCGCCAATCAGGCGCGGCAGGTAGGTGCGCACCGTGATCCGGGCGCGAACCTTGAGCTGGATGCCGTCCTTGGCGACGGCGTCGATGTTGGACTTGTCACCGCCGCGTTTGGGGACATCGATGACCTTGGGGTTGACGGAGGTGTTAATGGCTTCGAGGATGTCGCGGCCAGCGAGGTCGATGGCGGTGGCCTGTTTGAATTGGAGGTCGATATTGGCTTTATTGGCCGCGACCATAGCTTGCACGACGCGGGTGACGTTGCCCTGGGCGAGGAAGTGGGTTTCCAGTTCCTCGACGGAGATTGCCAGGCCTGCCTTGCGGGCGAAGATGTAGTTGTTGACGATCAAACCCGCATTGATCTTGCGCAGCGGCATCAGCGCAATGGCGATCAGGGAGACATGGGCGTTGGAGACGATGGACTGGATCCACAGTTTGAACGCGTTGAAGATGACGAAGAAAATGATGAGGCCGATCAAGGCCACAATGAAGGTGATGACGGTCACAATACTGTCCATGAAATGCTCCAATGAATGACGAATGGGCTGCGAAGTGGGGTAGATCTTAGCACGGGATTGAGGGTGGTGGGGTTGTCTCAGGCAAAGGTCTTGCGCACGACAAGGCTGGGACCCCGTTCCTCGACCACGTGGACGGCCTCGCCTTTGGCGATGTAGCCACCCTCGGCGACGCAATCGAGAAAGGTCGGCGAAGCTAGGTCGATGCGAACGCGGCCGGCGGGTCGCAAATCGCTGATGGCAATGCCTTGCATGCCGATGTATTGGGCGCGGCTGGCGATGCCGACGAAGCCTGCTTCCGCGTGCATTTCGTGCTTGAGTGCGACCCTCGAGAGGGACCAAGTCGTCAGTTTGGGGGCTGCGGCCAGGCAGCACGTCAGGTGGATGGCGGCCGGCAGGACGCCGAAGTGGCTGTAGTTGAGAAAGACGCTGTAGAGGATTCCGCCACAGCCCAGCGCAATGATGAGGCCGCCGGGCAGAAACATCAGGTCGATAATGATGAGCGCGAAGCCGACCAGGGTCAGCAGGAGGATCAGTAGGATGGTGGTCACCATGGGCTTAGCTCCGGTTTCAGTCGAGGCCGACGGGTTGCACGAGGATGCGGTTGCCCTCGATGGCGGCGATGCGGATGTGGGTGTCGGCAGGAATGAAATCCGAGCCGGACGTGACGTCGAGGAGGGTGCCGTCCGCCAGGCGAATCTTGCCGACCGGGCGCAGGTCGCCGACCGCGACGCCGGTGTGGCCGGTCAGCTCGCGGTATTGACTGCCGGTATCGAGCACGAAGCCGTCCTCCGCGCGCATTTCGTTCTGCAGCACGCCGCGCCGCGCGCCAGGCAACTTGAACAACCGCGGCAGCAGGAAGACCAAGGTCAAGATCGAGGCGAGAAAGACAGCGATCATGTTGAGGGAGAGCGAGGTCAGCCATTCGTACTGCAGGTCGTAGCTGGGCAAGCCGCCGAAGTCGGGGAAGCTGGCCAGGACCAAGGCGCCGAACATGCAGAGGATCCCGGTCAGACCGACGACGCCCAGGCCGGGCAGGACAAAGATCTCGACCACGCAGAGGCCGATCCCGAGCACGAAGATCAGTAACTCGAGGATCGAGGCGGTGCCCAGCAGGTAGCGGCTGCCCAGCACGAGCGTAAAGCAGACGATGGCGGTGAAGCCTGGAATGCCAAAACCGGGCGCCTTGATTTCCATGTAGATGCCGTTGAGGCCGATCAAGGTCAGGAGGAAGAAGATCCAGCTATTGACGCCGAGCAAGCGCAGGATCTGCTGGTTGATGGTCATGTCGATGGAATGGGTGTCGCGGTAGCCGCGGGTATCGAGAAACGTTTGGTAGTCGGGGAAAACCTGGACCAGGTGCAGTTCCTCGGCCTTCTCGGCATGGAGGGTCAGCAGTTGGCCCGCCTTGGAGACAACCTCCAACTCGCGGGGGCGCTCGTCCACGGGCAGGCGGTCGTAGTCATCGCGCAGGATGAATTCGAAGTGATCGTCATCGCCAACCCGCAGGACCTCCACCGACTGGTCGAAGAAGCCCTGGGCCAGGGCGAACGAGCGGCCCTTGGCTTCCGATAGCTTTTGCCAGTCGCTGCGGAAGACGGTCACCATTTTCTCGGGCGCTTCCTCAATGCCGCCCTCCATGGTTTGGTAGATCATCTGGGCATCGCCAATCGTCGTGTGTTCCTGCATGACGATTTCGTCGCAGGCCCAGGCGATGAAGGCGCCGGCGGAGATGGCCTTGGTCTCGACATAGGCGGTGGTTGGAATTTTCATGCGAATCAGCTGCTCGGTGATGTCACGCGCCGAGAAGACGACGCCGCCGTAGGTGTCGATCTTGAGAATGATGCGGGTGAAACCTTCCTCTTCAGCCCTTTTGAGCCGTTCAATCAGAAAATCGGCCTGGACCTGGTCGACCATGTAGCCGTCGTCGTGGAGTGGCAGCACCAAGACCTTTTCATGCTTGTTCTCCGAGGGGGCAGGCTCTTGCCAAAAGCTGAAGGCGCTCGCGCCCAAGGCCGCGATCATCGTTAAGAGAAGCAGCGTATTCGTTTTGATGTTCATCGTTGGTCCTCGAAGGGTAAAAGCGACTCATTATAACATACTCGACTAGGCGTGGTGGCCGTAGCCGTCACTGTTGAAATACGCATGTTCATCCGCATGGGGTGCATTTCGACCCGCAGGGCTCAATATGGTGCGAAAGGGGTTCCAATGCAAGCGCCACACAGTGAATGGTTAGGTCCGCTTCGCTTCTGCTACAATATGCGTTGATCCACGGGGGATGTGGATCGGGAGGCTGCATGCGTCTTTATCGTGCTCTGCTCGTCGGCTCTTGGCTGACTCTTTTGGCGCCGTCCGCGCTGGCCGAGCTGACTTTCCTGAGTAGTACCGACAAATACGCGACCATCCAATTGACCTCCGACCAGCTGGGTGTCAGCTATACCGAGTTCACCAACCGTGCGGTGCGCTCGACCAAGGCCGTGCAGCCCGGCTCGGGTTTCTTTTACTTTGAGGGCACCCGCTATGTCAGCGCCAATATCGGCTGGGCGGTGACCACCGCCACACCGGCGCTTTCGGGCCAGCTGGGTCTGGACAACCAGAGCGTCGCCATCAATACCGGCAACGGCACGTTCTGGAGCGCCAACGCCTTCCAGGGCAACATCGTCAATGTCGACACCACCTATGGCATCGCCGTGGACTACCGCGGCGCCCATCCCATCGTCCACGTGATCGGCGTCGCCACCGTGGGCGGACCCGATGTCTACCTGGGCAGTTTCACGCTTTCGGCCGTGACCGACGCCGTCTACATCGGCATCTGGGGCGCTGGACCGACGGGCCAGGTGCGTCAGCGCATCAATGCCGGCGACGACCTGGGCGGCCATCCCTTCCGCTATGATCCCGTCCAGGTCCTGACCGAAGCCTATTACTATCCGATCAACGGCGAGGACGAGATAGTGCTTGGCTGGGGAACGCCAGACCCCGGGCTGAACCATTTCCCGGAACTTGTGCCGGGCGCGCCGCAAACGGTTGTTCAGGGCGCTGCCGTGACCGTGCAGGCCGGCGCGACCGACTTCGAAGACGGCGACCTGAGTGCGCTGATCGCCTACACGGCCGACGAGGGTCCGAGCGGATCTGGCCCGTCCTTCAGCTACACGCCCGTCAGTCTCGGCGACCACCTGGTGACCGTCACCGTCAGCGACAGCGCCGGCGCGAGTCGTACCGCCACCATCGCCGTCACGGTCATCAGCTCGGCCGCCGTCGACAATGATGGCGACGGCTTGGACTACAGCGCCGAACTCCTGCTCGGCACCAATCCGAGCCTGGCCGATACGGACGGCGAGGGCTTGGCGGATGGCGTGGAAGGGATCTATTACGCCCAGCCGTTATTGGCCGATACGGACGGCGATGGCCTTGGCGACCGTTACGAAGCGCTGAGCGGCACCCGGCCCGATCGCGATGACACCGCCGACGACCCGGACGGCGACGGCGCCAGCAATCTCGAGGAGGCCCTCGCTGGCAGCCGCCCGCTCGACGCCAGTTCGACCCCCAGCGACGGCGTCGTGGCCTTGGACCCCGTCGACAAGGCTGCCGGCGTTGTCTTGAGCGACAGCGGCCATGTGGCCAGCTTCACCAGCACCAAGGGCCTGGCGACCATGGCCGTGCGCAGCACCATCGCCGTTGCGGCCGGATCCGGTTGGTATTACTACGAGGGTCTGCGGGAGACGGCGCCCGGAAACTTTGGCTTTGGCGTCGCCAGCGCCAGCGAGACGCTCGACCATTTTGGTGGCCAGACCGACCAGAGCTTTGGCATCTTCACCAATGGTGCGCTCTATTACAACAACGCCCAGGTCAACAGCTTCAGCGAGACCGCGACCACCACCGTCTACGGCCTAGCTGTCGACTATACCGGCGCTCACCCGATCGTCCATGCCATCGTCGCCGACACCAGCGGCCAGCCGGCGCCGATCGCGCCGGTCACCTTGACCGGCATCAGCGGCGACCTTTACCTTTTCGTCTTTGGTCAGAGTGGGGCGATGGCTCGCATCGATGCCGGCAACGACCCCCAGCGCCGCGCCTTCACCTATCCCGCCGACTACGAGCTGGTCCTCGACGGCTACGCCGGCGCCGAATTCATGGGCACCGGCTGGGGCCCCCAGCACAGCTATAGCGGACGCCCCGTGCCGCGCCAGTTCGAGCGCGTCTTCCTCGACCCGGTCGAGACCCCGGCCGGCGCCGAGATCAATCTGGGGCCCCAGCAGCTCAGCTGCAGCTACACCCAGAATCTCAAGATGGCGATTCGCGCCAATACAGGCATGATCGGTCAGTTCCGCTACTGGGAGGCGCACCGCGACACCAACACCGGCAACTTCGGCCAGGGCTATATCTCCGCCCATGCCTTCGTTTCCCCCTACTGCTGCGTCAGCACCTCCTTGACCGGCGCACCGCCCTCAATGAGTATCAACAGTTCAGCCAAGATCTGGCGCAACCTCGTCTCCCAGGCCGATTACGACATCAGCAACAGCTATTATGGTTTCGGCGTCGATTACCGCGGCAGTCGGCCCATCGTCTATGTCATTCTCGGTGACGCCCTGGCCCGCACCATGCCGCTCGACGACTTCTTTCGCCCGATCTACCCCATGCTCTACGGCAATACCCAGGGCTACAAACGCACCAATTCCGCCAACTTCGGGACCGAGGCCTTTCACTACGACGCCCGCACCATCCTTAGCAATGCAGGGGTCGACACCAGCGAGCTGATCCTTGGTTGGGGCGACGCCAATGACGACCAAACGCCGCGTATCGCCGGTCAACACCAGGTGCAGATCGCCGAAGACGGGAGCCGCGCGATTACCCTGGCCGACCTGGAGGTCACCGACCCCAACGGCAAGCGCGGCGCATTGACCCTGGCCGTCGCCGATGGCACTCACTATGGACGCAGCGGCAACACGATCACCCCCGACCCCGACTATTTCGGCAACTTGGTGGTACCCGTTTCCGTCTCCGACGGGACCTTCACCAGCCACGCCTATGACCTGATCGTCGAGGTCACGCCTGTCAACGATGCGCCGATGATCACGGGTCAAGCCCAGGCCGTGACGATGGACGAGGATACGAGCTTGGCGATCCCGTCGGCCGCGATCAGTGTGACGGATATCGACAACGCCTACCCCGACGATTTCACTGTGATTGTCGAGGATGGAGCCCACTACACGCACCTAGCCGACCAGATCACGCCCGAAGGCGAGTATTCGGGCCCGTTGACCGTCAACCTCAGGGTCAACGACGGCGTCGCGGACAGCGCTTCCTTCGCGCTGGCCGTGACGGTCGACGCCGTCAACGATGGCCCCGTCATCACCTCCTTGGCTGCGCCGCTCTCGGTGCAGGAAGACCACACCCTCGCCCTCGCCCTCGCCAATTTGATCGTGACCGATCCGGACAATAGCTTTCCCGGCGATTTCGCTCTGACTGTCGGTGACGGCGACCACTATCAGCGGGTTGGCAATAGCATTACCCCGGACCTCGACTATTTTGGCCAGCTCATCGTGCCGCTGCAGGTCAGCGACGGCCAGGACTTCTCCGCCGTTTTCAACGCCACCGTAACGGTCGTGCCAGAAAACGATCAGCCCGTCATCGTTGGTCAAGCGACCTTGAAGGTCTTCACGGGCCAGTCACTGGAGCTCCTGCTCGCCCACCTGACCGTGACCGACCCCGACAACAGCTTCCCCGATGACTTCAGCCTCAGTGTCGGCAATGGCAGCAACTATACCCACCTCGGCGCGACCCTCACGCCGGATCCAGGCTTCACTGGCAATCTCAGCGTGCCCGTGACCGTCAACGACGGTAGTCTCGACAGCGCTAGCTTCCCGTTGGTGGTGGAGGTTTGCGCGCCGCCGGGTTTGGACTTGTTGCCCTTGGCGGCAGATTACTGTACCGGCGACGGGATTTCGGTTCAGGTCGTGGCGGCGGGGATCGGTCCCTTCACCTATCAGTGGCGGCGCGATGGCGAGGAACTGACCGGCAAGACCCAGGCCACGCTTTCCTATGCACTTGCACTGCCTATAATGAACGGCACCTACGACTGCCTAGTGACCAATGCTTGTGGCACTGCGCTGAGCAGCCCCATGGAGCTCACCGTTCACGATTATCTGAACGTGACGAGCCAACCGCAATCTCAGAGCGTATGCCCCGGTGGTATGGCGAACTTCCATGTCGCCGCCAGCGGATCCGAACCAATCAGCTACCAGTGGCGCAAAAACGGTGTCGAAATCCCACTCGCTACCGCCGACACCTTCGTGATCGAGGATCTGGAGGAGTCCGATGCCGGCGCTTACACCTGTCTGCTCGAGAACTATTGTGGGACGGAGCTCAGCCACGTCGCCAACCTGACCGTCGACGGCCCGCTCGAGGTGCACATCGCGCCTTCAAGCGGCGCGGCTGGTCTGAGCGCCCTGAGTCTGAGCCCGCAGATCGGTTGCGCGCTCCAGGCCGTCCACTGGGAATGGCGCGATCTCACCCACGCCCAGGTCCTTGGCCAAGACCAGGATCCCTTGGTGATCGATCCACCGCCTAGCGTGACGACCGTCTACGAGCTCGCGGTTAGCGACGACGTCCGCCGCGAGACGGCAACTGCCCGCACGACCATCCTCGTCGCACCCAGCGCCGTCTACCTGGATTATAACGGCGATGGCTGCAACGATGTCCAAGACCTCTGGCTGCTCGGACAGGATTGGCGCGAGTCGTTCACGGGCGACCCCAACGGCAATGGCTTGATCGACGTGCGCGATTTGCTGTACCTAAATCTCTCCAATCAGGGGCTAGATTGCCCCTGAGGGCACTCAAAGCGTTTCGCGCTTAGCTTTGACGATCACCGCGTCCAGTTCTTCGTCGGCATAGGCCTCGATCTGGTCGAGCAGGCTGTCGACGATCTTGCGACAGCTGGCGGCGGCCACAAACGACCACTCGGCGCGGTCGTGGACGTCGTGGAACTCGCTTTCACAGACCGCGACATTGGGCATCTTGCCGTAGCGTTCGCGCAGGCCGCTGAGGGTGTGGCGTTTCTCTTTCAAGGAGCGGCAGCCCGGCACCTCGAACTCGATTGTCATCAGGGCGATGTACATAGGGCCTCAGTCGAAACGGAGCTCGATCCAAGTGGGTGTATGGTCAGAGGGCTTATCCATGGCACGGATCTCGTAGTCGATGCCAGCGTCCACTAGGTGAGGCCGCAAGGGAGCCGTGATCAGCAGGTGGTCAATGCGCAGGCCGCGTTTGGGCTCGAACTCGAAGCCGCGACTGCGGTAGTCAAACCAAGTATATAGGTCGTCCTGATCGGGGTGACGCAAGCGATAACCGTCGACCAGGCCCCAGTCGAGCAGGCGCTGGTACCAGGCGCGTTCCTCTGGCAGGAACGAGCACTTGCCTTGGCGCAGCCAGCGCTTGGCGTTGTCAGGGCCGATACCGATGTCCAGGTCCTGGGGCGAGATGTTGAAGTCACCCATGATCACCAGCGGGTCACTGGGTTTAAAGCGCGTTTCGAGCAGCTTCATCAGATCGGCATAGAACTTCTGCTTGGCGGGGAACTTGACCGCATGGTCCCGACTCTCGCCCTGGGGGAAATAGCCATTGATCACGGTCAGCTCCTGGCCGTTGGGCAGGGTGTAGCGACCGGCGATCAGGCGGCGCTGGGCCTCGGGCTCATCGTCTGGAAAACCCTTCTCGACGGCCAGGGGCGCGGTCTTGGAGAACAGGGCGACGCCGTAGTGGCTCTTCTGGCCAAAGTAGGCGTATTCGTAGCCGAGCGGGTCGACCTCCTCCTTGGGGAACTGGTCGTCCGGGCACTTGATCTCCTGGAGGCCAACGACATCGGGCTCGTGTTTGGCCAGCAGTTCGGACAACTGGTGAATGCGCGACCGCAGGCCATTGATATTAAATGATACAAGTTTGTAGGTTCGTGCCATCGTTCTGCCTCCTCGAGTCGCCGCCCATTATGCCAGAAGGGGAGGGGAGGGCGCTAGCCTGGCCTGACTCGAAATACCGCCGATCCGAAGCTCCCCGAGGATGACCGAACCCGTACATTTATTCAATTGACACCATCGAAACAGTGGCATATCTTGGCCCGGTCGCCCATTTTCCCACCAAGGAGCAACTCATGATCGATCATACCGGTGTCGTCGTCAGTGACATCCAGGCCAGCAAAGCCTTCTACAGCGCGGCGCTGTCCGCCATCGGTTACCAGCTACTGCTCGAGTTCCCCGCCGCTGTGACGGGAAGCGCCGACGTTGCGGGCTTTGGTGAGCCACCCAAGCCCGATTTCTGGATCAGCAGCGGCACCGCCAACAAGCCGCCCATTCACATCGCGTTCCGGGTGACCTCCCGCGCGCTGGTCGATGCCTTTCACCGGGCCGCTCTGGCCGCCGGTGGCCGCGACAACGGCGCACCAGGCCCGCGTCCGCACTATCACCCCAACTACTATGGCGCCTTTGTGCTCGATCCCGACGGCCACAATATCGAAGCCGTCTGTCACGAGGCCGAATAGGCAACGGCCGAATCGCAGGCAAGTCAGCAAAGTTCCAGATTTTGCTTGCCAAGTGCTGACCGTACTTGTATGATTTGCACTTGCGGTTTTTCGGCCGCTTCGGATCAACTTGTTTCAAGGAACTCATCGTGGCAAAGGCAAAGAAAGGGAATCGCATCAATATCATTCTCGAGTGCACCGAGGCCCGCAAGGAAGGCGTGCCGCCTTCGCGCTACTCCACCGAGAAAAATCGCAGAAATACGCCCTCGCGTATGGAAGTCAAAAAATACAACCCCAACCTCAAGCGCTACACGGTCCACAAAGAGATCAAGTAAGCCACTGACTGGAAGGGTATTGCGCTTCACCTGCTTCGAAGCGCACCAAAAAGCGCCGCACGCCGGCGCTTTTCTCGTTTATGAGCCCAGGTTCTGGGGTTGCCTGACCCAGCCCATTTCCGGCCGCCATATAAGGCCCGCCACTTGGCGCATGATCACGGGCTCAAGAAAGAATCGGATATGCTGGACCACTTCTCTAAAACCAAGGGTACGATCTTGGCATGTTTGAATAAATGCTCGCCATTGGGGCACTCGGTTCGGGTGAGCGATAAAATGCTCAGAAAGGCCCTCCGGCAGTTCGCTCGGAGGAGGTGTGTCTCGGCGTTGGAAGGTAGCTTGAACCGCTTCGAGCAACAAGTCGCCCTCAAAATCAAAGTGGCTTGATGCGTACCAGATATCGAAAAAGTCCTTCATGCGCGAGTTCAGCATGTTCAAAACTACAATTGCATGCAGTTTCTCTGCAATGACAGTCTCGACCGGGTAGGTGAAGAGTATCGGTGGTGCATGGTCTAGCAGGACCGGAAAGCTACTCAATTGTGGCTTTGGCGTTATGACATCACCGAAACCTACATCGAATAGGAGCGGAATCTTTGCTTTGCCGAGAAATCCATTGAGCTTAATTCGAATACCGGGGTATTTTTGACCCACTTTGATAGGGGAGACGGATACGGAGTTTGGATCAAAGATCACCGGATCCTCATCGCTTGCATGGCACAAGGATTTGAATATGGAAGCGGTTTCTTCCGGGTTCCCCGTGCCAAGAAAATCGATATCTCTCGTGCTCCGGTGCATTTGGCCACTCCACACCTGAAAAAGAGCCCCTCCCTTGAGAATATAGCGATCCTTGAAATCAGATTGCGCCAATCGGTAGAGGAATCGCTCGTTCCCGTAACGTTTGAGGGCCTGGTTCAAATCCGATGGATTTTTGTTTTTCAGGCGATGAAAAACAGACTGGGCACTGAGGTGTTCTGAACCTTTCACGAAAGAGTCTCGAGATAAGGCCACATAACTTTTTCCACTCGACAGACCCTTGCTGCTTCAAGTAGTTGCGTCATATTGACTTTTCGGGAGGACCAGGCCTCCTTTAGGGCCTCGAGACAGACCTGTATTCCACACTTCTGGCGATGCTTGAAACAGTCTGCTAGGGTCTTTGCTACGTTGTACACCTTCACTGTTACCCCGTCAATTTCGTGTCGGTCAATACCAAAATCGAAGGAGGGTCCTGTACCATAGGTCAAGTTGAGCGCAACGAAGTCGAGCTTGGGACGCCAAGACCCTCGTGCGACTGTAAGCCACACTTCCTCAGGGAGTTGCGTCGTCAGCTCATGAAAGCTGAGGGCAGATACAAGACTGACAATACCGTTCGGGACGCGTTTCGCCACCTCAGCGAGGGTGATGTGTTCCGTTGCTTCGCTATCTGGTAGGCAATAAAGACCTCGGGCATTCCTTCTTAGCTGACCAGTTCTGAGGAGGTGGTAGAGGGTGGCGCGCTTGATGCCTGCTTGCTCTAGCTCTTTAGGGCGAACAATACCTCTTTGTTTAGAGAGCTCAAGTGCGGCTGGTATGGGTTTTTCCTTTTGCAGAGCAATCGTCATGTAACTCCTCCTCTCTACATTTCCTCTTCAATTGTACGTGAGTGAAGAGGAAATGTGTAGTGGAATTCTGTTTGAAGCCACTGTAGGACAGATATCCTGCTATCCGGCCCTAAACCTTTTGGCCTGGTCTTTGCGTTAAAGTTCCTTGACTGCGCTCTAGCGAGGTGCAAATGGCGAAATCGCCATTATCCCACGTGCGGTTGATGCCTTTTCCTGCGGAGGTGCCAAATGGCGGGTTTCCTTTTGTGGTGCATTCTGTTTTTGCTGTGCTGGCCCGTGGCCCTGCTGGCCTTGATTGCCTATCCCATCGTATGGCTGATTTGCTTGCCATTGCGCCTGATCGGTATCGCCGTGGGCGGTGTCTTTGAAATGGTCGGCAGCCTGATCGCGCTGCCGTTTCGCGTGATTGGCAAGGTGTTGGCGTAATCGCCATTATAGATGGCGGTTGAACCAATCGGTTAGTCGCATCCAGGCGGTTTCAAAATCCTCGGGCCGCATCATGTGCTCGCTGTCTGGGTAATTGACCCAGGCATTGCGGTCGGGTCGCTCGGCATACCAGCGGGCTAGGGCCAGGTGAAAGCGAGCGGCTTCGTCGGCATCCACGACCTTGTCGCGACCCGCCGTTTGGCTGAGGATCGCGCAGGGGTAGAGGTCGGGCCAGTTCTGAGTCGGCAGCCACTTGGGCGTGGCCACGATCGTGGCAATGGCGCGGATGCGCCGGTCCAGCGGGACCGCGCCGTAGGCGATCATGCCGCCCATCGAGATGCCGGCAAGGCCCAGGCGGCCCTCATGCAGGAGGCCGCGCGCGGCGAGGGAGTCGATCAGATCGGGTACCTCGACGACGGAGTGTTGGAGCAGCTCGACAAACGTGGTTTCCCAGTGAGCGGGATCGGCAAAACGCGCCTCGAAATCGGCCAGGCGCCGCTCGCCGTGGCCCCAGTTATCGACGCCAATCGCCAGATAGCCGGCCGCGGCCAGGGCATGGAGCTCCTTGCGGTTGACCTCTTTGTTGGCCGTGAAGCCGTGATAGAACAGGATCGTGCCGCGCGCTGCGGCGTGCTCGATCGATCCCTGTGCGCACATGAGCACCGGTGCGTGGGCGAGTAGGTCGCGGGTTTCCTGGATTTGCATGGGCTCTCCTCGCCGCGATTGTAACACGAGCGGGCCTTGCCTGTTCCGCGAGAGGTGATCCCGCTCACAGTCCGGAGCGAACTGCGGAAAAGCTTCGTGCACCGTTAAACCATGGTCCAATCCCTCTTGTCCTCCCCAACAGCTCGGGCGCTACCAAGATTATCGACGATGCAGTGCCATCGCAGACCTAGGGGGAAGGACTATGAAAAGAATTTGGGTACTAGCGAGCCTATGCTTGTGGGCAAACACCGCATTGCTGGCCCATGAAAATTACCACGCCCAGAAAGGCCTCGACCGCGCGGGCCGCGTGCGCGTGCTCAACGAGAATCTGGAAGTCCTCAATCATCGCCGCAGCGCAACCGATTGGACACCGGCTGCGATCCAGAACGGCATTGACGACATTACCTTTGCCAAAATGAACGCGGACGGCGTTCCCCTCAACGGCTTGTGCGATGACGGCACTTTCCTGCGTCGGGTCAGCCTGGTGCTGACCGGTCGCCTGCCAGATCCCGCCGACGTGCGCAGCTTCCTGGCCTCCAGCGCCGTCGACAAGCGCGACCAGTACATCGACCAAGTGCTGAACTCGGCCGCCTTCCGCACCCGTTGGGCCTTCTGGTTCCAGGAGTACTTCTCCTCCACGCCCTTCCTCGTGCGGGGCGGTCACAGTCTTTACAACGGTTATTTTGCCAATGCGGTTGCCACCAACACCCACCTGGACGACATGTCGCGGGCGCTGTTGACGCAGCTCGGCCTGACCGACCAAGTCCCCGAGGCCAACTATTACGCGGCCGCCGGTGCCAATACCCGTCTGGCCCAGGATTTCTGGGACAACGCCATGATCTTTACCAGCTCCAAAATGTTGGGCGTGCCCCTGGAGTGTATCTCCTGCCACGATGGCGCCAACCACCTGGAGAACATCAACCTCTACCTGGCCGACAAGCAGCGCAAGAACCTGTGGGAAATGGCCGCCTGGTTCTCGGTCGTGCGCCGGGGCCCCGGCAGTCGCGACAGCAACAACATCGTCAGCTCCTTCAATATCACCAAACAGGCCAGCCAGGGCTACAACGCCACGACCGATTCGGGTGACCGCCCGATCCGCGACGGGGGCCTGGTCACGCCGCGCTACCTGTTCGACGGCAGCGCGCCCTCGGCGGGCAACGACTGGCTGGGCCAGCTCGCTGGCCGCATCACGAGCGACCGCCAATTCGCGCGCAATTGGGCCAACCGCCTGTGGGGTCATGCCTTCGGGCTGGCCATGGTCGAGCCGATGGACAGTTTCGACCTGGCGCGGCTCGATCCGGGCGCGACCCTGCCCGAGGGCTGGGAGCTGCAGGTCTTCGACCCCGTCCTGCTGGAATTCATGACCGATAAACTGATTGAACAGGACTTTGACCTGGTCGCCTACCTACGCTATGTGGTCCAGTCCGCTACCTTCCAAATGAGCTCGGAATGGCTGCCTGGCAACTGGCAGGAAAGCTACTCGCCCTATTACACCCGCTACCTAGCCCACCACATGACCAGCGAGGAAGTCTACGACTCGTTCGTCGTCTCGACCGGTGTGGTGACCTCGATCCCCCAGGCCTACTACGGCGGTGTTGCCGGCCCCCGCGCCAACTATGCCCACGAGCTGATCGACAACTTACAGCCCCGTCGCGGCGGCATGGAGAGCCTGCGCACCTTTCTCGACGCATTTGGTCGCGGCAACCGATACGACCAGCCGCGCACCAACCAGGGCGGCATCGCCCAGGCCCTGCTGCTGATGAACAGCCCGGTCACGAATAACGCTAATCTACTCGCGGTAGGCCGGGTCCGCAGCTACCTCGATCAGAACTTGTCCGACAGTGACATGATCCGCGAACTCTACCTCGACTTCTACGCCCGCCCTCCGACTGAGGATGAAAGTACCGCGATGGTCGCGCAACTCGCGCAGTTCGCCACCCGCCAGGAGAAGGCCCAAACCGCAGTCTGGCTACTGATCAACCAAGTGGCCTTCACCTACATCTACTGAGGAGCACAATCATGGAACGCAGAAATTTCCTCAAGACCCTCGGCATCGGATCCTTGGGCATGACGGCCCTGCGCGGGCAAGCATCGGTGCGCCGCAAGGCCGGCGTGAGCCTTCGCAACAGCGCGGAAAACGTGATCCTGGTCAGCCTGGCCGGTGCGCCCAGCCATATCGATACCTTCGACCTCAAGAAGGGCGCCTGGACGCCCGCCGACTTCAACCCCGCCAGCGTTGGTGACATCGAATTGGCCAGCGGCCTGTTTCCCAACCTCTTGGGCGTGACCGACAAATTCAGCCTGCTGCGCTGCATCAGCGGCAGCGAGGCCGTGCACGATCGGGCGCGCTACGTACTGGAAACAGCCCACACCTTCAACCCCACCTTCTCGCGGGAGCAACCGCATATCGGCAGCGTGATCGCTTATGAACTAGACGGTTTGCGCAAGGAGACCGACGTGCTGCCGCCCTTCCTATCGATCAACGCCAACGTCCAGGGCGCCGGCATGCTGCCCGCAACCTACGCGCCCTTCGTTTTCAGTGCCGGCGATGGCGTTCCCGGACTGACCCATCCGGCCGGCCAGGACGTGTTTGAGAAGCGTTGGGCCGCGCTTCAGGCCGTCGATGGCGGGCGACTTACAACGTCGGCGCAAGGCGCGGCGATCAGCGATTACCGGCACTTTTTTGACTCTGGCAAGGCGTTGATGTACCAGCCCGACGTGAGCGCCGCCCTATCCGTAAGCGAAGCCGAGACCAGTCGCTACGGCGCCACGGGCGTCGGGGCAGCATGTGCAATGGCGGTCAAGACGCTCGGTCTGGGTCGGGGCACGCGCTTCATCCAAATCAGCCATGGCAGCTGGGACCACCACTACGATATCTACGATGCGTCGGTACCTGGCAACCTCTACGACCTCTGCGGCGAACTGGACCCCGCCCTGGCCTCGATGCTGGCTGACCTGGCCGCGACGCCTGGCAAGCGCGGCGGCAGCCTGTTGGACGAGACCTTGGTGTTGGCGGTTGGCGAGTTTGGCCGCACGCCGGCGGGGCTGTCCAACAATCTCGGCCGCGACCACTATCAGTACGCCTGGAGCGGTCTGGTGGCCGGTGGTGGTGTCATTCCTGGCAAGGTCTTCGGCGGCACCGACCCGGAAGGCTGGTACATCACCGATCCGTTCTGGAACCAGGGCCGCTACATCACCATGCAGGATGTGGTTGCCACCCTCTACAGTTCGCTCGGCATCGACTGGACCAAGGAGATCGAGGACACGCCCTCTGGGCGGGTCTACGAGTACACCCCGGTTTACGAGGGGTCCAGCGGCTACTATACCGACATCGTCGAAATGTTCCAGAGCTGAAGCCAAAAAGAGGGTGCCGCCGAGTGAGGTTCGGCGACACCCTTGAAAGGACCAGGTAAGTGCAGTTCAGTTCAGGGAAGCGACGGAATCGGCTGACTTGACATAGGTGGTAAGGGCGGTTGCGATGGCCTTCGTCCTGGCCGCGGCATCGCCTTTTTGCTCCTCTAACTCGTTCAGTTTCGCGAACAGAGTTTTGCCATCGACCTTGTGTTCCAGGCTGACGGCGGCAGCTTGGTCCAGCGCCCGTGCCCACTGCTGGCGGACTTCAGCCCAAAAGGCCTGATGGTCGCGCCACCAGGTGCGGGCCTGCTCGGCGCGGTCCGCTCGGGTCAGGCGGTAGCGGTTGAGGCCCAACTCGCGGACCAGGGCTTTATCGCCCTTTTCCGTGCGGCTGAGTTTGGTATTGTGCTGTTCGTGGACCCAGCCGTTGGCCGTCAGCGCGTGGATGTTATAGGCGAGCAGGATGTTGTAGTCGTCGCGTTTGGATTCGCGGCGGGGCAGGGGGCGCTGGGTCAGGTTGGAACGCCACTCGCTGAGGTTGCCGAGGTGGTTCCAGCTGCCGATCGCCTCGTAGCGCGGGCTGTCGTCGACCTGAAACACCCGTTGCGTCCAGGTTCCCTTGACCGCTTCGGCCGGTAGCTCGCGCCACCGCCAGGTGTGCTCGCCCTGGAACTCGAGCAGGCGGTTGTTCTCGTATTCCCAGTCCTGGCGCCAGTGTTTGACGATGCCTTGGGAAGTTTGCAACAGGTGCTGCAGGACGATTTTCTTGGGGCTTGACTCGACCACCTCGACGAGTTCGAGCGCCTCCGCCTTCTCGTCGTCATGGCGCACATAGTCCATGTCGAAGGCTACGGTTTCGTTGAAGAGGAAGTCGACCTCATAGGTGCCCGCCATAGCCAAGATGGCCTGGCGATCCTGTTGCAGGCTGGTCGGTTCGACTTGATACAGGGTCAGCGCAAGAGCGATCAGAGAGAGCATGGGAGGTACCTCAATAGTGCCAAGATAGGTGAACCCGAAAGTTGCGACCTGGTTCGCTGTAGCGGGGCAACAGGGGGTCGGTGGCGGCACGGCCGACCACGCTGCTCCAGTTGTAATGAGTTTCGTCGCTGAGATTGAAGCCGCCCGCGAACAGGCGCCAACTTTCCCTCAACTTGAGCTGAACGGTCAGGTCGACGAGCGTGGCCGAAGCGCCGCGAAAGAGCTCTGCCGATGACAGTTCGCTCTGGGCTTTGTCCTGCTCGAGGGTCAGGTTCAGCGTCGACGTCCAGCGATCGTTCATGTCGCCATAGGTCAGGCCGACCACGGAGCGGTCCGGGGCAATACTGTCGAGTGCGACCTCCTCTGCTTGGTTGTGACCGCGCGCGTGACTGTGGCTCGCTTGCAGGCGCAATTCCGGCAGCAGGTACAGGTTGCCGCTCAGCTCCCAGCCCTCGATGGCCACACGGTCGACGTTGCGGGCCTGGAACAGGGCAACGCCTTGCTCGCTGACGCCGATGAAGGGCAGGTCGATGAAGTCCTCGAACTGGTTGTCGAAGTAGCTGAGCTGAATTGCGCCGCGGCTGCTGTCGGCGCGCAGGCCGAATTCGAGATTCTCCGAACGCTCCGGTTCCAACTCGGGGTTGGGCAGCGTCTGGTAGCCGCTCGCCAAGTTGGTGAAGCCGCTGTTGACGTCGCTGTAGGGCGGAGCCCGGAATCCCCGGGCGTATTGGCCGTTGAGCGAGAGCTGCGGGGTCAGGGCGTAGCGCAGCCCGAACTTGGGCGAGAGCGAACGGTCGTCCAGGTCGACGGGTGTGGTGGTGTGCCCCGTGCTTTCCTGGTAGACGGGATCGGCCTGATCCGCGTCGAGGCGCGTGCGGTCATAGCGCAGGCCTGGCAGGAGCTTGAGACGCTCGTCAAAGAACAAGCTCTCCCACTGGAGGTAGGCGCCTAACTCGTCGACGGTACTGTCGGGAAAGTAGCGGGTCGGGAAGACCAGTGTGCCGGTGTAGGCATCGGGGTTGCCGGTGTCCAGATCGAGATCGTCGCGGTCCCGCAATTGGGAAAAGCTTCGCTGCTCGAGGCTGAGACCATAGGTCAAGCGATGGCTGCTCGCGCCGATGGTGAACCACTTTTGCGCGTTTAGGCCGAGGCCCACCTGGTGCTCCTCGAAGGTCATCTCGCCCGAGCGCGAGATGCGCTGTTGGACCGGGCCGAACTGGCTGTCGATGCGTTCGAGCGTGTCCTGCTCGGTCTCGGAGGTTTGGTAGTACAGCCGAAGCTTGAGCTCGTCCAGCCAGCTCAAGCCAAGGTCTTCGCGCAGATCCTCGAGCGACAAGCGCGAGCGGCGGTTGGTGTCGTCGGCGAGGCTGCTCAGCACTCGGCTGCTGCCGCCAGGGTTGCTGCTGGTGCTGCGGGCGCTGTACAGGTCGGCTTCGGTGTTGGTCTGATAACCCTCGGCCGTGATCCGCAGGCGATGGCCTTCACTCCAGGTGTAGACACCCTTGAGCAACAGGTCCAGGGAGGAGCCGTCCAGGTCGTTGGGCTTGGTGCGACTGGCGTTCAATTGATCGTTTTCGCCCATGTTGTCTTGTTCGGCGAAGCTGCGACCGGTGACGGCCGCCAGCAGGTCGAAGCGCTGGCCGCGATGGGCCGTCGTCAGCGCCAGGAACTGGCTCTCGTCGTCGCTGCTGAAGCCCGACTTGACGCGGTAAAAGTGATCCTCTCCCGAGCGGATTAAGTCGCTGGGGTCCTTGGTCGTAAAGGCGACCACCCCGCCGAGCGCGTCACTGCCGTAGAGCGAGGACGTCGCGCCCCGCACGACCTCCACGGATTTGAGCAAGTCCGGGTCGAGGAAACTGCGCGGGGTGGCGATGGGGCCGAACGTGAATTGTTCGACAGTGCGAACGCCGTCGATCTGAGCGCTGACCCTATTGCCGCCAATGCCGCGAATCGAGACGCCCGTCATGCCCAGGCGCGTGCTGTCTGCTTGGACGGTGACGCCAGGCTCGTAGCGCAACAGCTCGGCGACGTCATGGGCCATTTGGGTTTCGATTTGGGCGGCGGTGATCAGGGAGACATGGGTGGTGGTCTCCCGCAGGGGGGTTTCGGCGAGCTCAGCGACGACGGTGATTTGTTCGTCAACGCCATTGGGGTGTTGTACCGGTACCGGCGCGGGGGGATCGCCCCACAACAGAAGAAGCACCACAGACAGGACAGAGGACAGCATGGACAAACTCCGAGCGGGCGAGGCAGGTGCCTCGATATTAGATGAGATCCAATCTCATAATGTCGCCAAGTGTAGGCCGGCCGATCGAGCATGTCAAGCGCTTGATGAGATTATGTCTCAAATAGGTTCTGCCACTGCCGTTTCTGTCGTTGCGTTGCCTTCGCTGATCATTGATAATGTTCGCGGCGGAGGTGGCCATGCAGAATGCTTTGATTTGCTTCATCAAATTTCCGGAACCCGGGCACGTCAAGACCCGATTGGCGGCGGCACTGGGCGCGGTTCCGGCGGCCAGCCTCTACGAGGCCATGGTGGAGCGGGTGATTACCGAGGTCTATCCGCTCGAAAATGACTATGACCTGTTCCTGTTTTATGACGACAGTCACAGCGTCGAACGCTTTCGTGGCTGGCTGGGCGAGAGCTGGTCGTTCCGGCCCCAAGCCAAGGGCGATCTGGGTGTGCGACTCGAAGCCGCGACCCGCTGGGCCTTCGAGGCGGACTACGAGCGAGTGGCCGTGATTGGCTCCGACTGCCTGGGCATGGACCAGGTCTTCGTCGAAAAGGCCTTCAAAGCCCTGCGAAAAAATGATGTGGTGCTTGGGCCGAGCAGCGACGGTGGCTACTACCTGATCGGCATGCGGGCGCACAGTCCTTGGTTGTTTGAGGGCATCGAGTGGAGCACACCGACTGTTTTCGAAACGACCGTCGACAAAGTCGAGGTCCGAGATCTGGCCCTGAAGAAACTCGAGGTGCGCATCGACGTGGACACGATCGAGGACCTGATCGCGCTCAAGCAAAGCCTACCCGAAGAGCACTTCCTCCACCACAAGATCGACTTTCTGGTGCTCAACCGCCGAGCTCTCGACATCGCGGATGCGGATCAACTCTTCGAGTGAGCTCTGGCTGTTTCCGCTGGGAACGGCCCTCCTGCTGCTGGGCCTCCACTACGGCCTGGCCCTGCACTTTCTGGCCGCCGCGGTGCTGTCCCTGGCGGCTTGGCGGCTGACGGCGCACAAGCAGACCCCGCAGTGGTTGGCCGCTTTGCCTTGCTTGATGTTCTGCCTCTGGGCGGCGCCCGAGCTCTCGGACGACTACCATCGCTACCTGTGGGAGGGCTTCGTCCAAAATCAGGGTCATTCGCCCTATCGCGAATCGCCGGCCAAGCTGGCCGGTGAGCTGGATCATCCCTCGGTTGGCAGGATCAACCACCCCGAGTACACGGCCATCTACCCGCCACTGGCGCAGCTGTGTTTCCGCTTCGCGGCCCTGTTCGGGCCAACGGTGCTGCCCTGGAAGCTGTTCATCTTGCTGAGTCTTTGTCTGCCGCTGCTTTCGCCGAGTTATCGCGCTCGTTTTGGCTGGCTGCTGGCAATGCCGTTGCTGCTCGTCGAAGGCCTCTGGAACGCGCATCTCGACGTGCTGGGTGTTGCCCTAGGTGCAGGCCTGGTGCTGGCGATGGAACGGCGCCGACCGGCCTTGGCCGGCGGGCTGTTGGCCGCGATGGTCGGCATCAAGCTCCTGCCGCTGCTGTTCGCGCCCGCCTGCCTCAAGCACCTGGAAGGTCGCGATAGAATCCGCTTTTTGGGCGCGCTGGCGGTGCTGTCGCTGCTGATATTTGCGCCTTATGCAGCGGATGGTGCCCAGCTCTTCGCCAGCTTTCGCGCCTTTGCCGGTCAGTGGTCGTTCAACAACCCGTTGTTCTGGGCACTCAAGACAACCGTCGGCGCCGAGCTGGCTCGACCCTGCCTCGCCATCTCGTTGCTGCTGGCAATCGCCTGGATTGTCTGGCTCAAGCACGAGTTCAGTTGGCAGTGCACGGCTCTCTGGCTGGCCCTGACCCTGTTCTCGCCGACGGTTTTCCCTTGGTATCTGCTGTGGCTCCTGCCCTTCGTGCCGCTGGCGCGCGCGCGTTGGCTGATTCTGCTCTACGCCGCTTGTTTCCTTTCCTATGCAGTCCTGTTCGGGTATCGCAGCGTGGGCCTCTGGCGCGAATCGCCGTTGTGGATGGCGCCGGAGTGGCTGCTCATGGCATGGGCCGCGCTGCGCCTGCTCGAGGCTCCGGGCGGGGTTCAGCCTGAAGACCAGCCAGGCCGCTGAATTGACCTTTGGCACCATCGTTTTGGGGTCGACCCCGAACGTCAGGCCGGTTAGAATAGTCCCACGTCTGCAATATAGGGCACCCGTGCGCCTGGAGGATGTTTGGACCTCACCGGAAAAAAAGTTGGCTGGATTACCATCGAAGGACCGATCGGCAGCGGGGGCATGGGCACGGTTTACCGCGGCTTCCACGAGAAGCTTAAGCGCACCGTGGCCGTCAAGACCATCGTCAAGGACCATCGCCTCAAGGCCATTACGCGCTCGCGGTTCCTGCGCGAGGCGCGCCTGCTCTCCAGTTTCGACCACCCCAACATCTGTCAGATTCACGACTATATTGAAGAGCATGATTTCGACCTGCTGGTCCTTGAGTTTATCGAGGGCACCAATCTGCGCGAGTGGATGAAGGGTTCCCATAGCCTCGGCGAAAAGTTTCGGGTGGCGATCCAGTTGGCCGCGGCCATCGCCGCCGCCCACGCCAAGGGTATCGTCCACCGCGACGTCAAACCCGAAAACATCATGATCAACGAGGAGGGCCTGCTCAAGGTCTTGGACTTCGGCCTGTCGCGCACAGAGGTCAACGAGCCGATCTCCCATCCCTCCGCCTTCGATGCCGAGCGCACCCTCGACCCCGAGGCGTCGATCAGCCCGGTCCACACGCAGCACGGCATCCTGATGGGGACGCTGCACTACATGAGCCCCGAGCAGGCGCGCGGCGAGGTCGCCACCGCCAGCAGCGACGTCTATGCTCTGGGCCTGATCCTCCAGGAGCTTTTCAGCGGCAGGCCAGCGGTTGATCGCAATCAGCCGTTCGCGGTCATGCTGCGCTCGGTGGCGCGGGGCGAGAGCATGCCGCTCGAAGGCATCTCCGAGGGCATGCGCCAGCTCATCGAACGCCTGAAAGCCGTGGTACCCGAAGCGCGGCCGGCATCTGCCGATGTCGTCGAGCGCCTGCAGTTCCTGCGCGATACCCCTTTGCGCAAGCGCAAGCGCATGCTCTATTGGGCGGTCACCGGCATCTTGCTCGCGCTGGTCGCGATCATGGGCTGGCAGTCGCTCCAGGTCCGCAAGGCCATGCGCCAGGCGCGGGTCGAGGCCCAACGCGCCGAGGCCTCCGCGCGCACGGCCGACGAAGTCTCCGAGTTCCTGACTGGCCTTTTCGAGCAGCTCGACCCCTCCGTCAAGGGCAACGCGGTTACTGCCCAGGCGCTCCTGGACAAGGGTGCCGAACGCCTGCGCGGTATGTCTGGGCCGCCACAGTCCAAAGCCCGCCTGATGCTGACCATGGGCCAAGTCTATCGCAAATTCGGCATGGCCGATAAGGCGCTGCCCCTGGTCGAGGGGGCCGTCGCCCTGCGCCGTCAGCACCTGGCTCCCGATGATGTCGAACTGGCCGAGGCCCTGTCCGAGCTGGGCCAGGATTATTACCAGCTGGACCGTTTCGATGAGGCCCTCAAACTGGTCGAGCAAGCACTGAGCATGCGCGAGCAGAGCCAGGGTCCGGACCACCCCGACGTCGCCGGCGAACTGCTGGCTCTCGCCGATATCTTTGCCCGCAAGGCCGCCGTCGACCGCGCTCTGCCGCTGACCGAGCGCGCGCTGCGCATCCGCGAGGCCAAGCTCCCGGCCGATCACCCCGAGATTGGCGAGGCGCTCAGCCGCTATGGCAGCATGCTCGACTACACGGGCAACAATGAGGAGGCCGGTAAGGTGCTGACTCGCGCGGTGGCCCTTTTGGAGGATTGTCCCGATCGCCTGCTCCTGACCGAGGCCCTCAACAATCTCGGCAAGGTTCACAGCCAGGAGGGCCGCCTGAACGAGGCTTTGGCCTGCTATCGGCGCGCGCTTGATCTGGCCGCGACCGCAATCGGCCCAATTAGTCCGATCGCCGGTGACCTCACCAACAATATTGCGGTCGTCTACGACAATGAGGGCGATTCCGACTCGGCCCTGGCTTATTTCAGCCAGGCGGTGGAGCTCTACCGCACCGCGCTGGGACCCAAACATTCGAAGGTGGCCAATGCGCTCAGCAATGTGGCCATGGTTCACACGGACAAGGGCAACTTCCGCCAAGCCTTGGTCTACGGCGAGCAGGCACTGGTGCTGCAGAAAGAGATCATGGGCGAGAACAACGGGGTTCTGGCCTACCACTACCTGGGCTTGGCGCGGGCTTATGCGGGCCTGAACCGCTATGCCGAGTGCCGCCGAGAGTACCGGCGTGCCTTGGCGATCAGCAAGAACTCACCCGGTGTTAACTTCGAGCTGATCGCCATCAACGCCGAGAACCTGGCGACAACACTGACCGGAACGCGCCAAGACGGTGATGCCATCGAGCTCTATGAGGCAGCCCAGTCGATGTGGCACGCCCTGCCGGACCCCAGCAAGGATGCGATGGCGGAGAACTACGAGGCCTTGGGCACCTTGATGCGCCGCAATGGGCGCAGCGCCGAGGCGCAAGCGGCGGAGCTGCAGGCCAAGGAGCTACGCAAACAAATCGCCAACGATATCGGCATTTAGTCCTACGCTAGCCCTATCGGTCGCCTACAGGCCTTGACCCTTCGCAGCCTGGCGCGGGACCGACCGGCTCGTGGCGCGCCGTTCTCAAGAACGGCGCACTACAAGTTACCAGGATGCTCCGGGGTGGGAACGGGCAATGATCTGCATCTCGGCGAGCATGTGACCCAGGTGTTCGGAATGCTGGCCAAGGCGCGCGCGCTTTTCCCAGTAGGGCGGGTCGGTGGGTCGCTGTAAGCCGGCCTCGGCCAGGATGCGGTCGACCATAGCGTTCCATTTGGGGCGGATCGACTCGGGGTCGGGGACCATGCCTTGCGCGCGGAGATGGGCGTCGACGGCATTGCTGAAGAACAGCTCCTCGGTGAATGGCCAATGACGGTCCAACGCCGCTTGTGCGCGCTGGTGACTTTCCTCGGTCCCCTTGCCCAGACGCAGTAGCCACTCGCGCGCGTGGCGCAGGTGGTAGGTCGTCTCTTTGATGGCCTTGGCGGCAACTGCGGCCAGGAAAGGGTAGCTGCTGGACTGCAGGTCCGTGTACAGGTGCCAAGCGTAGGCATCGAACAGGAATTGGCGGACGATGGTGTCGGCAAAATCGCCGCGCGGCCGCTCCACCAGTTGGAGGTTGCGAAAGTCGTACTCGTCGCGGAAGTAGGCCAGGTTGTCGGCGTCGCGACCCTGACCTTCCAGCTCACCAGCGTGACCCAAAATCATTTCGGCTTGGCCGAACAGGTCCAGGGAAATGTTGGTCAGCGCGATGTCTTCCTCGAGGATGGGGCCGTGGCCGCACCATTCGGCGATGCGCTGGCCGAGCACCAGTTGGTCATCAGCCAGGCGCAGCAAGTACTCGAACAGATGTTCCTTGGTTTCAGTGCTGAGGTTGCTCATTCCAGATTCCTTGCGCCGCGAGGAACTTTGTAGAAACTGGGATGGCGGTAGGGCTTGTCGTCCTGGGGGTCGAAGAAGGGACCGCTGTCCTCGAGCGTCGTAGCGGTGATGGCCGTTGTCGGCATTACCCAAAGGCTCTTGACAGAGAAGCGGCGCGCATAGGCGTCGCGAGCGTTCTGCAGGGCCAGTTCGGCGTCGGGCGCGTGGACGCTGCCGCAGTGCTCGTGAGGCTTGCCCCAATCATGCTGGGCGAAAACTTCCCATACCGGCCATTCGGTGTGCGCTTTACTTTGATCAGTCATGAACTCGTCCTTCCATGTTCTTCGAAAAAATCAGGCTGCCGTTTCAGTTTTGCGTGCAGCGTAAGCTTCCGCGGCCTCGCGGACCCAGGCGCCGTCCTCGTAGGCTTTGCGCTTCGCTTCCATGCGGTCGCGGTTGCAGGGGCCATGGCCCTTGACGACCTGCCAGAACTCGGCCCAGTCGATATGGCCGTAGTGCCAGTCGCCGGAGGCTTCGTCGTAACGCATGTCTGGATCGGGCAGGGTGATGCCAATCAGTTGGGCCTGGGCCACAGTCATGTTGACGAAGCGCTGGCGCAGTTCATCGTTGGTGTTCTTCTTGACCTTCCAGCGGATCAGCTCCTCGCTGTTGGGCGAGTCCTTGTCGGCGGGGCCGAACATCATCAACGAGGGCCACCACCAGCGGTTGACGGCGTCTTGGGCCATGCGGCGCTGGGCCGGCGTGCCCTTCGCCATGTTGGCGACGATCTCATAGCCCTGCTTCTTGTGGAAATTCTCTTCCTTGCAGATGCGCACCATGGCGCGGGCGTAGGGGCCGAAACTGCCCTTGGCGAGCATGGTCTGGTTGACGATCGCGGCGCCGTCGACAAACCAGCCGATCACGCCCATATCGGCCCAGTTGAGGCTGGGGTAATTGAAGATGTTCGAGTATTTGGCCTTGCCAGATAGGAACTGTTGGTTGAGTTCGGTTCGATCGACGCCGAGCGTTTCGGTGGCACTGTAAAGATACAGGCCGTGGCCGCCCTCGTCCTGGACCTTGGCCAGGAGCACTTTCTTGCTGCGCAGGCTGGGCGCGCGACTGATCCAGTTACCTTCGGGCAGCATGCCGACGACTTCCGAGTGGGCGTGCTGGCTCATCATGCGGATCAACTGTTGGCGATAGCGCTCGGGCATCCAGTCCTTGGGTTCGATGATCTCGCCGCGGGCGATGCGCGCCTCGAATGCTTGTTCGCGATCTGTTTCTTCCATGGGTCGAGCCCCCTTGCTAAACATTCCTCTTCAAGGCCATTATAGCAAGGACCGCCCGCAGACCAAGGGCTTATATGCGACCGCCCAGGAAGGTTTTACGACATGCTACGACCGGGCTATGGCCCACACTGGAGGAGCCCAGAGGAGCCCGGAGGAGCGCGCCCGGTTGAGATTTTCCTATTCCGAGTGGTATGATATGGCGATGTAGTTTCTCGTAGGTTCGATTGATTGCCAGTTTCTTGCACCTTCGGGGAGGTTTTTTGAACAAGCAAAAAGCTCTCGATATCCTTGGGAAGGTTAAACAGGACGCATTGACGCGCTTTGGTGCTACCCGATTAGGCCTTTATGGATCGACTGCCCGTGATACGGCGACCGGCTCGAGCGACGTGGATATTCTGGTGACCTTTGACGGACCTGCGACGGCGGATAGATATTTTGGTCTGCAATTCTATCTCGAGGACCTCCTGCATTGCCGCGTTGACCTCGTTACTGAGAAAGCCTTGCGACCAGAACTCAAACCCTATGTGGAACAGGATCTTATCTATGTCTGAGCACCCCAATTGGCGTATCTACATTGATGATATGATCAGATACGCAGAAAGAGCTCAGAAGTACACGGCAGGACTGAGTCAAGAGAAATTTGTTTCGGATGAACTCGTTTATGACGCTACCTTGCGAAATCTTGAGCTCATCGGCGAAGCGGCCGGGAAAATACCGGATGTTGTTCAAGAAGTAAATCCAGAGATTCCCTGGCGCATTGTAAAAAGATTCCGGAATCATCTGGCACATGAATACAATAACGTCGATGACGATATTGTCTGGGACGTCATTACCTCTAAAATCCCAGGTCTGATTGATCTTTTAAAGCAGCTCGACGAACCGAAATGAACGCGGAACTCTGGGAAGTCAGGCCGGCGCCTCGCCGGCCCGCGATCAGAACATGCCCAGCTCGAGTTTGGCCATTTCACTCATTTTAGAGGGATCCCAAGGCGGCTCCCAGATGATGTCGACAGTCGCTTCCGCGATCTCTGGGAGTTGTTCGACCCGGTACTTGACGTCGACCGGGATCTCCTGGGCGGAGGGGCATTGCGGCGAGGTCAAAGTCATCAACACGCGGGCCTTCTCGCCTTCGACAAGGACGTCGTAGACCAGGCCCAGTTCGTAGATGTTGACAGGGATCTCGGGATCGTAGACCATGCGAATCTGGTCGATCACCTTGTCCTGCAGGTTCTTCTCGCACTCCGGCTTCTGGCAAGCCTCGGGTGCTGGGGATGGCGCCTGGGCCTCGCTCTGCACGAGCGTGCTGGCCGGCGCTGCCATGTGGGCGGGAGCGGAGGTCTCCGTGGCGGGTCGGGGGTCGCCGACCTCAAGGGGACCGTTGAGGCCACTGGGATGGGGGTCGCGCTTGCGCCACGGCTTGATGTCGAAGATACCCATGTCATGCCTCCTCTTCGGTGCTGACGGTGCCGCCTTGATCCAGCGAGGCGATCAGCGTATGCCAGGGGAGCGTCGCGCACTTGACCCGCATCGGGTACTTGCGCACGCCCGCAAAAACGGTCAACTTGCCCAGGTTGCCCTGCTCCGCCGCTTCGCCCGTGACGACCTGGTGAAAGGTCTCGAACAGGTTGCGGGCCTCGGCCAAGCTCTTGTTTTTGAGCGACTGTGTCATCATTGAGGCCGAGGCGGTGCAGATCGCGCAGCCCTTGCCGGTGAAGCTGAGATCCGCGATGCGCTCGTCGGCGACGCTGCAGAAGACGGTGACCTGATCGCCGCAGAGGGGATTGAAGCCGTCGGCGCGGTGGTTGGCCTGGTCGTTGCCGTGAAAGTTACGGGGGTTGCGTCCGTGGTCGAGAATGACCTGCTGGTAGAGGTCCTGAAGTTCGCTGGACGGATCCATCATGAGCCAAATACCTCGTAAACCTTGCGGATTCCGCGGACCAGGGCATCCAGATCCTCGCGGGTGTTGTAGACCGCCAGCGAAGCGCGGACGGTGGCCGGCACGTCGTAGCGGTCCATGACGGGTTGGGCGCAGTGGTGCCCGGTGCGGACGGCGATGCCCTCGTAGTCGAGGATCGTGCCGACATCGTGGGGGTGGGCGTAGTCCAACACAAAGCCCAACACGGCGGCCTTGTCGCGGGCCGTGCCGATCATGCGAAGCCCTGGCAGGTCCTGCAGCAAGGCCGTGCCGTACTCGAGCAGTTCGTGCTCGTGGGCGGCGATCTGAGCCAGGCCAAGGGAGTGAATGTAGTCGATGGCCGCACCCAGTCCAACCACGCCGGCGATGTTGGGTGTGCCGGCTTCGAACTTGTAAGGCAGGTCGTTGAAGGTCGTCTTTTCGAAGGCCACACTGCGGATCATGTCGCCACCGCCCTTGAACGGCGGCATCTTTTCCAGCAACGCGCGTTTGCCGTAAAGCACACCGACGCCGGTCGGGCCGTACATTTTGTGGGCCGAGAAGGAGTAGAAATCGACGTCCAAGTCGACGACATCGACCTGCAAGTGCGGCACCGCCTGGGCGCCATCGAGCAATACCACCGCACCAACGGCGTGGGCCTTCGCGACGATTTCGCGCACGGGGTTGATCGTGCCAAGCGCATTGGAGACGTGGACCATGGCAACGATGCGGGTGCGCGCGCCGAGCAGCTGGTCGAAGGCGACCATGTCCAGCTGGCCCGCATCGTCGATTGGCACGACGCGGAGCGTGGCGCCGGTCGCCTCACAAGTCAACTGCCAGGGCACGATGTTGGAGTGGTGTTCCATGTGCGAGATCAGCACTTCGTCACCGGGCTTGAGGAAGCTGCGGGCGTAGCAAAAGGTCAGCAGGTTGTTGCTATCTGTCGTGCCGCTGGTGAAGATGACTTCCTTGGTGGAGGCGGCGCCGATAAAGGCGCGCACCTTCTCGCGGGCGCCCTCGTAGGCCGCGGTCGCCTCCTGGCTGAGCAGGTGCACGCCGCGGTGGACGTTGCTGTTGATCTGGCTGTAGTAGTCGCAGATCGCCTGGATCACCTGCTTCGGTTTTTGGGCGGTGGCGGCGCTGTCGAGATAGACCAGCGGCTTGCCATGGACGGTGCGCCCGAGGATCGGGAAGTCGGCGCGGACCTTCGCCAGGTCCAGGGTGTGGGTGGTCGGGCTCATGGCTGCTCCCCCAGAACGGACGTGGCCGCGAAGCGCTTCAGCAGGAAGGCGGTAGCGGCGGCACGCAAGCTTTCCAGCGGCATGCGGTCGATGACTTCGTGGGCGAAGGCGTAGAGCAGCAGCACGCGCGCTTGATCGGGCGAGAGGCCGCGGGACTTCATGTAGAACAGCGCCTCTTCGTCCAGCTGGCCGGTGGTTGCGCCGTGGGCGCACTTGACGTCGTCGGCGTAAATTTCCAGTTGGGGCTGGGTGTCGACCCTTGCGCTATCGGACAGCAATAGGTTGCGGTACGACTGGTGGGAGTCGGTCTTCTGGGCGTCCTTGCGCACGATCACGCGTCCGGTGAAGGCGGCGCGGGCGCGGTCGTCGAGGATGCCCTTGAAGAACTGCTTGCTGGTGTTGTGGCCAAGGGCGTGGTCGATCTGGACATAGTGGTCGTGGTGCTGGCTGCCATGGGCGACGGACAGGCCGCCGACGTAGGCCTCTGCCTGCTGGCCGGCAAAAGTCACGCGCACACTGTTGCGGACCAGGGCGCAGCCGCTGACCAGGGCGTGGCACTCGAGCTTCGCCCCATCGTCCAGGCGTGCCGCCAGGTGGTGGAGGTGACGGCTGGACTCGGCCGAGAGCTCGCGGAAGTAGTGATGGAGCGTCGCTTCGCGCTCGACCACCAGCTCAGTGACGCTGTTGGTGAGTAGCTCGGCGGCTTCGCCGACATAGGTCTCGACGACTGCCGCGGAGCATTTCGCCCGAGCACGGATCAGGTGGCGGGGCATGACGGCGAAGGCCGTGTCCGCCGATTGTGAATAGTGGATCAGTTCGATCGGCTGGGCCAGTTGGGCGCCCTCGGCGATCTCGATCAGGACCGCGTCCTTCCAGAGCGCCTCGTTGAGGGCGATCAGGGCGTCCTCGCCGGACTCGGCCGTGCGACCCAGCTCCTGCTCCAGCCAGTCGCGTTCGGCGCCACGCAGCGCCTGGGCAAAGGGCACGACGCGCAGCTCCGACGATTGCGGCAGGCGCGACAACTCAGGGCGGAAGCGGCCATGGGTGAAGATTAGCAGTGGACCTTCCGCGTTCAAGGCGTGACCGAGCGCGGCGTCACCGGCGACGAAGGGCGCATCCGCGTAGTCTGATTTGGCCAGCGCGCGCAGGTTGGTGAAGCGCCAGGCCTCGTTGCGCGTCGTAGGCCAGCCCAGCTCCGCAAAGCGTTGCCACGCTCGGGTGCGCCGTGCTTTGAGCCAGTCTGGCTGACCCGCCAGGGCTTGCAGGGCCGCGGCCTCTTCCTCGAACCAGGTCTTGTTTTCGATGATTTCAAGCATGGGGCGGGTTTCCTCGGTCAAAGCTCAGACACCTGCTTCCTGGTGGTTCTCGATCCAGGCATAGCCGCGTTCCTCGAGTTCCAGCGCCAGCTCCTTGCCGCCGGATTTGACGATGCGACCGTGGGCCATGACATGGATGACGTCGGGCACGATGTAGTCCAGCAGGCGCTGGTAGTGGGTGATGATCAGAAACGAGCGCTCGGGCGAGCGCATGGCGTTGACGGCGCCGGCGACGACCCGCAGGGCGTCGATGTCCAGACCCGAGTCGACCTCGTCGAGGATCGCCAGGCGTGGCTCCAACAGGGCCATCTGGAACATTTCATTGCGCTTCTTCTCGCCGCCGGAGAACCCCTCGTTGACGCTGCGCTTGAGCGACTCCAGGTCGATGTTGACCAGCGCGGCCTTCTCGCGGAAGACGTCCATCAGGTCAAAGGCATCCAACTCTTCCAGCCCGTGATGTTTGCGCAGGGCGTTGACGGAGGCGCGCAGGAATTGCATGCCGCTGACGCCCGGGATTTCGACCGGGTATTGGAAGGCCAGGAACAGGCCCTCGCAGGCGCGTTCGTGGGCCTCCATGGCCAGCATGTCCTTGCCACAATAGGTGACCTCGCCGCCGAGGATCTGGTAGTCCTCGCGTCCGGCCAGTACTTGCGACAGCGTGCTCTTGCCGCTGCCGTTGGGACCCATGATGCAGTGCACCTCGCCGGGCCCGATCTGGAGATTCAGCCCGCGCAGGATCTGTTTGCCGTCAACGCCGGCCTCGAGATTCTTGATTTCCAACATATGCCTTGATCCTTGTCGATGGTCGGCCCCTCGGGGCCGTGGCTGCGGCGTCGCGTCGGTTTGCCCGCCGGCGCGAACCGCGTCGGGTCAGCCGACGCTGCCCTCGAGACTGACCGCCAACAGCTTGGTGGCCTCGACCGCGAACTCCATCGGCAACTCCTTGAAGACTTCCTTGCAGAAGCCGTTGACGATCAGAGATACGGCGTTTTCGGTGTCCAAGCCGCGCTGGCGGCAATAGAAGAGTTGGTCCTCGGCAATCTTCGAGGTCGAGGCTTCGTGTTCGACCTGAGAGGAGCCGTTGCGGACGTCGATGTAGGGGAAGGTATGCGCGGCACAGCGCTCGCCGATCAGCAGCGAATCGCACTGGGTGTAGTTGCGGGCGTTGGTCGCGCCAGGCATGACCTGGATCAGGCCGCGGTAGGCGTTCTGACCCTTGCCGGCAGAGATGCCTTTGGAGATCACCGTCGAGCGCGTGTTCTTGCCGAGATGGATCATTTTGGTGCCCGTGTCAGCCTGCTGGCAGAGGTTGGCCAGGGCCACGGAGTAAAACTCGCCGACGCTGTTGTCGCCTTGCAGAATGCAGCTGGGGTACTTCCAGGTGATCGCGGAGCCGGTTTCGACCTGGGTCCAGGAGATGTGGCTGTTCTCGCCAGCGCACTTGCCGCGCTTGGTCACGAAGTTGTAGATGCCGCCCCGGCCCTCGGCATCGCCAGGGTACCAGTTCTGCACGGTCGAGTACTTGATCTTTGCGTCTTTGAGCGCCACCAGCTCGACGACTGCGGCGTGCAGCTGGTTTTCGTCGCGCATCGGCGCCGTACAGCCTTCGAGGTAGGAGACGTAGCTGCCCTCGTCGGCGATGATCAGGGTGCGCTCGAACTGACCGGTGGCGGCGGCATTGATGCGGAAGTAGGTGGACAGCTCCATCGGACAGCGCACACCCTTGGGGATGTAGACGAAGCTGCCGTCCGTGAAGACAGCGGAGTTGAGGGCGGCGAAGTAGTTGTCGGAGACCGGCACCACGCTGCCTAGGTAGGCGCGCACCAGGTCCGGGTACTGTTTGACGGCCTCAGAGAAGCTACAAAAGATGATGCCGAGGTCGTGGAGTTTGTCCTTGAAGGTGGTGGCCACGGAGACGCTGTCGAAGACGGCGTCCACGGCGACACCGGCCAGGGCCGCGCGCTCGTTGAGCGGGATGCCGAGCTTTTCGTAGGTCTCCAACAACTTGGGGTCGACCTCGTCGAGGCTCTTGGGGCCATCGCCCTTGGACTTGGGGGCACTGTAATAACTCACAGCCTGGTAATTGATGGGCGGGTACTTGACGGTGGGCCAGGTGGGCTCTTCCATCTTTGTCCACTTGGCAAAGGCGTCCAGACGCCAATTCGTCATCCACTCGGGTTCGCCCTTCTTGGCCGAGATGAAGCGGATCACGTCCGCGTCGAGGCCTGGGGCCAAGGTGTCGGACTCGATGTCCGTGACGAAGCCGTGTTCGTATTCCTTTTTAGTCAACTCGGCGATTTCGGCGCTCATACACTCACTCCAAGGTGCGGCATCGGTGAGGCCGCTTCGTTCTCGATCAAGCTCTTGAGGGTAATTTTCGAGAGAAACTCGCAAAACAGGTGGTTGAGTTTCTGCATCGGGTGGGAGATCGGGCACAGGGTTGCGATCTGACAGCTACCACATTCCTCGCCATGGCTGTCCTCGACGGGGACGTCGTTGCAGAGGGTCACCTGGACCGGGCCCTCGAGAGATTCGACGATTTCCTTGAGACTGATCTGCCCAGGGGGACGCGTCAGGTAATAACCGCCGCTGGCGCCGCGTCGCGAGGCGACCAGGTCCGCCTTGTGGAGGTCCTTCATGACGTTCATCAGCAACTGCAGCGGCAGCCCGAACCGCTCCGAGAGTAAGCGCGCACTGACCGGCTCGTCCTTGCCAAGGTGCTCCCGCGCCAAGGCGGAGAGCGCCACCAGGGCGTAATCGGTTTTGCGGGTAAAGGTCAGGCTCATGAGCACTCGCGCCGTTGCAAATTAGGACTTATCTAGTCCCATATGTATAAATAGCACCTGTTCAGTCCCAATTCAAGTCTCGCCTGGTCAAGTTTTACAAATCCTTGCAAGGCCGCCGGCCTGCAAAGCATTGCCAGTCCGTGTGCCATGGAGTAGACTCGCGACGATGGGGCGCATCGATGCCCGAAGTCGAGGAGGTATGTCCGATGAAGGGAATTGTCTTGGCCGGTGGCAGCGGCACCCGCCTTTACCCGATCACCAAAGGTGTGAGCAAGCAGCTACTGCCCATCTATGACAAGCCCATGATCTACTACCCCATCTCGGTACTGATGTTGGCGGGAATTCGCGAGATCATGATCATCACCACGCCCGAGGACCATGCCAGCTTTGTGCGGCTCCTCGGCGACGGCGCTCAGTGGGGGGTGTCCTTTACCTACACCGTCCAGGCGGAGCCCAAGGGACTCGCTCAAGCCTTCACCCTCAAGCCTGAGTTCATCCGCAATCAGCCCTGCTGCCTGATCCTCGGTGACAACATCTTTTATGGAGCGGATCTGGGCCAGCAGTTGGCGCGGGCGGCAACGCTCGACGAGGGTGCGCTGATCTTCGCTTACCAGGTCAAAGACCCCGAGCGCTATGGTGTCGTCAACTTCGACGCCAGCGGCAGGGCGATCGACATTGAAGAAAAACCCACGCAACCCAAGAGCCATTTCGCCGTGCCTGGCCTCTATTTCTACGACCACCAGGTCTGTGAGATTGCCGCCAATCTAAAGCCTTCGGCCCGAGGCGAGTACGAGATCACCGACGTCAACCGGCACTACTTGGCTCAGGGTCGGCTGAGGGTCCAGGCATTTGGTCGGGGCTTGGCTTGGTTGGATACCGGCACCTACGAATCGCTGGTGCAGGCCAACAATTTCGTCCAGGCGATCGAAGAGCGCCAGGGTCTCAAGATCGCCTGTCTGGAGGAGATCGCCTTCAACAAAGGCTGGATCGACGAGGCCCAGTTGGCCGCCCAGGCGGCGGCCCTGGCCAAAAATGCCTATGGGGCCTATTTGCAGGCGCTACTCGATCAGCGCCACTGAGAAGCGGGGCGCTCGCGCCCTGCTGGTGTAAAGGCGGGGTCCGGGACCCCGCGCGTTTACTGCGCCTTGGCCATGGAGTGCAGCTTCTGGCTGTAGCGATTGACGTCGAACATGTCGGGCGCATAGTGCATCGCCTGTTTGAGTTGTTCGGCGACTTTGTCGTGCATGCCGGCCTGGCTGTAGGCCTTGGCCAGTCCAAAGTAGAACTCGTGGACCTTGGCCTTGCGGCGGATCGCGTCTTTGTAGTGATCGATCGCTTCGAGATAGTGACCTTCTTCGTAGGCCTGTTCTGCCAAGGCGAAGTGGTAATAGGGATTGCGGTTGCGGAAGCGCTCGGCGCGGGCGCGGTACTCGTCTGCCTTGCTGGCTTGATGGGTCCTCTCGTAGAAGCGGACCAGGTTGCTCATCGCAGTGTACTCGCGATCGTTGATGTCCAGCGCTTTCTTATAGGCGGCCTCGGCTTGGTCGGGCCAGCCCTTGTTGAGGTAGGCCACGCCGATGTTGGACCAGGTGAAGCTGACCTTGGGATCGATCTCGATCGCCTTCTCGAAATGCGCGATGGCCAAGTCGAGCTCGTTGCGCTGGAAATGTTCGGCGCCGAGGTTGTTGTAGAACTGGGCCTTCGCGCGTTCGTCGGAGATGACGCGGGTAAACTGTTCCTTGCGATCGGCGTCAGGATAGAAGTCGAGGGTGGAGCTGACGTTGTCAATGCGGACCATGGCATTCATGTGGCGGTTGAGGACGACGACATCGCCGTGGCGGTCCCAGGTAGGGAAGTTGGTGACCTCCTGGAAGTAGGCACTGATGCCGAGGTACCGGGCCATACCGATGAACATACAGGTAAAGGACATGCAGTTGCCGTTGCGCGACTCGAAGGTTTCGATTGCAGTCTTGGTGCGGCTATTGTTATAGGTCAAGTTGAGGGATTCGGGTCCGAAGATCAGATTGACCAAAGTCTCGACGCGTTTGAACGGATTGGCGACCGGCGCGACATTGACATCCAGCCACTGCTTCATTTCGTCATTGATTGCGATGATGTCGAGCTGTGGCACCGCAACGCCTGTTTGGTCCGAGCTGGCAAGGGGAGAGACGTCTCCCGTCTGATCGGATCCGAGTGCGAGCACAAAAGCGAGTAATACAGGGGTCAACATGCGCTACCTCCCACGAAACGAGAATGTCCAAAGGCCAAGGAGACACAAGGTTCTTATCGGCCTGCCGGCACCAACTTTGAACCCTTGTTAAAGAAATACGATTGAAAAGCCTGTTGCACGCATCCTTAAGGCAGGATTTTACACATGTATGCGGCATGTGAAAAGTTGTAACCATTGCCGAGCTGCGGCAAGTGCGAAGATCGCGCTTGGCCGAAAAGGTCTCGCGAGCGGTGTAGCGCAAGACGCAATCGTGCACCGGGCGGTGGGTGAAAGTTTGGGAGGTGTTGTAAATAGAGCGAGATTCCGTGAGCGACCCATGAAATGAGGGAAAAAAGCACGCTATTTGCGGGGAAATTGCTGTGGGCATGTGTCCAAAGCAACAATTTTTTTAGTTCCACCGACTTGCCTCTTGTTAGAAGACAAACTCGCTGCTATGTTAGTGCTGGCATTTTGAGGGTGGTCATCACTCGTCCGAGGCGAAAGCTATGGGGCTGAGCGATGAAAAAAACCAAAATCCCTTAAAAACTCTGCCGACCTGTCGCTGCTTCGAGGAAGCCAAAGTATCAGGGAAATACCTGAGAAGCCACCAGCTATGATTCATACGCATTCACACTCCAGAGGATTCAAGTTCATAAGGGTTGAACGGTTTGCGCTAGGCCTGGTTTTGGCCTGGTGGGGTTGCCTTGCGTTGGCGGGTGACAAGCCGGCCTACGCCCTTGTGATTCACGGTGGCGCGGGCACGATTCGCAAGTCGGAGATGAGCCCCGAACGCGAAAAGCTCTATCAGCAAGCGCTGGAGCAGGCCCTGCGTATTGGAGAGTCCGTCATGGCAGGGGACGGCAGCAGCCTCGACGCCGTCGTCGCCGTGATCCAGTTCCTTGAGGACTCGCCGCTGTTCAATGCCGGTAAGGGCGCGGTCCTGACCGCGGAAGGCACCGTCGAACTCGATGCCTCGGTGATGCGCGGCGATACGCTGGCAGCGGGAGCAGTAGCCTCGGTCAAGCATGTCAAGAACCCGATCGCCTTGGCGCGTCTGGTCATGGAGAAGTCGGGGCATGTGCTGTTGGTCGGCGAAGGCGCGGAAGCGTTCGCCAAGGAACAGCAGGTGGCGATGGTCGACAACCAGTACTTTTTAACGCCGGAGCGCGAGGAACAACTCAAAAAAATGCGCGAACAGCAGGGCTCCGGCTTTGCGCCCAAGAAGTACGGCACCGTTGGTGTGGTGGCCTTGGACAAAGCAGGCAACCTAGCCGCGGGCACCTCTACCGGTGGGCTGTCCAACAAGAAGTTCGGCCGCGTTGGCGATTCGCCGATCATTGGTGCCGGTACCTATGCAAACAATGCAACCTGTGGTGTCTCTGCCACTGGACAAGGCGAATACTTTATTCGGGCTGCGGTCGCCCACGACATTTCCAGCCTGATGGCCTATCAAGGCAAATCGGCCCAAGCGGCGGCCGATCTCGTAATCCAAAAGAAAATTACCGAAATGGGTGGCCTTGGGGGCGTGATCGTCATGGACGCCAAGGGCAATGTCGCCATTTCTTTCAACACCGAGGGCATGTATCGCGGCTACCTGAAAGCAGGCGAGCAACCTCATATCCAAATCTATGGAGAGTAACCTCTCCACAGTGACCCGGGGATTCGTCCCCAAAGCAATCAGGGCCGGCAGTTCTGCCGCACCCCTAACAATGAGACGGAGGAAAGAAGTCATGCGTTGGATCTATGTAATGTTGTTTGCAGCCCTGATGGCGATGGGTGCATGTGGTAACAAACCTGCGGAACCCGCAGCTGAGCCCACTGCTACCGAGACTCCCGCAGAGCCCGCAGCTGAAACCCCTGCTGAAACCCCTGCAGCCACCGATGAAGCAGCTCCTGCCGAAGGCACCGAAGCTGCTCCTGCTGAAGGCGCTCCTGCAGAAGGCACCACCGAAGGCGGCAACTAATCGCCCTCTGGTGAGTGAAAGATAGGGAGTGCGGACTTGTCCGTACTCCCATTCGTGTTTTTAAGGAGACCGTCTTGCGTTTCTTAGTGACTCTGTTGTGCGCGTTTCTGCTTCTCCACGCTTGCAACAAGGGCGATGCGCCCGAAGAAAAGAATAAAGTCAGCTTCTCCGGCGATGTCGCCGAAGGTGAAGCCGAATCCGATTCGAAGGCCAAAACTGCTGATGCCGCTGCCAATCCGGCCATGACTGAGGTCGCCAAGCTCAAGACAGGCGCTGGTACGCCGCTGGCAGACGAGAAAGCGCAGTTCAGCTATCTGGTGGGTACCAATGTCGGCACTCAGTTCCACCGTGAAGGTATGGAGCTTGATCCTAAAATCCTGATGGAAGGATTTATGGACGCCATGGCCGACAAAGTCGTTTACAACGACGAACAGATGCAGGCCGTCTTCAATGACCTGCAACGGAAAATGTTGGAACGCCAGCGTGAGCGTCGCGATAAAGAAGGTGCGATCAACAAGATCGCTGCCGACAAGTTTCTTGCCGAGAACAAGACCAAACCAGGTGTCGTGACCACTGCTTCTGGCCTGCAGTACAAAGTCCTGACCAAGGGCAAGAGCAAGCAACACCCCACCACCACCCAGTTCGTCAAGGTCAACTACGAAGGCCACTTGATCGACGGAACAGTCTTTGACAGCTCCTACAAGCGCGGTACACCCGCCGTGTTTCGCTGCGATCAGGTCATTCGCGGCTGGATCGAGGCGCTGCAGCTGATGTCGCCCGGTGACACCTTTGAGCTCTACATTGCGCCTGAGCTGGGCTATGGCCCTGAGGGTCAGGGTGGCATTCCGCCCATGGCCTGTTTGATCTTCAAGGTCGAGCTGCTGGAAATCACCCAAAAGTAGGCACCGTTCCATCCCTACGTGAAGGCCGACTCGTCCTACGAGCGGCCTTTCTAATTTTTGGCTAAACACCAAAGCGCGTGCCGGCGTTTATTGTTCGACTCGATGAGTCGATCCCTGCTCTGGAGTGAACCATGTTGCGCAGCCTTGGCCTAATGATTCTGGTACTGACATCCTTGTCCTGCTCTCGCGTCATCCTTAAAACCAGCGATGAGGAGGGCACTCGTCATATCACCCTGCCCTTCAGCGTACTCAAGGCGGCCCTGCACTTTAGCGACGAAGGGGATTTCACGATCGAGGATCTGGGCGGCGTCGACGAGAATTTCGACTTGCGTGCCATCGCCAAGGCGCTGCACGAGCCAGGCGCGGACAAAATGTCCTTTTCCATGACCAGCGAGGACGCGGATATTCAAGCCCGCGTGGTGGGTCGCTCCCTCGACATCGAGTCGCGCAGCAAGAAAGAGGAGAGCTCCGTGACGCTGCACTTGCCGGTCTCGGTCATCGACCTCTTCGCGCGGGCCGGCGATCGTCCGGTTACAGCGGATCAGCTATTGGACGCCATTAAGCGCCAAAAGGGCGTGCTTCTGGATATCGTCGACGAGGACGGTCGCAGTCAGATCCTCATCCGCTAGACTCAGGCATGGTCCCCAAAGACCCGCTCGATCCGGCGGTCGGGGATCAGCCAGACCAGCGCGACCCCGACGTAGCAGAGACCGGCCAGGTAGTTGGCCACAAAGGCTAGGGGGATGGCGCACAGGTAGACGACCACCGAGAACACGCCCTTGCGATCGTTGCCGATCGCCTTGGCTAACAAGGAGTCCTTGCCCTGGCTGGCAATAATCGCCCTGCTCAGGATGTAGTATGCGGCGCCGGCCATCAACAATACGCCGCCGTAAAGGGCGGTCGGTACGGGCGCAAAGTGATTCTCGCCCATCCAGCCGGTGACGAAGGGCATCAGCGATAACCAGAACAGCAGGTGGAGATTGGCCCACAGGACCGAACCCTTGACGTGCTTGACCGTGTGCAACAGATGATGGTGGTTATTCCAATAGATGCCGATGTAGACGAAGCTGACGAGGTAGCTCAGTAACACGGGCACCAAGGGGCGCAGGGCCTCAAGTGTGTCGCCGTGGGGGATCTTCAATTCCAGTACCATGATGGTGATGATGATCGCCAGCACCCCATCGCTGAAGGCTTCCATTCTGCCCTTGCCCATGTTCGTCTCACCTCGCTGTTGTTTGCTGCCATCACCTGGCAGGTCCTTTCCCCTCAATCTCGCCCTAGCCGCTCATGGCTTGGCGATGGCGCACCTGACGTCGTGTATGGGGCGCGCTCTCACTGTCACTTGACACTTCTGGCCCAGGTACCGCACGCAACCAGCCTGGCAAGTGTCGACCCATGAAGCCCATGTCACCCGAAAGGGCCTGGACGATCTGTGGTCTGGCTTCGGGGCTGCGCTGGCACAGATAATGGAACAGGCTCCGGCCCAAGAGGTCGGGGCCCAGCTCGAGCGCTGCGGCGTTCTCCGCCGTCAGCCAGTCGCAGAAGGCCATGAACGACCAGAACGGCGAGGGGGGCTCCAACAGTAGCGGCAGACTCAGCGGGAAGCGACCGCTGTTGCCCAGCTTGTCCCACAGCCCGGCGAAGCGACGGATCCGCTGGAGCTCGACATGGCTGAGGTCGCGATTGCGCAGTATTTCATAGGGTGGATAGGCGCTGTAGGTCATCTGGAACGGCTCGTTATGGCGCTGAATCGGCGTACCGCGCAGGCGCTTGAGGATGCCAACCTGAATCTCGTGGGGACCCATCGCCAGCAGACGGTCGAAGCCTTGGGCGAAGCTGTGCAGATCCTCGCCCGGCAGACCCGCGATCAGGTCGGCATGGACATGGACCCCGGTCTGCCCGCGCAGGAAGGCCAGGTTATCCGCTGCCTTGGCGAAATCGCGGTGCAAGGCGATGCGGCTGGCCACCTCGACATTGAAGGTTTGAATGCCGACCTCGAATTGGAGTGCGCCCGCCGGAAAACGGACGATCAATTGGCGCAGTGCTTCAGGCAAGCGGTCGGGCACCATCTCGAAGTGCAGGAACAGTCCAGGTCGGTATCGGTCAAGGAAGAACTCGAGAATGGCCGTCGTCAGGCGCAGGTGGAGGTTGAAGGTGCGGTCGACGAACTTGAACAGCATGGCGCCGCGCGCCAGCATGTCGTCCATGGCGCCTAGAAAAGCCTCGAGCTCTGGGCGGCGGACTGGGATCTCCAGTGAACTCAAGCAGAACTCGCAGGTGTAGGGGCAGCCCCGACTGGCCTCGACGTAGACCGTGCGCTGGCTCAGATCCTCGTCCGTGTAGAGGTGATAGGGCAGCTTGACCCGCGCCATGTCTGGCGGTGGGGCGGTAAGCAGGGCTGGGACCGGCGCGTCGGCTAGAAGCTTGCGGCAAACTTCGGCGAAGACCAAGTCGGCCTCGCCGCTGATGATGACATCGGCCAACCGGGCCAGTGGCTGATCTTCGATCTCGTAACTGACTTCGGGTCCACCCAAAACCAGCTTGAGCTCAGGCCGAATCGCCTTGAGCGTCTGAGCCAGCTTCAGCGAAGGTTCGGCGTTCCAAATGTAGATGCCCAGACCGACGATGCGCGGGTTGACGGCCAGGATCTGCTCGGCCATGTCGAGCGTGCGCTGCTTGATGCCCAGTTCGATGATCGTGCTGCGGTGCTCGAGCTCGCCAAGGTTGGCCTGCAAATAGCGCAGACCAAAGGCACAGTGAATGTAGCGCGCGTTGAGCGTGGCCAGCACGATGTCGTATACCATGAACCGCCTCGGCGGCAAGGGCCGCGCCTCTAGTCTAACCCAAGAATCGCCAGCTGCTCAATTCGATCCGAACAGGTGCAGCAGGGTGTCGTCGATATGGGTGCGCCAGTTGCCCCAGCTATGGCCCTCGTGAACCTCGCGGTACGCGACCTCGATGCCGTGAGCCCTGGCCAGATCGCTGAAGCGCAGCGCCACGTCCTGGACGTCGCCGACCGTGCCGGTCAGGATGTAGGCGCGGCCGTCGAGCTGGTGGGCGCCTTGCCAAAGCCGCAGCACCGGGCCGTCGAAGCGAAGGCAGTTGGACTGGCGGGCGTCGAAGCCAAAGGCCGGGGAATGGATACCTGCTAGCCGAAAGCAGTGGTGGTGGGCCAGCAGCGTATAGGCGCTGAACAGGCCGCCGAGGCTGGTGCCCATCACGCCGCGCCGGGTTGGCAGCTTGCTGGTCTTGTAAGCACCATCGATTGCGGGAACCAGCTCGTCACAGAGAAAGCGGCTGTACACCGCATAGTGGTTGCCATACTCGTCCATGCGGCGGTTGTCTTCGTTCTTGGGGTCGCGCGGGTCGACAAAGACAACCACAAGGGGCGGGATGCGGCCCTGGCCGATCAAATTGTCGAGCACGGTCGTCATGCCGCCCATCTCGGGGTGTGCGTATTCATGGCCGTCCATGACATAAAGGCTGGGCAGGTCGCTGATCTGTTCATAGCCAAATGGCAGGTAGACGCGATAGGCGACATCGTAGCCGAGCAGGTGGGCGTGTATTTTGCCCTCGACCAGCTGGCCAGACTGGGTGCCAGGCTGCAGGCGGAGCAGGGATTCTTCCACATAGTCTGGCATCGCCAGCACGCTGTTGGGTCCGTAGCCACCTAGTTGGCTGCGGGCATTGGCGGGGTCGGTGATCCACTCGCTGCCGTCCAGCACCAGCTTGTAGTCCAAGCGAGCGTCCCTTTGAAAGCGGCAGGTCAGGTACCACAGCCCGGAGTTGCCGACCTTGCGACCCATGAACTCGGCCGTGGGTTTCCAGTCGTTGAAGTCGCCCAGCCAGGCGACGCTCGCAACGGGTCGTTCCGGCTGTTCGCGAAACAGGAACAATACCCGCTCGCCTTCGCGAAAAGGGAGTTCTCCACTTAAGGCCTGCCACCAGGTTTCTACTTCGGCGCTGTCGATCGCGGCTTGAGCGGACCATCGCTCGAGCTGCGCCACTAGCGCCTCATAGTCATGGGCCGTACTAGGTACGAGGGTCGCCCACATGCCGAGCACGTAACAGGTCGCAAGCAGGCCCATGTCACCGCCTCCGCGGACTTAGAACGTCAATTAGCCGATTTGACCAACTCAAAGCGTTGCCAGGACCATGAAATGGCTGAGGCCGGCGAGTCGCCCTCGACCGTGGCCTTCATGGTGGCGGGGCCGGTCCGCTCGTAAGTAATGCGTTTGGGAAAGTCGTGGGCCGCGTTCTCGAAGGTGACGCGGTTCTCGGTAAGCTGGACCAGTTTGAAGTCCGTGTTGCCTTGGCCCATGGGACTGGCGACGTAGAAAATGCCATCGCTGCGACGCTCGATGCGCAGGAACTCGAAGAAGGTGCGCTTGGGTCGACTGAGGTCGCGGTTCATGGCAAGCATCAGGTCGCCAGCGGGTCGTGTCCAATGTTCCTCGACCTTGCCCTGCTTGGCGGACCAGGAGCCAGCCATCCAGCTGAGGGCATCGAGCGAGGGTACCGGCTCCTGAGCGAATGAAGAGAAGACGAGAACCGAGCAAATCCAGAGAACAGCGAATTTCATGGCGGACACCTCGCCCACAAAATATCACAGCGGCGGTCAGGGCGGAAGAAATTTCGTTGTCAGGAGAACTTCGCTTGTGTGGCGCCTAGTCGCTCCCAATCGGCGACGCCCTGCTTGTAAACTGCCAGGGCGCGCTTGCGGGCCTGGTCGTGATCGACGATCGGCCTGGGGTAGGCACGCGTGTCCAACCCGGGCAACCACCGTTTCTGGTAGATCCGATCAGGGTCGAATTTTTCGGCCTGACGCGCCGGGCTAAAAACGCGGAAGTAGGGCGCGGCATCGCAGCCGGTGCCCGCCGCCCACTGCCAGTTGCCGTTGTTGGCCGCCAGGTCGAAGTCCAGCAGATAGCGGGCGAAATGCGCTTCGCCGCGGCGCCAATCGATCAGCAGATGCTTGCACAGGAAGGAGGCGGCGATCATGCGTACGCGGTTGTGCATATAGCCCGTTTCGCGCAGCTGGCGCATGCCCGCGTCGACCATTGGATAGCCGGTTGTGCCCTCGCACCAGCGCTGAAAACCCGCTTCGTCGTCGCGCCAGGCGATCAGACTGTACTGGGGCCGAAACGGGCCGGCGACGACATGGGGGTAGTGATAGAGGATCTGCATGAAGAAGTCGCGCCAGATCAATTGCGTCAACCAGACCTGATTGTGGCGAGCGCCCCAGCGGGCGAGGCGGCGGATACTGACGGTGCCGAAACGCAGGTGGGCACCCAACTGGGTGGTCGTCTCCCAGTCGGGGCGGTCGCGGGTGGTGTCGTAGTGGTCAATGTCGAGAGAATCGCGGTCGGGCAGGGGATAGCGGCGGCCGTCGGGCTGAAAACCCAGCGCCTCGAGGCGCGGCAGCGCCGCCGGCTCTTGGGCGCGAAGAAGTGCGCCAAAGTGCGGCTCGAGATCGTGGGACAGGGTGTCTGCCGCGGTCAGAAGCTCGCGCCATTTGCGGCTGTAGGGCGTAAAGACGGTATAAGGTTGACCGTCGGCCTTGAGGACCTCGCCCTTGGCCAAGATAGCCGTATCCTTGTAGCTGTGAAAGGCGATGTCGCGAGCGGCCAGCAACTCCGCCACCTGGCGGTCGCGCTGGCGGGCATAGGGCTCGTAGTCCTCGTTGCAGTGGACGGCGGCGATGGTGTGCGTCGCGACCAGCTGGGCCATGACGGTAAGCGGCTCGCCGTGGAAGACCTGGAGGGTCGAACCCCGCTGGCCCAGTCGATGGTGCAGCGTTTCCAACCATTGGTGAATGAAGGACACGCGGCGATCGTCGCGGTCCTCCAGGCGGTCGAGGATCAGGCGATCAAAGATGAAGATCGGCATGACCTGACGGCCGGCGGTCAGGGCCAGGTAGAGGCCATGGTTATCTTCGAGCCGCAGGTCCCGGCGGAACCAGAAAAGATCGATGGCAGTCATGGTCACCCCCGCCGCATCAAGCTGTAGGCCGAGGGGCAATCTACCACAGTACCGCGCGGAAGGGGACTATTTGCGTTGCTTTTTGAGCTTGTCCAGTTCCGAGTCGATATCGCCCGAGTGTTCCAGTTCGCGGAACCTGCGCGCCAACTGGTCTTCGGCGCGACTGCGGTTGACTTCAAGATTGGCCTCCATGCGATCGGCATAAGCATCGAAGCGCTCAAAGGCACCGGAGGTGTTGACCCGGTAAATATGTTCCTCGACCCGCTGGCGCTGCTGGACGCGCTGGATATTGGCAAGCAGTTCTTTTTTGCGCAGATAGGCGCCCTTGAGCTTCTCTTCCAGACGGGCAATATCCTCCTGGTATTGGTGGACATCCTCGTCGGCGCTGCGCAGGCGGGATTCGATCTCGGCGCCACGGGCATCATAGGTGAGTTTGCGTTCCAGTGCCTCGCGGGCCAGGTCCTCGCGGTCCTTGGTGAGCGCCAGCTCGGCTCGGGCCTGCCACTCGGCGCTGTTCTTGCGGCTCTCCCTCAAGCTGCGGTCCAAACGGATGCGTTCGGCGATGACCTGGGCCGCGGAGGATTTGACCTCGGTCAGGGTGTCCTCCATCTCGTGGATCATCAAGCGCACCATTTTCTCAGGCTCTTCCGCCTTGTCCAGCATGGCGTTGATATTGGCGTTGATGATTTCGCCAATTCTGGAAAAGATGCTCATGGATACCTCCAAGCGTCACACGACGGCATGGTCGCAGCAAATAGCCTGCCAGTCAATATGTAATGGCTACATCTTGAAAACAAAGAGGTTAGGCAGACGCGAAAGGGTCTCGCCATCCCAAAGCAGTGGCGAACTCGCATAATTACTAGCGTTTTCGCTATTTTGTGACGCACTTTGCCCAGCGCCTTTGAAGTGGATATCAAGCTTTTACGTCGTCAGAGGCCGACGGGTTGCGTGCCTAAAAAAACCTCCCGAGGAAGGTCGGGAGGTTTCAAGGAGGGAGGTAGCTAGAAGATTGAGTTTTCCCTTCGTCCCATGTTGAGCAATTCACGTGCCATTAGCGGCTTTGGCTGGAAGGTGCGTGACCTGTCTTGGCAAGTTTATTGTTTTAAACAAGTTGCTGGTGCCCCTAGAGATGGTGTCTGGGCACGGGCAACAGGCGTGCTCCAGCTGTGCACGCGTATTTCGGTTAGAGACAAGCCAAGAGGAGCGGTCCCGATTGTAGGATGGGACGACGTTCGCTACAATAGTCGTGTCACAATCGTACCGGAAGGCAGGATCATGAAAAACGAACCCAAACTGACCGAAGTGAAAGGTGTGGCCGCATCGCGGGCCAAGCAGCTCGAAGCGATTGGCATCCAATCGGTTGCCGCCCTCGCGGCCGCCACGGAAGAGACGCTGACCCAAGTGACGGGGATCTCCCCCAAGATCGCTCAGAATCTCGTACTGGCCGCCGCGACCCTGCTCCGGGCCCGCGCATTGACGGAGGACGACGGCCCCTCCGTCCTAGATCTCTCTCCCGAGCTGTTGGCCTCCCTGGGCGCAGAAAGCCTGCCGCCTCTCAACGAGGCTGGTGAGGAACTGCCTCCCGCCAAGGACAAAAAGCCTAAAAAGGATAAGAAGGGCAAGAAAGATAAAAAGGGCAAGAAGGGCAAGGACAAGGCCGACAAATCAAAGGCAGATAAAAAGGACAAGAAAGCCGAGAAGAAGGCCAAGAAAAACGCCGAGGGCGAGCTGAAGAAAGACAAAAAGGACAAGAAAGCCAAAAAAAAGGCAAAGAAGGCCAGCGAGGAAGGTTGAGGTGTCGAGCGCCAAAGCCGACGCCCTCAAGACCAGCGGGGTCGGACCGGTACGACCCCGACTGGCGGCCATGGTCTGTGGTATGTATCGGGATCTGGTGCGGCAACTCGAGCATCACCGGGCAGGTGTGCAGCATGCCAGCGATCCCGAAACGCTTCACGATTTTCGCGTTGCGACCCGGCGCATTCGCTCTGGGCTGGCTCAGATCCAAGGGGTGCTGAGCGAAAGTGTCATGCTCCGTGCCAAGGACGAATTCCGCGAGTTGGGACGTTGGACGAACCAACTGCGCGACCTTGAGGTCTTGCTGGCCTGTCGTGAGCCCTACCTTGCCCGGGTAACGCCGGCGTTTCGCCAACCGTTGGCTGTGTATTTCGACCGCTTGGCGAAACAGGTGACAGAGGAGCGGGCCGAACTCGCAACGCGTCTCGATGGTCCGCTCCTCCCTCAAATCCTCGAGCGATTCAAAAGTGACTTGGCTGCTGCGGAACGAGCTCCGGGTCCCAACCAGATCGAGACCGATCGCCAGGTATTCCGCGCCATTCGCCGTCAGTTCCGGCGGGTGCGGCGGCGCGCCCAGACCGCGCTCGAAGATACCGGCCAACTCCATGCCCTGCGCATTCAGTTCAAACGCTTGCGCTACCTGCTCGATTTCTTTGGCCCACTGCTGCCTGCGCCGGAAATGGAGCAGCTGACGCGCCAGTCCAAGGCCTTGCAAACCATGCTTGGCGAGGTCAACGATCTGGCGGTGCAAATCCAGCTCCTCGACAGGACCCTGGCCGCTGGCGACCTGCCGCGCGAGCTCGAGCTGGCGCTGGCCATGCTGTGTGGCAGCCTGCGGCAATCCCTCCGCGACCTGGAACAAAGCAGTCATGTTGCCGTACAGGCGTTCCTGGGCAAGGAGACACGCAGGTTGATCAAGCAGTTCAAACCACGACAAGGGGCATTGCCATGAGCTTGAAAGTCATCGCGCTTTACCACATCAAAGGCGGGGTCGGCAAAACCGCGGCTGCCGTCAACCTGGCCTGGCAAGCGGCGCAGAGTGGTCACAAGACGCTGCTCTGCGACTTGGATCCCCAGGGCGCGGCTTCGTTCTATTTTCAGGCCGAAGCGGAGGTCAGCAATCCGCTCAAGCCACTGATGAAAGGCGGCGACAGCTTGGTCCGCTCGATCCGCGCGACCCATTACCCCGGCCTCGATCTGTTGCCTGCCGACCTCAACCTGCGCCATATGGACCATGCGCTCGACGAGGCCCGCAAGCCGCGCAAGCAGCTGCGCAAGGCGCTCGAGCCCCTGGTCGACTACTACGACCTGGTCTTCCTCGACTGCCCACCAAACCTGACACTGGTTGCGGAAAACGTCTTTCGCGTCGCCGATGTGGTGCTGTGCCCGGTCGTGCCGACGACGCTGTCGATGCGGACGTTCGAGCAGTTGCGCGACTTCCTGGCGAGGGAGGAGATCGCAGTCCGGCTGGTACCGTTCTTCTCGATGGTCGAAAAACGCAAGGCCCTGCAACGCGATATTCTGGCTCAGGCAGCGAGCATGCCAGGGGTGTTCCTGCCGGCCGCGATTCCCTATCTGGCCGAAGTGGAGCGCATGGGCGTCCACCGGGCGCCCGTCGGCGCGGTTGAGCCGCGCTCACCCGCAGCCCGCGCCTTCAAGGCGCTTTTCCAGGCCGTGCTGCGACTCTAGTGATTCAGCTGGCGGTTGCCTCGAGGCGGGCCAGGTGCGCGGCGGCTTCGTCCAGGTGATCCTCGTCAAACACCGCAATGCCTGCGGCCGCCAACGCTGCCGCGGCCACGCCCATGCCAGGGATCTGGCGACCGGCAAACCCGCCATCGTAGATCGTCAGACTGCCGCAGGAAGGGCTGCGCGACTTGAGGATCGCCAGCCCGGCACCACTGGCGCGCGCCAGCGCCAGGGTGCGTTCAGCCCCGGCGATGAAGTGCGCGCTGACATCGGTGCCATCGGGTGTTTCGACGCGGGCCTCGCCAGCCAGAACCACCTCGCCAGTACCGTTCTGGATCTCGGCGGGCGGGCGCGGGGTCGGCAAACCGCCGGCCATTTCGGGGCAGATCGGCACCAGGCGTGACTCGGCCTGCCAGCGCTGCATGCGCGCGTCAGCGATGAGCTTATCGCCGCCATCATAGCGGACCTTTTCGCCCAACAAGCAGGCGCTGACCAGAATTTTGATCATGAGTGCCTCCACATGCGCGGGTCGAGTCCGCGTGCCCTCTCATCATAGGCGGTCATGGTGGCGATGGCAAGCAGCGCGCCGATTGGGGATTGCCCAAAGCGCGGTTCCAGGCCACAATGCGGAAAACGCCTGGACGATGGAGGGCTGGTGTGTACGAAGCGCGAACGGTGATGAGGGGCGACAACCTCTTTGAAAGCGAGATCAAGGGTCAAAAGGTGCTGATGGATACGGGTAGCCCCGAGCGGGCGGGTCAGTCGCCCCTGGAGTTGCTGCTCTCGGCAATTTCGGGCTGTGCCTCGGTGGATGTGGTCGAAATCATCCGCAAAAAGCGTATGACCGTCAACGGTTTAGAGGTGCAGGTCCAAGCAGACCGGCGCGAGGAGCCCTATCCCCGGATTTTCACGCGGATCGCGCTGCACTTCGTGCTGAACTCGCCGGATGCTACCGACAAGGCACTGGAACAGGCCGTGAAACTCTCCATGGACAAGTACTGTTCCGTGGCGGGCATGCTGCGCGACGCCGCCACGATCGACTATAGCTGGGAGATTAAACCCAATTGAGCTTCAGACCGTGGCCACGGCCCGCAGGGGCCGGTGGGGTCTTGCGATCAATTGCGCTCGGTTCAGCGCTCTGCGGGTGCGTGCGCCGAGGCTGTCGAACCGCGTGATGCGCGTGGCCATGTCGGCGTTTCGCTCGAACAGGTGGATCTGGTTGACAGCGAACCCTTCAGGTGCCATGGCCCGCGGCGGCTGGGCGCTGAACAGCAATTGGCCGCCGCCACTGGCCGCATCCTGGAACTGGCGTAGGAGGTACTCGGCTTGTGAAGGGTGCAGCTGGTCGTCTAGGCCATCGACGACGAGCGTGATGCCGCGTTCGAGGGCGTAGCACAGTGGGCCCGCCAAGGTCAACAAGCGCCGCATACCGCCGGTTTCCTCCGCGTAGGGTACGCTCAGGCTACCGCTGGCGTGGCGGTAGACACATGACAATTCGGGGTCTTTGCGGACCAGTAACGAGCCAGGATGGACCTGAACGGGAGGGGACAGGCAGACCTGAAGGTGATCTAAAGTGGGGTAGAACCTCTTGAGGAAGCTCAGGATGTGCTGCTCGCGCAGGGGCTGGGCCAGCATTTTCAGCGTGAAGCGCGGCAGCGCCGACGCCTGCTCCTCAAGGATCAGCAGGCGTTCGCGGAACCAACGGTAGACCGGCTGCAGGGCGGAGAGGCCAAGGGCACCCGCCCGGCCGAGGAAAAGCGCTGTGTCTGGGAGTTGCTTGCGCATCTGAGCCCGTGTCCGACCGAGGCAGGGATGAAGCACCCAAGTGCCACTGCCGTCGGCGGCGCGACTGCGCGCGAATAGGCGGCGTGGGCGCTGGTTGGGATAGGCGATCAGACTTTCCTCGACCACCAGCTCGCCCGCAATGGCCAGCCGGTAGCGGTAGCGCACGCCCTCAAGCAACAGGGTCACCTCCAGGCAGCTTGGATGCCTTTCAGGTTGGAAAGCGAAAGGGGCCAAGGGGCGTTTACGCGGTTGCTCAGGGGTGTCAAGCAAGGCGTCGCGCAGCTGTTTGAGCGCCTGGATCGCGTTGGTTTTGCCGGACCCATTGGCGCCGCACAGGAGGTGGCTGCGCTGCGGTTGACCCTCGTCACTGAGGTCTAGGACCTGAGGTTGATGAAACGACCGATAATTGGCGATGGCAAGGGCTGTCAGCATGGCATCCTCTTTTCCTTTTCCCACATTATCCCTTCAATCTGATTAGGTGTCAATTGGTTTGTTTAGTCTGATATTGCCATGTCTGAATTGTCGTGTGGGTGTGCGACGCTGTGGCCCGACCTGCTATCCGCGTACCTTTTCTCGGCTCGGCGGACCCGTCGCGTGCCATGCGAAAAGGCAAGTCGGCGGGGGCGCCTTGCCGACTTACGCCGGCTTCGCGCGCATTTTCGGATAAATTCAGGTCAAATTGGGGGCTGATCTTCGCAGAGGCCAGAAGCACCAACCCGAGTACCTGTTTTTCATTCAAGACAGGGGCAAGTTCACTTGGATTGGGTGATTTGAAAAATGCGGAGGGGCAAGTTCACCTGAGAGGACCGCTTTGAAAATCAAAATGCGAGCAAAAACAATCCAACAGGGCATTTATTGTTTTTTCGAGGGCTTAGTTCACCTGAGCGGGTGTCCGCGATTCTTGACACACGGCTCGAAACAACGCGACAGCCCTGCCAAAAAAATTCGCAGGGGCAAGTTCACCTGAACAGCCCGCCTAAAAAACAATTCGTGGCCAAGTTCACCTCGCGCACCCGCTTCTCATGTTTCAAACAGGCAAGATGATCTGGACAGCCCTTGCGAAAATGCACGGCCGGCATCGCTACAACCTTTCCACCCGCGTCTTAAAATTTTTTCGGCCTCAAAGATCCAATCACTCGCCGTTTTGAAAGCTGTCGCTCCACGCTTGTACAGGTTCTAGCTCTCGGGCGTGTAGACCGGGTGACTTGCCGTCGTGCGCCAAGCGTCGGAGCGCATCATCTTCTGTGCCAGCTCGCGCACTTTGGGGTGGGTCGCGTTGCGCGAGATCGTGGCGACTACCTCCTCCAACGCCTTTGTGCGCACCGGCAGGTTGCGAATACAGTAGAGTAGCTCCAGTCGCGTGCGCTCGCCGCTGTGTTGAGCCAGCCGTTGGACGAAGGCGGCGTCGTTGCGGTTGAGCTCGCGCATGATCCGCAGCAAGAAGGCAGCTGGTACATCGCGCAGTTCCAGTACATGCGGGGCCAGGGCGGACATGTCGCCGGAGCTGCTGACCAGGATCAACTGGGCAAAGGCCCGGCACAGGCGGGGCTCCTGTTCCTTGGCATACCAGCGCAGGAGCGTCGGCAGTGCCAGGCTGGAACGCAGCTCACTGAAAAAGCGGTAGATAATCGGAAAGACCGCTTCGTCCAGGCCATGGCTGAGGAGGGCGTCGAGCACGGCCGGTTCGGTGATGCGCGTGCGGATGTGATTGAGGTCGGCGGGGCTCTCGCTGTGGACGTGCAGATGGGCGATCAGTTTCTCCATGACTTCACGGGTCTCGCTGGACTCGTGGAGCAGCAGGACCCGGTCGAGCAGCAAGGTCAAGGTGCCCGACCCCACCAGGTTCCCATTCTCCTGCGCCTTGGTGAGGACCTCCAGATCCGCCAGCAGCTCGCTGACGCGCGCGTAGCGCTTGGCGGGGTCCTTGGACAGACAACGCATGACGATGCAGTTGAGCTCGATCGGGAGATCGGGGACCAGGTCGCGCAGGTCGGGCGGTTTCTCGTTGAGTTGGCGTGCTACTAGGATGTCGATGCGGCTGTCCTGGAACGGTGGCAAGCCGCTGATCATCTCGTAAAACGTGACCGCCAGACTGTAGATGTCGCTGCGGCCGTCGAGCGCGCGGGAGAGCAGCTGTTCGGGCGAGGCGTAGCGCGGCGTGCACTCGACGCTGCCGGCGGCGCCCTCGAAACCGTCCTCGACCAGGCGCGCGATACCAAAGTCCGTAACGATGATGTGGCCGTCGTTGTCGATCATGATGTTACCGGGTTTGATGTCGCGGTGGATCACCCCCTTCTGGTGGGCGAAGGCCAGGGCCCGCAGCGTTTCCGCAAAGATATGCAGTGCTTCCGCCTGGGCGATGCGGCGATCGCGGCGCAGGCGTTCGGCCAGGGTTTGACCTTCGATGTACTGCATGGTGAAGTAGATGAAGTGCTCGCGGAAGGGTTTGACCATTTCCGGGGGGAAATCTAGGAAGCTCTGGATCTCGGCGATCGGGCAGGCGCCGACCTCGTAGACGAAGACGATGTTGGCGTGGTGGAATTGAGCGGCGATGCGGGCCTCGCCGAGGAAGCGCTCGCGGGCATCGGCATCGGCCGCCAGCTCGGGCGAGAGCACCTTCATGGCGACATCGCGCTGCAGGGCGAGGTCGCGGACCAGGAAGACGGTGGCGAAACCGCCCACGCCCAACAGTTTCTGGTGGCGATAGCGCGCGCCGATCATGGCTGGCATCGTGCTGCCCTGACGGGGTTGGGCCGTTTCTGCGCGGGAGATCGACATGCTGCCCCGCAACACCTCCTTGAGTCCCGCCAAGCCCTTATGGCGCCAAGCGCGATCGAGATGGGCACAGAACTGTTCGTAGAGCGGGGACGACTCGCGGACCTCGAAGTTGAGGCTCAGCGAGCCGGCGGCGCCGCGGCCGATCTCGGTGCGGCGCGACTCGGTCACGGCAATCTCCATCGTCTCGCCACTGGGATGGACCAGTTGGATCTGGAAGCCGCTAGCGCGGGGAATCTCGTTGAAGGCCAGCAGAGTCAGTAGATCGGTGCCGATCTTGAGGGTTTTGCAGAAGTAGGAGCCGCCCTCGAAACACAGCATCACGGGGATCTCGCAGGGGATCGGCTTGGTGCTCGGCTGGGTCGGTTTGGTGACCGGCGGTTCCGGTGCAGGCACGGGCGGAGACTCTTGAGGCTCTTGCTTGCCGCGCAGACTTGCGGGGCTGTTGAGCTTGGCATTGAGGAACTCGGTGCGGCAGTTCAGCTGGTTGCGCACCCGCGCGAGGACCTGGCGCATCTCCAGCGGTTTGGCGACAAAATCGTTGACGCCGGCATCGAAGGCCTTGAGCTCCGTGTTGAGATTGGCTTCCGCCATGGCAATTACCGGCAGGTCCATGGGATGCAAAAGCGTGCGGATCCTGGCCAGTTGTTCGAAGCTGTCACAGTCGGCTAGGTCGAGCGCCAGCAACAGCAGGTCGAAGTCCTGGCAATCGAGCAGGGCCATGGCCTCCGCGCCGGTGCGGACGCCGACCGTTTGGTGATGCAAGCGTTCACCGACATAGTGTTGGAGTACCTGGAGGGTCAGAGCATCGTTATCCACGATCAGGATATTCATAGCGCTTGGTACCTCTGAGCTGGTCTAACATGATACCAGAAAGCGTGAAAGGGATAGGATGGCGATTTTCAGCGTGCTTGCAAATGAGTGGCGCGCATTTCGAGCAGGCGACCTGCTTCCTGTTTGACCGCGGGTGCGCCTTGCAGGTGGAGGGCGCGGACGGCGTTGAGCTCCTCCTCGGTCCAGGGCGAGAAGCCGCGCACCAGACGCAGCAGTTCCAACCCGGTCTGCTGGCCGCGATGCTTGCTCCAGCGCAGGATCAGGCCAGGTCGCCGCAGCACGTTCTCGTCGCCGAAGGCGCGCAGCATCAACACGGCCTGGGGATCCGTCAACTCGCCGCAATAGTCGGCCAGGGGCAGGGTGTCCTCGCCGGCACTGACGACCGCCAGGCGAGCGATGAAGGCCTTGAGCGCCGGCCAAGGTTCGCGCTCGAACCAACGCAGCAAGGTGAAGACGGCGCGGCTCGAGCTCAGGGTCTTGAAGAACTGGTAAAGGCTGTCGAAGTGCTCCTCGCGCAGGGCGCGCCCAAGCAGCGCATCGAGAACGGATGGTTCCGCGATGCGGATCCCCAGGTCGCCCGCCTCGCTCTTGCTGCCGCGGTGCAGATGCAGGAATACGACCAGTTTCTCCATCAGGGCGACGACATCGCCCTCCTTCTCCAGCAACAGGACCTGAGCGAGCAGGTGGGTCAGCGTATCGCTGGGCGTGCTGCCGGGCTCGGCGCTGAGCTTGACGCCGGCCAGGGCCTCGAGCACCGCGGCGGCGCTCTCGTAGCGGCTCTCCGGATTCTTGGCCAGGCAGCGCATCAGGATCGCATCGACCTCGGGGCTCAGATCCTTGACCTTGCCGACCAACGAGACCGGTGTATCGCGCAACTGGCGCGCCCTCAGCTGTTGCAGGTCGCGTTCGGGGAACGGGGGCTCGCCGGATAGCAGCTGGTAGATCGTGGTGGCCAAGCTGTATAAATCGCTGCGGGCGTCGACGGGTTTGTTGAGCAGCTGCTCGGGGCTGGCATAGCGCGGGGTGCCCTCGAATGCCATGGTGGTGGACTCGTTGCTCCCGGGCTCGTGGTGGGCGGCAATGCCGAAGTCGGTGACGATGATCTGGCCCTGGGGATCGACCATGATATTGGCAGGTTTGATGTCACGGTGTACGACGCCTTTGCCATGGGCGAAGGAGAGGGCTCGCAGGGTTTCCCCGAAAATGGTCAGGCAGCGCTCGACCGAGAGGGTGCCGTGCTGTTGGAGGAGATCGTCGAGCGTGTTGCCTTGAATGTAGTGCATGGTGAAGAAGATGAAGAATTCGGGCAGGGTCGCCATCAGGTCGTCAGGGAGATCGATGAAGTAGGGCACCTCCTCACGACGGTACTCGCCGACCTCGTACAGGAAGACGATGTTGGGGTGGTGGAACTGAGCGGCGATTTGGGCCTCACCGAGGAAACGCTCACGGGCCTCGACACGGGCCGCCAGATCCGAGGCCAGGACCTTCATGGCGACATTGCGTTTGAGCGTGAGGTCGCGCACCAAAAAGACCGAGGCGAAACCGCCACTGCCGAGAATGCGGTCGAAACGGTAGCGAAAGACGGGCTTCTTGGGCTTAGTCTCGGCCTCGACCAGCTTGACCCCAGCGTGGGTCTGGGTCAGCGCTTGAGGGCTGCCGGCCAGGACTTCGCGCACACCGGCAGGACCGTGGAAGCGCAGGGCGTGGGCCAGCTGCGAGCACAATTCGAAGTAAAGCGCGTCCCCTTGGGTGACTTCGAGGAACAGTCGAACCGCGCCCAGGGCGGCGTGACCGATGGGACGGCGCTCACGTTCCTGGACTTCGATCGAGAGATGCTCGCCATTGGGGTGCATGAACTGCAAGCGGAAGATATCTTGGCGGGGCAACTCGTTGAAGACCAGGACCATCAGACTGTTGGTGCCGATCTTGATGGTCTTGCAGAAGAAGGACTGCTTGGCGAAGCTGAGCATCACGGGGATTTCACAGGAAACCATGGGACCGGCCAGGGCCGCCGTGCCAAACAGGGTTGCTGTGTCGTTGGCGGGCAAGGGCGGGGCGAGGCTGATCGAGACTTCGAAATCTTTGTCCTCGCCCTCTGGCAGTTGGGGTTTGACCTTTTCCGGGACTTGTTTGCAAAAAACCTCGCGGACGCGCATGAGATTGCGGACCCGTGCCACCGCGACCCGCGGATCGAAGGGTTTGCGCAGGAAGTCGTTGGCGCCTAGCTCAAAGGCCTCCAGTTCGGCCGCGACCTCGGTCGCGCCGGTCATGAACAGGACCGGCAGGGCCATCAGATCCCGCGTGCTGCGAATCTCGCGCAAGACTTGGAAGCCGGTCTGGTCAGGCAACTTGTAGTCGATGATCGCCAGGTCGAAGGCCTGTTTGCGCACGGCCGAGATCGCCTCGGTGGCGCTGCGCACAACCACCGTGCGGTTGCCGAGATGATCACCCACGTAGATCTGTAACAGATGGAGGATCATGGCGTCATCGTCGACGATAAGGATGTTCATGTGCGTCTCTCGGAGCGGTCTGGACCTTGAACACGATTATAACTCAGGGTGATGTAAATCACATGAGGGGCTTTTTCCTGCGGCCTGTTTCCCGCGCTCGAGCAGTTGCGGGGCCAGGCCCGATCTGGTATTCTGAGCCTCAGATCAAGCGACGAGGTGGGCGATGCAACTGGCAGAGACCATGGCCGCATTGGCCGAGATGGGCAGCGAGAAAACCCGCGCAATGATGCGCAAGCACGGTGCCACGGAGTTGTTCGGCGTCAGCATCGCCGATATCAAAAAACTTGTCAAACGCATTAAGGTCAATCACCCCCTGGCGCTTGAGTTGTTCGCGACGGGTAACGGCGACGCCATGTACCTGGCCGGTCAGATTGCCGATCCCAAGCAGGTCACCCCCGAGCAGCTGGAGCGCTGGGCCCAGGCCGCGACCTGGTCGATGGTCGGCGAGTACATGGTTGCCGGCCTCGCCGCCGAGAGCCCCCACGGCTGGGAGCTGGGCCTGCGCTGGATCGAGGATCCCGCCGACCACGTTCGCGCCATCGGCTGGACGACGCTGTGCGGCGTGGTCTCGGTCCGCAAGGACGAGGAGCTCCCGCTCGACGCCCTGGGCGCGCTGCTCGAGCGCGTGCGCGAGCAGCTGCCCCACGCGACCAATCGCACCCGCTACACCATGAATTCCTTTGTCATCGCCATCGGCAGCTACGTCGTGCCGCTTTCGGATCAGGCCATGGCGGTTGCGCGCGCGCTCGGCAAGGTCACCGTCGACATGGGCGACACCGCCTGCAAGGTGCCCGCCGCGCCGGAATACATCCAGAAGGTGCTGGACATGGGTCGACTGGGCAGGAAAAAGAAACAGGTTCGCTGTTGAGCGCACCCCGCCGGACCTGCTAGATTAGGTCGGGGGTAACCATGAGCATTCGCGATTCCGTTTCCGCTGTTTTCGCCTGTGGCGACGAGATCTTCATGATCGGCCGCCAGCCCTACCTGCCGGCCTTCCCCGGCTACCACGCCTTTCCCGGCGGCAAGGTCGACCGCGCCGAGAGCCAGGAGCCGTTTGGCATCGCCTTGCTAGACGCCCACGAGCCGCGCGCCATGCGTGCCTTGGCTCGGGAGCTGGCCGAGGAATTGGGCTTCGACTTGGCTGAGGCCTGTCGCGTGGGCCAGGTACTGGCGGTGGTCGCGCTGTGCTCGGCGACCACGCCCGAATTTGAGCAGTTCCGCTTCTGCAACCGCTTCTTCCGCATCGACGTCCAGAGCAAGCCGGCCTTCACGGTCGACGCCGAAGAGGCGGAATGGGCGCACTGGCGTCGTCCCGATCAATTCCTCGGCGCATGGCGGGAGGCGGACGCCCTGATCGTGCCGCCGATCCGGGCGATGCTCGCGGCCTTGACCCGCAACCCCCAGCAGGCGCCGATCGAGGGCGTCGCGTTCGTTGACGACGCCGCTCGTTGCGTGCCGCTGATGGAGGTGCTGCCCGAGCTCTGGCAGCTGCCGGTGCGCAGCAATACCTTGCCGCCGGCCGACCGTACCAATGCCATGATCATCGGCCCCTACCTGCTGGACCCCTCGCCCGCCGACGAGGCCGAGCTGGAGCGTTTGGTCCACACACTCGAGGTCTTTGCCGGCGAGCACTACCCGATCGAGGCCTTGTTCCTGACCCACCACCATCCGGACCACCACCAGTTCGCCAACGTCCTGGCTCGGCGCCTGGGCTTGCCGATCCATCTCAGCCAGGACACCCACCGCCGCATCGCGGGGCGCCAGGGCGCGACCTATTTTGAGGGCATCGACCTCAGGCACCGCTCGGATGGCGAGGTGCTGACCCGCTGGCGCGGCGAGGACGTGCTGGTCATCGCCGTGCCGGGCCATGACGAGGGCCAGCTGGCCCTGGCGCCCCGCGGCATGGCCTGGTTCTTCGTCGGCGATCTGATCCAGGGCGTGGGCACGGTGGTGATCTCCGCGCCGGAAGGTCATATGGGCCGCTACTTCCAGACCCTGGAAAAGGTGATTGCCCTCAAACCCAAGATCATCATCCCGTCCCACGGCATCGCCATGGGCTCGACCTACCGCCTCGAGGCGACCCTTGCCCACCGCCGCGAGCGCGAGCGCGAAGTCCTGCGCCTCCACCGCGAGGGCTTGGCCAAGCGCATGATCCTCGACACCCTCTACCAGGGCCTGGACGAGCGCCTGCGCCCCCTGGCCATGGCCAACATCAAGGCCCACCTCACCAAGCTCGGCGAGGAAGGGCTGCTTTAAGTCCTTTCTAAGGCCGTGTCATGCTCGAAACGAACACGGCCGAGCGTTGGTCTGGGGTTTTCTCTTGAATGCGTCGTTGTGTTGTAGTATTCATGTGAGGTTCACTTAAATTTCCTGGGAGTTGTGAAATGTCGCTTAGCCTCGAGAACGATGCGCCTGTCGATTTTGATTTCATCATGGGCGATTGGAAAGTGCTTCACCAACGACTGAATGCCCGGTTTTGCAATTGCGACCAATGGACCACCTTCGAAAGCCTGTCCTCCACGTCCAAGATCTTGGGCGGATTCGGGAATCTAGAGGATAACCTGCTCTTTTTCCCCACAGGGACCTTTCGCGCGGTGGCCCTGCGCTCTTACTGTCGGGAGACCGGCACCTGGTCTATCTGGTGGCTAGATGGGCGGAATCCCATGGGTCTTGATGCGCCCGTGCGTGGGAATTTCAAGCAGGGGATTGGCACGTTCCTCGGGGAGGACGTCATGGATGGCGTGCCAACCTTGGTTCGATTTATTTGGAATGCCACGTCCCCTGAGCAGCCCACATGGGAGCAGGCCTTCTCCCAAGACGGTGGGCAAAGTTGGGAAACCAACTGGCGCATGGTCTTCACGCGTACCGACCTCTGAGATCGGGAACTTAAAAACCGTTGCCACCAGACGTGCTACCCGATAGGCCCGTCGCGTTCACCTCGCGAAGCTCAGCCTATCAGATCGAGACCAGCTGCGATCCTCTAGGCTGAGGCCCGCCCTAGGTACTGAGAGCTTTGTGGAGCTCGCGGCAGAAGGCGCTGATCGTGCCGGCGCCCAGGCCCATGATCATGTCGCCTTCCTGGGAGTGCTCGAGGACGTGACTGGCCAGGCGCTCGGTGTCGTCCAGGTAGGACACCGAGGGATGGCGCTCGGCGAGGGCCCTGGCAAAATGTTCGCTGTCGATGCCCGGTCGCGGCTCCTCGCCGGCGGTGTAGACCGGCAGGACCACGACGTGGTGGGCGCGCTCGAAACAGTTGAGGAACTTGTCCCAACAGGACTCCAAGCGCGAAAAGCGATGCGGCTGGAAGAGGGCGATCACCTTGCCCTCGGTGGCGCCGCGACTGGCCTCGAGGGTTACGCCGATCTCGGTCGGGTGATGGGCGTAGTCATCGATGATCTGGCGGTTCTTGGCCGTGCCGATGATGTGGAAACGGCGGTCGGCACCGGTGAAACGCTTGAGCGAGGCGCGAATCGTCTCCATGGAGACGTCGAACTCCAAGCCGACCGCGATCGCCGCCAACGAGTTCAACACGTTGTGGCGGCCCGGTACCGAAAGTTCGATACGGCCCAGGCTCAGGCCGCGCACCATCAGGTCGTAGCTGGTGCTCAAGCCCTGCTGGACGATGTTGGCCGCCGAGAGGTCGGCGTCGCCGCGCAGGCCGTAGGTCATCAGGTTGCGGCGGACCTTTGGCAGCAGGTCGGCCAGATTCGCGTCGTCCTTGCAGGCGACGACCAGGCCGTAAAAGGGGACCTTGTTCATAAAAGCCAGGAACGTCTGCTTGATCTCGTCGATGCCACCCTTATAGTGGTCCAGATGCTCCTCGTCGAGGTTGGTGACAATGCTGATCGTCGGCGAGAGGCGCATGAAGCTGCCGTCTGACTCGTCTGCTTCGGCGATCATCAGGTCGCCCTTGCCCAGCTTGGCATTGGCGTTGAATTTGTTGAGGCGTCCGCCGATCACGACCGTCGGGTCCAGCTCGGCATCGCCGAGGATGTGGGCCAGCATACTGGTCGTCGTCGTCTTGCCGTGGGCGCCGGCGACGGCGATCCCGTAGCGACCGCGCATCAGTTCGGCCAACATCTCGGCCCTGGGAATGATGGGGATGTTGCGGTAGTGGGCGGAGATCAACTCGGGGTTGTCCAGGCGGATCGCCGAGGAGACGACGACGACTTCGGCGCCCTCGATGTGGCGGGGATCGTGGCCGATAAAGACCTCCGCGCCCAGTTCGCGCAGGCGCAAGGTCGTCTGAGACTCCTTGGCATCCGAACCGCTGACCTTGTAGCCGGAGCCGAGCAGAACCTCGGCGATGCCCGACATGCCCGAACCGCCGATGCCGACGAAGTGAATGGCCTTGATCTTTCTAAACATGTTTCCCGAATTGATGGACAAGTTGACGAACCTCGGTACCGTGAATCAGCGCCGCCGCAATTTCGGCGCAGCGCGCGGCGGCGTCGTCCTGCGAGGGCGGTGCCGCGGTCGCCATTTTACCCAATAATGACCGATCTGTGGGCAATTCTCGCAAGACCACGATCAATCGGTCCTGGGCCCCAAGGTATCGAGGTGGGGCGACCCGCCACTGAACTTATTAGGTGCATTGTGAAAGGGCATGCTCCTGGAAACGGTGAAGATCAGCTTTGTCGTAGGTTGTAGAAGGGAAGAAGACGTCCACAATCTGCCCCATGTTATCGAAAAGGAACATGACGGGTGTATAAAGATATTTTAATTCACGCCTGACGATGTTGTTTGTGTCAGCGTAGATCATTTCGGGGTAATGGTGTAATACCTGCATGCTGCCAATGTCAGAGTCGCTGCCAATGACCCAGAGCAATGATGGGGAAATTCCGGATTCTTTGAAGTTATTCATCATGTCAAATCCCATGCCAATGCACGTGTCACAGTTATATCCTGAATACATGAAGACGATGCACCCTGATTCTGGGAATTGAAAGTCTGGAATGATCTTTGGGAAGGATTCGACTTTCTGGCCAATGAGTTCTTGAGAAAGTTCCTTTAGGCGGGAACTCTTCACTTCGACAGGGGAAGGTGTATCCTGGACCGTTTGACTACTTCTGTTTCCGGTTATGTCGGTGTTAGAGTTGCAGCCGTCAAGTGCCAGCAAGGTTATGAAAAGGCAGAGGGTCCTCACTGTGCCACCTCTGAATACATTCTCATGCCGCCCATGTCGAGGTCATAGAAGTAGAACGCTTCCCCCTGGTTGTAAACGGACATTGAAAGCAGGTAGGAAGGTTCATCTATACGATAGATTCTCTGGAGCGAGAAATCGTGTCCCTCGATTTTATATCTCAATACATGATGTGGCGGTTCAGAGGAGAACAGTAGGAGAAATAGACTGTCGCCGCTTAAGTAAGCATCTTGAAATAGGAGCATAATAATTTTATGGTTCTTTGACTTTGCGTATTCCGATTCTGCGTGCTTCATGCGTTCTTCCACAAAGGGGATGCCTTGGATCTTGTGACTCCGAATCAGCCTTTCCGAAGCGTCGTATAATTCAATATAGGGTTCTGATTTGCTTACCGCGACGCGCAAATGTTCAGAATCTTTGGTGAAAGAGAAAACGTGGCGAATACTGCGCATGCGCCGCTGCAATTCATTTTCTCCTGCCAATTGAGTTCCAAAAGACTTTAACTTAATTCCGTCAGTTGCGTATACGTGAAGGGGGTCTACGCTTTCGTAGTTTGAAAAAGTGATTTTTTTGTCTTGAACGGAAAAGCGTCCAATAATGGGGTCAAGGACTGGAATTTGTTCGATGAACTTACCAGAGACATCAAAGATATTCATTTTATGGTTGCTGTAGCTATATGCGTACACTTTATCGTCGACAATTGTGAAGTGATCGACGCCATGGAATTCGCCTGGGCCATCGCCAGTGGATCCAATTTCACTCTCCCCAACAAAGGAAGTGGTTACTTTTAGAATGCGACTGTTTTCTAAGTCAGAAAGGAACAAATGATCGTTATACACGTTTTGGCTGAGTACTTTGGAGATCATGCCAATGTTTTCAAACTCTAGTTTGCCACCTTCAAAGTGAAGTTGAGAGATGCTTTTTGATGAAGGTAATGGGCTCTGGCAACCTGTTATCAGCGAAAGTGCCAGCATGAATACAGAGATTAATTTTCTTTTCATTTTCCACTCCGGATGCCAAGGGTGATCTCTATCACCCTTGGGCGAAAAAATTTGTCAGCAGTGTATCTCTGATCCACCGTCACACTGGACGAAGCCGTTGCCTTTAAAGCATTTGTTGTTGACACTCGTGCAACTAACTGAGCCAGTGGAACAGGTTACAGTCACCGTGCATGATGTTGTTTGGGTTCCGCCACCGGTTCCTCCAGAGCAGAGTGCACAGCAAGAAGTGCATTGAATGCTAGCTACTTGCACTTTGGCTATGACTCCGACCGTCAGAATCGCAAAGAAAAGGGTGAGACTTAAGAATTGCTTCATCGCTAACCTCTTAATTTCAGTTTTATGCAAAGTTGCATCAAGGGAGTCTAGCGCCATTGCCAATCACTGTCAACAGGGAAACACAGAGAAACGTTGGAAAACATGGGTACCATCAGCTACCCGACCAGCCCCGAACCGGCGATTGGCGGAAAATAGAGCCATTTCATGGGATGCTCACGGAATTCGTCCTATTTATAGTGCCTCTTGAACTTTCATCCGCCGCCCTGCGCAAGATTGCATCATGCGCTACATCGCTGGCGTGATCATTTCGGCTGGTTCCAATTAAACATATTTCCCGAATTGATGGACAAGTTGGCGAACCTCGGTACCGCCAATCAGCGCCGCCGCGATTTCGGCGCAGCGCGCGGCGGCGTCGTCCTGCGAGGGCGGTGCCGCGGTCGCCATTTTACCCAATAAATCCCTGTCTGTAAGCAATTCTCGCAAAACCTCGCCCAGGTCCTCCAGTTCGGACTCGGGCACCAGCCGCGCCATCCCGCGCGACGCGAGGCTGCGAGCGTTGTAGGTCTGGTGGTCGTGGGCGGCGTTGGGGAACGGGATCAAGACCGCGGGCACGCGTGTCTGCTCCAGTTCCGCAATCGTCGAGGCCCCGGCACGGCAAATGATCAGCAGGGCGCGGTTCATGACCTCGTCGACCCGCTCGATAAAGGGCGTGACCGTGACCGGGATCGGCGCGTCCGCATAGGCGCTCTCGACCTGCGCCTGGTAGTTGCGGCCGCACTGGTGGATCAGCTCTAAACCGCGCTCGCGCAGGACCTCGATCAAGATCGCGGGCAGGCGCTGGTTGAGCGCCTTGGCGCCCTGGCTGCCGCCCAACACGAGCACCAACTTGCGCTCCGGCGACCAGGGCGTGGCCGCCCGGAAACTGCCGCGCACCGGGTTGCCCGACACCAAGGTCGGGCAGCGCAGGTACTGACCGGCCTCGGCGAAGCCGCACAGGGCCAACTTGGCCACCCGCGAGGTCAGGCGGTTGGTCACGCCGGGATAGGCGTTCTGCTCCTGAATCAGGGTCGGGATGCGCAACAGCGCCGCCACGAACAGCAGCGGACCCGAGGCGTAGCCGCCGACACCCAGCACCAGCTTCGGCCGCAGCCGCAGCACCAGCCACACGCTCAACGCCAGGCTCAGCGGCAGGCGCCACAGCAGGGCCAGTTGGTTGCGCAGGCCGCGACCCAAGAAGCCGCGAATCGGCAAGTAGCGCAGCGGGTAGCCGGCCTTGGGCACCAGCTGGCTCTCCAGGCCGTAGCGCGTGCCGACAAACGTCACCTTCACGCTCGCATCGCGGCGGACCATGGCGTCGGCAATCGCCAGTGCGGGAAAGATATGGCCGCCCGTGCCGCCACCGCTGATGATGATGTTCATTCGGCCGCCCGGTTATCGACCACTTGCCAGCGGCTGATGTTGAGCAGGATCCCGAACATCGCCATCGACATGATCAGCGAGGTGCCGCCGGCGCTGATGAAGGGCAGGGTCAGGCCCTTGTTGGGGAACAGGTCCAGGGCGACGGAGACGTTGAGCATGGCCTGCAACGTGATCAAAAGCAGCAGGCCCGAACCGAGAATCCGCGAATAGGGCGACTCCACCCGGGTCAGCACCATGAACCCGCGGATCAGAAAGGCCATGTAGCAGGCCAACAAAGTCAGGCAGCCGATCAGACCGAACTCCTCGCCGAGGTTGGCGAAGATGAAGTCCGTGTGGGGCTCGGGCAGATAGTGCAATTTCTGCTTGCCCAGACCCAAACCCACACCCGTCACGCCACCCGAGCCGATCGCGATCAGCGACTGGGTCACCTGGTAGTGCTGCTCGCCCAGGTAGGCGCGGATGCGGGCCACCCGGTAGGGTTTGGAAATCACCAGGCCGAGCATGATCGGCAACAACAGCAAGCCGCCCAGCATCAGGATCCGAAAGGGGATCCCGGCCAGAAACAGCATCAGCCCGGAGATGCACAGCAGGATCATGGTCGTACCGAAGTCGTTCTGAGCCAGGACCATGCCGCTGATCAGCACCAGGAAGGGGACGATCAACCTGAGGCGGCGGATCCACATATCCGGTGTGCGCGGGTATTTGGTGGCGACGGCGGCCACGAACAGGATCGTGACCAAGGTCGCCATCACCGAGGGCTGGAAGCCAAAGCCCATCAGATAGTACCAACGGCTGGCGCCCTTGGCCTGTAATTGGAACAGGACGCCGACCAGCAGGACCAGGACGACGGCGACCGCGCTGAAGAGCACGAAGCGCCGGCGGTAGAAGTCGTGGGGGATGAACGCGCAGGCCAGCAGGGTCGGCAGGCCAAACAGCAGGGCCACGAACTGCTTCATGAAAATGCGGCTGCCGTCGTTATAGAGTTCCTGAGAGACCATGCCGGAGGATGAGTAAACCATGACCATGCCAAAGCCCAGAAGGATCACGACCGGAATCGAGAGCAGGAAATCTGGGAGCCTGGGCTTGAGCTGGGTGGTGTTCATGGCAATTCCGAGCACTCCTTGAACAGCGCGCGAAAAACTCTGCCGCGGTGGCCGTAATTGTCGAATTGGTCAAAGGAGGCGCAGGCCGGCGAGAGCAGCACGGCCCAGCCTGGCTCTGCCAGTTGGTGTGCGCGCAAAACCGCCTCGCGAAACAGGTGCACGTGTTCGGGTCCGTAGCTGGCCAGATCCTCGAGAATCATCGGTGCGGTCTGGCCGTAGGCGACAATCGCCCTGGGCGGATTGCGGGTGAGGTCCAGAGCGCCAAAGCGCTCGCCCTTGTCGCTGCCGCCCATGACCAGCACGTAGGGCTGGTCCAGCGCGTCCACGGCGGCCTGACAGGCGTGGCCGTTGGTCGCCTTGCTGTCGTTGATCCAGAGCCGGCCCTGATAGGTCCCGACCGGTTCCATGCGGTGCTCCAGGCCCTTGAAGCTGGGCAGGACAGCGGCCACCTCGTCCGCGCTCATGCCCAGAAAGGCGACGGCGGCGCAGGCAAACAGGACATTGGCGTGGTTGTGCCGACCCAGCAGCGGAATACAGGCGCTCGGCAGGGCAAAGTTGGCGCCCACGCGCAACACGCCCTCCTCCTCGCGACACTGCGCCGAGGGCACGATCCGCTGCTGGCCCTGACCTGGGACGCGACCGGCGTACTCGGGCGGGACCACGGCCAGGTCCGCCGCGCTCTGGTTCTGGAAGATTTTGAGCTTCGCGCGCTCATAGCCCGCGAAGCCGCCGTGCCAGTCGAGGTGGTCGGGCGAGATATTGAGCAACAGCGCCACTTGGGCGCGGAAGTCGACCGTGTTCTCCAGCTGGAAGCTGCTCAGTTCGACCACGTAAATATGCGTCGGATCATCGTCGACCCTGGCGATCAGGGGCACGCCGATGTTGCCGCACAGACTGGCGCGGCGACCCGCTTGGGCCAGCAGGTGGTGGATCAGGCTGGTCGTCGTCGACTTGCCGTTGGAGCCGGTGATGCCGACGATCGTGCCGCACTGCTGGCGAAAGGCGAATTCGACCTCGGCGACGACCGCCACGCCGGCGGCGTGGGCGCGCAGCAGCAGCGGATGGTCCTGGCGAGGGCCGGGCGAGCTGATCAGCTCGTCGTACTCGCTCAGGTTCGGCGCCTCGGCCGTGTCAAAGCACTGGAAGCCGTCGAAGCCCAGGGCCTCGACCAAGTCGGCCGTGCGCTTTTTGTCGTCGTAGCAATCGAAAGCGATGCCCTTGCGGCGCAGGTAGCGCGCCACCTCCTGACCCGTCACACCCATGCCAAAAACCAGCTTTTTCAAGGGCTCACCTCAGTTTGAACGTGCTCAGCGCCAGGATCGAGAACAGGAAGGCGATGATCCAAAAGCGGATGATGACCTGGGACTCGTGCCAACCCATCAGCTCGAAGTGGTGGTGGATCGGCGCCATCTTGAAGATGCGTTTGCCCCGCAGTTTGAAGGACGCGACCTGGAGAATCACCGACAGCCCCTCGATCACGAACAGACCGCCGACCAGGACCAGCAGCAGCGGGTGACCGGTCAACAGCGCCTGGCTGCCCAGCGCGCCGCCAAGGGCCAGCGCGCCCGTGTCGCCCATGAAGACTTGGGCCGGGTGGGCGTTGTGCCACAGAAAGCCCAAGCAGGCGCCGACCATGGCGGCCCCAAAAACCGTCAACTCGCCGCACATCGGCAGGTGGGGGATGTCCAGATACTGGCTCATGTCGATGTGGCTGGTGACATAGGCAATGATCGTGTAGGTGGCAAAGGCGATGCCCGAGGACCCAATCGCCAGGCCGTCCAGGCCGTCGGTGAGGTTGACCGTATTGGAGGTTGCCAACAGCACCAGCATCGCGAAGGGGATGAAGAACAGGCCCAGCTCGGGGTGGAAGTGCTTGAAGAATGGGAAGTGCAGCTCGGTAATGAATTGGCCGCGCTGGGTCAGGTAGAACAACCAGAGTCCGACTATCAGCGAGATCACCAGCAACAGCCCCATCTTGCCGCGGGCGCTCAGGCCGAGGTTGCGCTGCTTGAGCAGCTTGGCGCGATCGTCGACGAACCCGACAAAGGCGAAGCCGCCGGTGGCGAATAACTGGACCCAAATGTAGGGATTGGTCAGGTCCGCCCAAATCAGCGTCGAGGAGAACAGCGTGACCAAGATCAGCAGGCCGCCCATCGTCGGCGTGCCGGCCTTCGACTGGTGTGATTGGGGACCTTCTTCGCGGATCGATTGGCCGATGGAGGCGGCCCGCAGCTTGCGGATCAGGATCGGCCCCAGGATCAGGCTCAGGAAGAAGGCCGTGGCCCCCGCCAGCGCACTGCGCACGGTGATATAGCGAAAGACATTGAACAGCGTGAATTCGTGGGAAAGCGCCAGGAAGAGTTTCCAGATCATGGGTCAGCCTTTGGGTTGAAGACGTTGCAAAAGGTGCTGGGCCAAGCTCTCGAGGCCAATGCCGCGACTGGCCTTGAGCCAGATGCGGGCATCCTCGGGGATTTCGACCTCGATGCGGGCCACGGCCTCGGCGGTCGTGGGGAAGTGCTCGAACTGGACACCCGCGGGGCGGGCGCGTTCCAGCTCGGCATAGCCATGGGCCGAGAGCGGTCCGACGAGCGTGATGCGGTCGAAACCGCAGCTCGCCAAGGTGCGCCCCAGCTCGGCGTGAATCTGCACCTCGTCCGGCCCCAGTTCCAGCATGTCGCCCAGCAGGATCCAGCGGTAGTGGCGCGGCGAGAGCGGCGCGAAGGCGCGCAGCACTTGGCCGACGGCGTCGGGGTTGCTGTTGTAGGTGTCGTCGACCAGACGGGTCGCGCCAAAGCTGTGGAGGTTGCTGCGGCCCGATGCGCTGGTAACCCCGTGGATCGCGTGGCGCAACTCGGGCGCGGGCACGCCGATCGCCAGGGCGGCGGCGCAGGCGGCGACCGCGTTATACACATTGTACTTGCCCACCAGCGGCAGGTAGAGTTCGTGGTCGCGGCCCTCGAAGTCGCTGAGCGTAAAGCGCGTGCCCTCCCAATCGGGGAACGGCTCGATGCGACCACGTACCTGGGCCCCGGGGCTGAGCATGCCATAGGCGATCTTGGGGCCAGGGTGGCGCAGGCTGTGGCGCACGACTAGCGGGTCGTCCGCGTTATAGACCAGGGTCGCGTCCGGGCGCATGCCCTCGACCAGCTCGGCCTTGGCGGCCGCGATCTCCTCGATGCTCTTGAAGTTGGCCAGGTGCACCGCGCGGACCGCCATGAACATGACGATCTCGGGGTCGACCAGGTCGGCCAGCAGGCGCAGCTCGCCCGGCGTCGACATGCCCATCTCCGCCACCATCCACTGGTGCTTGGGCGTAAGCCGCAAAAGCTCCATGGGCAGGCCGATCGTGTTGTTGTAGTTGCCCTCGCTCTTGCTGGTCGGCATGAAGGCCGACAACAGCGCCGCCAGGATCTCCTTGGTCGTCGTCTTGCCGACACTGCCGGTCATGCCGACGATTTTGGTGTCCAGCGCGCGGCGGTGACTGGCGGCCAGCAAGCGCAGCGCCTCGAGCGGGTCGTCGACGAGGATGCAGCGCTCGCGCGTGCGGATGCGCTCGTAGGAGGAGACCAACGCGGCACCGGCGCCGGCAGCCAGCACCTGGTCCACGTAGCTGTGGCCGTCGCTGCGCGCGCCTGGCACGGCGACGAAGATGTCGCCGGGCTGGATCGCGCGGCTGTCGACCCGGAAACGGCCGACCGCCGCGTCCTCTCTGATGGCGTGCTCGCGCGGGTTGAGCACGCGGATCACATCCGTCAGTTTCTCGATGCGCCAGCCCTTGACCTGGGCGTACTTAACCATGCGCCCCACTCAACCTGGCCCGAATACACTGTGCCGCGACCTGGCGGTCGTCAAAGGGATGGAAGGTGCGGCCGATCTCCTGGCTGGTCTCGTGGCCCTTGCCGGCCAACAGCACCAGGTCGCCCGCTTTGGCCTGGGCGATCGCTTCGAAAATCGCCTGTTCCCGGTCCCACTGGCGGATGAAGGTCGGGCCCGGCTCGCGGTCGATGCCGTTCTGGACCATGTCCATGATCGCTTCGGGGTCCTCCGTGCGCGGGTTATCGGAGGTGAGCACGATCACGTCCGCGTAGGTGTCCGCCATCTTGCCCATCTCCGGCCGCTTGCTCTGATCGCGGTCGCCACCGGCGCCAAAGACGATGATCAGCTTGCCCTTGGTGATCTCGCGACAGGAGACCAGCACGTTCTTGAGCGCGTCCGGCGAATGGGCGAAGTCGACCATGACGCCGTAGTGCTGGCCCAGGTTCAGCATTTCGCTGCGGCCGGGCACCGTGCAGATCGCGTGCGTCTGAGCGGCGACCTCCGCCATGCTGCGGCCCTCGCAGACGGCCACGCCAAGCGCGTTGCAGAAGTTATAGATGTTGTGGATGCCCAGCATCGGCAGGGGGAACGCCTGGCGTTTGCCGTCCAAGGCGACCGTGAAGCGCGAGCCGGTCACGCTCATCTCCTCGACGACGAAGCGGAAATTGGCTTCCTCGCACTGGCCCAGCTTGAGCAGGCGCGCCGAGGCCGGGATCGCCAAACGGCGTGCCCAGGGGTCGTCCCAGTTGACGATCGCCGTGCCGCCGGGGACCAGGTGCTCGGTGAACAGCAGCTGCTTGGCGGCGAAGTAGTTCTCCATCGAGTCGTGGAAGTCCAAGTGATCGCGGGTGAGGTTCGTGAAAATCGCGTACTGGACCTCCAGGTCCTTGACGCGCTGTAGCACCAGCCCGTGGCTGGAGAGCTCCATGGCCGCGTACTTGCAGCCGTTGACCACCATTTCCCGCAGGGTGCGGAAGGCGTCGCTGGCCTCCGGCGTCGTGCGCGAGGCCTTTTCCTCGCCGATGCCGTTGTAGTAGCTGAGCGTGCCTGTGCGGCCGCAGTTGCCGAGCGGGCGCAGCAGGTTTTGGATCAGGTAGGTGCCCGTGGTCTTGCCGTTTGTGCCGGTCAGGCCGACGATCTTGAGCTGGCGATCGGGAAAGTCGTAAAGTTTGCGCGCCAACAGTGCCATGGCGGTGCGCGGGTCCTCCACCATGAGGATCGGCATGTGGCAGGGGACCTTCTCGGGATGGTTGGTGGCGATGCAGACCGCGCCCAGCTGCGAGGCGCAGGCGATGTAGTGGTGGCCGTCGCTGTGGGCGCCCTCAAGCGCCACGAAGATTCCGCCATGCTGGACCTTGCGGCTGTCATGGGTTATCTGATTGATTTCGATGTCGGCCGTCCCTGGTTCCAACAGCTGACCGATGCCCTGACTCAATTCACCCAACTTCATTCTATGTCTCAACCTTCACTCATCAAGATCGTACAGTTGCGGTTCGCGGGGATGGGCGAGCCAGGTTGGGGCGATTGACCGGTGACCTGACCCTTGCCCTCGATATTCAGGCGCAACCCCAATCTCCTGGCCTGCTGGAGCAGGTTGCGCAGGCCAATGCCGGTAAAATCGGGCATCGTGGACATCGCCGTGATCCGGGTCGGTTGTTCCTTCCAGTCCGGCGTGCGAGCCACCATCTCCAGCTTGTGCCGAGGTTTGTTGACCCGCTCGTAATCCATGATGCGGTTGCCGACTTCCGCGAAGATGGGCGCGGCCACATCCCCACCGTGGAGCTTGGCGCCCTTGGGGTCGTGGACCACCACGATCATACCATATCGGGGTGCTTCGGCAGGAAAGAAGCCGACGAAGGAGGAATTGTATTTGTTGCGGGCATAAGCGCCGCTGAGGATGCGCTGGGCCGTGCCCGTCTTGCCAAAGACGGCCGTGCCGCGGATCGCCGCGCTCTTGGCCGTGCCGTGCTCGACCACGCCGCGCAGGGCGTAGGCAAGGTCCCGCGCCGTTTCTTGTTTGAGGATTCGGGTCGGCGCCTGTTTGGGGGTCAGATCGATCCGCTTGCCGTCGGCCTGTTCCAGCTCGCGGGCCAAGTGCGGCTTGACCAGCAGGCCGCCGTTGGCGACCGCGGACAGCGCCGTCAGCATTTGCAGAGGCGTGGTGCCGATCTCGTGGCCCATCGCCAGGAAGTAGGGCGAGGTGCGGTCCCATTGGCGCTGGGGCCGGTAGAGGCCGGGCGACTCGGCGGGCAGGTCGACGCCGGTGCGCTTGCCGAAGCCGAAGCGCTCGATGTAGTCGCCGAACTGGGCCGGCGTCATCGTCAGGGCGATCTGGACCACGCCGGCGTTGCTGGAGTGCCAGAGGATTTCTGGGACCGTCAGCATGCCAAACGGCGGGTGGTTGCGGATGCGCTTGTCGAACGCGTGAATCGGCGCGGGGCTGCTGAAGAAGGTTTGGTTGATCCTGGTCGTGCCAGCGTCGAGCGCAGCCGCTACGGTCACGACCTTGAAGGCCGAACCGGGCTCGTAGATATCGACGACCGCGCGGTTGCGGCGCAGCTCACCACCCGCTTGGCTATAGTTGTTGGGGTTGTAATCGGGTAAGTTCGCCATCGCCAGGATCGCGCCCGTCCGCGGGTCCATGACGATGCCGCTGATGCTCTCGGCCTGAGTCGTCTCCATGCCGCGGCGCATGGCGTCCTCGAGGAACAACTGGAGGTTGAGGTCCATCGTCAGCTGCAGGTTGGCGCCGTCGATCGGGTCCTTGACGATTTTTTCGGCCAGGCCGTTTTTGCGACCGCGGCCGTCGCGCAGCACCTCCATGCTGCCAGCGGCGCCGGCCATGGCCTGGCTATAGGTCTGTTCCAGGCCCTCGCGCGTGGTCTCGTCGCCGTTGATGAAGCCGACCACGTGGGAGGCCAGCCAGCCGTTGGGGTACTTGCGCCAGGGGTGGCGCGAGAAGAAGACCCCTTTGAGATTGAGGGCCTCGGCCGCCTTTTGCTGGGTCTGGGTGACCCGGTCGTCGACGATGGCGTAGCGCTTGTCCTTATTGCCCAGGCGCTTGTGCATCAGCTGCTTCCAGGCTTGGTCGTGGCCCAAGGCCTGCGCCAGGGCATCGACCACCGCTGGCACGTTTTCGATCAGCGAGGGGTCCGCGGTGATACAGGGCTCCCACAGGCTGATCGCCAGGGTCCGGCCGTTGCGGTCGAGGATCTGACCGCGCAGGGCCGGGATCTGGCGCGTGCCCGTGTGCATGTTCTCCGCCCGCGTTTTCAGCGTTGGGCTCTCGAAGACCTGGAGCTTGACCAGGCGCACGACGATGCCCAGGCACCAGAGCCCGATTAAGGCGACCAGTATCGCAAAGCGTTTGCGGAAGACCCTGCTTTCGTCGACCATAAGCTCAGCGCATCTCCTCCATCATTGCCAGCATGGCGGGTTCGCCCGCCGCGGCGCTGGCGGGTTTGAGGTGCACCTCGACCAGGTCGGCCGAGGCCATCGGGCGCAGGCCCAGGCGCACCGACTCGGCGACGATGCGGTCCGGCGCCGTCAGCCGGGTCAGTTCGACCTTGAGGCGGTCCCGCTGCTCGCGCAGCTTGGCGTTCTCCGTGCTCTGCTCGACGACCTTGTAGCCCAGCTGCAGCAGGCGACCGTGCTCGTTGACGATGACCAGCATCACCCCGACCAGGAAGACCGCCGAGACGACCAGGATCAGGTATTGGCGGAAGCGCCGGCGCTTGGGCGCCACCCGCACGTCTTGTCGTTGAAAGGCCTGTTGCTGCATGATCGGCTCCTTAGGCTTGGCGTTCGAGAATTCTGAGTTTGGCACTGCGCGAGGCGGGATTGCGCGCCACCTCGTCGTCGTCGGCGGTCAGCGGTTTCTTGGTGATCAAGCGGTAGTCGCCGCGCAATGCCAGATCGCGAAAGAGGTGTTTGACCAGGCGATCCTCGAGACTGTGGAAGCTGATCACGACCGCGCGACCGCCAGGCGCCAGGCGCGCCAGCGCCCGCGGCAGGGCGCGCTCCAGCTGGCCCAGCTCGTCGTTGGTGGCGATGCGCAGCGCCTGAAAGGTGCGCGTGGCGGGGTGGATGCGGTGGTACTTGCGGGGGTAGGCGTACTTGCAGATCTCCGCCAGGACCAGCGTGTCCGTGATCGGCGCGCTGCTGCGTTGCTGCACGATGCGCGCCGCAATTCTGCGGGACAGCCGCTCCTCGCCGTACTTGTAAATCAAATCGGCCAGGTCCTTTTCGCGGTACTCGTTGACGATCGTCGCCGCGCTCGTCTCCTGCGCTTGGTCCATGCGCATGTCCAGCGGGCCGGACTCGGCGAAGCTGAAACCGCGGGCGGGGTCCTTGAGCTGGGGCGTCGAGCAGCCCAGGTCCCACAGAAAACCTGCCAGGCCCTCGACCTCGTCGACGACCTCCTCGAGGTCGCCGTGGATGAAACGCAGGCGCCCGTCGGCGATCGTGGCCGCCTCGGCCGCCGCCGCCGCGTCGCGGTCGGACGCGATCAGGCGGCCGCCCTCGCCCAGGCGCGCCAGTACTTCGCGGCTGTGGCCGCCGCGGCCGAAGGTGCCGTCCCAGTAGAGCCCTTGGGGTTGCAGGTTCAGACCTTCCAGGACCTCGTTCAACATGACCGGCACATGGGTCGCCTCGTTCATATCCGCATTGCCTCCAAATCCGCCTGGGTCAGCGCGTCCTGGCCTTCCAGGCGCTCGACCGCCGCGGACGGCCGCAGTTCGAGGTGGTCCATGCAGCCGATCAGGGTCACATCGTCCTCGATGCCGATCAGCTGGCGTTGGTTGGGTTTGAGCGGCACCCTGCCCTGCTCGTCCATTTCTACCTCGATACCATAGCGGTTAGCGCGGGTCAGGAACTTCTGTTTGAGGGGGTGCATCATCCCCAAGCCATTCACGCGGGACTCGATATCTTCCCAAACGGCAATGGGATAGATGGCCAGGTGGTCATCCGTCAGGGCCGTGATGAAGAGGCTGGGACCGTAGCTGGTGGCGAGCGTCTTGCGGAAGACCGAGGGCATTTTCAGTCGCCCCTTCTCGTCGATTCGTGCATCTGCATGTCCGCGCAGTCGCCCTGTCATGTCGGTCACCGCCAAGGTCCGTGGTCCGGTTTGCGTCCCTTTCGGTCCATTATAGTCCCCTTTCGTCCACGAGGTCAATGCGAACGCTGGAATATTTCGCCCCATTTTGAGTGATATGCAGCATGATTGCTTGTTTTTCAGCGGTTTGCGGCGGTGGACCGCAGTGGACCAAAAGGGCGCCGTTCAGCTCCTTACGAGGCGCTGGTCCCTTTTGCTCCACCTTTGCCAGGGGCCGCCTTGGTGGCCGCGACCGCCCTGCCTTCAGACCGGGCCGCGGCCATTTTGGGGGGTTGCCAGGGAGCTGAACTTGCGTCATGATGGCATTCGTGACACGAAGATCGAGGAGTTCCCATGCCCAACTTGTCTGTTTTTTCCGAGATCGGCAGACTGCGTGCCGTCGCCGTCCATAGCCCCGGCCTCGAGGTCGACTACATGACCCCGTCGCTGATGCATCAGCTGCTGTTTGACGACATTCTCTTTGGCAAGGAGGCGCGCGAGGAGCACCGAGTCTTCAGCGCCGTGCTGAAACGAGTCGTGGACCGGGTCGTCGACGTCCAGGACCTGCTGGCCGAGACCGTCCGCGACGTAATCGCGCGCGCCCATTTCCTCGACCGTTTCTGTCGCCTCCACAAGCTCGGCCCGCGCGACCGCGAAGCCCTTGAAGAGCTGGACTCGGAGCAGTTAGCCGAGCGAGCTGTGGCCGGTTGGTACGAGGAGACCGACGGCGGGGCCGGCTATCGTTTCCGCACACCGCCCGTGCCCAACCTGCTGTTCATGCGCGACCCGGCCGCCGTCATCGGCGAGGGCGTCAGCATCAACCACATGGCCACCAACGCGCGCCGGCCCGAGCCCTTCATCATGGAGACGATCTTCCGCTTCCACCCCGAATTCAAGGTCGGCGACTTCGACAAAATCTGGTTCGACATGATTCCCGGCTACATCCAGGATCACCCCAACACCAACCACTGCCTGGAGGGTGGCGACATCCTCGTGCTTTCCAAAGACATCCTGGCCGTCGGCGTGAGTATCCGCTCGACCCAGTCGGCGGTGACCCTGCTGGCCGAGCGCCTGCGCCAGAGCCGCGAGTTCAAGACCCTGTTCGCCGTGCTCATGCCCCAGGAGCGGGCCGTCATGCACCTGGACACGATTTTCACCCAGATCGACGAGGAGAACTGCCTGGTCTTCCCGCCGTTCTTCAAGCCGCACCAGGAGCACGCGCTCGCGGTGGTGCGCATGGATCTGACCGGCGACGCCGTGCGAGTCACGCTCAAGGACAGCTTCCTCGAGGCGCTGGCGGCCGAGGGCCACAAGCTCAACCCGATCCTCTGCGGTGGCAGCAACCGCATGAACCAAGAGCGCGAGCAGTGGACCGACGGCGCCAACGCCTTTTGCCTGGCCCCTGGCGTGATCATGGGCTACGACCGCAACGTCAAGACCGCCGAGGAGCTGGCCCGCTGTGGCTACCAGCTGGTCACCGGCCAGGAGATCATCGATCGCGACATCGACCTGATGGACGGCAAGCGCTACTTCATCATGATCAAGGCCAACGAGCTCTCCCGCGCCCGCGGCGGCCCGCGCTGCATGACCATGCCCCTGCGCCGCGACGGTTAGCCGCGCTAAGGCGGGGAAACAAACTCGCGCGAAGTCGCGACGCCGCGAAGAAGGGTGATTAAGAGGGTCGTTTGCGGGACGTGCGTTGAGGGAAAGCGGCTAGAGAAAAGGCAATGTGGCGCAACTTCCAATGTTGCGCTGGTGATAGTTCCCCAGCCCCACCAAGAATGATAGTTACCCTCTGCTGACAAGGCCGCTTTCACATTCACCCTCCGCCCGGCGCAAGCTTGCCTCGTGCCCTACAGCGACTGCGGGACCTGATCGGCTATTTATAGCCCGTGGGTTCCTTGTGTGAGAATCTTCGCATTTTGGCCGCAATCGGCGCCGATCGACTCAGATTGACGTATAATAATTTCAGGTAGATAGGCCTCCAGCCGAGCAGACGCGCGAGGAGGGTGTCGATGAAAGCAAAGGAAGCCACCCAAGCCAAGCCACTACAGAGCTCCGCCGCTCCCGAGTCTGCGCGTGTCGTCGCCCTGGCCCAGTTAATGACCGCCGGCTATCGTCTCGAGGGTGGCGAAGGCCATTTTCGCCTGCGCGCGCCGCACGGCAGCGACGAGGCTGACAGCCGTCCGCTGAGTGCCGAACTGGAGGCGCTCTGGCGCGAGCCCCTGGACGCCGACCTTAGCCGCTTCAACGAACCCACCCCCTGCCCGTTCTCGCCCGCTCAGCTGAGGGCGTGGACCACCCGCCAAGGCCGGGACCAGCCCTTCCTCGAGCTGGCACTGGACGGGCCGTTGCCGTTCGCGCGGGTCGAGGCCGCGCTCGACCAAGTCGTCGCCCACCACGAGATCCTGCGCACCCGCTTCCATGGCGAGGGCGCCCAGCTCCGCCAAGAAGTCCTGCCGGCGCGCGCCTTCCCGCTGGTCCTGGTCGAGCTCGCCGCCCCGCTGGCCGAGGACCTGGCCGTCCGACTGCGCCCGCGCTGGAGCGGTCAAGAGGACCTGCCGCGCCACGCCTGGCAGGCCCTGCTGCTGCGCTTCACCCCCGATCGCCACCGCCTGCTGCTGCTGCTCCACCCGCTCGTCGCCGACGGCATCTCGACCGCCATCCTCAGCGCTCAGCTTTCCGAGGCACTGCTGGCCTCCAATCCCCAGCGCCATCACACCCGGTCGATCAGCTTCACCACCCATGTGCGCTGGTTCCAACATTACTGGATGGGTGAGCGACTCACGATCGAGTTGGCCTACTGGCAGCGCCAGCTCGCCCATTTCGGGGCGGATTCGGCGCTGCCGGTCGGCAAGCCGACCCTGGCGCTCTCACCCTATCGCGAGGGTCGCCATCGCTTTGTCCTGGACCAGCGCCAGCGCGACGAACTGCTGGAGCAGGCCCGCCAGGCCGAGGCCCCGCTGCGCTTCGTGCTCATGGCCGCCTGGGTTACCCTGCTCTCGCGCTACGCCAGCGGGACCGAGCTCAGCCTCGGCGTACCCTGCCAGGTCCGCGACCACGCCGACTGGCACGCGGCCATCGGCGCCTTCGAAAATCCCGTCGTGCTGCGGGTCAACCTCGCCGACGATCCCAGCTTCGTCGCCCTGGTGGCGCGCCTGATCGCCCTCGCCCGCGAGGTCGCGCCCTGCGGCTACGCACCGATCCAGCAGGTCGCCGAACATGCGCTGGGTGCCGATCCCGCCCACCAGTTTCCCCTGCGCGGCGCCTTCGCTTGCTACACCTTGCCCGCGCAGAGTCACCGCGAGGGCCTGACCATCACCGTCGAACGGGCGCGCTTCTCGTCCCTCGGCCGTGATCTGACCCTGCTCGTCCAGGACTTGGGCACCCGCCTCGAGGCCGAGATTTGCTATCACGCCGGCCGCTACGAGCCCGCCCGCATCGCCGACCTGTCCGTCGCACTCAGCGCCCTGCTGGGCGCCCTGCCCGAGCACCGCCAAACGCCCCTGCGCCGCCTGCCGCTGCTGGACGAAGCCGGTCGCGCCCGCGTCCTGGCCTTTGCCGCCGGTCCCTGCCCCACGCCCGCGCCGGCACTGGACCTGGCCGCCCGCTTCGCCGCCGTCGCCATGCGCCAGCCCAACGCCATCGCCCTGCGCACCGTCGCCGACCCGCTGCTCGGCAATATCGGCCTCGAATACGCCCTGCTCGACGACTGGGCCAGCCGCATCGCCGGCGCTTTGCGCGCACGCGGCCTGCGCCTCGGCGAGCCGATCGCGCTCTTCCTCCACAGCAGCGCCGACGCCGTCGCCGCCCTCCTCGGCCTGCTCCGCGCCGGTGCCACCTACGTGCCGCTCGATCCCCACTGCCCCGGCGAACGCCTGGCCAGCATGCTCGCCCTCAGCGGCGCCCGCCGGATCATTACCCGCGCCGGCCTGGCCGAGCTGCTGCCCAACCAGGGCCGCGGCTACGAACTGCTGTTCACCGACGAGGGCGAAAGCCTGGCCGGCGAACCGCTGGCTCACCCGACGGCCGTTCCGCTCGACCTGCCCGCCTACCTGATGTTCACCTCCGGCTCTACCGGCACACCCAAGGGCGTGACCGTTTCCCACCGCGCCGTGCTCTCCCTCGTCGACCCTCTCGACTGGCTCGAACTCGGGCCTGGCAGCATCGTCCTCCAGGCCGCCTCGCTGGCCTTCGACGCCGCCACCTTCGAGATCTGGGGCGCCCTGCTGAGCGGCGCCACGCTCGTCATGCCCGGCGAGCAACAGCTCGACCACCTGCCCGGTCTGATCCGCCGCCAGGGCATCACTACGCTCTGGCTCTCGAGCCACCTCTTTCGCTACATGGTCGACGAGCACCTCGAGCCGCTCGCCGCCGTGCCACAACTGATCAGCGGTGGCGACGTGCTCTCGCCCCTCCATGTCGCCCGCTACCTCGAACATTGCCCAGGCCGCCTCTTCAACGGCTACGGCCCCACCGAAGCGACCACCTTCGCCACCGTCTGCGATCTGCGCCGGCGCGGCCTGACCCCGCACTCGACCCCCATCGGTCGGCCCCTGCCACAGCGTCAGGTCTACGTCCTCGACGACGCGCTCCAACCCGTCCCACCCGGCGTCCGCGGCCAGATCTACATCGCCGGCACCGGCCTCGCCCAGGGTTACTTGGGCAAACCTGGCAACACCTCGCTGCGCTTCCTGCCCAACCCCTTCGCGGCCGAGCCGGGCGCCCGTCTCTACCGCACCGGCGACCTGGGCCGCTACCTGGCTGACGGCCACCTGGAGTTCCTCGGCCGCCGCGACCGCCAACTCAAGATCCAAGGCATGCTCGTCGACCCCAGTGAGGTGGCCGCCCTGCTCGAGCGCCACCCCGCCGTGCGCCAGGCCCTTGTCCTGCCGCTGACCGACAGCACCGGCAAGACCTGTCTGATCGCCTACATCCGCCCAGCCGCCGAGACCCACGAGGCCAGCGCCGACGAGCAGTCGCTCAAGCGCGAGCTGCACCAGTACCTGGCCACGCACCTCAGCAGCGAGGTCATCCCCTTGGCCTTCGTGCCCTTGGCGACCTTTCCGCTGACCCCTGCCGGCAAGGTCGAGGTCGCCGCCCTGCCCATGCCGCTCCAGGCCGCTAGCGCCTCGCCCCCTTATGACCACCTCGGTCGCCAGCTCAACACGCTTGCCGCCAGGATCTGCGGTTCCGACTACCTGCAACCGCGCGACGGGTCCGCGCACCTGGCCGACCTGGCCCACAGCGCCACGCGCCTGGTCGCCAGCCTGCGCCAACAGCTGGGTCCCGACCTGCACGCCGAGGATCTGGCCGAGACCTCGACCGCCGAACTGGTCGAGTTACTCGCGCGCACCGAGGAGTACACAGGCGCCTGGGATCTGGAGGGCCTCGACCTAGCCCCGTTGGACGCGCACCCACCGCTCAGCGGCGAGCAGCGCGAGTTCCTGGCGCGCGAGCGCCTTGGCGGCGAATGCCTGGACCAAGCCCAGATGCTCAGCCTGCACCTCCACCTCTTTGGCCAGCTGGAGGTCGCCAGCCTGGCCGCGCGCCTGACAGCACTGGCCGCAACCCACACGATCCTGCGCACCGTTTTTCCCGGCAACACAGCCGAGGTCCTGGCAGCCTGTTCCCCAACCCTGCACGTCGTCGACCTCGCCGGGCTCGAGCGCTCCGAGCGCGAACGCCGCCAAAACCAACTGCTGCTGGCGGCCGCGCGCCGACCGTTTGACCGCGCCACGGCCCCGCCCTGGCGCCTGCTGGTGCTGCGCCAGAGCCGCAGCGAGCACAACCTGTTGCTCACGGCCCAGCGCCTCGTGCTCGACGAGGGTAGCGCCGCCGCCCTGGCCCGCCATCTGCTGCACCCGACGGACCCAGCACCGCCCGCGCGCGATTACGGCCAGTACGCCTGCTGGCAGCGCCAGTGGCTGGCCTCTGCGCGCGCCGCGGGTCATTTGCGTTTCTGGCGCGAGCGCCTGCGAGGCACCCCGCCGCTCGCCCCCTTCAGCCACGAGCTCGTGCCCGACCGGCCCGATTACCGCGGCGCCGATCACCTCTTTCACTTCCCCGCCCGCTTGCGCATCGCGCTCATCGCCCTCAGCCGCCAGGCCGGCTGCACCGTCTCCCTCGTCTGCCAAGCAGCCTTTGCCATGCTGCTGGGCCAATACAGCGGTCAACAGCTGTTCGTCATAGGCTGGCGCGTCGGCAACCGCATTCTGCCCCAGTTGGAGCCGATCGTCGGCCCGCTCGCCAATATCCTGCCCGTGCGGGTCGACCTCGGCGGTAACCCGGTCTTTCTGGAACTCCTGGAGCGCTTCCGCCATCAGATCCGCGATGTGCGCGCCCACCGCGCCATCCCCGCCGCCGAGATCCTGGCCGCGGCCCAACTGCCGACCTACCGCGCTGTTTACACCTGGGACAAGCCGCTCGAGACCGCGCAGCGGCCCAGCCTGAAGGTCTCCGCCAGCTGGCTGCCCAACGGCACGGCCCAGACCGACCTGGACCTGCGCATCGTCGAGAGCGAGCAGGGCTTGCTCTGCCATCTCGCCTACCGCGGCAATGCCTTCGATGCCCGCACCATCCAACGCTTCGGCACCCAGCTGCGCACCCTGCTGGGCCAACTCGTCGAGCGCCCGGACGACCCGCTCGACCGCCTCTCGCCGCTCGAGCCCCAGCAGCGCGAGACCCTGCTGCGCGTCTGGAACCAGACCACCAGCGACGCCCCGCGCGACCGCAGCCTGCCGCGCCTGTTCGAGGACATCGTCGCCCGCATGCCCCACGCCGAGGCCCTGCGTTGCCCGGCAGCGACCCTGGCCGCCCACGGCGGCCGCTTCACCTACGCCCAGCTCAATCGTCTGGCCAACGCGCTCGGTCGCGACCTGGCCCGCCGCGGGGTCGGCCTGGAGACGCCCGTCCTGCTCGCGCTCGAGCCTGGGCCCGAGTCCATCGTCGCCCTGCTGGCCCTGCTCAAACTGGGCGCCCTGATCCTGCCGGTCGCCACTGCGCGGGGACAGCTGCTCGAGCCGCAACCGGCCGCGCTGTTGCTGGCCGAGAACCAACTGGAGACCGCGAGCTTCGCCGGGCCGGTGCTGCGCGCCGAGCAGCTGCTGCGCCTGAGCGAGCAGGCCGATAACCCGCCCGACCAGATCCGACCCGACCACGTCGCCTGCCGCTACGCCAGTGACGGCAACGCCTGGCTGGAAACGCACCACAGCCTCTCCAACGCCATCTGGTGGTATCGCGGCCACCTCCGCGAGGGCGGCAGCACCTTGCTGCTGGCGGATCTGGCCCGCCGCGAATCCCTGCACGAGATTTTCGCCGCCTTCTGCCGCGGCGGTCGCCTGGTCGTCGCCTCGCGCCGCCGCCTGGCCAGCTGGGACGGCCTGCTGCGCACCCTGCGCCAGGAGGCCGTCGACCGGCTGTTCCTGCCGCACCCGCTGTTCCGCCGCCTCTGCCATGCGCTCCACGCGGGTGCCGACTGGCCCCAGGCGCGCGAGCTGATCGTCTACGGCCAGGTCCCGCGGCCCATCGCCGAGTTGGAGCGCCTGCAGGCGGTGCTGCCCGAGATTGAAGTCATCTACCGCCGCGACCTGGCCGACTGCGCCTTGATCAGTGCCTGTACCGCCGACGAGGCCAATGGCGAGGCCGCGCCCGGCACCATGCCCGGCCGGCCGCTCGACAACCTGCGCCTCTACCTGCTCGACCGCTGGCTGCGGCCCGTGCCCGTCGGCGTCGTCGGCCGCCTCTACCTGGGCGGCGTGGCCGTCCCGCGCCAGCTCGAGAGCGGCGCCCGCGCCACGGCCCAAAATATCGTGCCCGACCCCTTCAGCCCGCTCTGGGAACAGCGCCACCAGGGCACACGCCTGGCCGATACGGGCTATCTGGCCAAGTTCGTGCCTGGCGACAACGGCGTCCCCCAGGGCCTCGTCGTGCTTGGCCAGCACCGAGACCGCCTCGAAGGCGAGGGTCAGCGCCTCTACCTGGATCAGGTCGCCAGCCAGCTCGCCCAACACCCAGCCATCTGGGGCGCCAGGGTCAGCACCGACGAACAGGGCTTGCGCGCCGAACTCATGGTCGACGAGGAACGCCTGGACGACACCCAATTTCTGGCCGCCGTCGTCGCCCACTGCCAAAAATCGCTCCCGCGCCACGCCCAGCCCCACAGCTTCAAACTGCGCGGCGTCATGGCAAACGCGCCTACAAGTTCAAAATCCTGAAACTAACCCTAAGTTCATAGACCTCGTTTGACATCAGCACTCCGTCCGTCACAAGCTTGCATCTTGTGCTACAGCGCCTGCGCGAGACGCATTTTCTGTGAGGTCGATCACACGGATCGTGACATTAATTCGTATCGCGCCATCGTTGCCAGGGGTATGATTAGGGGTAGGCGCACAGCGCCTTGAACCGCTGAAACGACAGGTGACACCATGGAACTGGCTAGCGAGCGACTGACCACCGCCGATGTTCTGGCCCGCACGGATTTGAGCGGCACGGATCTCAGCGGCTTTTCACTGGGCGCGGCCAATTTGCGCGGCAAGAACCTGCGGGGCGCCGACCTCAGTCACGCCCACCTGGGCAGCGCGGACCTGAGCGGTGCCGATTTGCGCAATGCCAACCTCAACAAGGCCAACCTGGGCGCGGCCAATCTCAGTGGCGCCGACCTGCGCTACGCCGATCTGCGCGACGCCAACCTGGCCGGCGCGACGACCACCGGCGCCGACTTCCGCGAGGCCCAGGGCCTGAGTCTCGAGGCCCCTGTCGACCTCCACTACCTGGTCCGTCCGGTCAAGCTGCAGGAGACCGAGGACTTCTCCGACGCCCGCGAGCACGGCTTCCACCCGCTCACCCATTGGGGGCGCGAGTACGCGCTGGATACCGGCACGACCCTCTACAAGAACCACACCGCCTGGCTCCAACTCAAGCGCCAACTGGGCGATTCGATCTTCAACGACCGCCGCATCTTCTCCGAAGTCAAGCTGGTTCAACAGTACAAGGAATACAGCCAGTGGGCCTATATGATCAGTAAGAAGGGTTTTCTGCGCATCGCTAAAACCCTGAACCTGAAGGTCCAGAAGAAGGGCTGAACCAGCCCGCCCGTGCGGCCCATCGCGAGACGGACCGCACAGGGGGTGGCACCAAGCCGGCTCGACCTGGCAGAATTCAGTTGCCCTTGGGTTCTTTGACCGGTTCGTTGGTGAGGTCCTGCATCAGCTCGTTGAGAATGTCGCGCTCGCGACCTTTCTCGCCAACGCGGGTCATGGCGTCCTTGACCAATTGCAGCGCCGGTTCGCGCTGACCCATCACCGCCATCACGCGGGCGTAGGTATCCAGCACGGAGGCGTTGTCGGGACCGGCCAACTCGTAGGCTTTTTTGGCCCAGTCCAGCGTCAGCTGGTCGCAGTGTTTGGCCTCGTAAGCCGTCCAAGCGAGGGCGTTAAAGGTGTCGTAGGACGGACTTTTGGCCAGGATCCCGTCCGCCAGTTGATGGGCCTGCTCCTGTTTGCCCAAGCCCAGCATTAATTTGAAGAGATCGATTTTCTGATAAGTGAGGAATTCGGCCATCATCTCCTGCTGTTTGGCGGGAGCGGATTTCAGCTGCTCAGAGCGCGCATCGAGCTCGGCCAGCCGCGTATCGACTGATTTCATCGCCTCCAGTTCGGCATAGCGGCCCGCATCCAGCATGTCCTTATAGACGACGTCGTTGAACAGGGCCAGCTTCTCCGCGGCCGTGCCTGCCGCCTTGAGTTCGTCATAGACCTTCAGGATCGATTTCTTTTTGTCCATGCTGGCCAGCATCGAGAGATTGCGCACGGCCTCGAGCTCGATCTGACCGGCGCTGATCGTGCCGTGGATGCGCTCGTACTCCGCCGCCAGCAAGCTCTTGGACGCCGGCGTACGGCAGCGGTCCAGCATCATATAGAACATGGAGACCGGCATCCCCTGGTCCTTGCCCTGCTGACTGTCGGCCAGAACGGTCTTGATCAGGTCGACAGCCTCGTCGCCCTTGCCGGCCTCCACGAGCTTCTGAACCAATTCGAACTTGAGTTTGCCGTTGTTCGGATCCGCCGCCAAGGCTTCGCGCGCGATCTGGTCAGAACTTTTACCTGACAGCGATTGCGCGCATTCGGTCAAAAACTCCTGGGGGTCGCGATAGCCCGAAAAGCGATAAGCGACGCTGCCGTTGGCCTTGATAAAGACCGAGGTGGGGTACATTTTGACGTCGTATTTCTTGGCCAGGTCGACCTGGGCCTCGGCGTCGATGGCCAAGGGAATGGCGTGTTCCTTAAGCCAAGCGAGGACCTTTTCATCCTTGAAGGTGGTGCGGTCCATCATTTTGCAGGGACCGCACCAGGTGGTATAGAAATCGACATAGACGACCTTGTTCTCCGCGCCGGCGCGTTTGAGCGCCTCCTCGAAGGTGATATCCAGAAACTCTTTGCCGCCGGCGAAGGCCAGCGGACTCAGCAGGCAGATTGCCAAAACTAGCTTGAACATAGAAAAATACCTCGTGAAACACCATTGGGGGCAGCCATCATGGCTAACGCATGCATACCTATATAAGCCGAAAAAGTTTTGAGCACACCTAAAAAAAGCTCAGACGCGTCGAGCGAGTCGGTCGCTTGAGCGCCTGAGCTGCTGTCGGACTCAGCGGTCCAAGGTGAAGGGGCGCTCGCTGTAGGGCGAGGTCGCGCCGGTGCGCTTGTCCCGCAGACGCAGGGCAAGGGTGTAGGGACCTAGTTGCAGGCCGGAGGTGTCGAGCACGGCCATCAGCTCGGCGCCGTCCGGGGCTAGACTCTCGACCTTGGCCAATTTGAGCGGCGCGCGCAGGACCTGATCGTCCTTGCGCAACACGGCCTCGAGGTCGTACTGGTCCATGCCGCCCTCCAGCCGTTGGGCCTGGAAGAACAGGCCCAGCGGCTCGCCCAGAGTGAAGGGGCCATATGTCATGGGGATGCGCTTGCCGCCGCTTTTGATCAGGGGGTCGAGGCGCTCGCGGGCGATCTTCTTCTTGTCGAGCTTGACCTGATCGCGGTTCAGGGCATGGATGGCAAAGACCTCGTGGGGCGTGGAAGGGACCAGCACCAGGGAGCTGAGCCTGGTCGCCTCGATGGCCTGACCGTCGATGGCCCACTCCTCGAGACTGGACTTGCCCGACTTCTTCTCGCGGATCAGCGCCCGCACCAGCGCCGGTCGTTCGCGGGTCGCCAGCAGGTCGTAGAACTCGAGCACTTGCTCCGGTCCGGGTTTGCGAATCTCGGCCTTGCGTTCGTCCAGCACGGTGCCGCCCTCGTCCAACACGACCAGACCCACCTCGTAGCCGCCGTCGGGAAAGGCCTGGCTCAGGTGCCCCAGAACGGGAAAGACGAAGGTGCCGTCACTCAGGCGAAAGTGTTGAAGGGCCCATTCGATCTCGGTATTGCGGTGGGGAAAACCGTACATCAAGGTCGAGGCGAAGTCGGTGGCCTGCTCGCCGCCGGTGGTGCCAAGCAGGGAGGGGACCTTGCCGCGCACGCGACCATAGCGCAGATCCCATCCTTCGTGGGCCACGGCGAGGCGGACCTCGACCTTATCCAGGGCGGTGGCGGTGCGGTAGCTGATCAGATAATAGTGGTCCGCGCCCTGTTCCAGGCGCTTGAGTTTCTCGGCCACCTGCAGCGGGTTAAAGGCGGTGGCGTAGCTCCCGCCGGTCTCCTGGGCCCAGGTTCGAGGCGCGGTTTTGAGGTTCTCCTCGTCCTCGTCGAGGGCGTTGATCGAGCGCGAATTCTGGGAGAACCCGCCGCGCAGCAGGTTGTTTTGCATGATGCGCAGTTCCTCCTCCGTCAGCTGACTCATGCGGATCAGGTTGAGTTCTTGGGTATCGCGATCGCGGAAGTGCAGCGTGTGGACGGGGATGTTCTCCCAATTGAGTTGACCGCAGACAAAGCGCAGCGGGCCGATATTGGCATCATCGATATAGCCGCCGGAGGTGAAGAGGTAGATGCTGCGCTCGCCGGGCAACGGCACCAGCACGCGGCCAATGGTGTCAAGCGCGCCGGCGACCTTGTTGGCATAGCCGTCCTTGACGCGGCCTTTCAGTTCGAGCATGCCGTTGAGGGCGCCCAAACGGCTCATGATCCGCCCATTGCCCCGCGTAGTCTCGTTGGAGCGCTCGATCTTTTTCTCACCGAACCGCGGATTATTGAGGTCGGCGACATCCTGGTTGATGTTCTTCTGGAAGGACTCCAGCTTGCTCCAGAGGTCGGCATAGAAGGTGGCGCTCTCGATCTGGCGACGCAGCAGCTCGCGGTCTTCGGTTAGCAAGGTCAGGGTGCGCAGGGCGGTATGCATCTGGTAGACGGCGATGCGCGTCCCGTCGGGCAGGCCGTCGATCAGATCGTGCACGGCCTGCTGCATGACCTGGAAGCCCTTGACGGTGGCCATGCCGGGATCGATCAGGATCGCCACGCTGCGCTGGCGCGGCTGATCGACCGCTCGATTGGCGGCCGGCAGCTTGGACTGGGCGGAGACAGACGCCCCCTCCGCGGCCGCACCAGGTGCGGCATCGGCGCCCAACTCCAGAAAGCTCTCCGGCTCGGTGGTCTTGCCATTGACCTGCAGGACAAAGGCATCGGCGCCGAGCTGGCGGACCGGCTGACCCTCGCGGTCCTGGACGCGGACCTGAATTTGACGGTAGGTGACATCCACATGCTCGCGAATATCGGACGGATCTTGAAAGGCCAGTAGCCATAGCAGGATGATAGACATAAACAGACTCCTATTTTTAAAAGGGAACAACGACGCACAAAAATCGTACTAGCAGTATACCGACAGTGGGTGCAAGTGCACCCCGGCACTTTTTCAATTAAAAGTAAAGCTCATAAAAAAAACGACTTAGACAATCATAGTGATAAAACATTGTTTAAAATTGTAAAACTTGTGTTTTCTCATGGGTGCACTTCAGATTTCAATCGTTAACCAGTACCTCAGCAGAGAATCCCACCGTACTTTACAACAAAGACAGATAGTGTGCTAGTACGACTCCGGGAAAAGTGAGGTAAAGCGGCTAGCTAGAGCCTAGCCGAAAAGGTCCCGCAGGCGCTGTAGCTGCTGTAGCGCAAGCTGCAATCTTGCGCCGGGCGACGGGTGAATATTAAAGCGGTCTTTTCAGTAGAGCGTAACTCCTGGAGCGTCCCTCAGAAATGATTCTGCATTTTGCCAAACGTCGAAGGGGATGACCTTTTCGGATGGGCTCTAGCTAGGTGGGTCGGGCCGGTGGACTGCCACTTTGGAAGATCACTTGGAATGCATCTTCCAGTACAGGCTGCTCAAATAAGGTCGTCGCGTTTCCCCGGTCGTGATCATCAACAGCTTCGTGATCTTCAGACCGATCGGGTCCATGAACAGCAGGATCAACATCTCCTGGATGAAGTCCGTGTTGAGCGTGATGTAGTTGTCCGTGCCGACGCCCAGCTTGACACCCTTCTTCTCCCACCAGGAGAACGGATGGTCCTTGTAGTCCTCGAAACAGCTGGTCAGCTTGTAGTTCGAGGAGGGCAGCGACATCAGCGAGACCTTCTTCTGGATCATGCGGTTGAGCACGTCGTGCTGGTAGTGCTCGACTTCCGTAGCAGTGTGGAACTTGGCCTTGATGAACAGCGTGCGTTCGCGGTCGTCGAGCGGCGCGCCGGCCAGCAGCTTGCGGCAGACGTCCTCCTGGCCGTTCCACTGCATGTCCTCTAGCTCGTGCCACTCGATCGAGCCGGGTCGGATCGCCTCGCCGGCGGCGTTCCAGCGGCGCACCCGCTGGTAGAGGCTGTGGAAGTAGTAGTTGGGGTTGACGCCCAGGCTCAGCCCGTGTTCCAGGGCGTCGATGTGCCAGATGTTCATGGCGTTGTCGACCGCCTGGATGCCGTGGCGCAGGGTCCGCCAGGTCTCGCCGTGGTGGCTGCGAATCTTAAAACCCTCGAACTGCAGCTTGCGGAAGCCGGTGCGCAGGTCGTTGAAGTGGGCCTTGCGATAGAACTCGCGCTCACTGCCGACGGTGTCGACCTCGCACAGGTGCGGGCGCAGGAAGGGGTACTTGCGCAGCAGCTCGAGGATCGTGTTGATCTGGTCCTGGACGTCGTCGCGCTTGTTGGCGAAGCGACTCGCATCAAAGAACTCGGGCTCCTTGCGGAAGCAGGGCGAGAGGATGAACTCGAAGCCTGGCACCTCGCGGCGGAACTCGTCGAAACCCTGCCACAGACCAAGTGCCACGTCTTCCGGGGTCAGACTCTCGAGGCCTGGCACCGTTTCCGTGTCGTTGCTGGTCGCCCGCGAGAGCGTGAACTTCAAGCGCAGCTTGCCGACGTTGTACTTGTGGTACAGCTCGTGGGCCATGTGGTACGCCGCCGCCCGGTGACGCTCGCGCGAGGTCAGGATCAGTTTGGGCAGCATGAGGATGATCAGGTAGCGGTCGAAGCGCTCACCCTCGCCCAGGCGGATCAGGCGGTCGACGTCGCCGATCGAATCGATCGGGAAACTGTTCTTTCCGTAGACCGACTCGATCTTGCGGCGGATCGACTCACCCTGCGGCCCGTCCAGCAGCTCGCGCAGGTAAGGGTAGATGAAGTCCGCCGCCAGCGAACCGGTCAGGTGGATGTGCTCCTCGCGGTAGGGCCGAGGAAAACGCTTGAAGAAGCGGTAGAGCGCGTGGGCAAAAGGGTGGTCCAGCAAGGTCTGCATGTCCGAAGGATCGTTCTGGAAATCCTTGAGCAGACCGCGGAACTCGTTGATCAAGCCAAAGGATACGGGATCCTCGTCGCGCATGCGCGAGTTCAGCAGCAGTTCCAGGGTTTCGTCCAGGGCAATGCCGTTCGTCTCGCCGATGATGTCTGTGATGTAGCGGGATAGATTTTCGAGGGTGGTTTCTTCATCTCTCATGCCCACAAACTAGCACAAGCGCCGGCTCCTTGGTAAGAGGCCAAGCGCGGTCCCTCGATGATTTTTAAATGATGCGGTCTGGCTGCGATCGGATCGCGATGGAGAATGGCGTGTTTGGGGAAAAGAGTTGCATTCGAAAATGCACGTAAAACTGATTTGAGACAATTTGTGATGCGTGGTAAACTGTCTGTAAGTGTCAGTACAATTCTATTGGAAAATGTGGAGGATATAGTTGCCGGAATCAGTCACCCCGCTCGCGGGGCTCTGCGAGCGCCAGGGGCGGGCCGCGCGCAACCAACGCGCCGCCTGGTTCGCAGCCGCGCTCGACCCCCGTGGCGAGGCCTTTCATCTACCCGGTGCGCTGTCCTTGCGCGGACCCTGGAGCCGCGCCCACCTGGAGCGCGCCGTGCAGCTGCTGCTCTTGCGCCACCCCGCGCTGCGTACCGCCCTGGTCCAGGTCGGCGATCAGCTGGAGCAATGGGTGTTGGCGGCCGAGCCGCCGGTTCTGGCGGTGCTCGACGCCGGCGGACTGACGGCCGAGGCTTTCACGGGTCTGGTGCGACGGTGGGTCGCCGAGCCGTTCGACTTGCGGGCCGGCCGGCCGATCCGCTTCGCCCTGATCGAGCGCGGGGAGGCGCGCTACCTGGGTTGGGTCGTCCACCACACCTGTTTCGACGGGCTCTCCTCCGCGATCATGGTGCGCGAGCTGCGCGATCTTTACGCCCACGCCTTGCGCGGCGCCTCGCTGCCCCAAGCGCCCGGCCGCGATCCGCTCGACTTCGCCCATTGGCAGGCGGAGTTCCTGCGCGGTGCCCGGGCCGCCCGCTGTCGCGGCTGGTGGCGCGCCTTCTTGGAGGATCTGGCGCCCCAGACGCCGGGCGCCCTGGCTGCCGCGCCCGGGCCGATCGCTGTCGCGGCGACCCGCTTGGATCGCGCCCAGGCCGCGAACCTGCGCGCCCTGGCCAAACGCGCCCGGGTCAGTCTCTACAGTCTGTATCTCAGCGCTTTCCTGGCGGTGCTGCGACCCTTCGCCCAGCGCGACGACCTGGCCCTGGTCTCGCCCTTTGCTGGCCGGCCCGACCCCAGTTTCGATGCCACCATCGGCATGTTCGTCAACCTCGTCATCATGCGCCAGCGCCTGGCCGGTGAGATGACCCTGAGCCAGCTGCTGACTGCCGTCGGCCACACGACGCTTGAGGTCCTAGACCATGCCGACCTGCCCTACGACGAAGTCCTGCGCACCCAGCCCGGTTTGGTCAGCGACGACCCCTTTGGCCCCTTCGGCGCCTGCTTCGTGTTCCAGAACTGGATCACCGATACCGTCAGCGGCACCTTCGACGGCAGCGCCAGCGACATGCGCCTGGTCGACCTGGCCCACGAGCGCGGCGGATTGCCGCTGACCTGGGAGGTCTACGCCCTCGCCGACGAGGTCCACCTCTTCCTCAAATACGACACGAATCGCTATCCCGCCGAGCGGATTGGCGCCCTGGCCGCCGCGCTGGAACGCCTGCTGCTGGGTTTCGAGGCCGCGCTGCCGCGCCCGCTCGACGAACTGGGCCAGGCCCTGGCCGCCGCCACCTTTGCGCCCTGGCAGGCCCTTAGCCACTGGGCTCGCGAGCGGCCCGATCACCCGGCTCTGCTCAGCCAGAGCGGGCCGATTGGGTATCGCGATTGGCTGGACCGGGTGCGTGGTCTGGCCGAGCAGCTCTGCGACCGCGGCATCGGCCCGGAATCCATAGTAGCGATCCACGCCACTCGGACGCCCGCGACCCTGGCCGCCATGTGCGCCGTTGTCTGGGCTGGCGCCGCCTACCTGCCGCTGGATCCCGCCCTGCCCCGTGAGCGCCATCTGCTCGTCCTCGACGAGGTCCGCTGCCACTTGATCATGGCCGAGCCGGCCGCCTGCGCCGAGTTGGCCGGACTCGGTCGCGTGCTGCTGCCGGTCACCCTCGAGCACCGCGCTCAGTTCCCGCCCCGCCAGGTCCCTGGCGAGGCCGCCGCCTACCTGCTCTACACCTCCGGCTCGAGTGGACGGCCCAAGGGCGTCGTCGTCTCGCGCGCCGCGCTGGCGCTGTTCGTCTCGGCCGCCGCCACCAGTTACGGCATCGACGGCGAGGACCGCATGCTGCAGCTGGCCTCGCTCTGCTTCGACACCGCCGTCGAGGAGCTCTGGCTCTGCCTGATGCGCGGCGCCACCCTGGTGCTCGATCCTGCCCCCCTCGACGGGCCGCCGGCCAATTTGTTCGACACGATCGCCAGCCGCCGCATCAGCGTACTCGACCTTCCCACCGGCCTCTGGCACGCCTGGCTGGAGGATCCCAGCTTCCGCGAAGTGCTGCAGTCGGGACCGCTGCGAACGGTCATCATCGGCGGCGAGCGCGCCCGCCCCGAAGCGATGCGCGCCTTCCTGGCCTCGTCGCCGCGGCCGCGCCTGTGGAACAGCTACGGACCCACCGAGGCGACCGTGGTCTGCAGTCTCTGGCGGGCCGAGGCCTGGTACCTGAACAGTGCGTTGGAACAAGTACCGCTGGGCGAGCCCCTGGGTCGGGCCCGGCTCCATGTCGTCGACCAAGACTTGCGCGAACGGCCACCCGACGCCGAGGGCGAGCTGCTGATCGGCGGCGAGAGCCTCGCTCGCGGCTACCTGGGCGCGCCTGCGCTGACCGCGGCCCGTTTCCTGCCCGATCCCTTTTCCGGGCTGCCAGGCGCGCGGCTCTACCGCAGCGGCGACCGCGTGCGCCGCGACGGGCCGAGCGGTGCCCTGGTCTTTTTGGGCCGCATCGACGACCAGTTCAAATGGCGCGGCTATCGGGTCGAACCGGCGGAGATCGAGCGCTGCCTCTGCGCCTATCCGCGCATCGCTCGCGCCCACGTGCGGCCCTGGCGCAAGGCCGGCGAAGAGGCCCGACTCGTCGCCTGGTACCTGAGCGACGACCCGCCCGAGTGGCGCGCGCTGCGGGCCTGGCTATTGCGTGAGCTGCCCGCCTACATGGTGCCCGAGGCCTTTGTCGCCGTCGCCCAATGGCCTCTGACCGAGCGCGGCAAGCTGGACCCCTCCGCCCTGCCGGCCCCGCGCCATCAGCCCGTCCGCCCGCTCCGCGCCCTGGCCGGCTGGGAGGCCAATCTGCTGCAAGAAATCTGGTGCGAGGTCCTCGGGCTCGACTGGGTCGGCGACGACGACAACTTCTTCGAACTGGGCGGCCACAGCCTCACCGCCACCCGCGCCGCCAGCCGCATCCGCCAGACCCTCGGCCGTGAACTCAGCCTGCGCGCCTTCCACGAACATCCCGTCTTCGCCGATCAGGTCCGCCACCTGCGCCAGCTCAGCGCCCAGACCGAGCCGCCGCCGCCCGGCCGCTCCACCGATGCCGAGGCGCCGCTGGCACCCGCCCAGGAACGGCTCTTCCTGCTGACCGAACGCGCCGTGGCCGCCCGCGCCTACCATGTCGCCGGCGCCCTGCAGCTCAGCGGCCCTCACAGCGCCGACCTCCTCGAACTGGCGCTGAACCCGTTGGTCCAGCGCCATGGCGCGCTGCGCACCGCGTTCGTCGACGGTCCGCGCCAGCGCGAGTGGCCCAGCCTGGAGGGCGCGCTCACCGTCGTCGACCTCGCCGCCCTGCCAGAGC
>CAYRFM010000006.1:0-14840 GCA_964423555.1 uncultured Holophagae bacterium | reverse complement strand
GGGTGGCGCTGCTGCGCCTGGACGCGGCCGAGGCCAACCTGATCTGGGTCATGGACCACCTCATCTGCGACGCTTGGTCCCAGGACTTGCTGCTTCAGGAATGGGCCCACCTCTATGAGGCCATCCTGGCCGGTCGCGCCGCCGCGCTCAGTCCCCTGGCCTGGCGCTACGCCGACTACGCCGCCTGGCGCCGCGTTGAAAACCCGGCCGAGTCCGGCCGCCACCTGGCTTTCTGGCGCGCGCGCCTGGCCGGCCTCCCCGAGGTCTTGCCCCTGCCCCTGGATCGGCCACGCGGCAAGGAACTCGACCCTCGCGGTGGCATGCTCGCCTTCGAAGTGACCGCTCGTGCGGCTCGCGACCTGCAGGCCCTCGCCCAGCGCTTGGGCGTCAGCCTCTTCAGCGTCCTCCTTACCGCCTGGAGCCTGGTCCTGGCACGTGTTGGCGGCAGCGACGACATTCCCGTCGGCTGCCCCGTGGCCGACCGCGGCCACCTCGCTTTCGAAGGTGTCGTCGGCTTCTTCGTCGACACCGTCGTCCTGCGCCTGCAGCTGCCGCCTGGGCTCGGGCCGACCTTCGCCGACCTCGTCCGCCACCACCACCGCGCCTGCCTCGAGGCCTTCGCCCACCCCCAGCTGCCGTTCGAGAAGCTCGTCGCCGAACTGCCCGGCGAGCGTACACCCGCGGTCCACCCGCTCTTTCAAGTCACCTACCAGCACCTTCACGGCGCCACCGCCGGAAACTTGGGTCCCTGTCGCTGCGAGGGCCTGGCCTTGGACTTCGCTCTGGCGCCCTTCGACCTCTCGCTGCTGACCCTGATGCGCGGCGAGCGGCTGTGTGGCCGCCTCACCTACCGCACGCCTCTGTTCAGCGCCGCCACCGCGGCTCGGCTCGTCGACCACCTGTGCGTGCTTCTGACCAGCGCCCTGAGCCAAGGGCAAGTGCCCGCGATGACGCTCGACATGATCGGCCACCACCATCGGCGCCTGCTGCTCGAGGTCTGGAGCGCCAACCCGCAACCGCTGCCCGGCAGTGGCGACCTGGCCCTGGACTTCGAGACCGTGGTCGCCCGCCACGGCGCGCTCGAGGCCCTGCGCAAGGACGAACGACGGCTCTCCTACGACCAGCTCAACCGCGAGAGCAACCGCCTGGCCCACCAGCTGCGCCACCACGGCGTCACCAAGGGCCGCACCGTCGGCGTCTGCCTGCGGCCCGGTCCGACCTTGGTGGTTGCGTTTCTGGCGGTGATCAAGGCCGGTGGCGTGTACGTCGCCCTGGATCCCGAGTATCCCATCGACCGCATTGCCTTCCTCGTCGAGGACACTGCCCTGGACTGGGTCGTCTCCGACGAGCGCGCCGTCTTCTCCTTTGACCGCGAGATCACCGTCATCTCGCCCAGCGAGCTGCCGAGCGAACTGCCCGATCACAACCCCGTCCGCGCTTGGCGGGGCGGTCGTGCCTATATCTGCCACACCTCGGGTTCGACCGGGCGACCCAAGGGCGTCGTCATCCCGCAGGCCGGCGTGCTGCGCCTGGCCTACGACACCAACTACCTGCGGCTGGGACCTGGCGACCGCGTCGCCCAGGCCGCCCACCCCGCCTTTGACGCCATCACCTTCGAGATCTGGGGGACTTTACTGCATGGCGCGACCCTGATCCACCTCGACAAGCAGCGCCTGCTGCAACCGCGCCTGCTGGCCCGCTGGCTGCGCGATCAGGGCCTGACAGCGATGTTCCTGACCACCGCCGTCTTCAACCTCTGCGCCCGCGAGCAGCCCGACCTGTTCCGCCCCTTGCGCTACCTGCTCTTCGGCGGCGAGCTGGTCGACCCCGAGCTGGTGGCCCGCGTCCAGAGCCAGGGGCCGCCGACCCACCTGCTCCACGTTTACGGACCGACCGAGTCGACCACCTTCAGCAGCTGGTACCCCGTGACCGCCGCGCGCGCCGACGATGTGCCGATCGGTGGACCGATCGCCAATACGCAGCTGTTTGTCCTAGATCGCCGCCTGCAGCCGGTGCCGCCTGGCGTCGTCGGCGAACTCTACCTGGGCGGACTGGGTCTGGCCGAGGGCTACCTCAACTGTCCGCGCCAAACGGCCGAGTCCTTTGTGCCCCACCCCTTCGCCAGCGAGCCGGGTCAGCGCCTCTACCGCAGTGGCGATGCCGTGCGCCAGGGCCTGGCGCCGGGCCGCCTGGTCTTCGTCAACCGCCTCGACCACCAAGCCAAGATCCGCGGCTTCCGGGTCGAGCCCGCGGAGGTCGAGAGCGTCTTGCGCCGCGCGCCAGGCGTGCGTGACTGTCTCGTGCGCGCGATTGCCCCGCCGCACAGAGAGCGCTACCTGGCCGCTTGGGTCGTGGCGCCGGAGCAGGCGCTCGACGATCTGCGCCGCGGGCTCGAGGACCTGTTGCCCCGCTTCATGGTGCCCGCGGTGCTGATGGCCGTCGAGGACTTGCCACTGACCGCCAACGGCAAGGTCGACTGGCGCGCACTGCCCGATCCCGAGCGCCACCGTCTGAGCCACGCGCGCCAGATAGAAGCACCGCGCACCGAGCTGGAGCGGGTCATTCACGATATTTGGCGGGACTTGCTGGGCGGCCTGGAGTTCGGCACGACCGATAACTTCTTCAGCCTGGGCGCCCATTCCCTGATGATGGCCCGTGCCTGCGGTCGCCTGAGTGAAGCGCTGGGCCTTGGCCTGCCACTAGAGGTCCTGTTCGACCACCCCAGCGTCGCCGAACTGGCGCGCTACTTGGAACTCGCCCAATGGAGCCGCGCCGTCACTCTCACAGCCGAGCCCGCCGAGGAGGAGGGGCTGATTTGACCCCGTGGCGCCAGCCGCCAGGCTGGCGTTACGCTTGCACGTATGATCCGCGAAGCCAGGAAAACCTAGTCCGCCTGGGTGCCAGATTCTGCCTCCGGAATCAACCTGACAAAGTCGTAATAGCCGCTTTACCTCTGTCAGGGGGTCTTGAGTCTTGGTTCTTGTCCCTTGACTCTTGAATGGGCAGCGGGAACAGGGGGCGGATCTCGGTGGTGCCGCGCTGGGTGCCGGGTAGTTCGGCGGCGATGGCGATCGCTTCGTCCAGGTCGGCGACCTGGATCAGGAAGTAGCCGCCCAGTTGCTCCTTGGTTTCCGTGAAGGGGCCGTCGCGGACGATGCGTTTGCCGCCTTTGACCGTGACGCAGGTGGCCGTTCGCGGGGATTGCAGCGGCGCCGCCGAGCGGAACCGGCCCCTGTGGCCGAGTTCGTGGCAGATCTGGACCGAACGCGCCAGCGCCAGCGCGTGCTCGTCGGGTGGCCAGACCCCTTCCGCTTCGTACATCAACAGCAGGTAGGCTACCGTGGACCCGTTAAAGTCGACAGCCGTGGTCGGGACCTCGGGCAGCTCCATGCCCTCAGGCAAGGCCAGCAATGGACGGATCTCGACCGTGCCCTTCTGCGCGGGCGGCAGGCGGGCCGCAACCTCAATGGCTTCATCCAGGTCGGCGACGTCGAGGATATAGTAGCCGCCCAGCTGTTCGGTGGTCTCGGCGAAGGGTCCGTCCGTGATCTGCCGTCGACCATTGCGGACCCGCACCGAGGTCGCCGAGGTCACCGAATAGAGGGGTGAGGAGGCGATGAACTTGCCCTGATGGTCGAGCTCATCGCCGATGGCCATTGACCTCAGCATGCACGCCTTGCGCTCGTCCTCGCTCCAGGCGTTTTCGGCACTGTAAATCAACAGCATGTACTTCATGTCAACCCTCGGCGCCCTTAGGTGCAGCGAACATGACCCGGAACACGGCCGGGTCTCGCATGCCCAGCGCGACCCAGGCGATCACGCCCATGACCACGGGCATGATGAACGGCTCGCCGACGCGCACGTGCGTCGCGGTCGCGCCGCCCAGGTAGGCGGCCAGGAGGATCGCCGCGATGAAGGCGGTGCGCGGGACAAGGAACAGCAGGGCGATCGCCACCTCGACGATGCCGATCTTGAACATCACCGCCGTGTCCCAGCCCATCTTGGCGAACATCTCGCTCTTGCCTTCCCAGTCCGTGAACTTGCCCATGGCGCTGGCGCCGATCAGGAACAGCGTCATGAGCACACTGATCACCCATCCGGCGATCCGCAGCTTAGGATTTTGTTGTTTCATGGCTCGATCCTCATTTCACGCTTGTTGATGGGCCGCTTCGCCGGGCACCATGACCATCCAGCCGACGCCAAACCTGTCCGTGACCATGCCATAGCAGGGCGACCAAAAGGTTTTTGCCAGGGGCATGTCCACTTTACCACCTTCGGCCAGGGCCTGGAAGGCCACATGCGCGTGATCCGGGTCGTCGACGCTGAGCGTCAAGCGGAAGCCCTCGAAGCCGGAGCGCTCGTTGCAACCGTCGGAGGCCATGATCCGAGTCTTGCCGATCAGCATCGAGGCGTGCATGATCTTGTCCTCGAAACCGGCCTGGAGCATGCCCGCCGGCACGGGGTCCGGACTTTGGTTGAAGCGCAGCACCATCTCGAGCTTTGCGCCCAGCGCGGCTTGGTAGAACGTCAGCGCCTCCTCGCAACGACCGCCGAAGAAGAGGTAGGCCTCGATCTGAGCCTTCTCGGTCGCCACTTGCCGCTCCATGGCCGCGACGCGGGGGCCGATGCTGCCATCGATGTCGGCCGCGGCACAGTCCTCCGCCTCGTAGAAGGGGCGCACTTCCAATTCAGTCCCTACAGGCGTGGACTTGGGAAAGCGTTTGACCCAGGCAATCGCGGTTTCCATAGAGTCCACTTCGAAAAGCCAGTAGCCGGCGATCAGTTCCTTGGTCTCAGCGAAGGGACCGTCGTGCACCGTGCGCTCCGTGTCGCCGAAGTGCACGCGCACCCCGGCGGAGCTGGGCTTGAGTGCCTCGCAGACTTTGAGGATGCCGGCCTGAACCAGCTCCTCGTGAAACGCAATCATCTCGCCCATGTAGGTCGCATCGGGCATTTCCATCGCCTCTGATTGGGCGCTCGCTTTAAGGATGACCATCACTTTCATTGTGTACACTCCTTTGGCTGGATACGCGTCAGGGTCTCCCTGGGTATCCGCATCGATCGCTTGAGGGCTCTGGTAAATTCAAGCCCAGTCAATGATTTGCGCGCTGGATAGCGGGTGTGAAGGCAGCAGATCGGCCTAAATCAGTCCTGCTTGCGCGTGTGTTTCTGGGTCATGAACTGGACCCATTGGCCATCGTCGTTCTGCAGCTCGCCGGTGAAGACCCAGGTGTCCCCATCGACGGCCAGGTAGGTGTCGCGGTAGGCACAGCGACCGCTGCCGTCGAATTTGGGGCCCTCGGAATAGAGCGGCAAGCGCTTGCCGTCCTCCAGGCTGCCGAGATAGGGCCAGATATAGGCCATCATCGAGCCGACAAAGCTGCCGACGTAGCGGTTCTGGGCAGGGTCGAAGCCGAGCGTGGTCAGGGTCGAGGCGGTCGTCCCTTCCGGACCTTCCCAGAAATTTTCGACCACCAGCCAAGCCCCGCCAAGGGAGCGACAAATGGCCGTGCCCATCGTCTGGTTGGTCTTGCCGTCGCCCATCTCGCATTCGTTGACGAAGTTCCAGGTTCCCACGAACTGATCCAGCCAAGCGTGCTCCGCTTGCTTTTTGACGAACATCGAGCAGGCTTGGGGCGAGGGTGTTTGGGGCGGGCGATGCTCGGCCTTGACGGCGGCGTCGCGGGCCGCCAGGAGGGCATTGATCTGCTCGTCGGCCGGCCGGATCTCGAACGGACCCATGGTCACGCCGGGGTGCTGCGACATCAGGGCAATGGCGTGGTTGAGGTCGCGAGCCTCCATCATAAGCAGGCCGCCCAGCATCTCCTTGGTCTCGGCGTAGGGTCCGTCGCTGACCTCGACCGCGCCGTTCTTGACCCTCAGGGTCACGGCGTGCTGGGCCGATTGCAGCGCTTCGCCACCGAGGAAATGGCCGCCGCGGCGCAGTTCGTCGTCGTAGTCGAAGCAGGCGTTCATCATGCGCTCGGCTTCGCCGGCGGGCATGGAGGACAATTTATCGGGTTCAATGAATCCCATACACACGAATTTCATGGGTCGTTCTCCCAAGGCCAGAGTAGCAACGCTCCGTTGCGTTTGCTTTACCTCTGGTCGAGCGGGTTCGACCCAAATCGACAGGCGCGCTGAAATTTCTTTAAAAAAGATCAGGCGAGCTCGGCGAGCTCCGCCAGCCGCCGGCTCAGGAAGCGCCGCTCGGGCTCTTGGCTGGCCAGGGACAATGCCTGTTCAAAGGACCGCCTGGCGCCGTCCAGGTCGCCCAGCCGGCGCAACAGCTCGGCTTGCGCCGAGTGGGCCAGGTGGTACTCGGCCAAGGCGTCGCTGACCAAGGGTTGGATCAGGGCCAAGCCCGCCTCTGCGCCGTCGCGCATGGCAATCGCCACGGCGCGGTTGAGTTCGACGATCGGCGAGGGCTCGATGCGGGCCAGCACGCTGTAGAGCGCGACGATCTGGCGCCAGTCGGTGTCGGCCGCGCTGCGGGCCTCGGTATGGACGGCCGAGATTGTCGCTTGCAAGCAGTAGGCGCCGAACTGGCGCGTGGCCAGTGCCTCTTGGACCAGGGCGGTGCCCTCCGCGATCAGGTCGCGCCGCCACAGGCTGCGGTCCTGATCCTCCAGTAGGATCAGGTCGCCGCTCGGCGAGCTGCGGGCGGCTCGCCGCGACTCGTGCAACAGCATCAGGGCCAGCAGGCCCTTGACTTCGGGGTCGGGCAGCAGTTCATGGACCAGTTTGGCCAGGCGGATCGCCTCGTCGGAGAGGTCGACCCGGGTCAGGCTGTCGCCCGACGAGGCCGAATAGCCCTCGTTGAAGACCAGGTAGATCACCGAGAGCACGCCGTCCAGGCGCGCGGGCAAGGCGTCGCCGGCCGGGATTTTGAAGGGAATACCGGCTTCGCGAATTTTGCGCTTGCCGCGGACGATGCGTTGGGCCATGGTGGCGGCGGTGGTCAGAAAGGCCTTGGCGATCTGTTCCGTGGTCAGGCCGCAAACCTCGCGCAGGGTCAGGGGTATTTGGATGTTTTGATCGATCGAGGGGTGACAGCAGGTGAAGATCAGGCGCAGGCGATCGTCCTCGATCTCCTGCTCGGCCAGCTCGCGATTGGAGGCCTCGATCTCGTCGGCGCGCCGCATCAGTTCCGGCTGTAGGTCGCTGTACTTGGCGCGGCGGCGGATCGTATCGATGGCCTTGAAACGGCCGGTCGAGACCAACCATGAGCGGGGGTTGTCGGGGATGCCCTCCTTGGGCCAGCGTTCCACGGCAGCGACATAAGCTTCGTGAAGTCCCTCCTCGGCCAGGTCAAAATCTCGCAACAGCTTGACCAAAGTGGCAAAGACCCGGCGCGATTCGGCCTGGTAGAGGTCGTCGATGCGCTGGCGGACTAGGTTGGGATCGAAGAACATAGGCCCTCTAAATCGCCTGGGCAGGTTGGGGAGGCAAGAGCCCCAGGGCGCGATCTGCCTATCTTACTCGCTATGGCTGATCGAGAGGAAGCCGAAGACGGCAGATGGCGCCTCAAGGGCGCCATCGCGGATCATTTCTTAGGGTGAAGAGGCGAAGCTCGGATTCAGCGAGGCATCAGGCCATGGAGCATACCAGGCAGGTCGCGACCGACCCTTTTGTTGCCCTCGCTGAGGGCAGTGAGGAAGGTCAGGCCCAAAAGGTTACCGGGATCTTCCTCGTTGCCGGTTTCCGTGTTGATGAGATTCGTGATGATGATGTGCTCGTTCTCCAACCAACCGAGGAAGGCCGTGCCGCCGAAGGTGCCGCCGGTGTGAGCGTAAAGACGGCCCTCGGGCAGGTCGATGATGGCCAGGCCCAGGCCGTAGAGGGATTCGCCCTCGACGACACCGGTCGTCATTTCCGCAAACGAGGCGGGCGACAGGAGTTGGCCGCCGAAGAGGGCGCGGGCAAACAGGGTCAGGTCCTCAGCGGTCGAGAGGATGGCGCCAGCGGTCCAGTACCAGCCGTAATCCATGCTGGTGCCGGTCTCGTGGAGCTCGCCGTCGAGCAGTATGTAGTTCTGCGAGCGGCCGGGCGCGGCTTCGTCGCCGCCCATGAAGGTGTGGTGCATGCCCAGGGGATCGAAGAAGCGCTGGCGCAGCTGAGTGGCGATCGGCTGGCCGACCTCGGCCTCGGCCACGAGACCTAGCAGGATGTAGTTGGTGTTGCTGTAGCTCCAGCTCGTGCCGGGCTCAAAGTCATAGCCGCCATTGCCCAGGGCCAGGGCCAGGTCCAGCAGGTGCTGGTGACTGACGTGCTGGGACTGGCCGATGCTGCCGATGATCTCCTGTTCCACCTGCGGGTTGGCCAGAAAGTCGGCGATGCCACTGGTGTGGTTGAGCAGCTGGCGCAGGCTGACTTTGTTCGCCTTGGGGAAACTGGGCAGCCAGTTGGCGAGCTTGTCGTCGAGGTCGAGGCGGCCTTCCTCCTGGAGGCGCAGGAACAGGGTGGCCATGAAGGTCTTGGTGATCGAGCCGATATCGGAGCTGTGCTGGGGCTGGAACAGTTCGCCGCTGGCGAGGTCGGCGCGGCCGGCGGTGGCGACGAGGGGGTCCTGGCCCTCGTAGGCGATGCTGGCGGCCAGGCCGACGGCATTGCCTGCTTCCCAGGCCTGTTGGGTGGCGAGGCGCAGCTCGGGCAGAACACCCTGGTCGGAGAAGGTGCCGGGCACGGCCACGATCTGGCTGAGATGGTTGTGGAAGGTCAGGGCGAAGCCGCTGATCGGGGCTTCGGATTGGATGTGCAGGCTGGCGCGCTCCGGCACGGTTTCGAAGATGTCCGCGAGCACGCCTTTCAGTTTGGCGTGAGCGCTCAGGTCGAATTCGGCCAGGCTGACCTGGTTGCTGTCGAGGTCGCGCAGAAACAGGCGCAGATGATTGGTTTGGGCACTGGCGTTGGTCAGGGCGAAGCCGCTGACGGTCGCGCCCTTGTTCTCCAGCAGCGGCAGGGTCAGGGAACGACCGCTCTGGCCCATGGCCAGGCTGCTGGTACCGCCGGTGACGAGGTTGGTGAACACGACCAAGCCGTCCAGTTGTTGCTTGTCGGTGTGGAGGCGGAACCAGCCCGTGCGGCCGGCCAGGGTTGGGAACAGGCTGGCGACCGGGCCATCGAGTTGGGCAAAGGGTTCCAGGCGGAAATGCTCGAGCATCAGCGACTCGCCGGTTTCGCTGAAGGCCTCGATCTCGAGGTTGGTCGAGGTACTGTTGGTGTTGACGAGGCTAATGCTGGTCGACCATTCGCCGGTTTTGTCGGTGAAGTGGGGCAGCACCCGGTCGCCGGCGAACGCCAGTGAGCCAGCGAGGAGCAGGCAGAGATGAATGAAACGCAACATGGTCTTTTTTCCTTTCGGTGATATGGGGCAGAGTCTATAACTGCCATAAGCCTTAGGGCAAGCGGCGTGCCAGCTCGAAAAACCAGGCGCGGCGCGGCCTGGAGCTTGTGTCAGGCCACGATTGTCAGATCTTTCAAACAGGGAGCTGTCGGATCATCGATACGACGGGGCCCAATGCGACGATAGGGCGATGCCTATCGCGGCACTTGGATCCGGCTTTTGCGTATTCATAGTCAGGCGCGATTGCGTCAACTTTTAGTGCTCTGGGGGCCTGGGGGCCAGGGTTTATATAAAGGGTTTAAAAAGGTTCGTATGCTCAAGGTCTGAGCGCCTAGTACGACTTTGTCAGGTTGGTGATGACCCGCCGACTTACCCTGGTCGCAGGGAACACAACTGGTCCGCGAAGCCAGGAAAAGTGCGGTAAGCCGCCGGCTTGCCTTCTCCGAATGAAACACGAATGTAGGGCGGAGCCGGCGTAAAAGTGTTGGCCTAGCCAACCTGACAAAGTCGTACTAGTGGCTAAAGGGGGCACGAGCCTCGCACGAGCCTTCGTGTTCCTCTAACGGAGGTGCGAACAACCAACCGCGTACTTTGATAGGTTTAAAGCGCGACATGGGGCTTCGTGTCATTCGTGCCTTCGTGTGATACACCAAAAAATCTTGGCACTTGACGTTAGTTCCCGGAAATTGCCGTGATGCCCCATCGCGGTTGGGAGCTCCTAACTAGACGGAGTCAAAACGCTGGCTAGTTGCCGAAGAAGCCGTGATGCCCCATCGCGGTTAGCAGCTCACGCGCAGTCGCGAAGCCGCGAACTCAGAAGGCGGTGACCTTGGGGGTGCCGCGGCGGGTACCTTCGCTGCGGAAGTGGAAGCCCGCCGAGAGCGCCATGATCTCGCATTCGCGGAATTGCTCGTTCTCGGTCGGGAAGCGCAGCACTAGGCGCGGGCGCGTCCAGAGCGTCATGATCACAGGTCCCTCGGGCGCGAAGACGAGGCGGCCGATGGGCGCCTCCAGGCGCCGCAGCCGCGCCCAGATCGAGAGCGGGCGCTCGCCCTCCTCGGTCACGCCGCGCTCGGCCATACTGGCGAAGGTTTCCCGCCAGAACTGGCCCTGCTGCTCGGCGTCGATACCCTGGATGTGGAAGATAACCTGCTCCGGCGGCGGGTGCATGGGCGATTCGGGCCGCTCCAGAACGACTCGACGTTGGGCCGCATCGATCATTCTCATCCACTTCACGTCCACACTCCCTCGCGCCGCTGCCCTCAATGGGCCAAGAACAGCGCCAACTTCTCGTTGAAATAATCGACATCGACCAGGAAGGCATCGTGACCCGCCGAGGAGTCCAGCACGTGGAACTGAACGTCGCGACCGATCATCTTGAGGGTCCGGTACACGGCCTCCTGCTCGTCGATGGGGAACAGCATGTCGGTCGAAACGCCGATGATCATGCTGCGGGCGGCGATGCGCTCGACGCCGTGCTCGTAGGTGGGATAACCATAGCCCAGCGAGAACAGGTCCATCGCCTTGGAAAGAAACAGAAAACTGTTGGCGTCGTAGTTCGCGCCCAGCTTCCAGCCCATGTGGTGCAGGTAGGACTCGACCTGGAAGTCGGGGCCAAAGGCGTTGCTGTCAGGCGTGCGCGAGCGTCCGAAACGCTCGTTGAACTCGCGCCGGCTGCGGTAGGTGATGTTGCCGATCTGGCGGGCCACGGCCATGGCGGCGATGGGCTGCTCGTCGCGCTCGTAATAGCGGCCGTCGCCGTAGGTCTTGTCGTTGAGGATGACCTGGCGCTGCACGTAGCGGTAGGCGATCGACTGGGGCCCTGGTCGACCGGAGGCGGAGATCATCGCCATGCGCGCGACCTCGTCGGGGTAACTGGCGGCGTACTCCATGGCCAACATGCCGCCCATGGAGGCGCCCAGCGCGCAGTAGGCGCGCTCGATGCCGAGTGAGCGGACGACGCCGTGAAAGGCGGCGACGATGTCGCGGATCATGATCAGCGGGAAGTCGGGCCCATAGGCCTTGCCGGTGGCGGGGTTCAGGCTGGCGGGCCCGGTCGAGCCGAAACAGCCGCCCAGGTGATTGAAGCAGATGACGAAGAAACGGCTGGTATCGATGCCGGCGCCGATGATCGCCTCCCACCAACCAGGCACGTCGCCGCGGTTGTGGGAGTGGGCGTGGGCCGAGGCCGACAGGCCGGTAAACAAGAGCACGGCGTTGCTGCGCTGGGCGTTGAGCTGGCCCCAGGTCTCGTAGGCGATGCGGTGCTCAGCCAGGATCCCGCCCATGCTGAAGTGGAACGGTTGGTCGCACCGGTAATATTGCGTGTACTCGCTTAGGCTCATCACACCTGCCTTCTCATCCGTCGGCGCCATTATAACGAAGAACCGGAACCCGGAACAGTTTAGATATGGGGGTTGGCCCCGTGCCAGGGCGCTGGCTCGGCCCAGTTTGGACGCGCCGCTTCCACTTAAGGATACTGGGCTGGGCGTTCTTTTGTTTTCAATTGGCACCCGCTCCATTATGATGGAGGAAAGGTGCCTCGAGGGTTTCGATGGAAACCCATGCGTCAGTTTGGGGAGTGAGTCGCTTGCACAGGTATGCGGAAGCCATCGAGGTCTGTGGGATACTCGAGAGCGCGGGTTACCCGACGATGCTCGCGGGTGGCTGCGTGCGCGACCGTCTGCTCGGACGGGCACCCAAGGACTACGATCTGGCCACCGCGGCGACGCCGGACCAGGTCAAGGCCGTGTTTCGCGCGCGGGGTCAACGGGTCGTGCCGGTGGGTGAGGCCCATGGCACGGTCTCGCTGGTCACCGACCAGCAGAGCCTGGAGATCACGACCTTGCGCCAGGATGTGATCTGCGATGGCCGCCATGCCCAGGTCAAGTTCTCGCTCGCCTTTCCCGACGACGCGCACCGGCGCGATTTTACGATCAACGCCCTGTTCGAGGACCGCCACGGCCAGGTCCACGACTTCGTCGGCGGCCTGGACGACCTGCGCCAGCGGCGGCTGCGCTTTGTCGGTGAAGCGCGCGAGCGCATCCGCGAGGACTACCTGCGGATCATGCGCTATTTCCGCTTCCTCGGCCAGTTGGGCTGGGAGGCCTGTGCCGAGCAGCTGGTGGCGATCACTGCGGAACGGGAGGGCCTGAGCCGGCTCTCGGCGGAACGGGTGCTCAAGGAGATGCAGCGCCTGCTCTGCGGCTCGGTCAATTTTGCCTGGCTGCCGCGCATGGCGGAGAGTGGCGTGCTGGCCGCGCTGTTCCCATGGTTCCGCGCGGCACGCATGGACCAGCTGGTGCGCGTGCTCTGCGCGACGCCGGCGCAACCGGCGAGCCTGCGGATGCACGCCTTCTTTCACCTGGGCGCCGAGGCCTGGTCGCGGGAGCACCTGTATCAGGCCATGGAGCGCCTGCGTTTCTCACGGGTCGAGCGGCGCCGGCTCGTGCTCCTGGAAGACTGTCTGGTCAACGGCCGCAATCTCTGGGAAGGCGCCCTGGCGGCGCTGAAGGTGCGCCAGTCTGAGCGCGACTTGCTGCCGCTGCTGCCGGCCTACCTGGCGGGTTACGTGCCCCTGGGTTACCCGCTGGAGCCGCGCTTGCAGACGCTGTTGGCCAACCTGGTCAGCACCGCCGATCCCGAAATGCCCCGTGCGGAACTGATGGCCCAACCACCCGCCGCACGCGGCTGGGTGGTGGACCTGGCGCGCGTTCACTGGTTCCTGGCCGCGGGGCAACCGTCAGTCGATTTGAAGGAAATTGTGGCGCACCCCGAAGATTATCGTATACCCATGCGAACAAGCTCGACGGTGCCGGCTGTGGCGCCTGTAAAAGGATCCCTGGAGATTCCATCCAATGGCTAAAAAAGAGCGGACTCTGACGCTTGAGATCATGCGCGAAGTCATGAACCTGCAATTTGAACCGGGCAAGATGCACGACGGCAGCGTGGGCTTCGAGCTCGAAATCTGGCCGTTCCGCAAGACCGCCCAACAGGGCGCGGAGCTGGTCAGACTTTACGACGACGAGGGCACGGGATCGGTTCAGTTGTTGCAGGCGATGGAGGGCCGCATTCCCGGGCTGCGCTACGCGCCCACGCCTTATGGCCTGCCGCGCTTCGAGATCGGCAAGGGTGGACAGATCACGTTCGAACCCGGTGGTCAGATCGAGTACTCCGGCCCGCCGCTGCCAACCCTGGCGGAGGCGATCGCCGACCTCTCGGCGATGATCGAGGAACTGCGCTGCAAGTTCAAATCGCACGATATCTGGCTGTTCCACAGTGGCCTCAACCCCTGGCACACGGTCGACGAGATCGGCCAGAATTTGCGCGCCTCGCGCTACGAGAACATGGACCGCTACCTGGGCTCGCGCGGTCCCTACGGCCAGCGCATGATGCGCCAGTCGACCTCCCTGCAGCTCAACATCGACACCGGCGAACCCGAGGTCGTGCGGCGCCGCTGGCTGGCGGCCAACCTGCTGGCACCGATTTTTACGGCCATGTTCGGCAACTCGCCGTTCGTCGACGGCAAGCCGACGGGCGCCTACAGTTTCCGCTCGGTGATCTGGCAGAACATGGACCCGACCCGAACCGGTTTCCCGGCCGGGCTGCTGGCCCAGGAATACTGCCCCTGCCCGACGGAGCAGTACCTGGCCTTCGCCCGCGGCGCCAACTGCCTGTGGTTGCCGACGGCCGATGGCGAGTACCGCTTCGAAGGGACCTACCGCACCTTCGAGCAGTGGCTGAGCGACGGCTTTCACGGCCTCTACCCCGACATCGACGATTGGAAGACGCACCTGTCGACCCTGTTCCCGGAGGTGCGGGTGCGCGGCTTCCTCGAGATTCGCTATCTCGACGCGCAGTCCAAGGTCTGGTGCGCGGTCCCGGCGATCCTGCTGGCCCAACTGCTCTACAGCGAACGCGCCCGCGAGCAGGTGATCGAATGGCTGATGCCGCACCGGCCCAGTCTGCCGACGATGATGCATCTGGCGGCCTACAAAGGCCTGGAAGAGGACGACCTGGCGCGCCTGGCGGACCGCATCTACCGGCTGGCGCTCAACACCATGGACGGCGGCGAAGGCTGCAACGTGGCCGAGCTGTGCGAGCGCTTCTTCCAGCTCTACACCCACCGCCGGCTCAGTCCTGGTGCGGAACTGGCGCGCCTGAACGAGGGCCAGGTGTTCACACCCGAACAGTTCCGCGAGTGGGAGAACCGCCAGCTGAACGAGGCGGGTCACCTGCTGCAAATCATCTGCGACTACCGCTGAGCACGACTTGGCTGTAGGCTGTAGGCTGTAGCGCAAGATGCAATCTTGCGCCGAACGGCGAATGGAAGTTCAAGTGACGCTATAAATAGAGCGAAATTCCGAGAGCGTCCCTGAAATGACGTCGCTCTCGGAGTTAAGCTCTATTGGCAAGACATCGTAATCTATCACCCGCCGCCCGGCGCAAGATTGCATCTTGCGCTACAGCAGCTACAGCGGCTATAGCAGCTACA
>CAYRFM010000005.1:120192-137941 GCA_964423555.1 uncultured Holophagae bacterium | reverse complement strand
TGCCGGAAGAGGCTTTTCCCGAGGAATGCGCTGTGTTTGGTCGCCGGAGGTCGTCCCTTACTCGGTGTGAGGGTCGTTCTTGAGTGCGTGGAGCCGCTCGTTCCGGGGAAGAGCCTCTTTCGGAATTCCGAAAGTCCGACTTTCTCGAGTGCGGCGTCCCTGCGGAATTCCGAAAACCCGTCTCACTCGCGACGGCGCTCCGGTTTGGATGTGGGAAATTGAGTTATTACTGGAATGAAAGGAAGTGCTTGGGGCCGCTGTGGCGTCCTTGCGGCCGCCCTCGACAGGGGGACACACTCAACAAGAAAGCCACCTTTTGTCAAGCAACGGTTGGACTCAAGGTAGACGCGGCTGGTCGCAAGGAGCGCGTATGGTGCGCGGCCACAATACACGTTCCCTGCGACCAATTCCGCGGACCATACGCGTTCCCCTCAACTACGACCTAGCGAGTCCGCCTGGGTTCCGCCAAAAGGAGCCACCTGCTTTTCCGTGTGCTCCGTGTTTTCCGTGGTTAAAATCCTCCTTTCGGTACAGGCTCTACGAGGTTCCATTTGTTTTATAACCACGGAAATCACTGAACACATGGAAGGGAACTCAGAAAGACGGGCAGGAACTGGCCCGACCTGGCCCGAGCCTTGCTCCTGTGCGGCAACGGCCCAGGAAGCGCCGTATCACCTCATTGAGTTAAATGATGAAGAATCAAATGTTTACCCGCTATATGCAGCCCGTCCCCGCGGCCTTGGTGTGCTTTTGCGCCGCGATGCTGGCCAAGGCCTGGTCCAATCAGACGAACTTTCAGAACGACTGCGGCGACCTGGCGATTTTCACGCAAGCCTATTTCAATACTCTGCATGGCCAGTGGATGTTTAACAGTTTCGAAGGTAGCAACCATTTGGCCGTCCACTTCTCACCGCTTTTGCTCTTGTTTACACCCCTGATGGCCCTGACCCACAGCACGCGACTGCTGATGGCGCTCAACACTGTCTCCGTGGCGCTCGCCTGTCTCCTGCTCTACCGTCACTTGGCGCCCAAGCGCCCGGTGGTCGCGATCTTGATGACGGTCCTGCTGCTCTGTCACGTCACACTTTACCGCGACAGTTTCTATAGCTTCCACGAGTTGTCGCTGCTACCGCTGCCGTTCATGGCTACGTTCATCGCCTATCGCGAGCAGCGCTGGTGGTCGTTCATGGCCTGGCTCTTGGTTATGGCCTGCATCCGCGAGAACCTTTACCTGACGCTTTTTGCCTGGAGCGCCATCTGCTGGGTGACCGGGCGCGATCGCCGTTGGGTCCTCGGTGCCGCCAGCCTAGCCGCGCTCCATCTCCTGGTCGTCAGCTGGCTGGTGCCCTGGTATTTCGGCGGCAGCCACACGCCCTCTCTGCTGAACCACTTCCGCGGCTACGGCTCTGACCTGCCCTCGATCATCACAAATCTCAGCGCCCACCCCAGCCTGCCGTTCGAAACGCTGACCCAGCCCACCAAGCTCCATTATTTGCGCAAGCTGTTGACGCCGTTCCTGTTCGTGTTGCCGTTCATGAGCCGCTGGTGGCTGCCGGCCCTGCCGACCCTGCTGATCGTGCTGTTCGCGACGCACGGGCGGTTGGACGATCCCAGCATGCACTATTCGATCGAAGTAGTGCTGTGGTTCGCCGTCTCGACCCTGTATTTCCTTGAAGACCGGGGCCGTCTTGAGCAGGCACGGTGGTTGCCACTGGCACGCACGGCTACGTGGATCTTGTGTCTGTACATGGCACTGAACTGCGCCAACAGCATCCGCAAGGCACATGCTGGCCTCGAGTCGACGCGCTACCAAGCGTTCACCCGCATTGCAGAGCTGATCCCAGCGGAAGCCAGTCTCGGCACCACGCGCATCCTGGCCAATCACCTGGCCTGGCGCCCACGTCTCGAGTTCATGCTGGAACTCCACGAAAGCCAGCGCTGGAGCGCGGTCGACTACCTCCTAATCGAGGGCGAACGCCCCGCCGACGTGCCCGTCGCTTTTCGGGCGATTGCCGAAACGGGACCCTTCAAGCTCTTCATCAGGGACCCCATGGGATCAACGCCCAATCCGACAGCCAGCCCTTAAAGACCGCCAAGCATCTCGCACCCTGAAGCAACGGCGGGGAAAGGGCGACCAACAGCGCTCTGCCCCGCATTTTCCCAGAATTGGCCAGCGCATTTTCTTCTGAATTGCGCTATGACTCTCGAAGCGTGCGTGGCACATAAGGGTGCTGGAGGGGTGTTGATGAGTAAAGGAACCGGCTCGGCCGACGTCATTCTCGATTTTGCCAATGAGGGACACGCCCAGGGCAAGGTATGCCGCACCCGCACGGGGCGAGACTCGCTTTTGCGCTAACCACAAGGTATGATGAGCCTTTCCCTGTGAGGGAAAGACGTGATTGACGTGAAGAGAGGCTGGACCCTGGACGCGAATGCGAAAAAACGGACCGAAGCGCTGACCCTAGAGCAGTTCATCATCGAGCAGCAAGTTCGGGCCAATGTGGCCTCCGGCGAATTTTCGGGTCTGTTGCGCGACATCGGTTTGGCGGCCAAGGTCATCAACCGCGTGGAAACCCAGCCGTAGTGCTCATCCGTCGCCCTCTATTTTTCGTACTTGGTCCGCAGCTCCACCAGACGATTGCGATCGGTTTCCGTGAAATCAGTCGCGTCAAATAGGGTTTTATCGTTTGCACCATTGAGGCGTTGAACGGTTACCGTGAGAACGGCGTCGGCAGGTGCCTGGATGCTGCCCCAATCCGAGAACATGTTCGGCGCTAGGCGCCAAGCGGCGCTTTCGCCTGGCTCCAGGCCACCGGGAATACTGTAGTTAAAGGTATCGCGATGCCAGGGCACGCTGCGGCCTGGGCTTGCCAAGGTTCCTTCGAAAAAGGCGCGCGAAATGGCATGCGGGGTGTCGTTCTGGACGCGCAGTTCAATGATCGGCTGAGGTCTAATGTAATCACCCTCCAGTCGAAATCGGGAACGCAATACACGAAATTTCTTTAAGGCATTGATTGCTTGGATAGTTGCTGCTTGCTTGGTTTCTAATTCTTTGATCTCCTCCAATGCCTGCTGGCGTTCCTTTTCCTCTCGTTCGGTACGGATCCGGTTGGCTTCCGCAATGACTTGGTCTGCCGTCTTGCCATGGAGGGCTTTTCGGAGGGATTCAACAAGTGGCGGCGTATCTGTCTTGTCCGCGGCAAAAAGGTCTGCAAACGATATTTGCCCAATACCCACCACCATGAGGGCCTTGTCAAATTCTTCACGCTTTTTTTCAGAGAGCGACAATCGCACCTTGCTGACAGAGTTTTTCATGGTCTCATCCGAAGAGCCATCAATCTTCGCTGCGCATCCCGTCAGTCCAACCATGACGAGCAGTCCCAATTTCGCAATCCTTGTCATGTTCCCTCCTTTTTAATGGCTCGGCCAACAGGCTGCCCATAATTTTTAATGCGGATTAGGGAGGCGGTAAAGCTCATCAAGGTCCGGAAGTCCCGCGTTGGCGGCATGATTTAAGCTTTCTGCGCGAATCCTGTTTAGGGGCATATGAGTTGTTCCCCAAAAGGGTGGGTGTCCTGGGTTGTTCCCTGGGTTGTTCCCCTGGGTTGTTCCCCAAACTAAGAAAACTGGCCCCAATAAGCTCTTTTTGAGTTGACTGCACAACACACGATCTGGGTTGTTCGAAGGTGTGGCAGCTGCGGCGCGACATTAATCATCTGATTCGAGCCGATCCGCAGCTGCGGCGCGCCTACATTGTTATCACGACGTCCAATCGGTTGCGTTTTTTTGCGCCGATGGTTACCACGATGGCCAATCGCTCCCGCTTGCCGTGAACTGTTGCGGTTGCGGCGATGGACCCCCTAGATCTCCAAAAGATGCTCCGATGTACACGTCAGTTTACATAACTTGCTCAGTCGCCGCGAACTGGCTCTATCCCTGATGTCAGCTCTCTCCCAGGCAGTCATCTATAAGGTCACGAATTTGTTGAACAATTTCTAGGTAGTTTGACTGTTTTGAACTTAAGGTCTCAACGATTTTTTTGTCCTGAGCAGCGCCTGGAGTAAGCACCAACTCAATAAAGTCCCCGACATCAGTTCCCTTTTTATAAAGGCGAACGACTTGATCTTGACTGTTGGGAAGTTTTTGGGGAACGTGACCAATCCCACAGCCAGCGAGCTCCTTTTGCATGTCTGAAATTACATGAATTCCAAGCCTGCCGCTTCCGCTGATGTCCTTTAATCGCAGCATGGTAATGCTCAATACGCTTTTGTTTTCTTCAACTTCCTTTTTAAGGTCATCCCATGAACTCATAGCCAACAAATCCTTCCCATCTAGATCTTGTAGGTTAGCGATCAACCTAGCTACATGGATAATGCGGTAAAAAGAGCCAAAAGAGCTCAACACCCTTGAAGTATTCCAAAAAGCAGTTTGCTCAGGAAACCCTCCCCGGCTAGGCGTATGCCGTTCTCCGACCGGACTCGCCTTTAAGCCTCCTTCTTGCCCTGCAGGCAGGGAGCGCGTTTGCTGCGCGAAGCCCTGCCGGGCCCTTCCCTCGCTTTTGTGCAAGGCACATGATATGATCAGCTTCTAACCTTTCTCTGGGTGGGATCGACGCGAATCAAGTGAGGCCGGATCATGGATGCAGCGAATGCAAAGAAGAAGACCGAAGCTCTGACCCTAGAGCAGTTCATCATCGAGCAGCAAGTTCGGGCCAATGTGGCCTCCGGCGAGTTTTCGGGGTTGTTGCGCGACATCGGCCTGGCCGCCAAGGTCATCAACCGTGAGGTCAACAAGGCCGGTCTGGTCGATATTCTGGGCATCACCGGCAAGGAAAACATCCACGGTGAAGAGGTCAAGCGCCTGGACATCTTCGCCCACAAGGAAATGATCGCCGCCCTGACCCGTGGCGGCGAGTCCGCCATCCTGGCCTCCGAGGAAGAGGACGACATCATCCCGGTTCGGGCCACCAAGGGCAGCTATGTGGTGCTGTTCGATCCCCTGGACGGCTCGTCCAACATCGACGTCAACGCCACCATCGGCACAATTTTCTCCATCTACCGCCGCACCTCCCATGCCACCGACATCGAGAGCCAGCGCGCCGACGCGCTCCAGCCCGGCGATAGCCAAGTGGCCGCCGGTTACGTGCTCTACGGCTCTTCGACGATGCTGGTCTATACCACCGGCGCAGGCGTCAACGGCTTCACCCTCGACCCCAGCATCGGCGAGTTCTTGCTCTCCCACCCCGACATGCGCATCCCGCCGCGCGGCAAATACTACAGCTGCAACCAGGGTTACACGGCGCTGTGGGAACCCGGTCTGCAGCGCTATGTGGCCGCCCTGCAAAAAGAGGACAAGAGCCTCGGTCGACCGCTGGGTCTGCGCTATATCGGCACCCTGGTCGCCGATGTCCACCGCACCCTGCTCTACGGCGGCATCTTCTTCTATCCCGGCACGCTCAAGGCGCCCAATGGCAAGCTGCGCCTGCTCTACGAATGCAACCCCATGTCACTGATCATCGAGCAGGCCGGCGGCCGCGCCACCGACGGCCACCGCCGCATCCTCGATATCGAGCCCACGGACTTGCACCAGCGCGTGCCGCTGTTCCTCGGCAGCACCGACGACGTGCTCGAGGCCGAGAGCTACCTGCAGGGCAATTAACCAAACTGACCTTTCGAGATGCGCTCCTCTAAAAAAGCCAGATGCACTGCGGCAGATACGCGGTCTAGGTTATCGACATGAAAAGCGCCCCCTTGACTGGGGTCCAGACGCAAGCTGAAGACTTCGCCCTCCCCTGGCCAAAAGCCCAGTTCGCGAGCGTGCAAAAGCAGGCTGCGGGGAAATAGGGCATCGAAATTGGTCAGAAGCGCCAGCGGCAAATCATTATCGCTTTTGGCCAGGAGCACTTTTCTCCCAAGTCTTGCACTCAGCAGGCTGATCGTGCCGTCAGCCTCCCAGACAACCGGATCTCCCATCAGAGTAATGCGACCAAGTATCCCTTTCTTTTTTTTCTTAAACAATCCGAATATCCCCGAGCGCTGAGGCGGCAGCCGGCTCTCTAATGTCTCCCAGATGGCCATGACGCCTTCACCGGAGGGTACCCGCAGCAGCTCACCGAGAGAGGTCTCCATGATTCCTTGACCTTGCTGGTCTAGGAGGTGACATGCTGATTCTGGATCAAGACACGCAAGCAAAAGATTGCTCTCGAACAGACAGGGCACCGCGGCCATCCCATCGGAAAAACCACTGTCCCATGGGAAAAAACCAGATACGTCTGGCCAATACAGCTGCAACACTTCGAAGGGTTTTTCAGCATAATAGGCAAGCGCCGTACCCAATACGATGGAGTGATAGCAGTCCAATACCTTCCGAAATGCCCCGGTGTGTTGTTTAAAGGCTTCAGGCAGTTTGTCGCCGTCATGAAACCTCGCTCCCGCAGAAATGCGCGCAACGATCGGCTCCAGATAGGAGGCCATGCCGCCCACTTCAGGACCGGTTGCATACAAAAGGAGCTCTGGATGTCCATAGGACTCGGTCAAGCCAATCGTAAAACAAAAACCAATTGCTGGCTTCTCGCAGTTGATCATAATGACATGCCAGCCGTACTTTTGAATATCAGCGGCAGTCCTTTCTAGGATTTCCTTTGAAACCATGGTCTGATCCCTCTCTAAATAATATTATTTGACTGTAGGGGTTACTAACTGTAACCGCTGTAGACGGCGATGGTCAGGAAGACCATGGCGTTGATGCTGAGCAGCAGGAACAGGGGCACCATGAAGCGCAGCCAACGACCATAGGGGATGCGGGCCAGGGCCAGCATGCTCATGAGGATCCCGGACGTGGGGATGATACTGTTGGAGAAGCCGTCGCCGCACTGGAAGGCGAAGACCGCCGTCTGGCGGGAAATGCCCAAGACGTCGGCCAGCGGGGCCATCAGCGGCATGGTCACGGCCGCCTGACCCGAGCCGGACGGGATCAGGAAGTTCAGGCAGGTCTGGAACAGGAACATGCCCTGGACAGCGACGATCTGCGGCACATGGCCCAGGAACTCCGCGGCCTGATAGATGACGGTGTCCAGCACCTGGGCCTCGGTCAAGACGATCTCGATGCCCCGGGCGAAACCCACGACCAGCGCTGCCACGACCATCTCCTCCAGGCCCTTGACGAAGCTCTTGGTCGCTTCCTCCAGCGGTAAGCGGCAGAGCACGGCCGCGACGATGCCCATCAGCAGAAACACGCCCGACATCTCGGCCATCCACCAGCCCTTGCGGGTGGAACCCCAGATCACGACAGCGAACAGCAGGCCGCAGACGACGACCGTCAGGACCTGGCGGCCGTCGAGGCGCGCGCCGCGCTCGGCGCTGTCGGTCTCGAAGGGCAAGTCCGCCACCAGCGAGCGGCTGGGATCGGCCTTGATCCTGCGGCCGTAGGCGAAGACGTAGATCAGGGTCAGGGTCATGCTGGCGGCAAAGAAGACGATGCGAAAGCCCAGTCCGCTGTAAAGATCCAGCTGGGCGATGCTCTGGGCCACGCCCAGGGTGAAGGGATTGAAGGTGGCGGCCGCGAAACCGACCTGGGCGGCGAGGCTGACCATCGCGAAACCGATGATGCGGTCGTAGCCGAGTCGCTGGCTGATCAGCAGGAAGATCGGCACCAGCGGGATGAACTCCTCGCCCATGCCGAGCATCGAACCACCCGCGGCCAGGACCAGCATGACGACCGCCACCAGCAGCAGGTCGCGCCCGGCAAACAGCGCCAACAGGCTGTGGATGGCGCCGGTGATCACGCCGCAGCGCTGGAGAATGCCAAAGACGCCGCCAATAAGGAAGATGAAGAAAATGATATCTGACGACTTTTCCAAGCCACGCGGCACGGCCATCAGCAGGCCGTGGAGGCTGGTCGGCGCGGCCTTGCCCTCGCTTGGGGCCCGCTCCAACACCAGTCCGGTCGGCGCGACTTCCTTTTCAGCGACCCGGTAGGTGCCCGGCACGACGATCTGGCGGGTCGAGCCCTCGATCACGACGCTCTGGCGCTCGAACGTGCCGGAGGGCACGGCGTAAGTGGCCAGGGCACAGAGCGTGATGACGATGCCGATCAGGACGAAGACGTGGGGCAGTTCCAGCTTTTTCAGGGCCATGCATTCCTCGTGCAGTTTGTCGATCAGCGCGGCATCAGGAGAGAATGCCGCGGTCCTCCTCGAGGACCTTGTTGATGAAGTCGACGGCCTCGAGCGTGCGAGTGCCCCGCTGTTTGCCGACCTCGGTGACCAAGGCGTTGACCAGCGCCAGCAGCGCGGTCAGCGAGTTAGTGAACATCATGCCCTCCGAGGGCGCGACCAGGCAATGGTCGGCGACTCTGGCTGCGGGCGCGGAAAAGCGGTCGCTGAAGGCGGTGGTGGCGATGCCGCGCGCGCGGGCGGCGCGGATCAAGTCGATGGTCGGGGCGGAGTAGGGTGGAAAGGAGAAGCAGCAGAGATGATCGCCGGGTTTGACGGTGACGAGCAGTTCCATCACGGCGCTGTGGCGGTTGGAAAGCGCCGAGGCGCGCACGCCGATCTGACCAAACAGGTAGGCCGCGTATTCGGCCAGGATCGAGGAGGCGCCGAGCCCGAAGCAGAAGACCATCTGGGCACTCGCAACACTGCGGGTGACTTCCATGAACACGGACTGCTCGTTGTCGGCGGCGCATTTCTGGAGGTTGGCGATCTCCTGGCCGAGCACGACCTCGAGGGTCGTCTCGCCCGGCGGCATGGCGGCGGCGTCCTGGTTGCGGGCGTGGAGGTGGGCGACGAAGGCGGCCTTGAGGCTGCTGAAACCGTCGAAGCCAAGGCGTTGGGCGAAACGGACGACGGTCGCCTCCGAGACGTCGGAGCGGCGCGCCAGCACGGGCACGGGCAAAAAGGGAATCTCTGCCATATTCTCGAGGATGAAGTCGGCGAGTTTCTGTTGCTGACGGGTGAGGAGATCGCGATGTTCGAGAATATATTTGAGCAGGTCGGGGATGTCAGTCAAGGGGGCCTCCAGGTCATGGCAGGGCGAGTCGAGGGGGGGTGTTCCTGCCGGCGGATGCCTGATTATTGATGCCATGGTGATGAGGGTCAAGACAATCCGACTTCCGCGGTTGAATTTTACTGAGAACCTGCGCGAACTCAGAAAGCTTCCTCATTTCAGCTTGGCGGCAAGGCCGCAACCAGCGCAATCAGGCCGATGATGAGAAAAACCAGCCAGGAAAGATGGCGACCGCGGGAGGGAAACAGGGCGAGCAGGCTCGAGCTCAGAAAGGTCACGGCCAGAACCCAGGCGATGGCAGCAGGCGTGGCCGCATGGCGGGCAAGCAGGACCATGATCGCGGCAAAGCCGAACCAGGCCACCGTCGTCAGGTGCCAGGCGAAGCGCAGGGTGCGGCGGGTGAATTCGGTGCCGCCAAACAACTGCGGCAGCTGATCGCGTTTGAAGAGGCGCATGAGGATATAGCGCTCGCCCAGGTACGAATGGGCCAGGCCGATGGCCACGGCCAGGAAGGCGGCAAGGTAAAGCGCGTAAGTCATGGCTCCTCCATCGACGGGGCCACATGGGCCGTTCGCAACATCGGTTGGGTTTTGCGGTAGGTCAGCGAACGCCACAGCCACTCCATGGGTCCGAAGCGATAGCGCTTCAGCCACCAGTCGCTGCCGACCACTTGCAGGCCGTACAGGGCGATGGCCAGCAGGTAAGCGCTGACTTCGCCGATTTCGCCCATCAGACCGAGGCCGTAGCCATTGAAGATCAGGGTGAAGACGACGGAATGGGTCAGATAGTTGGTCAGGGCCATGCGGCCGACGGGGGCCAGAGCTCGGAACATGCCGGTGGCGCGGCCAGAGAGGTGGAGCAGGATCAGCCCGGCCAGGTAGGCGTAACCAAGCGTATACTGCCCGAAGAAATGGCTGAAAAAGCCCAGGGCATTTTGAGACTGGGGCATATGCAGCCTGTCTGCGGCGATGTAGACGGCGTTGGCGACAAGTCCGATTGGCAGGAGGACCACGAAAATCGCGCGAATCGCGCGGTGATGGCGCTGGGCCTCCTGGATCAAGCCTGCGCGCCAGGTAAAGGCGCCAAACAGGAACGAGGCCATCACCAGCAGGCCCAAGAAACTGAAGCTCTCCCAGGCGACATGGGCTTCGGCGATGCGCAGATCGAGGGTATCGCTGTAACTACCGTGTTTATAGACGGCCATATCCGCGCGGTAGCGGTGCGCAGACTGCACGTCCTCAAGGAGCGCTTCATTCCAATCGGGTGATTTTTCGGCTGAAAGTGCAAACCAATTGAGGGCGCTCAGGAACAGAAGGGCGAGCAGACAGCAAGCGCCCAGCAGGGGGGCGACCGACCAGCCGCGTGGGTCGGTCAAATGGGTGCCGAACATGGCGTTGCGCAGCAAGGACCAAGCGGTGGTGATGCAGAGCAGGACGGCCCCGCTCATCGCATAAGTGACGAGGATGTCGCCGCTCCAAATGAAATAAGCGTGAATGACGCCGATCGCGCCCAGCCAGAACATACGACGGGCAAAAAAGAAGAAAAAACTGCGACCGCGCGCTTCGGTCCGCTCCTTCTGGACAGCCATGCCCAGGCCGAAGAGGAATGAGAAAATGATGTAGAACTTGCCTTCGCAGAAGAAGCGGAACAGGAGATCCGCGACCTCGTCGATACGGCTGGTGTATTGGACCACATAGCTGCCGAAGTGACGGGCGGGCGGCCAGGCGAACCAGGACATGTTCATCAGCAGAATGCCGAACACGGCGAAGCCGCGCATGCTGTCGATCAGGTCGACCCGTTCGCCGCCTCTGACGGGTGCGACGGGTAGCGAGGGCGCGGGCGGCGGCGGCTGATCCGGCCAGGTCGCCTCGAAATCCGCCAGCGGGTCAGAGCTCTGCCAGAGTTCGTAGGTCGACTCGTCCGAAGGGGTTGGCAGGAACGGGCGCGAAGCTTCGACATCCGGCGCCCACCCGGGTGGCGTGGCCGGCGCTTGGTCGAGAGGGTCGTAAGGGCTCGCATCGTTGGGATCTTGGGGACCAGCCATGGGAAGACGCTCCGGAACTGTTCGATATCAACCAGTTTACGACGGAAGCGTGTCCCAGGTTAGTCAATCTTGGCGAATCCCTAATGTCAGAGGGCGGGCAGCTCCTGGGGTCGGAGATCGAAGGCGAGGACTTCGGCGTTCAGACCGGCCGCGAAGGTCAGGCTCTGCTCGTCGCGGACACGGGCGCCGTCGCCGGCGCTGAGGCGCTGGCCATTGACCTCGAGGCTGCCGCGGGCGACGTGGACGTAGCCGTAGCGCCCTGGCAAGGCCAGGCTGGCGGACTGGGCGCCGTCGAAGAGACCGGCATAGACGCGGGCGTCCTGGTAGACGGAGAGCGACTGCTCGGCGCCGTCGGGCGAGATGATCAGCCGCAGGCGGCCGCGTTTGCTCGCGTCGTCAAAGTGCACCTGCTGATAGCGCGGCGTCACGCCGCGGCGGTTGGGCACGATCCAGATCTGCAGGAAGTGGACGAGCTCCTGGCGCGAGTGATTGAACTCGCTATGGGTGATGCCGCTGCCGGCGCTCATCATCTGGACGTCGCCGGGGCGGATGACGGAACCGGTCCCCATGGAGTCCTTGTGTTCGAGGGCACCCTCCAGCACATACGAGAAGATCTCCATATCGCGGTGGGGATGGGTGCCGAAGCCCTGGCCGGGCTCGACCCGGTCCTCATTGATGACCAGCAAATCGGAGAAGCCCCTTTGGCGCGGGTCGCGATAGTCGCCAAAGGAAAAGGTATGCTGCGAGTGCAGCCAGCCAAAGTCACCGGTGCCACGGTCCTGTGAACGTCTCAGATCTAACATGTCGACCTCCATTGATTTGCTTTTTTTGATGATGATTTCACTCTGGGCTTCCGAGTAGAGGGCTCTCTTCTCGAGGCCACTGCTCGGTCTGTAAAGAGTATACGCCCAGAGTCTCGACTGAGATCACGAAGCTTTTTGAGCTGGATCATCGAAATTTTCGAATATAATATGGTCATCAATAAGCGGGAGATCGCATGCTCAAGCTCACGTTGGAGGCCATCCAAATTCTCGACCTAATCGCCAGAGAAGGCAGCTTCGCCGGCGCCGCGGAACAATTGAACAAGGTACCCAGCACGGTCAGCTATACGGTTGCCAAGCTGGAGGAACAGCTGGACATGCTGATCTTCGACCGTCGCGGACCGCGGGTAAGCTTGACGCCAGCGGGTGAAGAGCTGCTGCGCGAAGGTCGCTGGCTGATCGCGGCGGCGAGCGATCTGGAGTCGCGCCTGCGCAAGATCGCCAAGGGCTTCGAGGCGGAGTTGGCGATCGTGCACGACTCGATCGTGCCCACGGCAGCACTGGCCCCTGAAGTGGTGGCCTTCGAGGCGCTGGCCTGCGGGACGCGACTGCGCATCGGCAGCGAGGTCTTGAGCGGGACCTGGGAGGCGCTGCGCGAGCGGCGCGCGGATCTGGTGCTGGCGGCAGGCGAGCCGCCGCTGGGCGCGCAGTTCCAGATGCGCCAGGTGGGCACCCTGACGTTCGGCTTTTACGTGGCGCCCAGTCACCCGCTGGCGCAGGTGAGGACGCCGCTCAGCGAGGCCGACCTACGCGGTCACGTCGCGATAGTCGTCGGCGACAGTGCCAGAGCGTTGCCGCTGCGTTCGACCGGCGTGCTCTCGGGTCAGCGCCGCATCGTCGTGCCTGACATGGCTGCCAAACTCGCCTTCCAAGAGGCGGGCCTGGGCTTTGGCTTTTTGCCCCATGCCTGTGCCCGGCGCGGGCTGGCCGAGGGACGTCTGGTTGCGCTTGATGTCGTTCAGCCCAAAAGCCCCGAGCGCTTCTACCTGGCGTGGCGCGACGAGGATGCGGGCGAGGGCCTGAAATGGTGGCGTCAGCGTCTCGACCGCGAGCTGATTCCGGCGCTGCTCGAAGGTCCGCTGACCGCCCTCGGTTAGTGATTGCCGGGAGCGCAGAGGCTTTCAAAGGCCAGGGCGCCGGCCTTGGTCTCCTCGCCGCGGCGATAGCTGCCCTCGGCGTTGGCATTGGTCCAGATTGTGACCGCGGTGGCCGGGGTGGCGTCCGGGCTGGAGAGGGTGAGGCGGTAGCGCTTGCCCTTGCTGGCCAAAGGCGCGAAGCGGAAATCGCGCCATTGGTTGTCGGCCAGGGTGCTGGCGGCCACCCGCTCCGCGAACACGGTTTTGCCCGTCTCGTCGGCGTTTAGTTCTTCGAGCTGCACGACCAAGGTCGAATCATTTTGGCGATTGTAGGTGGCCAGCATCAGGCGGAAACTGGAGAGGCCGTCGGGTCCGCAGGTGAAGTCCTGGCTGATGGGCGACTCGGGCAAAATCTCGCCAGCGGGCTGGGCGACGTATTCGCGGGCCAGCCAAGATGGGAAGCCTGGATGGAACAGCCGATAGAGGCGGTAGGTGTCGACGGGCGTGTTGGAAAAGCCGAAGGGCAGGATGCCGTGGTTGCTGATGTAGAAGGCGGCACCGGCATCGCGGTTCATGACCCGCAGCGGTAGGCCGGCCGTGATCGGCAGGGTCTTGATCAGTTCGCCGTGTTCGATCAGTTCGCTGGGGACGGCGACATGGTCGTTCTCCTCGGGCACGAGCAGGAGGTGGACGTCCTCGGCGAGGCGTGGCAGGAAGTAGTGGTAGCCGGCCTGCTGGCCGCTGTAGTGGATGCCCTTCTCGCCGGCAAAGTAGATCTCGCCCTTGGGCAGGTCCAGGCGATCGATGCGCTGGGACTCGGCGAACTGGTATTCGGCACGGGCGACGGCCATTCCGAGGCAGAGGGTGGGCACAAAGCCGAGGAGCGCAGCCAGGCCTGGCAGCGGTTCGCTGCGGTTGGCCAGGGCCAGGATGAAGATGGCGCCGATCGGGATCAGGCTGTAGCGGGGTGCGGCGAAGGAGGTCAGAAACACCTGGAACAGCAACAGACCGGCGACGCTGGCGAGCAGCGACCATCGCACGGCGCGCGCTTCGTCGAACCGAGTCAGCGTCTGCCAAGTCGATTCGGCCAGGGTCGCCAGCGCCAGCATGCCGGCGGCGGCGAGCAGACTGGCGTAGCAGGTGAACCAGAAGCCCTCATCTGGAAAAAGGTAGGCGCTCAGGGCCAGGCCCCAACCGGCGGCGGCAAGCAGCAGCAGGCTGCGACCGCGACGCCAGGCGAGGATTGGCGCCAGGAACAGCAGGGCACCGCCCAGGTGAAAGACGATGGCGCGCGATTTCAGGGAGATATTGGCCCAGACCAGGCCCTTGTGGACCTCGTTGGCGATGCTGATCTCGGCACGGGGCGCGGAGAAATAGGGCAGGATGTGATAGTTCAGCCAGACCATCAGCACCCACAGCAGGAAGGGGGCAGCGATGAGCGGGGCCCAGACGAGGCTGTCGAAGGGGCGGCGGCGCAGATAAGCGTGGAACGGCAGCACAAAGAGCAGGCCCAGGCCCTGGTAGGCCGTAAAGATCGCGCCGAACGCGCTGAGCGCGGCCAGCAGGTGCCAAGGCGTGCCGGCGCCGTTCTCATCGAGCGCACGGTCCCAGGCCAGGATGGCGAGGAACCAGAACGCGAACAACGCCATGTCGGTCATCAGGCTGGTGGCGTTGGGCAGGAAAATCGGACCGAGGCTCAAGGCCAGGGCCAGCAATGGGTGCACGCGGGTATGGCGTGCGAGCAAACCGGCGACACTCATCGTTGCCAACCAGAGAAAGCCGTACATGACCAGGTGCAGGACCCAGAGCCGCTCGCCAAAGAGATACATGGCGACGCGCAGCACATAGGGTACTAGGGGCGGGTGGGTCGACTCGAACACGACCATGTCCTTGACTTCGACGCCGAGGAAGAGATAGTCGGTGACGGTGCAGACGGCGGGGTTCTTGGTCAGGCGCTTGGCGTAATCCATGAAGACGAGGTCGTCGTTGGACAGGCCCTTGCCCAGAAACGGCAGGAATAAGAGGAAACTGATCAGGGTGAGCTGGAGGGCTTGTTTGGGATTGAGCATATCAGACGCCGCTCGCTCCCGTGAGCGCGCAGTTGACGCAGGTCGCCTGAGGCTGCTTGCGCATAGCCGCCTTGAGCTCGGTCAGGGCGGGGCCAGCCAGAATCTCGCTGAAGCGGTTTTGGCGGAAGTTGCCGATCGGCTCGTGAACGGTGCAGGGGCGAACGTCGCCATTGGCGGTGATGTAGAGATTGAACCAGGGCAGCTGGCAGTTGACTTTACTGAGTTCGGCGGCCGGGTCCAGGGGCTCCTGGGCCTCGAACGGCGAGCGCGCCTGGCCGACTTTGCCGCGGCGCTCTTCGGGCGTGTCCATGGCCAGCAGGTGGATGCCTTCCTGGTCGGCGCGGCGCTGGAGCTCGGGCAGGGCGTCGAGCAGGGCCGCCACGGAAGCGGGGCTGTCGTACTGCTTGACGGCGCCTTCGATGGTGCGGAACAGGCGCAGCTGCACGACCTGGGGGCGCCACTGGCAGGCCCACTCGAAGAAAGTCCGCAGCTCACCGCAGTTTTGTTCCTGGATCGTGTAATTGAAGCGCAGGCTGGGCACGGGACCTTGATGGGCGTCGCGCAGCTCGCAAAAGCGGGCGACCCGCTCGTTGAAGACGTCCCAGCTGGCGCCCTGGCGGATCTTCTCGTAGGTCTCGCGGGTGCCGCCATCGATCGAGAAGATGACCTCGTTGACCCGGTTGCGCAGGGTGGCATCAATGTACTTGTCCTTCATGAGGATGCCGTTGGTGCAGTAACTGACAAAGGGCACCTGGAAGCGGCCGACGACATCGAGCAGCTGATCGAAGTGGGCGGTCACGAAGGGCTCGGTACCGCAGGACATATAAAGGTAGCGGGTCTTGCTGAAGAGCTGCTCGGCGATGTCGGTGAAGGTCTCGACACTCATGGGCTTGGCTGCGGGCTTGCGGGTCGGGTCGCTGAAGTAGCACATGACGCAGCGCAGGTTGCAGGCATCGTTGGTATCGATGCGGACCAACAGATGGCGGCGGCCAAGGGCCTGAACGGTTTTGATGATGCCCAGGCGCACGTAGTGGTTGTTGAGGCGGCGGTAGATGTCCTGGGGCGTGTAAAAGCGCATGTCACTTCCCGAAGCGGCGGATCGCGGGTTGCGCGCGGCTTGCGTTTCGTGGTACCAATCCTGGGCGCGCGGCGCACCAAGGCGTAGAGTATGCAATAGGAATGCCCATGAGTCAATTCATCCACATCGACCCGGCGGAACTGCAGGCGGTCATCGAGCTGGGTCAGCGCCAGCAACCACCGGCCATGATGAGGATCCCCCCGGAATACTACGCAGCGGTGCTGCCGATCAGAATCGTCTTCTGGCAGCGCCTGCGCATCCTGCACGGATTGCTTCGCAAGCACGCGGCCGGCGCGCGCAATTGCCTGGATTTCGGCGGTGGCGGCGGCGTGTTCGCGCCGACCCTGGCGAAGTCGTTCCCGGCGGTGACGCTGTTGGACCTGAACGCGGGCGAAGCGGCGGTGGTCAAGCAGCGCTATGGGCTCGACAATTTGGAACTGGTGCAGCAGGACGCCACGACCTGCGACCTGGGCGAGGGCCGTTTCGAGGCGGTGGTGGCGGCCGATGTCCTCGAGCACTTCCTGGATCTGGACGCCGCGATTGCGCCGATCCGGCGCTGGATGGCACCGGGCGGGATCCTGGTCACGAGCCTGCCGACGGAAACGCTGACGTACGAATTGCTGCGTTTCGTGTTCCGCACCAAGAAGCCGGAGGACCACTACCACCGCGCGGTCGATGTGGAGCGCAAGCTGGCGGCGAGCGGTTTCGAGCGCTTGGAGCGGCGCTACGCGCCTCTGCCCGTGCCGCTGTTCCCGCTGTTTTACATCAGCGCCTGGCGCAAGCGCTGAACCTTCGAAGCACTCGCCCCCTGGCCGAACAATTAGTGTGTCCCAGATCACGTTTTGGCATATTCCACCCCTGGCCAAGCAGGCGATGACGTAATTTGCCTGGCAGGGCCGTCAGGAGGTGGACCATGGCCAGGAGTTGGAAGTCACGACGCATCGATCCGACCGTCGACTGCGTGTTTAAAAAGATGCTGGGTAGCCCGGAATCCAAAGCGTTGACGCTCGACTTTCTCAACGCCTTGATGGGACTGGCGGGGTCGACGCCGCTCAGCGATCTGGCCTATGTTGACCCCCATCTGCACAAGCTCTTTGAAGACGACAAACGGCCCGTGGTCGATGTTCTGGTCACCGTCGGCGACGGCGACGTGATCCAGGTCGAGATCCAAGCCTCCCTGAATGGCGACCTGATCTTTCGCTTCGTCTTTGATTGGAGCAAACTGCTGTCGAGCACCTTGAAGGAGGGCGACAGCTACCGCGAGATGAAAGGTGCGATCTCGATTTGGATCTTGACCGAGAACCTGTTCCCCCGCGAGCTAACCGAGGAGGTGGTGCTCAAGTTCCGTATTTATTGCCCAGAGGCGCGCTTGGGGCTAAAGGAGGACAGCTATATCCTGGTGGTGCAGTTGAAGAATTGGAAGGGGCATGGTACACTGGATCCTGCAGCGGAACGCTGGATCATGCTGTTTCGCGATGGCAAAAACATCGATTGGAACCATCCGCCCGAATGCCTGGACGACGAGGTGATGCGCATGGCATTGGAAGTGATGAAGAACTTCGCCAAGGATCGATCAGAGTACCTGCGCTATGAGCGCGAGCTTAAAAGACGCCGCGTCAATGATTGGCATGAAGCCGACCTCTTGCGCCAGATAGA
>CAYRFM010000005.1:79690-120092 GCA_964423555.1 uncultured Holophagae bacterium | reverse complement strand
ATTGGCATGAAGCCGACCTCTTGCGCCAGATAGATGCGGAGCGTCGGGCTAAAGAGGAAGAGCGTCGGGCTAAAGAGGAAGAGCGTCGGGCTAAAGAGGAAGAGCGTCGGGCTAAAGAAGAAGAGCGTCGAGCTAAAGAAGAGGCACTTGCCTTATCGGCCAAAGCGATCGAAGAGAAAGAAGCGATCATGCGCCTTCTGGTCGAGGAAAGACTCGCTAGGGAAGAGTTGGCAAAGATGCTCAAGCGTTTTCTTGATCCGTAAATAGCGCACGATGGCTGGTGGCGAGGTGATGCGCATGGCATTGGATGCGATGAAGAACTTCGCCAAGGACCGATCGGAGTTCTTGCGCTATGAGCACGAGTTTAAAAGACGCCGCGTCAATGATTGGCATGAAGCCGACCTCTTGCGCCAGATAGATGCGGAGCGTCGGGCTAAAGAAGAAGAGCGTCGAGCTAAAGAAGAAGAGCGTCGAGCTAAAGAGGAGGCACTTGCCTTATCGGCCAAAGCGATCGAAGAGAAAGAAGCGATCATGCGCCTTCTGGTCGAAGAACGACACGCTAGGGAAGAGATGGCAAAGATGCTCGAGCGTGTTCTTGATCGGTAAATTACCATGGCCATTTAGCTAGGTCGAACGGCGAGCGAAAAGAGGGCGACCAGCCTCACCCTTCCGCCGGCGCGCATTGGGGATGGTACCAGCGTCCCTTATGCAGAACCCTGCGCTCGATGGGGATGGGTCGCTTGCAGCCGGCACACAGACTGGGCGGCTCACTGCCGAAACTGATATTCTCGATCATTGCGACCTCCCCTGTTCGCCCCTGCCTGTGGGGGTTGCCCCGACGGGTCATGCCGCCGGGGCGTTGGACTCAGCGCAGTAGTGGCAGCAGCAGGGCGGCCAGTTCCTGGGGATCCTCGAGACCACCTTCCAGCAGGCTCGCCATGTGGTAGAGCAGCTTGATCTGATCGGCCACGCTCTCGTTGTCGATGCGGCCGGCTAGGGCGGTGATGAAGGGGTGGTTGGGGTTGAGCTCCAGATCGCGCTTCATGGGGATCGACATCATGCCCTCGAAGTTGTACATCAACTTCTTGACGCTGTGACTCATGCCGCCGTGGGCGTTGTAGAACTTGCAGGGCGAATCGGTCAGGGCATTGGAGAAGCGGACCTCGTTGACCTGCTCTTTGAGCACCTCGCCAATCTTGGTTTTCAGATGCTCCAGCTGCTCGCCAACCTCGACGGTCTCGACTTCCTTCTTGACGTCATCGGGCAACTGCAGGTCGCCGGACTCGACGTTGACGAACTTCAGGCCCTCGTGCTCGCCAAGCGAGTTGAGGATCATGTCGTCGATCGGCTCGGTCATCAGCAGGACCTCAAGGTCGTTCTTATAGAACAGCTCCAGGTGAGGGATGCGCTTGAGGCTGTCGATTTTCTCGCCGACGGCGTAGTAGATCGCCTTTTGGCCTTCCTTCTTATGGGCCACATAGTCGGCCAGACTACCACTGGGCTTCTCCAGGTGGCGGGTCGAGTAGAAATGCAGCAGGGGCAGCAGCTTGTCCTTGAACTCGCCGCCGCCGTGAATGCCTTCCTTGATGAAGCGACCGTATTGCTTCCAGAACGTCAGGTATTCCTCGGTCTTGGTCTCTTCCATCTTCTTGAGCGCGGCCAGGAACTTCTTGGTCAGTACTTTATTGATCTTCTTGATGTTGGCGTCGCTCTGGATGGTCTCGCGACTGACGTTGAGGGGCAGGTCCTCGCTTTCGACCACACCGCGCAGGAACCGCAGCCAGCGGGGAACCAGTTCCTTGCAATCGTCCTGGATATAGACGCGTTTGACGTAGAGCTTCAGGCCGTGGTTGATCTCATCCTGACCATAGTATTCGGTGGGTGCCGTCTTGGGCACGAACAGGACCGAATGGAACTGAACGGGCGCGTCGCCGCTGAGGTGCTCGTAGAACATGGGGTCCTGCCAGTCGTGCGCGACCTGCTTGTAGAACTCCTTGTAGTCCTCCTCCTTGAGCTCCTTCTTGCTGCGGCGCCACAGGGCCTGTGAGGCATTGAGCTCTTCTTCGCCCATTTTCACGGGGAAGGGCAGGAAGTTGCTGTACTGGGTCACCAGGGACTTGAGGCGCTCCTTCTTGAGGAAATCGACCGCCTCTTCCTTGAGGTGCAGAGTGATGCGGGTGCCGCGTTGATCGCGCTCGCTCTCACCCAGGACATAGGTGCCCAGACCGTCGGACTCCCAGAGGACGGGCGCGGCATCGGCCTGGATCGAGCGGGTCTCGATCGTCACTTTGTCGGCCACCATGAAGACGGAGTAGAAACCGACGCCAAACTGGCCTATTAACTCGGGCAGCGACTTCTTCTTTTTCTTTTTCTTCTTGTCGTCGTCCTCGCTCTCGGAAGCCTGCTCGCTGAGTTCCTGCATGAAGCGCTTGGTGCCGGAGTGGGCGACGGTACCGATCTGAGTGATCAGTTGTTCGCGGGTCATGCCGATACCGGTATCCTCGATCGTCAAGGTCTTGGCTTCTTCATCAGTGCCGAGCAGGATCTGCAGCGGCAGGTCTTTGCCGAAGATGTCGGGGTTGGTCAGGGCTTCGAATTGGACCTTCGAGAGAGCGTCGGAGGCGTTGCTGAGCACCTCGCGCAGGAAAATCTCCTTGTGGGTATAGAGCGTGTGCACGATCAGGTGCATCAATTCCTTGATCTCGGTCTTGAATTCGAATTGTTCCGTGGTGGTAGCGGTCATCGCCATTCCTCCCATTTTTTTGGGGCGAAACCTCGCCGCAGCGGTCGCCCTTACGTGATTCGCAGCCAGTTTAACACCGCGCGTCTAAAAAGTGAAGTTCCAAATTAAGAGAATATGCGTCACACAGACTAAACCTTTGTCACATCTTTTGCTTTTTTGGTCGTTGCGCTGTTGCTATGATGGGGATCGTTTGAGCAGGAGGCAGTTCATGGCGACCATCAGAGCCGAGTTTGCGGTACCCCACCGGGTCTATTTCGATGCCAAGCACTACGTCGAGGAGAAGCGGGTACATTTTTTTGACTTCTTTCGCAACTCCGCCTTCGGGTTTGTCCAGACCAGCGAACGCGGCGGTTACTTCGCCCACTTGCTGGTGCGCGAGAGCGGTTCGCTGGAAGGCCACTGCCGCTGCAACGAAGCCGAGGAGGGCGAAGTCTGCGGCCATGCCTTTGCGCTTTATCTGAAACTGCTCAACTGGCCGTTTGAAAAGATCAACCACGCCATGGCTTTCGAGAAGGACCTGCTGATCGGGTTCCTGCGCGACCAGGGCAAGGGCCTGCTGGGCAAACGCATCGACGCCACCACCAATCCGCGTCTGACCGTGCCGCTTGAGGTGCTGGATGGTCGCATGAGCCGCTACCTGGGTTTCGACCGCAACAGCGATTTCGCCAAGCAAACCATGCGCGACCTGGAATGCCTGGAAAAGGCCCAGCGCATGACGCGGGCCAGCCAAGAAATGGATATGATGAAACGCGGCCTGCCCTCGGCACGGCTGGCCTTCGAGGAGTCGCGGCTTTATTCGGTGGCGAAGCTGCTCTATTTCCTGGAACAGTCGGCCGGCCTGAGGGTGCGGGTCGAGCTCCTGGCCGGGCATCAGGTGCGCTTGCTGACCAGCTACGAGGGTCACCCCGTGCTGAGCTGGGACATGCCGCTGGCCCAGTGGATCAAGGGGGTTGGCGCCAACTGGGACTACTGGTCGCCCCTGGCCGAGTTCCGCGTGCTGCGCCAAGCCCTGCCGCTGGTCTACCGGATCACCTTTGTCGAGGGCAATGCCCTAGAAGTAGAGCCCATGGTTGAGGTGGCCGCCGCAAACTATGTGCGCTTGTCTGAGCTCGAGGTGCCGGGCAATCCCCACTTGCTGTTCCACCCCTTGACGGGCTATTTCCGCATCCAGACCGGGCTCTCTCCGTTCGAGATGGAGTTCAGCACCGCCAAGATCCACAACATCGAGGCGGCGGACGTCAAAAGCTTCCTGCGCGACCACCGCGAAACGATTCAGGGTCTTGACCGCGCCCTGATTGACGAGGCGCTGTTCGGCGAGGTCGTCATCGAGCACTTCCAGCAGATCGAACTGACCCTGGAGGACTATCTCGACAACCGTTTCCGCTTTCGCATGCGCGCCAAGCTCGGCCACCAGAGCTTCGAGCACGAGGAGCTGTCGGCGCTGTTTGCGAGCAAGGGCCGGTACCGCAAGATGGCCGGCAAGCTGTTCGACGCCTCCGGCTACGACGCCGTATATCTGCGCCCGCTCTACGAACAGGCAGCGGATGGGGACCCCAGCCTCTCGGTGGCCGAGCTCATCCGGGTCATCACTTTTTTCCGCGATCGGGTCCAGATCCTGACAAAGCCCCAAACCAAGGCTATCTTCGAGGCCCTGCGCGCCCAGACCGCACCCAATCCGCCTTCGCTGGAACATACGCGCCTGAGCCTGCGACCCTACCAGGTGTCCGGCTTCAATTGGCTTTACTTCCTCAAGCACTACGGTCTCGGCGGCTTGCTCTGCGACCAGATGGGCCTTGGTAAGACCCACCAGGGCATGGCGCTACTGGCAGCCGTCCTCGCCGACCATCCCGAGGGCCGCGTGCTGGTCGTGGCGCCTGCCTCGGTCATCTACCACTGGCGCGACAAGCTTCGCACCTTCTGCCCAGGCCTGCGAGTCGCAGTCCACCACGGACCTGACCGCAATCCGGTCGCGGCACTGGAATCATCGCAAATTCTGATCTCAACCTTTGCTACCCTGCGCAACGATATCGAGGCCTTTGAGGCCGTGTCTTTCGAACTGATCATCTTCGACGAGATCCAATACTTAAAGAATAAGGCGACCAAGGCCTACCGCAGCCTGGCCAAACTCCTCGGTCACTGCCGCATCGGCCTGACGGGTACACCGATCGAGAACCGCATTGAGGAGCTCAAGGCCCTGCTCGACCTGGTCCTGCCCAACTTCCTGGGCACGGATAGCTCGTTCAAACGCTACTTCTCCGACCCGATCGCACTCAATAACGATCACGTCAAGGAACAGCTGCGCCATATGGTCCACCCCTTCACCCTGCGCCGTAACAAGAGCGAGGTTTTGCTGGATCTGCCCGAAAAGACCGAAGACATTCGTACGGTCGAGCCCAGCCAGTACGAGCAGGAGCTCTACCGCGAGGTGCGCTATCGCGGCCAGGCCGAGTTGGAGGGGGTCGCGGGCAGCGGAGTGCTCACGATGTTCACTCTGATCGACAAACTCAAGCAACTCTGCGACCATCCGGCCTTGTACTTCGGCAATGAGGACTACGAGGCCTACCCTTGCGTCAAATGGGAGATGTTCACGGAACTATTGGACGAGGTCATGGACAGCGGCGAGAAGCTGGTGATCTTCACGCAATATCTGGGCATGGTGGCGATGTTCAAGAAGTACCTCACCCAGCGCGACCTGCCCTATGCCTGCATCACCGGCGCGACGTCCAACCGCGACGAGGAGCAGCGCCGATTCCAGGAAGATCCCGCCTGCCGCGTCTTCATTGGCACCGTGCGGGCCGCCGGCGTCGGCATCGACCTGACCGCCGCCTCCGTGCTGATCCACTACGATCGCTGGTGGAATGCCGCGCGCGAGGAGCAGGCCACCGACCGCATCCATCGCATCGGCCAGAAGCGCGCCGTGCAGATCTACAAGTTCCGCACCGTCGACACCGTCGAGGAGCGCATCGACAAGCTGATCGAGCGCAAGCGCGCGCTGCTCGACGAGGTCGTCGGCTTTGATGCCGAGAACTTCAGCAAAGTCTTCACCGTCGATGAGCTCATGGATATCCTGGGCTGAGGCCCAACCGGGGGGTTTGGTATGCTGTTCCTGGAAAACGTCCGCGTGCTGGATCTCAGCCGGGTGCTGGCCGGTCCGATCGCGACCCAGACCCTGGCCGACATGGGCGCCGAAGTGCTCAAGATCGAGCCGCCCCAGGGCGATGACACCCGCCAGTGGGGACCGCCGTTCCAGGGCGAGATGGCCGCCTACTTTATGAGCTGTAACCGCAACAAAGCCTCGCTGGTGCTGGACCTCAAACAGCAGGCCGACCAACGCCGCCTCGAAGACTTGATCCGGGTCGCCGACATCGTCATCGACAACTATCCCCCGCCCGTGCGCCAGCGCCTGGGCCTGGATCCCGCGCGCCTGCACCTTCTTAACCCCGCCATCGTGGCCGTGAACATCACCGGCTACCGCGGCAGCCGCAGCGACGAACCCGGCTACGACATCATGATCCAGGCGGAATCGGGTCTGATGGGCATCACGGGTCCCGAAGAGGGACCGGGCTACAAGGTCGGCGTAGCCGTGGTCGACGTGCTGACCGGGCTGATGGCCGCTAACGGCATGCTGGCCGGGCTCTACCGCGCCGCGCGCACGGGCCAGGGCGCCGACCTCTCGATCAGCTTGTTCCAAACCGCGCTGCTGAGCCTGGTCAACGTCGCCACCAACCACCTGGTCAGCGGTCGGCGCTCGCGCCGTTGGGGCAACGCCCACGCCAACATCGTGCCCTACCAGCACTTCCAGCTTGCCGACCGGGCCATCATCATCGGCTGCGGCAACGACGCTCAGTTCCGGCGCCTGTGCGCGCTGCTCGCCATCGACGATCCCGAGCTCATGGCCTCCGACAACGCTTGGCGCATCGAACACCGCGAACGGGTCGTGCCGCTGTTGGCCGAGCTCTTGGCGACTCGGCAGTCGGACGAGGTTCTGGCCGCGCTCAAGGCCGAGCGCATTCCCTGCGCACCGATCCTCAATCCCGCCGAGGCGCTCAGCCAGGTCCGCCGCTGGGACGGCGAGGCCCTGCTGGCACTGCGCCACGACCAATTGGGTGAGCTGGAGCTGATCGCCAACCCCCTGCGCGGCGAGGGCATGCGCCAAAGCCACACCAGCCCGCCGCTGCTCGACGAAGGCGGCGCCGCCCTGGCCGAGCGCTGGCTGGCCGCGCCGCGAACCGCAGGCTGACCCGGCTGGGAGACCCATCAGGGTCTGAAGAGAAAGCCGCCCCTTCACCGGTTGGACCGCCGTGGCGTCTCCTTGACAAGGCCGGACGCACCAGATACATTGTGTTAAGTCACGGATAGGGCAGAGGTAACATGAAGATCCAGCGCTTGATGCTTTGCAATTTCAGGAAATTTGCGAAACAGGAATTTGTGTTCCACCCACAGTTCACGGTTCTGATTGGCGACAACGCCACCGGCAAAACCTCTGTCCTCGATGCCTTGGCGACTTTGATGGGTACCTACTTGCTAAGGACGAAATCGGCTGGGAGATCCGGTCTTGTCCAGGAGGAGGGCCGCTTGGTCGCCTTCGAAAAAGAACGCCAAGTCATGCTGGAGCCGCAGAAACCCGTCTATGTCGCGTGTGAGGCCCTATTTAGGGGAGAGCAAATCACTTGGCGCCGGGAAATGGGGGATAAGGGTGGCAAAGCAAAGGATCTGATAGCACTCGGCGAACAAGATTTCGATGCGGTCCACTTGGGTCAGGATGTTGACCTACCCGTTTTGCTTTACTATGGAGCCGGCCGCTTGTGGACCAAGCACAACCAGGTAGCGCTCGCCAAGCCCGACTCACGCCTTGTAGGGTACCGCAACTGCCTGGATCCGAAGTCGGATCAGTACTTGTTCGAGCAGTGGTTCAAGCAGCTCAGCCTGGGCGCCTTGGCCAATGATATCGCCATACCTGCGGTGGTGGTTGTGCGCCGAGCGGTTCTGTCCTGTATTCCTCATGCAGATCACTTCATGTACGATCCTCTCAATGACATGCTGATGATCCGCTTGGCGCATGCGGGGACGATTCCCTTTAATAACCTCAGTGACGGCTATCGCAACATGATCAGCATGGTCGCCGATATCGCCCACCGCATTTCACGCCTTAACCCCCACCTGGGCGAGCATGCGGCAGAAAAAGCCGAGGGTGTGGTGCTGATTGATGAGATTGACCTACATCTGCACCCCAATTGGCAGCGTCGGGTCGTCGGAGACTTGAAGCGTATCTTTCCCAATCTACAGTTCATCGTTACGACCCACTCGCCCTTCATCATTCAGGCATTGGGACCAGGTGAGTTGATTGATTTAAACCATGAGCAAGTCGCGGTGCCACTGGACCCTCTGGCAGCACAGCCCGCGCCCGGGCAGTCTTTCAGCAACCGCTCGATCGAAGATATAGCCGAAGATGTGATGGGTGTGCCTATGCCACAGCGCAGTCAGCGCTACCAACACATGTACGAGGCCGCAAAAGAGTACTATCGCCTACTTGAACAGGCCCCTGCGGCAGACGAGGCACAGTTGGCAGATTTGGAGCAAAGGCTGGATCAGTTGACAGCGCCCTTTTCCGACGAGGTTGCTTACCATGCTTTTCTCGAGATGGAGCGGCTGGAAGCTGGGTTAAGGCCCACGCGAAAGGCGAGGTGAAGCTTGCGTCCCATCAAACGTGGTGCGAAGCCCAGAGTGAAGGGTAAGACGATGGTTTTTAGAAAATACCAGGAAGCAAGGGGTCGTCTGATTAAGAGAATGGGGCAATACTGCTCCTATTGTGAAATGAAGCTTGACACTTCCTTGGCGGTGGAACATGTCCAACCCGAAAAGCCGCCCGGTGCCATCACTGTTGATGAAGGACGGGCTTTGAGTTGGGACAACATGCTGCTGGGTTGCACGAATTGCAACTCAATAAAAGATAATCAGGACGTTGTTCTGGATGAGTATTTCTGGCCAGATAGGGATAACACCTTCCGCGCCATCGAATACAACAGTGGAGGCGTCGTAAAGCCCAGTGACAAACTTGCGGGGCTACTGTTGACTAGAGCTGAAAACACCATCCACTTGACGGGACTCGATCGCCGTCCCCCGATAGATGTAGAGGCAGCTGATCGACGTTGGATCAATCGCAGGGAGGCCTGGAATAAGGCGGTGCGGGCGGAACAACGCTATGCGAACGCCAAGCAGCGGGGCCCTACCCATGCCCAAGACATGTTGGCTCAAATCCTGGATACGGTTGAAGGCTATTGGAGCATTTGGATGACGGTCTTTAAGCAATATCCCGAGGTCCTCATCGGCTTGATTGCCTCCACAACCCATCCTGGAACCAGCAAAGACTGCTTCGACGGAAATGGCTTGCCGATAGCGAGGCCGGGTGGTGCGATCTAATCGCCCTCGACGGATGCGCCCCGAGTGGGTTATCCTGGTCCTTACTTTGAATCTTTCCATTGAATAAGGAGTTCTGAGATGCTCAACCGCGTGGTGCGCTTGGCCCAACGACCCGATGGGCCGTTGGATGATTCGGTCTGGAACTTGTGTGACGAAGACATTCCTACCATGGGCGACGGCCAGGTGTTGGTCGGCGTTGAGTATCTCTCGCTGGATCCGGCCATGAGGGGCTGGCTCAACGAGGGCAAGTCCTATATCGAGCCGGTCGCCGTTGGCGCGGTCATGCGCGCGCTTGGCCTGGGCAAGGTCTTGGCCTCTAGCAACCCCCGTTTCAAGGAAGGCGATCTGGTCGGTGGCATGCTCGGCGTGCAGCGCTATCTGGTCACCGACGGGCGCGGCCTCCAAAAGCTGGATCCAAACCTGGCGCCAGCACCCAAGTACCTCAGTGCGCTAGGCATGCCAGGGATGACGGCCTATTTCGGGCTCTTGGATATCGGCCAACCACAGCCTGGCGAAACGCTGGTGGTCTCGGCTGCGGCTGGCGCGGTCGGTTCGGTCGTCGGTCAGATCGGCAAGCTCAAGGGCTGTCGGGTGGTTGGCATCGCTGGCGGCGCCGACAAGTGCCGCTATGTGCGCGAGGAACTGGGCTTCGACGAAGCCATCGACTACAAGTCCGAGAACCTGGACGAGGCACTCAAGCGCAACTGTCCCAAGGGCGTCGACATCTACTTCGACAATGTCGGCGGCGAGACGCTGGAGGCCGTACTCGGCCGCCTAGCGATGAAAGCGCGGATCATCATCTGCGGCGCCATCTCTCAGTACAACACGCGCCGTGATCAGATCCCCGGTCCGCGCAACTACCTGGCCCTATTGGTCTGCCGTGCCCGCATGGAGGGCATGGTGGTGATGGACTACGCCGCCCGCTACCCGACCGCCGTCGCCGAGATCGGCGCCTGGATGGCCGGTGGCCAGCTGCGCTCGCGCGAACACATCGAAGTGGGGATTGACCGCTTCCCCGAAGTGCTGGGCATGCTCTTCGACGGCCGCAATTTCGGCAAGCTGATCCTCGACGTCCGCGAGGACTGACATCCTCTAGCTGTGGTATCATGAATCCTTCCTCACCGCGATTTGAGCTTCGGCGTCACGCCGCGCGGTGGTGCATTTCGCCCCCAGGAGCCCGCGATGGAACCCAAGAAAGAATCCCTTGCAGCCGTGGATGCCGCCTGGTGGCGCATGGAAGAGCCCACCAATCTGATGATGGTGACGGGCTTCCTGGCTTTCGACCAGCCCCTGGAGCGCGCGGCCCTGGCCCAGCTCCTGGAGTCGCGCCTGCTCACCTTCGAGCGTTTCCGCCAGTGCATTGTCGACGATAACCCCTCGCGCAAAGCGCCGGTTTGGCATGACGCTGAGGTCGATCTTACCTACCACTTGCTGGAGGATCGGCTGCCAGGCGAGGGCACCTATGAGGATCTGCGCCAGGTCGTCTCCGACCTAATGAGCAGTCCATTGGACTACGCGCGCCCGCTGTGGCAGATGCACCTCTACAATAACTTCGAGGGCGGCGCGGCCCTGGTCGTGCGCACCCACCACGCCATCGCCGACGGCATGGCGCTGATCTCCGTGATCCTCTCGATGACCTCGGAAACGGCAGCGGGCTCGCTCAACCTGCCGCCGCTGGAGGAGTTCACCGAGGAAGTGCGCACCAGTGCCGCCGGCGTCTTCCGCGCCGCCGAGGCTGCGCTCAACACCCTTAAAACGCCCTCCAAACTGATCGACCTGGCCAAACTGGGTGGCGAGGGCGTGATGACGACCGCGCGCCTGCTGATGAAGCGCGCCGATCCGGCGACCTTGTTCCGCGGTCCGCTGGGCAAGCTCAAGCTGCCGGCCTGGTCGCGACCCATCCCCTTGGCGGATATCAAGGCCATCAAGAACGTCACCCAAGGCACCGTTAACGACGTGTTGTTGACCGCCATGACCGGCGGCCTGCGCCGCTACATGCAGCGCCGCGGCGCCGACACGACCGGCCTGGACTTCAACGCCGTGGTGCCCGTCAACCTGCGCCCACTGGGCCGCATCAAGCAGCTGGGCAACCAGTTTGGCCTGGTCTTTCTGAGCCTGCCGGTGGGCATCGCCGACCCGCTTGAGCGCCTGCTCAAGCTCAAGAAACGCATGGACCGCATCAAGAACTCGCCCGAGGCGGTCGTCGCCCTGGGCATCCTCAAAGCCGTCGGCGCCACCCCAGCGGAAATTCAGCGCATGGTCGTCAACGTCTTCGGCGCCAAAGGCACCGCCGTCATGACCAACGTGCCGGGCCCATTCCACCCGATCTACCTGGTCGGCAAAAAGATCGACAACATCATGTTCTGGGTCCCCCAATCCGGCCGAGTTGGCCTGGGCGTCAGCATCCTCAGCTACGCCGGCCACGTGCGCCTGGGCGTCGTCACCGACGCCGGCCTGGTCGAACATCCCGACCAAATCATCGAAGGCTTCTACGAAGAACTCGACGACATGATGGATCTCGTCCGCGTTTTGGAGTAAACCCATCAATTAGCGCTGCAGCTCACTTTTTAACGTGCAAATTTATGTGGTTTGGGGCCATGAGGAGGTACTCTAGCTCTATGAATTTGCCAATCAAGAGAACTACCGACAGCTCTGCTCATTTTTGCTGGCAATGGTCCATGAGCAACCGCGACGCTGACTGCCCTTGCCCAAACCAGGCTTACTTTCGACTGCACTTGCCAGCCGGTAAAGACGAAACCTAAGGAAGATGATGGCGCTAATGAGTATACAATACCGCACGTCCAACAAGCTCCGAGCTCAGCCCCTGGAAGATCAAAGTTGGCCTCCTCAGATCGCGACGGCACACTACAACCCAGAAGCGATAAGTCTGCCTTATGGCCCCTCGCGCAGAGTGAGTGTGATTGTTGCCATCGCGGCCATCCTTGTGTTCAGTGTTTTAATACCCGACCTATATGCCCTGGCAAAAGGCGACCAGGAACTTTACGATAGGTTATTCGTTCAACCGTGGACAGAACAAAAAACACAAAGTTACCTTGTTCCTCTTGTGGTCGCGTTTCTCTTGTCTTGTTATGCTGCATTATGGCATGCCCGCAAAGGACTCATTATCATCACAAGGGCAGGCATCACCGCACCCAAACACTTCTTCTCACTATCAAACATTCACGTGCCCTTCATCGACCTGATCTCCGTCAATGAAGATCGCGCAAAATACACGAGACCCGACACCTTCTTCCTGGCCTTACATCACCGTGGGGGCACACTCCGATTCCATGATTTTGGCTTTACCAGCGAGGTGCCCTACAAACAGCTTTTCGCCTTCCTACAAGCGGTGGTACCTAAGCAATAGCGGCAATGGACTGTTCCATAATCGGGTTGTCAGGTAGGCCGTCCGCGAATAGGGAAGAACGACCCGTGATGGTCCCGTTTTTATTTCGCAGATCCAGCAGCGCATAATCGGTTTTGTGCTGGCGTGCAAGTTGTTCCAATCGCTTGAGCAGGAAATAACTGTGACTCGTCAAAAATATCTGGATATTGGACTGGGCCATGGTATGCAGAATGTCTGCAAACAGGCACACGGCCTTGGGATGAAGATTGACCTCTGGCTCATCGACAAACAACATGGCTCCAGGCGCGAGGCGTCGATTGCGGTATAGGCGCCAGAGGATGCCAATTTTTTTGATGCCCTCGGCAGTTTGGCCCATTGTGAATTTGTCCTTGCCGCGCTGGAACCAGATTTCTTCCGACTCCATCACAACCTCACCGCCCCCGGTAATCTCCTGGAGGTGCGTGAAGGCTGCCTTGATCTCAGGGATATAGTTCCCACCCACGGTAGGCTGCCGAAAGTCCTGCGCTAGATCGTAGTGGGTGTCGTCGAAGCCGGCAATCACCTGACCCTCGCGTGTTGCGATGATGGCTGGGTAGAGGGACAAGACCTCCTTGGGCGGTAGGAATAAGGCATGTTGGGTGTCGATATTGCCGATATTCTCAAGTTGCGTGTTTAGTATTTTGGTCGTGGTATCTTTGCCGAAGCCAAAGCGCAACCCGCCTTTGGTCCAATGCAGCGAGACCTCCGCACGTGGCGTACCCCGACTGACCAGACGACCAATTTCCATGCGCTGGGGAAGGTAGGTCCAACGCAGTTTTTCGGCGAGAAGGTCTGCATACTCTTTAGGGGCAGGGCCCTGCCGATGCTTTCCATATTCTTCCGCTGCTCGGGTCAGGGCATAGACCAGTTTCAGCAGTTGCGTCTTGCCTGTGTCATTCTCACCAATAACGGCATGGAGTTTGGCGCCCATCGGCCATTCAAATACGCCCTTGAACTTGCCAAAGTTCTCGATTTTCAAGGAGGTCAGGAGCGCCATGGTAACCTCGGGCGATGCAGTGTTACACCTAAACTAACAAAGCGCTCTGACCGTGTCAAGCACCGCCGTTTCAGCCGCTTGACCCACATGGACTGAATCTGCCCCCCATGGCGCATGTCACCCGAGAAGTGACATGTGTAACGACTTTTCCCTCGGGCGTGATTTTTTCTTGACCCGGTGGGCCGGCCGGCGCGAAGATGGGCGGGAAGCCGTGAAATGTGCTTGCTGATCGTTGCCATTTAGGCCGTTCGCTTTTTGCCCATAGACCTGTCGGTTCCGCGCTTCCTTTTGATGGGTCTATTCACACCGTGCCAAGGGTTTTGCTCAGCCAGGACGCTCTCTGGTTCGGGCCGCCGCGTCGCACGGCAGGGCCTTTCTGTGCTCTGGAGACTTCCATGTTGACTGCGACCCTCTTTCTCTTGCTGGCCTTGGGCAATGCGCCCGGCACTTGCCCTCCGGGGGCGACACAGCAGACGTTCCAGGTGACAGGCGGCACCGTCGATGCCTTTGCCGCCCCGACCGAACCCACCAGCCAGAGCACGCTCCTCGCCCAGCTGCCTTACACCTTCGCACCTTTTGACTACCTCTACGCCGACCGCCACTTCGGCCACACCATCACCGGCCTGCCCTGCAATACCACCGCCGCCACCCTGACCCTGCGGCTGCGCGCCAACCACTCGCTGGCCTACAACGACACGATCGCGCTGCAGTGCAAGGGCGGCACTTCCGGCTTCGTCTGGTCCCACTCCCTGCAACCGCTGCTGGGCACGTCCTGGAGCACGGTCGGTGCGACCGCCACCCTGACGCTCGACCTGGCCGCCCTGCCCCTCGCCGCCGGCGGCACGACCAGCCTGATCGACGAAATCAATGCCGCAGGCTACCTGGACATCTTCTTCCAAGACGATACGGGCGTCGACTACGCCAGCCTCAGCTGCCAGCACTGCCTCACCACCGATTGCAACAGCAACGGCATCGACGATACCTGTGAGGCCACCGGCTCCTTCACCTGCCCGCCTAGCAAAGTCGTCAACCTCACGCCCGGCCAGTGCTGCGCCCAGCTCGACCTCGCGCCCGACTATGGCTCGCTCTGCAGCAGCGGCAACGCTCTGATCATCAACGATTACGATCCCGCCCAGGTCGGCACACTGCGCGCCTGCTTCCCTCCCGGGCAGACGACGGTCACGTTCTCGCTCTACACCGCCGACGGCCAGATCCAGCACTGCCAGACGGTCGTGGATGTGCGCGACACCACGCCCCCCACCATCACCCTTTGCCCGAGGCCCAAATGAACGCACGCACGTCCACCGCCACCCTCCTTATGGCCTTGCTCGCCTCGCTCGCATGGGCACAGAATGGCCCCTGCCCTCCCGGCTCGACCGAGAAAACGCTGCAACTTCTTGGCGGCCAAGCGGACCAGTTCAAGCTGCCAACCGAGCCGACCACCCGCAGTCCCGAGCTAAACCGACGCTACGAGAGCTGGATCGACTTCGACGAGACCCGCACCGTCGGCCCCCTGGGTCACAGTTTCCAGCTGGCCGAGATTCCCTGTAACCTGCTCTCCGCCTACTTGCGTTTCAGCGCCATGCCGCTTGGCAAGAACGGAGCACAGGCGACAATCGCGCTGGGTCTCGACAGCAAGGGCTTCAGGGTCACGCGCCCCCTGGCGGAACTCAGTGGCGGTACCTGGACGCCCGGTCGCCCCAGCTCGTTCTCCCTCGATCTGGCCCAGTTGGGCCTGCTAGAGCTGATCCGCCAGACCGGCGTGCTCGACGTGCAGTTCCTCGGCGCCTCCGTCGACTACTTGCAACTCGATCTGGTCTACTGCGAGTTTCCCGACTGCAACCACAACTGCGTGCCCGACGCCGAGGACATCGCCAAGGGCACCAGCAAGGACGCCAACCGCAACGGTATCCCCGACGAGTGCGAGGCGATCCAGCCCGGCCTGATCTGCCCCGGCACGATTGTCGTCGTCGCCGGCAGCGACTGCTGCGGCACGGTCACGCTTGCGCCGACGGTGACCGGGGTCGAAGGCGATTACCGCTTGCGCAACAGCATCGACCCCAAACAGCTCGGCACGCTGGTCTGGTGCTTCCCGCTCGGCTCGACCACAGTCCTCTTTACGCTCGACGGCGTCGGCCCGGTCCCGATCACCTGCATCACCACCGTGATCGTGATCGACCAACGCGGACCCGTCATCATGCCCGCACTGCAGTGAGGCCGCCATGAACACCCTCTTCCCGCTCCGTTTCAGAGACCTCTGCCTGCTGGCCCTATTCGGACTGGTCGCCCCGCTCCATGCGGCCAGCACCGTGACGCTCAACAGTTTCACCATCGATTATCGCCCCGACCTGATCGCGTCTGACGCACTCCAGGGCGGCCCGCCCTACGATCGCGACAGCATCCACCTGGCCAGCACTGTTTCCTACAGCGCCAGCCCCAGCAATCAGTACAGCTTCGAGCTGCGCTTCTCACTGCGCGACAGCAATGGCAATCCGGTCCAGGTCTACAACGCCTCGAACACACCCGACAGCGCCTACCGCATCACCCAGAACTTCGCCGCGCTCGGCGCCGGCGTGAGCCAGATCTACCAGGTCAACCTCAGGCCGGTGATTCAACTCAGCCACTTGAACGACTACACGCCGCACCTGGAGATCTACGAGGTCATGGTCGGCGGTCTGTCCGTGGCGCCAAGCCTCAAGGCCAGCCAAGCGCAGGCCCCGGCCAACTTCCACCACTACACCTCGACCAACGCCGCCGACAGCCAGCTCAATGTGCTCGCGAAGCTGGATTCCGTCCACACGTCCCAGCCCTTCATGGTCAACACCGCCGCCGCTGCCGCTAGCTTCAAGGTGGCCGTCGCCTTCAGCCTGTTCCGCCACGACGACTTTTTCGCCTCCGGTCCCCCGCCCAGCGACCCGGTCAAGCTCCGCTTCAGTCTGAGCCTGACCAGTTCCGGCGGCACGGTCATCCCCCTGGCCAATCCCAATCCGACGGCGATCGTCAGCATGCCGCGCTACAGCTGGAACGGCGGTGCCAGCCCGTCGCGCAGCCCTGCCAGCGCCAACTTTAGCGAGAACGTCAGCTTTGCGCCCAGCACGCCAGCCTCACTGGTCATCGGCGAGACCTACACCTTGACCGTGACCCTCGCCCACGAGGAGCTGCCAGGCAGCAACGCCTTCACATCGGCCAATCAAGGCACCACGGCTGCCAGCCAGTTGCGCTACCTCAGCGGCAAGCTGTTTTTCGGCTCCGTGCTGACGACCTTAAGCGCAGTCACCTATGTCGAGGTGCCCGGCAGCATCGCCGGCGGCATCGCCACCGGCCTGTTGATCCCAGCGGCGGGCGGCGGCAGCGTCGGCCCGAGCGGCCACAGCTTTGGCGGCACGCCGCTGACGGTCGCGATCCACGCCAACGGCGACGCCTTCTTCACCGGCACCGCACCCGGCGCCAGCCAAGCCCAGGTCATGCCGCCGACCACGCCCGACATCGGCAGCGTCGGCGCCGTTCAGTTCGAGCGCCTGCACCTGACGCTCTCCACCGGCGGCGCCCAGGGCGAGCTGGTCATGTGCTTGCCCCAGGGCCTTGGCTACACGCTCGACCCCGTGACAAAGCTACTCCAGCACCGCCTCCCCTACCCCGGCCCCATCGCCTATAGCGGCTCGCTCCAGCCCCTCGCCGCCAGCCTGACCTTCGCCATGACCAGCGACACCTGGTTCTGCGAGGAGAGCAAGCCACTGCTGTTCGACGTCGCCGCCCTGACCTGGAGTACCGCCAGTGGCCAGATCAGCCTGCAACCGGTGGGTCCGACCGATCTCGCCTACGTGCGCCGCGATGAGCTGGACTACCTGGAATCCGTCGTCGGCCTGGCCAACAGCGACGGCCCGCTCAAGCGCGCCAACGACCTCTACTGGCGCAGGGTCGCCAGCCTCGGCACGCCGACGCTCGAAGTCCAGGCCGGACCCGACGGCGACGCCCTGCTGAGCTTTGCCGCCGCTCTGGACAACACCAACGCCCACAGCTTCATCAGCCAGTTCCCCTACGGGGCCCAGCTGACCTGGCAAGGCCCCGCCGGTCTGACGATCGACGAAGACCAGATCGACCCCAGCGCCTCGCAGCTGACCGGCGTCGACCCGATCGCGCTCAGCTATGCCCGCGACTGCGGCGGCCTGGACTGCGGCTCCGCCATCGGACCCGCCACCCTGACCCTGAACCCCGATGGTGGCGTGCTCAACTTCACCCATGACGGTGGCCTCATCGGCGCGGTCGACCTGGGCGGTGCGGTCGACATCACCTGGGGCTACATCCCCGCCATGGCCGCCTACGCCCAGTCCGCGCTCGCCTTCCAGCAGGGCGGTTTCGCCCTGACCGGCCACTTCCAGCGCGGCGCCAGCCTGACCGTGCCCGCCGATCGCGGACCGGGCTCCGTGCTGCTCTCCGGCAGCAAGCCCAGCGGCGAAGTCAGCGAGCGGCCCGTGACCGCCGCCTACGACCAAGGCAACGCCTGGTACGCCGGCCTCAACCTCCAGGTCGACAGCGACGGCGCCGAGGACGGCCACAGCGTGCTGGCCGGCAATACCGCCATCCCCAATTACCCGTTGACCCACCGCAGCAAGTACTACCTGCGCCTCAGCGGCGTCTCCGGCATCCACCAGGCCGTCTCCGGCACCTTCCTGCCGCCCGACATCTATGGCTACGCCATGAGTTTCGACGAGTTCGGCATGAGCTATCTGGACAGCCAGCAGCAGGTCTCGGTCAGCTGGGGGAACCTGGACATTCCCAACCCCTCGGCCTTCAACCTGGACTTCACCAACGTTCGGGTCGACTGTCTGGGGGCCGTGACCGGGGCCGATATCGACCAAAACCTCGACAAAGTGCTGGCCTACTGGAACGGCGACTTCACGCCGCTCTCCCTGGCCTTCGCCCGCGACGAGGACGCCGCCTGCGATCCCGGCACCGGCTTCCTGGCCCTGGGCGTCTCGGCCTCGGTCAGCCATATCGACGACCTCTTTTACGGCACGCTCGGATTCAAGTCCGACGGCAACCTGATCACCGCCCACGACGCGCTGGTGGCCGGGCTCGACAGTCAGCTGGCCGGTCCCAACCGGGTCCACTTCGCCGGTACCGACAGCGAGGTTTACAGTCTCGATCTGGCCCACAAGCTCTACTACAACAACAAGGACGAGGCCGGTGGAGCCGAGGGTTTTCTCAACCTCGTCGGCCGCCTCGACGTGCCCTTCTTCCAGGACATGAAGGTCCATCTCCAGACCCGCGGCGACAAGGACTCCACCATCGCGCCCTTGTATCTGATGGGCGGCTGGCCCAACCACGGCTACGGCAGTGCCGCCACCAACTTCTTTACCGCCGCCGACTTCGACGACGACCACCGCGGCTACGCCGGTGCCAGCCTCGCCGGTTACCGCGACAGCGGCGGCGAGAACTACCTGCCCCGCGCCCAACAGGACTGGCTGAGCGTGATCCACTTCGACTATCCGATGAAGTGGTCCGACTTCGACCGCCGCTTCGCCTCGCAGGGTGCCCACCACAACCGCTTCCTGATCGTCGACGTCGACCACGACCTGCCGACCCTGAGCGCCCGCAGCGCCGAGATGACCTTCGGCGCCAGCTGGGACGGCCTGCCGTTCCTCAGCCTCGCCGGCCTGGCCAACCAACTGGTCGACGACCAGCTGATGCGCCCGTTCCGCGCCGCCGTCGACGAGGGCAAGGACGCCATGGCCCAGATGCTCTCCGATCAGGTCCAAAAGATGTTCGACCCGATCCTCGACGAGCTGCTCTCACCGCTCGTCGGCGAGGTCTACGACGAGTTGCAGGCCCAGTACCAAGCCCAGGCCCAAGTGCTCGGCACGCCGCCCAACCAGCTGCTGCCGTTCGCCCAGTGGCAGACGGTCTACAACGACGTCGTCACCTGCTACCTGACCGGCGGGACCCTGCCCGTCACCAGCCCCGTCGACTGCCCGCTCGACACCAGCCTGCTGGAGCTGTTGCAGAATCTCGACGGTGCCGTCGACGACGTCAGCGGCCTGCTCGCCAAAATCGACACCTACCTGGAGAAGACCGAGCTGGTGCTGGACGCCTTCACCTCCTCGTTCCACGACCCCGAGGGCCGCATCCTCTCCGACACGCAAGGCATGTTCGTCTGCGACAATGCCGGCAATATTGACTTCGCTTTTGCCGAGGAGCTGCTCAAGCGCCTGCTGGCCAATCAAGACATCGGCATCGATCCGGCCCTGCTGGGCTCGATCATCGACAGCACGCTGCACCCGCTGCTCGAGGAAAAGATCCCGACCCTCAAGAAGTTGGCCGAGAAACTGCTCAAACTCAAGAACTTCATCCATCAGCTCCGCGAGCAACTGGCCACCGCCTCCGACTTTGTTGCCAATATCCACGACCAGCTGCAGCTGCTCAACACCCAGATCAACAGCGTCGTCACCACCGTCGACGGCGCGGTTCAGGGCTTCTTCACCGAGTTGGAGAGTCTCTCGACCCTGGCCGGTTCGCCGTTTGACGAGTACACCAAGGCCGAGTTCGAGGACTTCATGCTGGGCGAGATCAAGGACGCCTTCTACAGCTCCGAGATCGGCACGCGCCTGCAAGTGGTGCTCAAGCAGCAGCTTTTCGACACCAACGGCGCCATCTGCCAGGGCATCGACAATGTCTTCGCCGAACTCAACAAGGTCATCCGCGACCTGCTAACCGCGGCTCTGCAGGACCTGGACGAGTCGATCGTGCCGTTCCTCGACAAGCTCAACGGCGTCATCGGCACCGGCAAGCTGACCGGCTACGCCCACATCGTCGACGACGCCATCCGCTACGCTCGCATGGACGCCCACCTGGAATGGTCCGTGCCCGAGAAGATGGACTTCGACGGCTTCATCGAGATCAAGCAGCTCAACGCCGAGGGCAGCGGCAACGCCTGTTACGCCAACGCGCCCGGCGTCATCAACGAAGTCACCGTCGGCGCCAACCACGTGCCGATCAACTGGGGCGCCGCCAACCTCAAGGCCGACATCTACGCCAAAGCGACCTTCGAGACCAGCTCCGGCCTGCAGCTGCTGGGTGTTGGCGGCGGCTTCGAGATGGTCGAAGGCGAGATCAAATTCGAGAAGTTCACGATCACCGAACTGGGCGCGGCGCTCTCGCTTGGCGAGCGCGAGGCCTTCCTGGCCGCCAAGGCGCACGCCACGTTCTCGAGCGTCGAGGCCGGGATCGGTGCCTTCTTCGGCAAGACCTGCACGATCGAGCCGCTGGCCATGGTCGACGCCGATGTCGCCTCGCTGATCGGCGGCGCGCCCTTCACCGGCGCCTATCTCTACGGCGAGGCCTGGCTGCCGATCTTCGACTACGGCTGCCCGCTACGACTCAGCGCTGGCGCCGGCATCGGCCTGGGCTACTTCAAGGAGGGCCCCACCTATATCGGCAAGATGAAGCTGGGCATCTCCGGCGAGGCGATTTGCGTCGTCAGCGTGCGCGGTGAGCTGGTCCTGGTCGGCGTCAAGCAGGGCTCGGACTTCAAGTTCAAGGGCACGGGCACGATCGAGGGCTCGGTCGGCAAGTGCAAGTGGTTCTGCATCAAGTTCAAGAAATCGATCACGGTCGAGAAATAGGCTGGAGGATGTTTGCATGAAAAATGGGTTTCGATCCCTTAGCCATCTCGGACTGATGCTGCTGGCCCTGACGGCCTCCGCCCAGGACGACGCGATGAGCACGACCGCCGGCACGACCGCGCTCGACTCTAGCGGCCAGGCCTGGGCCTACCTGATCTGGCAGGCCACCGATCCGACACTGCTGGCCGACAGCCGTTTCGCCGTCTACGCCAAGGCCGGCGGCGCCGCTTCCGCCAGTCCCTACACCAAACTCGGCGAGACGGCACTGGAAGCCTCGCCCAGCGTGTTGCAGGGCAAGCTCGACCGCGCCGTGCACCTGGGCCAGGATCTGGTGCAGCTTGACGACAATTTGGGCCAGCTGTTCGAGGATCTGGTCGCCAGCGACGCCTCGCTGACGACGGCCGACAAACTCAGCCTCGTGCTGATGGGCGCCCAAGCCGACAGCGACTTTTTTGAACAGATGCTGTTCATGGGCCGCGCCCACGTCGCCGTCAACCTCAGCCTCGGCTTGGGCTGGGCCGAGCCGATCAGCGGCCTGACCACTTATGAGATCCGTGAACTCGACCCGCTGACCCGCCGCGACGGCCGCGTTCTGGGCCGGATCACGCTCGATCCCGCGCTTGGGCCCGTCGTCCTGCCGGCGCCCGGTCAGCTCTACCAGGTCCAGGAAGCCTCCGGCAAGAGCCACCTCAATGTGCGCCTGCGCTGGGCCACGCCCGACCCGCTGCAGCGACTCGACCCGCTGCGCCACGGCTTCGACGTCTACCGCATGGACGCCGCCTTCGCCATCAGCAACGGCTACGACGCCGCGCCGCCCAGTCCCGCCGCCATGGCGGGGTTGCTGCTCGGCTCGCCCGCCGACGTCGTCAAGGTCAACGGGGCGCCCGCACTCTCCACGACCGATTACAGCAACGCCACCGTCGCCAATAGCAGCGACGACACCAGCTTCATCGTCGATGACAACGGCCGCTTCTTCGGCGGTCAGCCGTTCGCGCCCTGCAGTCAATACTATTATTATTGTGCCGCTCGCGACCTGCTGGGTCGCGCCGGCAGCATCTCGCCGGGCCTGGCGGTGACCGTCTGCGACCGCATCCCACCCGGTCAGCCCAAGGGCGTCAGCGTCGTCAACGACTACCAATACGACTCCGGCAGCCACACGGGCGACCAGCGCTTGGAGGTCGTCTGGAGCCAGAACGACGAGATGGACGAGGACCGCCGCGCAGCCGCCTATTACGTCTACCGCTGGTCCTCGGCGACCGAGTACTTCAGCCACGAACACGACCCCGGCGACCACCTCATCGCCGGGCCGATCGCCCACATCCCAGGCGCCGCCGAGAACCGCTATCGCGACGATGGCGCCGGTGCGCCGACGATGCCAGCCGATGCCAACAAGACCTACTGGTACACCGTGCGCGCCGTCGACGACAGCGATTGCGACACCTGCCTAGCCAATTTTTCCGGCAACAGCGCCCCCACCTTCGGCGTCCTGCGCGACCGGGTTGGACCCGCCGGCCCCGGTGGTCAGGTCCAGATTGCTTGCGCCGATGTCAAGGTCGTCTACAACGGCGCCAAGGCGACACCCTACCGCGACCTGGGTCTGCCGGAGTCCGACCTCAAGTGGGGCGAAATCCCCGACCTGCGCGGTCTGATCGAGGTCGAGGACGACTGCCCCGACCACAGCGTCGTCGTCACTCAGAGCCCCGAGCCTTTCACCCAAGTGACACCGGGCCCGTACACCATCACCCTGACCGCCACCGACGGCAGCGGCAACAGCAGCCAGTGCACGAGCCAGGTCACCGTCGCCCCCGCCTCCGACCAGGAGCGCGTCTACCTGCTGCGCGCCACCCGCGAAGGCGAGGCCTTCACCTGGGCCGAGTTCTCTCTGAACGATCCCGACGACCCCGATCAGCTGCTGGCCCGCGTCCAGTTCGCCGCCGGCGCCGCCTACGCCGAGTACTTCTACAGGCTGCCCGCCGACGTCGTCCCCAACTTCCGCGTCTACTGCCGCATGGGGGCCAGCACCGGCGCGATCACAGGCTTCGCCTCCGTCCTGGTCACGACGGTTCCGGCCGCCAATCAGGCCCTTGTGCTGACCTTCGACGGCCACCTCAGCTACCAGCAAGTACCCGCCGAGGACTGTGGCGGCCCCCACGTCGCCGTCGACCCCGTCGACCAGACCATCCACCCCATCCAAGGCACGATCGTCACCACCGCGACCACACGCCAGTGGAAGCTCTACCGGCGGGTCGATGAGGGCGAGCTGACCCTGGTCGCCGTCGGCGAGGCCACGCATCCCGCGACGGTCGCTTGGCGCGACGACAGCATGCCGATCAACGCCACCCGCGTCTGTTATTTCGCGCAACTCTTCGACGAGCACGGCAACGCCTCGCCCATGGTGCGCCTGGGCTGTACCCGCACCACCGGCAGCGGTGGCCTGCCGACGCCGATGCTGACCGAGCTGGCCGCCGTCGGCGACGAGGATCAGCCGCAAATGAAGATCCGCTGGTTCGCCGAAGCCAACTCGGTCGAGCGCTTCCAAGTTTGGATCTCCTCTGGAACCGGCGCACTGGCAGAGCCCTTTAGCGAGCGCCTCAGTGCCGACACCGCGCCGACGCCTAACTTGGCGATTGCGGCCCTGCCCGGCGGCGACGAGGAGCTTGATTTCCGCGTCTTCAACAGCAGCCGGGTCGGCGGCCCCGACTTCAGCGCCACGCCGCTTTACGAGGTCACCGTGCCCGTCCTGCTGGGCGACAGCTACACCGTCATGATCCGCGCCATGGACGCCACCCATGGCGTTGGCCCGGCCTCGAACGCCCGCCGTTTCCGCTGGTCGCCGACCGCCGTCGCCGCCTCCCCGCTGGGTCCCGATGTGCCCTGGCCCGCGCGCTCCGAGCCGCCCGTCACCAAGTCCGGCTTTCCCCGCGTCATCGCCCGCCAACTGCTGCTGGCCAACGGCTTCAACGGCCTCGGCGTGCGGGTCGGCGAGCTGGAGATCCGCGGTCGCCAATGCCTCGGCGGCAACCGCGAGCAGCCGTTCTTCACGCCCGGTCGCCTCGAACCGGCCGACCACCTCTACACCTCCACCTTCAACGGCGACAGCATCATGAGTTTCGCGCTCTTCCGCCGCCAAGTGCCCAACGCCAATTTCCCCACCGTCGGCGACGACATCGTCCAAGTCTCGCCGCTGCTGGAGCAGATCGCCTTTCGCTGGGGCGTCTCGCCTCAGTTCGGCAGCTATGGCGCTCTGGTCGAGGACCCCTTCTTCGCGATCACGCCCGTCGCCGATCCCTTTCAGTCGGGCAGCTGTTTTCAAGCCCTGCCCGACCTGCGCGGCCGCTTCAGCTACAGCGACTGCAGCGGCAACGTCACCGTCCAGCAGATCCCCGCACCCGGCACCTACCTCTGGGTCGGCACCCATACCGTGACCCTGATCGCCACCGACCCGCTCGGCAACAGCACGACCACCGAAACACTGTTTACCGTCAGCCCGCCCGATGACCCCGGCCCGGTCCCCTACGAGATTTACGCCCTCGACACCCAGGGCGTGATCGCCGGCGCCCGCTACCGCTATTTGCTGGTGCGCTTCGGCCGCAACCACGAGCCGGTGCAGGTCATCCCCGTGGATGAAATCGAAGTGGAGAGCGCCCAATGAGCAAGTTGATCAACCTCGCGGCCCTCGCATGCCTGGCCTTCATCGGGCCCGTCCTGTTCGCCCAAAACCCCGTCAGCGCGACCGATACCGAATTCAGCGCCCGCGGCGACTTCGACGGCGACGCCTTAGAAGACCTCGTCATCCTCGACCGCGAGACCGGCCAGTTCCGCATCGCCTACCAGGACGGCGGCAGCTTTGTCTGGAGCCAGGTCCGCGCCAGCGGCGTCGAACATGTCAGCGCTTTGGCGGTCGGCCACCTGCTCGACAGCGGCCGCGACGCCCTGGCCGTGACCAGCCCGGACGCCAACCGCGTGTTCGTCGTCGCCGCCGATGACCGCAACCAAGCTTCGATTCCCGTCGCTGTTGGGCTCCAGGCCGTCGGCCCCAACGCCCTCGTCGCGATCGATATTGGAGGCCCCGGCAACACCGCCCACGACGACCTACTGGTCGGCAGCCTTTGGAACGACCTGCCCGCCAATGGCCGCCTCAACCTGTTGCGCGCCAACGGTACCCTGATCGCCGACGCCGGTCATCTGGACCACGTCACCACCGAGCTGGGCAACCGCCTTGCCCCCAAGACCGGCAGTGCCGCGTTCGCCTTTATGATGGTCCGCGGCGCGGGCAATGACGCCCTTCAAGCTTACAAAACCGGCGCCGGCCTCTCGACCACGCCCGTTCTCGACGTTGCCCCACTGCCCCAGGGCACGCGCTACAGCGCTGGGACCTTCAGCGCCAGCGGGTTGACCACCTTGCTGACCTACAGCCTTGGCGCCAACCAGTTCACTGCCTGGCCAATTACGGAACCCACGCCCGGTGTCTTCGCCATCGGTGCCGCCACGGTTCACATCCTCGGCCAGCCGATCGAGCAGTTGGAGAGCGTGCCCGGCGCCGGTGCCGCCGACAAGTTGCTGGTCCGCTACGACGGCGGCAGCAACGCCGAGCTGTTCGACTTCGACGGCGTCACCGCGCCGATTCCGCTGGCCGCCTTCACGCCGACGCTGGAGGGCACTCGCTTCACCTCGATCACGGCCCTGGCCGACGGTCGCTTCGCCCTGGGCTCAGGCGACGGCGCCAATGGCTTCTCCGCTCTGGCCGAATTCTACACCGACAGCGGCAGTGGCTATGCCCTCAGCGCCACCCAGAGCCTGCCCGCCATCTTTGGCGGTGCCGCACCCACCAGCCTACTGTTGTTCGAGGAAGAGCCTTTCGTCAGCGCCGAACCCAAGTTGGTGCGCGCCCTCAACGCGGGCCAGTGGACCAGCGCCGTCAACTTCTCCGGCGGCAATGTCAACGTCACCGCCGAGCGCTACGTCGACAGCGCGACCGGCCTGGCCAACCCGCTGCCGCTCAACCTGGGCGCGCGCTTGCCCAACGAACACTTCGCCCTGATCAGCCAGTACCGCGACGATGTCGCCCTCGCCGGGCTCGGCCGCGCCGTCGGTCTGGTCGGCCTAGGCCTGACCGTCAGCCCGGCATCGGGCACGTACCGCCGAGTAGTCGAAGTGGCGCTGCAGGCCAGTGATCCGGCCGCGACCCTGTATTACCGCCTTGGCACCAGCGGCTCCTGGCAGCCCTACGCGCCGCCGCTCTACCTCTTTGCCGACGCCGACCTCTACGCCTACGCCCGCCTGGGCGCCGCCACTTCGCCGGTGATCGTTCGCAGCTACCGCTTTGGCGCCGCCTCCGGCAACCTGGACTCCGACGGCGATGGTGTGCCCGACTTCGTCGAGATCGCCCACGGCCTGCATCCCCTGGACAGCGGCATTGACAGCGACGGCGATGGCTTCAGCGATCTGGAAGAGCTGGTGCTGGGTTCGGACCCCAATTCGGACGCCAGCACGCCCGGCGGTTGGACGCCGGCCTCCGCCGGCCCGCGACCCAGCTTGGAGCAGCAGACGCGTTTCAACATCCAGGCCACGCCGCACCCAATTGACGGCACCACCGGCCTGCCGACCCTGTGTGCCAATGACGTGATCGTCAGCGCCAGCGATCCCTTGGGCAATGAATTGACGCGCGCCGCCATTGGCGCGCCGCCGACCAAGTCCGAACACCTGGTGCTGTGGCTGGATGCCGAAGGACTGGAGCGAAAATCTGGAAGCTTGAGCCGACTCGTGGACCGCACCGGCCGCAGCTTGCGCGCCGACCAGGGGGCGCCGGAACTCGTGCGCCCCGCCGCGGAACCGACGGCCCTGCGTTTCACGGCCGCCACCCGGCTGACCACGGAAGGTGAACTGCTGTTGGGCGACTTCAGCCTCTTCGCCGTGTTTTCCGAACGCAGTCAAGATCAGGTGGCGACGCTGCTCGACGGTCCCTTACACCTCGGCCGTGACCGCGGCCAGTTGTGGGGCCTGGCCGATGAGGCCGGCAAGCGCGAGGTTCAGGCGCCGTTCCCAGGCAGCGAGCGCCACTTGCTCGGCCTGACCCGCGCCAAAGGCCGACTGACCTTGACCCGCGACGGTCAGGTGGTCGGCAGCGCCGCGGCGGCGCCGGGCCTCGCCCAAGCCAAACTCCTGCTGGGCGGCTTCGAGGGTGATCTCCACGAGCTGCTGCTGTTCGATCAGGCGCTCGAGCCCGGTCAACGCCTCGCGGTTCAGGCCTACCTCCTGGCCCGCTACGGCAAGCGCGCCGCCCTGGCCCACCTCAACCACCTTGGCAGCGAGAGCCCGCTGGTCGTGCTGGCGACCCAGCCCCATTACCGCATCGCCACCGCCAACCCCGACACCTTGATCGGCCGCGAACTGGTCGCCGCCGTCGCTCGGCCCCAGCAGGGCCCGACCGTCGTCGCCTACAGCTACGCCGGCGGTTCGCTGGCGAGCGAGGCCGCCGCCTGGGTCGCCGCCGCCAGCGCGGCTTACACTGGCGCCAGTGCCCTGACCTTGACCAGCGATCTGGACACCCTGGACAGCTTGACCCTGTTGCTGCTCGAGCAAAAGGTCGGCGACCTGTTGCTGGCGCGCGGTGTCCTGGCGGACAACCACATCAGCCTGACGCCCGGGCGAGCGGGCGAGGCCGGCCGACTCACGCCCAGCCTCGAGGATCTGGCACGGGTCGAACAGGCCGCCGCCGGTCTCGACAACGGCTTCCGCTTCGCCGCCTTGATCAGCCAGATCAAACAGACCCTGCAGACCAGCAGCGACCCCAGCGTCATCGCCCTGGTCGACCTGCTCCGCAGCGTCTACAGCATTTCCTCGGCGCATCACAACACACCGCCGCAACAGTTTCGCCTGCCCCTCGACGTGCTGCGCGACTTCATCGCGGCGGGCACCATGGATGCCGCCTACACCAACCTGGCCGGTTTCAGCCACGCCCAGCTGAGCAGCGCCCGCGCCGGCGTTCAGGCCGTGCTGGCCGACCTGACGGGCCGACCCGTCACGACGTTTACGCTCGAGGTCACCGCCAACAGCTTCGCCGGTCCCTGCACGCGGCTCACGACCTCCGCACCTGGCGCCGTGACCTACAGCCTCTTCGACAGCGCCGGTCAGCCCTACCCGCTGCTGGCTGCCGCCGGTCTGCCGCTGGTGCCGGGCGTGCGCTTCAATGTCACCGCCTACACCGATGCCGCCGCCGTCGGCTGCAGTGGCGATGCCGCGCTAGAGGTGATCAGCGCCCACTTGATCGCCTCGCCTCCACCTCAGGCCAAGCGCGATCAGCCGGAGCCCAAGCAACGCGAGCGAGCAGAACCCGCGCCCGTGATGCTCAGCAATGCCGATATCGCGGGAAAAAGCCGTCGCCCCGCCGCACCTGCGGCGCCCGCGGAAGAGGTCTACGTCACGCGCCTCGAACTTCTGGGTGAGGAAGGCGTCGACACCGTCGGCGAGTGGTGGATCGAGGATACCGACCTGGTCGGCGAGCAGGGCAGGGGCGAGGTCAGCTACCTGCTCCAGCCCACCCAAGCCGACCTTTATCGCCTGGAAATCGAGCTGCGCGGCCAGCAGGACCAGCCCCGCGCCTATGCGCTGCGGCTGTGGCTGGACGATGCCTACCTGGGTCGCTTCAGTGCCGCTGCCAGCGCCGCCAAGGCCGCCCAGCTGCAGCTCCAGGCACCCTATCTGCAGGCCGGCGAGCACCGCCTGCGCATCCTCTGGGACGACCTGCCGGGTGCCGATGCCCTGACGATCGCCGCCGTGCGCCTGCAAGAGAAACTGGGACCCGACAGCGATGGCGATGGCATCAAGGACTGGGTCGCAGCCGAACTCTACGCCCGCAACGGCGTCGACGTCGCGCCCATGATCAGCCAGGTTTCGCCCGCGCTATTCGAGGGCTTCGCCGACTACGCCAGCCAGGTCCGCCTCAACCGCGACATCCGTGCCCTGCCCGGCCTGAAGCAGCGCTGGTACGCCAAGGTCCCGCTCGATGCCGACGCGCCGACCCAGGTCGGTATCAGCTTCGCCGACGGCGCACTCTATGACGAGGGCAGCGTCGAATGGGTGCCCACCAACGTGCTCGAGGGCGGGCGCCTGGTCCTGCACGTCGGCGACGCCCTGCGCCTGACCGCCAGCACCGGTCGCGGTGGCCAGTTCCAGCTCTTGCCCGACCAAACCGTACTGCGCGGCAAGGACGGCGACAGCTTTGTCTGGACCTTCGCCAAACCCGGCAGCCATCTAATCCAAGCGATCCACCTGACCCCAGCAGGTACGGTGACCCGCGGTCAACTGACGGTCGTGGTCGTCGCCGAGCTGCCCGATGCCGACCTCTGGGTCGGCAACCACCGCAAGTGGGACCTGGCCCACCTGCCCGACGAAGTGACCTTGGAGGCCGACGCCGGCCTGGCGCTGCGCGAGCTGGCCTTCCTGCCCAAGGGCGGGCGCCGTTGCGAGCTGACGACCGACGCCGCGGAAGCCCTGCGCGTGACCGCGCGCCTGGGTCCGGGTGGTCCGCTGCTGGATGTCGCCGAGGTGCGCGGCTTCTCGGTCTTCACCGCCAACCAGACCTATGTGCGCCTGCAGGACCAACACGAAGACGGCAGCCAGACCATCGCCGTCGGCCTCGTCGCCTACCCGCTGCCCGCGGATACGGAGCTGCGTTTGACCGTGATCGCCGGCGGCATCGCTTTCGCCGACGGCACGATCGCCAAGACCCTGCGCGCCGGTGACTTCGACGCCCTGGGCCGGGCGGAGGTGCTGTTCCACCGCAGCGCCGATGCCAAGACCGCCGTCTGCCACATCACCGAGGCCTACCAGGACTTCGTCTTTGTCGGCACCGTATCGCAACTGCGGGAGGAACGCCGATGACCGCGCGCACCGCATTGCTACTGCTGGGCCTTGTCGTCAACCTAAGCGCCGGCACCTCGCTGGACGAGGTGCTGACAGGCGAGTTCCACCAGCGCCTCGAACGCATTCATCAGCTGAGCACGGACCTGGGCGATGCCGAACTGGCGCGCTTGCTGGCTTGGCTGGCGACGCCTCAGCCCGAGCCGGGCGAGGCCACGCTCAAGAATGATCTGCTCAACGTCCTGCGCCGCCAGGACCAGCCGGTGCAGGGCCTGGCGGCCACGCTGCGCGCGATCTACGAGAATCCCGCCCAGAGCTTGACCATGCGCGACTACGCGCTCCAGCATCTGACCGCGCTCGGCGAAGATCCGGCGACGCTCTGGCAGGCCACCGCCGAGCGCGACAGCAGCCTGGCTGGCACCGCGCTTTTGGCCCTCGCCCGTGCCGGCGAAGATCCCGCTCGTCTGACGGCGCTGGCCTTGCGCATCGCCAGCGACACCACCGCCTGTGAACAGGCACGCTTACCGGCCCTGCGCGTCTGCGCCCAGTTCGGCTGCCCCGAGGCCGCCCCACTCGCGCGCGAACTCCTCCACGCAAGGGCCGGATTTTCCTTGAAACTGGCGGCCATCGCCACCCTTGGCGAGCTCGGCGACGCCGACGACATCCCCGTGCTGCGCGAGCTGCAAGCCAGCGGCCCGCGCTGGTTCCAGCCCGCCACCGCGCGGGCTCTGGCCCTGCTCGGCGCCAAACGCGATCCCCATCAGCGGAGTGGCTCATGAAATACCTCGCCCTGCTTCTGTTTTGCCTGCCGCTGCTGGCCCAGGACGCCGTCAACCCCTGCGCCGTCAATACTCGATCCCTCGACTGTAGCGCGCCCGACGGCCCCGCCGAGGCCGAGTTCCGCCAGATCAAACTCAATGGCCGCCGCAAAGAGGACCCGACCGTCGCCGCCGGGGAGGACTTGGTCCTTGCCGCGACACTCAAGTACACTAAGCGAGCCCATGCCGTCGTCACCACCACCTTCACCGGCAGCGGCGGCAGCACCTGCCCCGACCGCATCGAGAACCAGCGCCTCAAGCCCGAGTTGGACGTCACCTACAGCGCCGCTTTGACGATCACCGGCAGCACCCTGAACTTCAGCGGCAGCGGGCTCGAGTTCACCATCCCCGGCAGCGCCCTGAGCGGCGCCAGCGCCGCGGTTCTGACCGTCACCTTCACCGTCACCGGCAGCAGCGCGCCCGGCTGCCTGGCCACGCCCTATCCGTCCATGACCAAGGTCTTCACCCTGCTCGTCGACGACGGCAGTTTTTACGGCGAGATCATCGCCGAGAACGACGACGAGGCCGACGACACCGATTACAGCGATGCCAAGCGCATGCCGCCGGTCGTGCCCGAGCACTCCTACTTTCTCGTCGACCAGGACCGCAAAATCAAGTTTACCGCCAACTTCACCACCCTGGGAGGGGCGACCGCGGCCGATGACGAGATCCACTGGAGCGTGACCCCCGCCAGCGCTGGCACCTTCACCAACGGCGCCACCGGCAAGACCGTCAAATTCCGTCAAGGCGCCTATCAGTCCCTGGCGCTGGACGACGTCGTCGTGCGTGCCGAGGGACCGGACAACACGACCGTCACCTTCAAACTCAGCTACATCTCCGTCGACCCGCTCGAAGTCCAGATGAGCACGAGCGAGACCCGCCAGTTCGTCGTGCCCGAGGTCAATATCCACCCCACGACCGCCGACAAGAGCATCATCGTCGGCCTGCTCGGTCAGCCCGAAATCGTCGGCAACAAGTTCAACGGCGTGCGTCTGCGCACGCGGGAGCACTCAGGCCTGGCCCTGGCCTCCGAGAGCTTCGTACCCGGCGAGGCCCTGCAGTGGGCGCACACCGGTCGCGTCCTGCTGCGCGGAACCTATTTGCATATCGCCAACACCCTGGTGCTCGAGGTCACCTCTAGCAGCGATGAGGGCACCTATAACCTCAGCTGGGAGATCAAGCGCCTGTTCCACAGCGAGCGGCGCTTCCTGCACCACGCCGTCGTCCAGGTCGAGGACGTACCTCTGCCCACCACCCTTACCTTGGTCAAGGACGGCACCAGCGACACCGGCCCCTTCCCCTTGGGCCTCGACGGCGCCCAGCTCCACATGCGCGCCCTAACCAGCGGCGGGACTTTTGCCTCCGGCTTTCCCACCTGGGCCATCCAGGCGCCGCCCGGCTCCAGCATCACGCCGCCGCCCGCTGGCACCGACCACGCGAATTTCCTTTTCGACAAACCCGGCACTTATACGTTCACCGTCACCGAGAACGGCCAAACCGACCAAGCCGTGGTTCTTGTCTACGGCATCGACCTGGACGCCGACTCCGACAACGACAACGGTCTGGCCAACCCCGCCGGCAGCCCAGCCGAGGACCTGGTCGAGAACAGCTCACCCGGCAAGATCCTGATCGCCTCCTTGGGCGACACCGACGGCGACCTGATTCCCGACTTCGCCGACGGCTTCGACTTCGATGCCGGGGCCGCCGCGAAGGATGACGCCAGCACCCACAACTTCGTGCCTCTCGTCCTACGCCTCCCAGAACCCACAGATCCAGCCGTGGCCCGCATCCGCTTCGACTACGAGGGTGCAGCCCCACTGCTCACCATGACGACCGACAATGATCCGCTGCTACCTCACTTTTCTTCGGCGGCCCCCCTCCATCCATTGCGCCTCTGGCGCAAAGACGGCAACCAGCCGCGCAATGCCCATGAGGTGCCAGCTGGTGACTTCATCGAAAGCATCACTTACTTCAATGCCAGTGACTTGGGCTTTACAAACAACAATCGTGAGGTGGTGCTCTACCTAGAGTCTATCGGGGGCAGCACCACTTGGGGCGATCAGTCCGTGGAGGTATTGCTCGACTATGACGGTATAGGACCTACGCCTTACATCCACAGCGACAGCCTCGTCTTTTCCTCCGTTTCGGTCAAAGTTACGCCCTTGAGTCTGTTGCGGACAGGTGTTGCCCATACGCTTACCGCCACAGCCTTGCCAGCAGGTGGGAACTTCGCTTGGGCTCTGACCCAAGGCGCCGCCCGTGCCACCGTCACGGGCCCTCTTAACACCGACACCCTGCAGGTCACCGCCAACCAACACTCCGAAAACCTGGGCGATATCGTGGCGACCGTTGCCTACACCGCACCCGTTCCAGGTGGCACACCCGCCACTGTTGTCCAAATGGCAGTGCCCTTACCAGCTTACTACATCGGCTTTATCCGCGATAACGGCAACGCCAACCCTAACGATGACGCGTCTCTCAGCTATCTCGACGTCTCCAATGAACGCACCATCGAAAAAATCAGTCCCACCAACGGTCACACCGATATCGACAATTTCAAACTCCAGGTCAGTGGCCCCCTAGTGGATGCAAGTATTCCCGAGGCATTGATCACCCTGGAAGCGCTAAAGCCCGATGCTACTCCTTTTTCCACAGCCCGCACCCAACAAAAGAACCTCACCAGAGTTGCCAGCACCCACCATTACAGGTCCGATTACATGCGACTCGTCGTCGACAAATGGGACCGTGATGCCAAACTCGGACAGACCATCCTCATCGATTGGGATAGTAGCGACCATGCTGTTGAGATCCTCGGACAAAAGGTAAAACTGACCTACACACCGACTCCCAACTTCAGTTTGGAAACGCAATTGCCCGTCGGGCACAACCCACGCACCTTCAATGTCGCTGTGCACTGGATGACAGGCATCACAGACGTCACAAGTGCCTCTGCAACTTGGCGAGTGCTCCGTGACATGCGACGCCGCTTTGCACAAGCCAACATGGGACCTATCCTTGATAGCGTAGATGAGATTGCACCGCCCCATAATTTCATCGCCATTTCCCAGGATACGGGTAATCCCGCAGCTGGAGGCGGCACATTTCATATAAAGGTCATCGCAAATCGCGGGGTGTATGGTTTGGTCACCTGGAACATCGCCAGTGCCAGTGTTGCTTCGCGTTCACCTTTTGCCACCGCCGGGCAGCTGAGAACCGCTCTCCAAGCAGCAGCACCTACATCCGGTGGTAGCCCTGGGGATCGTCTAGTCGTCTCCCGGTTCCAGAACCACTCCGTTTTTGCCGCGGATGCCACCCACCAGTCCGCTGACCTGCTGATTACCGATCCCGGCGGCGGCACCATCACCTTGATTGTCTCCGATTCCGACGCTACCCAGCACCTGAGTGCACCACCGGTCACAACCAGCATGTTGGCCTGGGGAGCAAACAACTTTCTCATCGGCTCGGTTGAGCAACGATCCCTTATTCGCAACTTTGACCGAGGCACCGACATCTATGATCTTTTTGTTAGCGAGTCCATTACCGATGGAAACGGAGACCCCCTCAAGGGCGCCAGTATGATTTGGGGCTCTGGACAGCCCAGCTATCGCCAGGGCAACGACCCCATCCGTCACAACGTCTTTATAACCCATGATGGGGCGGATACTGCAGGGGCCAACCCGTCCCTCTCATCCCACGAAGTTGGACACAGTCTACTTGATGCAATCCATGCTGTTCATAATAACGAGCAGGTCATGAAAGACACCGACGGCAATCAAATCAATAGCGAATCAGGTAGCAAACGATTTGCCGACCGCTCCATTTACTTTGATTCCGAACACGTGAGTACTGCGGGTGTTTATATCAACCAGGTAACTCGCATGCGCTCTAGCGCCATGACCTTTCCCGGCAAACGCAGGTCGGAGGAGGATCACCTGGCCGTTGTCTCCAATCACCTGCCCCCACCGGCCCTGACTGAAGGACCTCTGCTACAAGAGGTCGGATCACTCAGCGACGAAGATCACCAAGAAGCAGCGGAACCTGACCCACTCGATCGCCTGCTCAGCAGTCATGGTCCCAGAAGTCGCGCCCAGGCGATGCACATGTGGAAGGATATCCCCAACAAAGACAAACTGGGCGCAGACCTGGGGCAAAAGCTTTTTCAGGACCAGGATGATACATCCCTCTCCAAGGTTTTGCGGCTGATTGCCAAACTCCGACTGGACTCCCAGCGCGAGAATGTTTGGACCTTCGTTACCACCCCCGGACGCCCACTGAATCAGCGTCTGCTGGGTTTGCGCGTGTTGCTACAATTGGAATCCTCGACCAGAGTTCACCGCGAGGTTTCCGAACTGATCGGGGCAATGGCTTCCTTCACCCACACCCAGCGCGTTCAGGTCGTCGAGCTCACCTGGTACCAGGATATCGCAATGGCTCGCCAGAGCCTGGCTGCCATCGGGGCGCTCGCTGGCGAAGCCATGACGCGACTTCAAACGAAGTTGGCGACCGATGCCCTGCCCGAACTTGGCTCCTGGGGCGATATCCATAATCGCGTTCTGGGTGAAATGAGAACAGTCGACCTTCTAGAGCGTCGATCCAATGAACTGATGGAACTCTACCTTGAGCAGGCGACTGACCGCTCCATTCGCAATCGTGTGCTCAGCGGGATTTTTTCCCTCCACCTCGAAGCCGCGATCTTGGCCAAGGCCCAGCAGCTCCAAGGTAGCCTGGATGAAATTGGGGAAATCCGATTATTGTCGCTGCGTGACGCGCTGTTCGATGCACTGGACGAAAACCAGGTGCAAAAACTGGAAGAAGGTGGCCTTTCGGCACCGGATTAAGGCGCACTGGCACCCAAGGACCTGGCATGAAAGTCTACGCTTCCTTTCTAATCCTCATCACACCGCTCCTCTTTGCTCAGGACGCCGTCAATCCCTGCACGATCGCGGCTCAGACGATCGACTGCTCCGGCCCTGGCGACCACCCCGCCGAGGCCGAAATTGGGTCGATCAAATTGGACGGCAAGCGCCGCAGCGAGCGGGTCGTGCGCACCGACGCGCCGCTGCTGCTCGAAGCGCAACTCAAGTACACGCAGCGCGCCAAGGTCACGGTCACGACCAGCTTCACTGGCAGCGGCGGCGCCAGCTGCCCCGATCGGGTCGAACAACGCAGGGTCAAGCCCGAGGTTCTGGTCAGCTGGAGTGCGACCCTGGTCGGCACAAGCAGCGGCACCCAGACCTTCAACGGCAGCGGCACCACCGCCCAGATCAACGCCCCGCCCGTGCCCGAGAGTGCGGTGCTGACGATCTCCTACAGCCTGGCACCCGGGGCCCAGGGCTGTGTGCTGGTGCCAGGCCTGCCCGAAGTCCGCAGTTTCGAGTTGACCGTCGTCGACGGCCCCTACCTGACCGGCATCAGCGCCAGCGAAGCCGCGGGCTACAACAAACTTACGCCCGTGCCATCGGGCACCTACCTCCCCAAGAACAGCGGTGAGGCCTTGCTGCTCCAGGCCGACCTGGCCGGCATCGAACCAGGTTTCGACCCCAACCTGATCCAATGGAACACCATCCCGGCCGCAGCCGGCAGCTTCATCGACGGCAACAACCTCGGCGCGCAGGTCACCTGGCGCCAGAACAACGGCTACGTCTCCAGTGCCGTCGACGAGATCGTGATCACGGCCACCCTGCCCGGCGCGACGCCGACCAAATACTTCCTGACCGTCGTCGCTGTCGGCGGCGAGCCGATCACCCTGGCCACTGGCGCGACCCTGACCCGCCCCTGTCAGCTGACCCCGGCCAGCGGGCTAGACGCCACCGCCCTGGCCGGGCTGGCCACCCGCCTCAACGGCCTGACGACCGTGACCCGCGTCCATACCGCTAGCGCCAACGATGCCGCGATTCTCGCCGCCGCGCCCGCGGCCGGCGCCCTCACCAGCGCCCACTTTGCAACCGACCTGACGGGGCCCGAGCCGAGCCTCGCGCTGGAGCTCAGCGCCGGGACGACGGTCGGCCAGTTCTGGCTGTGTACGGAACGCGACTGGGAGGGCACCCCGGTGCTGCTGGCCGCCCGCGCGGTCGCCGTCGGTCTGGAGGGCGTGAGCCTGAGTGGCGCCATCCTCGACAGCCTCGGCAGCGCCGGACCCGCAACCCTGGTTGGCGGCGGCCAACTGGACCTGCACCTGCAACTGGATGCCGGCCAGAGCCTGCCAGCTGGCCAGGTGGTCGCATGGACGGTGGCGACGGCGGTGCCGGGTGCCGCCTTGATTCCGGATGTGCCGACAGGCTCCAACAGCCTGAAGGCTCAGGTGGCCTTGATCGGTCAACCGCCCGGAAGCTACGAGGTCCAGGTGGCCTATAACGGCAGTGCGATCGACAGTTTTACGATCCTGCTGGAAGGGGTCGACCTCGCCGTCAACACCCACGATCACCCCCAGGTCGCCGGCCTGCCCGTGACCTCCGGCCCTACCGACATCGAGGCCACTGACTGTGCGCGCGAGGACAACCTTGGCGGCTATCTCTGGGTCAACGACGACAACGACCACGCCGCGGCGGCCAGCAAGATCGATCTGGAAGACAATGCCAATTACCTGGACAACGACTTGGAGCCCGTTCGCTTTAGCCTGCCAAGCGGCGGACTGCCGCCCGACCATCGGCTGGTACTGACCTGCGAGGCGCCCGGTAGCGAGCTGCGCATCCGGGTCTGGGGCGAGAACAAGCACACCGAACTGGAGCCGGGCAGCTATGACGACCTGGTCGACATCGACCCCGACAGCGATGGCGTGCTCTGGGTCGAGGGTCTCAAGCCGGGTGTCGTCATCTTAGGTCTGAAAATGCTGGACGACGACGATCAGGTCATTAGTAAGGACAGCATCAAACTCACCGTCTTCGCCGTCGAGGAGATCGCCTGGGCCAGCAACGGCGACGCCCTTGTCCAGCCCAATCCGGTGCCCGCACCCGCGGGCCAAACGCGCACGGGCCTCTGCATCTTCCCCGACAAGCTCTTTCCCGGTGACAGTGCGGTCCACGACCAGCCGAAACTGGTGGCTAGGATCACGCCCGCGGTGCCGGCCGGCAGCGGCTGGCACCTGCCGCTGGTGGTGCGGGTTTTTGACGTCGACCACTACGCCAAGGGCGTCTTTGGCACCGGTGGCGCGGCCATGTTCGACAGCAGCGACTCTAGCAGCGACGCAGAGGGCCACCACAACAGCCGCGAGCCCAACGACAACCGCAGCGGCTACCTCGACGACGGCCCCACCGGGGCGTTTGGCGAGGACGGCGACCACTACAGTTTCGGCCTGGAGCTCGTCAGCGGCAGCGATCTCGTCTTCACTGGACCCGCCAGCGGCACGCGTCGCAGTTGGGCGCACGCGGTGGGCGAGAGCGGTCAGGTCGAGGCGATCGTGCAGCTCACCGAGCACACCCCTTGCAACAACTGGCGCGCGGCCGCCGCCCTGGCTGGCTTCGGCCAGTGGGACGCCGACCGCCCGATCCGCATCGAGGATGCGAACAACGACGGCGAGACGCTGGAGTACATCAGCGACGACGACCTCAATCGCGACGCCGCCGTGGCTGGAACGGGCGCACGCTCGACCGAAACCCTCACCGTCTGGCGCCGCCTCTACCTGGAACAGGACGTGATGGCGCCCGTCGATGTGTTGTCGGTGAACACCGTGGTGGCAGAGCCCTCCATCTATGTAGGCGCGGTGCTTTCGGGAGCTGGAACGACGCAGCTGAGCGTCGATATCATCGGCTATCCCGCCAACCGCTTCCAGGGCGGAAGTGCCACATGTCTCAACGCCGCCAACCAGGTCATCGCGACCTTAGGCGTTACAGGCAATACGCAAGGGCAGCCTACCACGATCGATCTGAACGGTTATACACCGGCCGCTACGGTGCGGGTCGTCGTTGCCTCAGATGATGTCGCCTCGTTCGACGTAGATGCAGCGGGTGTGCCGATCCTGATTCAGGTCAAGGCACCCCCAGCGGCGCCGGACTATGCCCAGTTCAACGACCCCGACAATTTTCCCGCTGCCTGTATTTGGGTGGATCTGACAACGCTCAATGGCTATGATTCCCCGCTCGCACCCTTTAGCGCCCATACCTCCGCCGTTTCGACCGTTCTGAACCAGAGCAAAACCGCTCATAGCGAATCGGGCTTCTGGGTCTCGACCCACTTGGTCGCCTACCAGGCAGGGTATACCAATAGCGGCGATCCCAATGGTGTGGTCGGTTCACAACTGATCAAAGGCATTGCCGAACCCTATTGGTTGGCGGGCGCCGATCCCAATGCGGTGGGCGGGTTTCTGACCTTTATGGAAAGCATGCGCGACGCGGTGGACTACGCCTACACCTCCGCCAGCCAGATCGCCACCAATTTTCCGATCATGCAAGTTCGCACCGCCATGCACGAATGCGGTCACACCCTCGGCGGCCGCCACACCGACTGGGGCCTGATGCAGGAAGGGAACGAGAACACCATCAACAGCAACCTCTTCAACGGCGTCTCCCTGCGCCGCTTCATGCTCCTGCGGGATAGCGGTCCCTAACGGGCCAAAACAAGGCATCAGAATCACAACCTCCCGAAACATAAATGCCCCTCAAAGTGTCCCACGTCACATTTCCCTATTTTCCACACCTGGGCTGCGCAGCAATCGGGTAGCCTGGCCAGGCGTCGTTGTCGGGAGGTGAGCTATGGGCAGAAGCAAGAAGTTGCGAAACATCGACCCAACCGTGGACTGTGTCTTTAAGAAACTGTTGGGCAGCGTCGAAAACAAGGCGTTGACGCTCGATTTTCTCAATGCCATGGTTGGTCTCGCCGGCACGGCAAAGTTCTCCGACCTGGTCATCATGGATCCGCACCTCCACAAGCAGTTCCAGGAGAACAAAAGGCCTGTCGTCGACCTGTTGGTCATCGTCAACACCGGCGCCGTGACTCAGGTCGAAGTCCAGGCCACCGTCACCCGTGAGCTGGCCAAGCGCTTCGTCTTCGACTGGAGCAAGCTTCTGGCCGGTGGTCTTGACGAAGGTGATAGTTATGGCGAGCTAAGGGGTGCGATTTCGATCTGGATCTTGAGGGAAAACCTGTTCCCGCGCGACGTGACGGAAGAAGTGATCCTCAAGTTCCGCATTACTTGTCCCGAAGCAGAGATCACCCTGGAGCCGGACAGTTACATCCTGGTGGTGCAGTTGAATAACTGGAAGGGGCATGGTACACTGGACCCAGGGGCGGAACGCTGGATTATGCTGTTTCGCGAGGGCAAGAACATCGACTTGAACCATCCGCCCAAGTGCCTGGACGACGAGGTGATGCGCATGGCATTGGAAGTAATGAAGAACTTCACCGAAGACCGTCTCGAGTACTATCGTTACGAACAGGAGCTGAAGCAGCGTCGGGTCAACGAGTGGCAGGATGCCGCTGTTCAACGCCGACTAGACGAAGCGAACCGGGCCAGGGACAAGGAACGCCGCGCCAAAGAGCGTGAACGTCGGGCAAAAGAAAGAGAACGCGCCGCCAAAGTGAAGGAGCGCGCCGCCAAAGTGAAGGAGCGCGCCGCCAAAG
>CAYRFM010000005.1:78613-79590 GCA_964423555.1 uncultured Holophagae bacterium | reverse complement strand
CGCGCCGCCAAAGTGAAGGAGCGCGCCGCCAAAGTGAAGGAGCGCGCCGCCAAAGTGAAGGAGCGCGCCGCCAAAGAGCAGGAGCGCGCCGCCAAATTGCAGGAGCGCACTGCCAAAGAGCAGGAGCGCGCCGCCAAAGTGCAGGAGCGCACTGCCAAAGAGCAGGAGCGCGCCGCCAAAGTGCAGGAGCGCGCCGCTCGTGAAGCTGCCGAAGCGGAACTGTTGCAATTGTCCCTGGAAGTGAAGCGCCTACAAAAAGCGCTCGCGGAGAAATCCCATCCTGGCGACGACTCTGCCTGATCCCGCCCAAGTGCCTGGACGACGAGGTGATGCGCATGGCATTGGAAGTGATGAAGAACTTCACCGAAGACCGTCTCGAGTACTATCGTTACGAGCAGGAGCTCAAGCAGCGTCGGGTCAACGAGTGGCAGGATGCCGCTGTTCAACGCCGACTAGACGAAGCGAACCGGGCCAGGGACAAGGAACGCCGCGCCAAAGAGCGTGAACGTCGGGCAAAAGAAAGAGAACGCGCCGCCAAAGTGAAGGAGCGCGCCGCCAAAGAGCAGGAGCGCGCCGCCAAAGAGCAGGAGCGCGCCGCCAAAGTGCAGGAACGCGCCGCTCGTGAAGCTGCCGAAGCGGAACTGTTGCAATTGTCCCTGGAAGTGAAGCGCCTACAAAAAGCGCTCGCGGAGAAATCCCATCCTGGCGACGACTCTGCCTGATCCCGCCCAAGTGCCTGGACGACGAGGTGATGCGCATGGCATTGGAAGTGATGAAGAACTTCACCGAAGACCGTCTCGAGTACTATCGATACGAGCAGGAGCTGAAGCAGCGCCGAGTGAACGAGTGGCAGGATGCCTCTGTTCAGCGCCGACTAGACGAAGCGAACCGGGCCAGGGACAAGGAACGCCGCACCAAAGAGCGTGAACGGCAAAAGAAAGAGAGCGCGCCGCCAAAGTGAAGGAGCGTACCGCCAA
>CAYRFM010000005.1:38831-78513 GCA_964423555.1 uncultured Holophagae bacterium | reverse complement strand
AGTGCAGGAGCGCGCCGCCAAAGTGCAGGAGCGCGCCGCCAAAGTGCAGGAGCGCGCCGCCAAAGTGCAGGAGCGCACCGCCAAAGTGCAGGAGCGCACTGCCAAAGTGCAGGAGCGCACCGCCAAAGTGCAGGAGCGCGCCGCTCGTGAAGCTGCCGAAGCGGAACTGTTGCAATTGTCCCTGGAAGTGAAGCGCCTGCAAAAGGCACTTGCAGCGAAAACCCATCCTGGCCCCGACTCTGCCTGATCCCGCTCAAGTGCCTGGACGTCGAGCCCAGGCGAGTGGGGCAGCCAGGTCGCGACAACGCTTCCTGAATGCCCCTTACGCATTTTTCGCGGGCTTCACCGACTAGATATTGATGCTCATGGGGATCTTGGACGGCAGCAGGTAGCTGTAGGGAATCGGCCGCGTCTGGTTGCGTTGGTTGATCTGACCCTCGATCGCGGCCAGGTTGGCTTGGTATGCCTTGAGCGCGGGCGCAGCCTTTGGGTCCAGGGCGCCGCTGTCGTAGACGCCCAAGCGGGTGTAGTAGACCGTACCCAGCAGGAACAGGACCTGTAGCTGGCTGGCGGCCATGTCCAGCGGGGGGAGTTGGTCGAGCCAGGGTCCCTCGCTGCCGGGCTGAGCCGGGATCGGCTGGTAACCGGCCAAGGGCACGGCAGGGGTGTAGCTCATGGCCTCGTACTGCGGAAAGTTGACGGCGGCATGCTGCGGACCGGCGGTGAACAGGACCATCGTCAGCGCGTCGACCAGATAGGCCAGCGTCTGAATGCCGCCGTTCTGGCCGAAGCCCTTGAGGCGACCACCATCTTGGGCGACCAAGTCACGGGCCCAGGCCTGTAACTGCTTGTCTTTCTGGACGGCGGCATCGTCCGCGTAAAACAGCGCCAGGTATTGCGTCACCCAACTCTTGACCGCGCCCCAAATCAGCAGGGCATCGTCGCGGTAGGGGTAAATCAGGCGCGGGTCGGTGAGGCCGTGGCTTTGCAAAAAGTTGGGCAGCATCAGGGCATCGAAGCCGGGATTCAGCACCGACTGAGCGGAGACTTGCAAGTCCGAACCGATCGTGCCCATCAACAATTGATCGACCGGACCGTCCGGCGCGACCAGGAAGCCGACGGCGGCGGCGTTGATGAAGTCCGTGCCCTCGAGGCTGGGCAGGATCAGGCGACGCACGGGGTGGCTCTCGCGGAACTTGTTGTGGGTGGCGACGATGAACGGCTCCATCAGCAAGTGGGTGCGACCCAAGTGCGAGATCAGCTCGTGGTAATTGCTGTCGGCGGTGTCGAAGGCGCTGCGCACCTTTTGCCAGCTCTCGCCATCGGCGGGCGTGAAGATCGGGAACAGGCTGGGATCCTGCCCACCCTGGACGGCAACGGCCTTGAGCGGGCCACCCGCCTTGGGGATGCCGAACAGGCCGATCGGCCGGTAGACTTGCTTGGGCGCTGGATTCTGGCCAGGCTCCAGCATCAGCACGGCGTAGTCGACCAGGAACAGGCGGCCATCGGCCAGGGCCTCACTCAGGTTGTCATCGGCAAAGCCCGGGGCCTTGGCGAAAAGCGCCTGGGTCATGGGGAACTTGGCCGGCAGGGCAGCGACACGTTGCAGGGTCAGGGGGTTGAAACCGGCGACGCGGAGCGCGGCAAAGTAGTCGTCATTGGCGAAGCGGGTGGCGCTGTCCGGTAGCGGGATGATGCAGAACAGCGCGTTGTAGTCGGCCAGGCTGTTTGCCGACTTGCCCTGGGGCGCAAGCTCCTTCATGATGGTTTCGAGCGTGTACTTCCACAATATCAACTTGGCGGGGTCGCGCAACGGCGCGACCAGCTCCTCGGCCCGCTGCTTGACCTTGTTTAGCTCGGCGGCGCCGGCGTCCTGGAAACCTTTGTCCAGGTCGGCACAGAGTTTGTTGACCAGGAGCTTGAAGGCCTGCTCGGCGACCAGGCCAAACCACTCGAGCGTGGGGATGTTGAAGAGTTGCAGGCCGTTGGACATGGCAAGCGGCGGCAGGTAGCTGTAGTTGTACTTATAGAAGAGAACGGGCTTGAGCGCGGGCGTGTCGGACATGGTGGAACCTCTGGTTTGTCTGGAATCGGTACTTCATTATAAGGGATCCATCTGTCCAACTCAAACTTTGTTTGATGCCTAGATTGACCTCATGGCGGTTTTCCGCTCACAATCGCGTAAAAACCGTGAAAAGCCTATCCGCGCGGCAATCCACCAAAAGCTGCGCTTGACAGGGCCTGCCGCTCGCGTGATGATAGTGCTATCCTGCCTATGCTTGGTGAACCATGATTCGTGCCGTGATGTACCAGCTGTCCAAACCGGTCGTGTGGCTGCTCAAACCGCTAAAAATATTCGCCTACCGCACGCGTTTCGAGCTGCTGCGACGCCTGATCCTCGAGTTCACCTGTTTTATCGACTGGGCCTTGATCTTCATCAACATCCAGAACGAGACGATGATCCTGCACCAGGACATCTGGGGCGGCGACTTCGTCTTTGGCAAGGCGATCATGGTCACCCGCCACGCCGAGGCGGCCACGCGGATCACGCAACCGCTGCAGAAGAGTCGGCTGTTCATGGGCGTGCCGATCGTCGCCAACGAGGCCGAGGTCTTTGCCAGCAACAGCCCGATGTTGCAGCAGAACCAACCGCTACGCCGCCACAGCCGCGAGTTCATCAACAGCCAGATCTTCACCGAAAGGGTGCGCGGGCTCGACCTGGAGGGCCTGCGCCAACTTTTGGCGCCGATCCTGGACGAATGGGCGGCGGACCCCGAGATGACGAACTTCCTCAAAATCCGCGGCGCGGCGACGCGGATCTTCGTGCGCATCCTCAGCGACCTGACCCTGCCCAAACAGGTCGCCGACGAGGTCACGTTCAACTATTTCCGCCGGTTCGGCGAGCTCAGCGCGCTGGGCTACTACTTCCCTACCCTGGCCGGCATCCTCGGCTCGCGAGAACGGATCCGCCGCGACGCCTACGACCGACTGACGGCTCTGGGCGTCGACCGCATGGTGGTCGAAATGGTGCTGTTCGCCGCCATGTTCAGCGTCGGCACCCATGTCATGCGGGTCGTCAGCAACGCCCGCCGCTACGGCCTCTCCTATAACGAATGCACCCCGTCCGAGCGCCGCGCCTACATCATCGAATCCCTGCGCCTCAACCCGACCGTGACCTCGACCCAACGGGTGCTCGACCACGAGGAGCAGGTAGTCGTCGCTGGTAAAACCCTGACCCTGCGGCCCGGCAACGAGATCGCCTACCCCTTCATCTGCTGCCATCGCGACCCCACCGCCTTCAAGGAGCCAGATCGGTTCGACATCCACCGCCCCCAGGAAGAGTTCGACAAAGTGCTGGCCTGGTCCAAAGGCTTTCACGAGTGCCCGGCCAAGGAACTCTCGATTCTCGTCAGCCAAATCATGCTGGACAAGCTGGCCGAGCGCTATGACTTCAACACGTTGAAGATCTTCCAAGTCTTGATCTGAACTGGGTTCAGGATTTTGTCGCACTTTAATCGGGGTCGCGCTGTTACTCCCGTTGCCGGCCTCTGGCTAGGCGCGGACAGCATGCGAGGGATGCGGGAGAATATGCTAGACTTGGACCAGATGGCGCGGAGGTTTTCATGGGACGCCCGATCAGGCTCGGCCATTCCGACTTTAGGCGCATCCGCGAGGATGGCGACTATTATGTCGACAAATCCACTCTGATCAGCGATGTGCTCCAAGCCAACAACCCGGTCCTGTTGCTGCCGCGTCCTCGCCGCTTTGGCAAGACCCTCAACCAGAGCATGCTCCACGCCTTTTTCGACGACACCCAGCAGTCGCGGTTGCTGTTCGAGGACCTTGCCATCGGTCGCTATACTGCTGAGCAATGAGTCTTTCCTAGGTGACTTGCAAACACTGCTCGCAGGCAAGTCAATCCTCAAGGAGTTGAATACACGTGACACGCTGCCACAATGGAACGGCCAAGCGTTTTGGAGCCATCTTCTCTTCAGCGGCTATTTGACGGCCCGCGACAACAACCCCTCCACCGGACTGGCTGAGCTAATATTGCCCAATCATGAGGTCAGAAATTTCTTCCAACAAATGAAGCTGTGTCGAGTCTCCAATTAGTGCTCCTGGCGGCTTTGTGGCGTCGCTCATATGGTGGCCGATAGGCAGGGGGGCTTCGTGTCGCGCGCGGCCTTCAATCGCTTTAACTTTCACCCTCCCGCCCGGCGCAAGATTGCATCTTGCGCTACAGCGACAGCAGGGTCACGTGGGCGGGGATCAGGCCGTGCTGGACCGGGTCGAGACGACGGCGCAATGCCTCGGGCGGGACAGCGGCCGCGATCGGTAGCTAGAGAATGAATTGAACGCGGGTCTGCCTTCCAGCGAGTCTCAGAGGCAGATACCCCAGTCGGGCACGAGCAGAACCAGGTCGCCCAGGTCGACGGTGCCGCTCTCATCCAGGTCGAAGCTCAGGTCCTGGCCGGCCAGGTGATTGATCAGCTCGATCATGTCGCGCAGGTCGATGGCGTGGTCCTGGTTGAAGTCCCCTGGGCAAAAGCTGGACTCCGGCTGCAGCACGACGTCGAGCCGGGTGGCTTGGGTGTTCTGGACGGTGACGGAATGGACCTGCTCGAGGTAGCCCTTGGCCTGAAAGTGGACCTGGTAGGTGGCGGGCGCGACAAAGGCGTCGTAGCGGCCGTGGGGTCCTCCGGACGTCAGCTGTTCGCCATTGCTGTAGACAATGCCCTCGAAGCTGATGGCGGCCTCCAGCGGTTGGCCCATGGCGTCGCGCACCGAACCCCACAGCGAGGCCGGTCGTTCGGCCATGGTCACGATCGAGGGGAACACGTCCTCTGCCTCGGCCACGGCGCTGGCATAGGCGGGCTGGAAGTCGTCGTGGGTCTCGATCAGGAAGGCGTAGGCCAGGTGGGTCAGCTGCAACTCGTACTGCTCGCCGTCGGCCGAGGGCGCGCGCGTGGCATTGCCGTAGCCGCAGGCGTTGGCGAGACGGTTGGCCTCGGCTTGCCACCAGGAGCTTTGCGGGTGCGAGAGGCAAAGATAGGCGTAGAGCACCTCGCGGCCGAAGGAATGGTAGTCCAACACGCGAGCGAAGCGTTCCGCTGCCGTGAAGATCTCCAGGGTCTGGGTCTCGGCCTCGGACCCGGCCGACGGACCTTTGTAGGTTTCGCTGGTGGGACTGGTCGAGCCGGCGCAGCCGCTCTCCCAGCCAATGCGGTAATTGCGGTTGAGGTCGACGCCGGTGCCGCTAGGAAAGACGCGGCGGTTCTTGCGCCAGAAGTTGTTGCCGACGAAGACCTCGTTGTAGCCGTCGGGGTTCCAGACGGGCGCGATCCAGAGTTCGTTTTGATCGACGATCGCGGTCAGGTCGGGGTCAATGCCGTACTGGGAGGTGAAGCGCTCGATCGCCAGCAGGGCGATCACGGGCGCGACCAGCTCGCGAGCGTGATGGGTCGAGACGACCAGCATACTGGGCTCGTCCTCGTCGAGGTTGACATTGTCGGAGATCTTCAGGGCGTAGAGGTGACGGCCCTCGAAGGTGGCCGGCGCGCCGTAGGTCGTCGTCAGGTCGACCATTTTGCAGATGGCGGGATAGCTGGCAGCAGTCTCGGTCATGATCGCCTCGACCTCGGCCAGGTCGGGATAGGTGGCGCCGAGGTTGGCCTGGATCTCGTTCATGGGTCGGCCGCGTTCGATAAAGACCGGTTGATAGCCGCGCAGCACCAGCTCGCGCCATTCCTCGTCACTGACGGCCAGGTCAATGGAATCGGCGGCCACGGCCAGCACGTCGAAGCCCAGGCGCTCGAGGTCATCCACCTGATTTGGCGGCAGATAGAGGCGAGCCCGAATCAGCGGGGCCTCACTGGCGACAGGTGCGGGCAAGACTTGACAGAGGCAACTGAGCAACAAGAGCATGGTCATGAGCACTCCAGGGCTGGCGACGCGAGGCGGCGCAGTCGATCAACGTGCCTCATACTATCACTTCTAACGGAATTCTAAGAAGCCGTTAAAATGGCCCGTGTGTGTCTCAGGGCGAGTGGCGAAATGGGCTTTCGCGTGATACACGTTGCGCCAGAGCCGTTAGTTCCCGGCAGTGCCTTACACCCAGGCCGGTCCAGGAGCCGTTCTCGGCAGCCGGTGGAGGTAACGGCGGGCGAGGGCGAACAAGGGGATGTTCAGCAAGCAGGTGAACCCAGCGGCGATCAGTTCTTGCTGGATCAGGGAAGCGCCAATACTCAGCAAGCCCACCCCAAGGATGAGGGTGCTGGCGAAAGTAAAGAAAACCAACACCGGCGCAGACCAGATGCCAACGGTAGCAAGTTTTTTGCGTTCCGCTAATTGGACCATCAGGTAGCTTGCATTGACCGTGGCGATCGTTATGCTGGCGAAAACCAGAATTTGCAGCGCCACAGCCCAGACACTCTGCCGGGTCAGTGAGCACAACAAGGCCGGCAGTCCCAACGCTAACCAGAGACCGCCAAAGACCAGGCTCGAGGCTTTCCACATGGGCACGATCGCGCCCCGTTCGGCCACAAGCAGCAAAAAGTTGCGATCAGAGCCGAGCAGGTCGGCCATCGTCATGCCACCCATGCCGATCATCGACGCAAGCAGGCCGCAGCGGATGGCTAACAGCGGGCTCGGCTCGAGGTTGTGTGCATACACGGTCGCCAGCGCGGCGCCAGCCAGGATAAACAGATTCAGCACGTTCATCGGTTGCTTGCAAAGCAGGCGCAGCACCACGGGACACAAGCTCAACCAAGCGCGGGGTTCAGGGGTAGCCATAGGCCTGCATCACGGGAGCGGTCAGTTTTTTGGTGCCCCAATAGGCACAGCCGAGCAAGGCCAGGCTGAGCGTCATGAGCAGCCAGGGCCTTTCGAGCAGCTGGTGCAGACCGTGGAGCAATTGGACCAACACCTGGTCGCGCGAAGGGTTGGCGAACGCCTGCTGGCACAGGCGTCCAAAGACGACCACCAGGGCGTAATAGAGAAGGGTGGCGAGCCATTTGATGGTGTCACCACTTTCCATTTGGGCCACTTTCTTAGCGAAGGCCAAGTAGGGAGGCAGAAGCGCCAGGTTCATCGCCACCAGGCAAATCTGAAGCAAGCAAAGGAGCGCCAGATCATGGCTTGGCAGAAGCGACAGAAACGGCCCGATACTGAGCGGCGACAGCAGCAGGAGAACTGCGAAGATCGCCAGGGCCACCTCACCTTGGAGCACGACGAGGAGCAAGTCGATTGAGCGGGTCCGTTGGTGGAACACTCGGAAAACCTGGCTATGAGTGAGTTGGTAAGCGCCGTGGAACAGAACGGGGCCGACCATCAGAAGCGCTATCCCCGTATGCAGAAGCGCCACCAGAAAGGTCGCCTGCCCCTGCCCTTTCGCCTTCAATACGAGGCCGTAGGTCTCGAGTAAGACAGGATTCACCATGGGTCCGACCAGTGCGAGGACGGCCGTGTAGAGACCGACCAGTGTCGCGACACTACAGAGCGCCAACGTAGGTTGAAGGCGGCACCTTTGCCTTAATTCTTCGAACTGGTACCTCAGCAGGCAGGCGATCAGCTGCATGGGCCACGACCTTTGAATGCCGCTAGGATCCGCGCCTTGTTGTGCTCAAAATCAGCTGAGCACGGGAAGTGATCGGCACACCTGCCGCCGTCGATGACGGCGATCTGATCTGCAATGCCGCAGAGAAAAGAGAGGTCGTGGGAGGTGATGATAAAGCGCTTGCCGTTGATGGACGAGGAGCGAATTAAGGTGCTCGCCTCCTCCATTGAGGGGATGTCCAGGCCATCGCTGAGCTCGTCGATCACGATCACGGGGATCTGACTCGACAGGGCGCTGACGAGCTCCAGCTTTCGTCGGGTCCCCTTGGACATGTTAAGAACGGGTTTGGCCAGATGCTCGTCCAATCGCAGCGAATCGGAGAGGCGCTGGCGAAGGGCAAAATCCGTCTCGATGCCGAGCAGACGGTTGAGGTCGGCCATGAACGCGCCATATTGATGACCGGTGAAGGACTCGGGCAGACAGGGGTGCTCGGCTAGAAACAAGGCCTGCTTGGGGTTAAACGTGCTATGGGTCGATCCCCCAAATTGAATGCGGAGAGAACCTGCACTTTTTTCGAGAAGCCCCATCAGGATCCGCAGCAAGGTGGTTTTGCCTGCGCCATTGCGGCCGACAATCCCCAAGCAGCGCCAATCGGCGCCGGTCTCCAAATTCAGATCATGAAGCACTGAGTGCCCACCGTAGGCTTTCGCCAAGTTGGAAATACTGATCTGGACACTCATCGCGGCAGAACCCCTCTGCTGGTGGAACTCACTGAGTTATATCGTCATCGTGGCGTTGACAAAAGGAAATTCTGGGAAAGGATTCCCGAATGAAGCAAGCAAGGCCCGACCATTACAGATACAGGCCCTATACAAAACAGAGCCCGTTGGGCGGGGTCTCAAAAACTTCGTCGCGCATCGGAAATAAGTCGTTTTTACGCCTCTGAGGGAAGCGACACAGCGGGGATTTCGTGTTTGTGGAATTCCACAAGGACGCCACTCCCGGAATGTCGGGCTTGCGGCGTTCCGCAGGACCGTCTCTTTAAGAGTGAGCGACCATTTTCTTTGCTCAGCGACCCTTGCTCCGAGAAATTCCCTATCTGCGGCGATCAAAGAGAGCGCGACTCCTGGGAAAAGATGCTTGCGCGAGAATATCTGCTAACTTTTTGCCGGTGCTTGGCGGTGCCCGGACACCAAAATGATCGTCAGCGCGAGTGATGGCCCTATTCCGGCACACAAAAACTGTCTTTTGCTTGGGATGGAAATAAGTTTTCATGCCAACCTAAACCGCCAAGCGGGGAAATCGTTCCTGTGGAATTCCGGCGCAACTCGATCACTTTGTGATTTGCTTGCTCCGGAATTCCATAAACACCTCACTCCCGCGCACAGATACCGCGCAAGACCTTGCCAAGCCTGCAAACTTGGCTCGAGCGACGATCTTGATAGCCAACTTACCCACGCACCCGCACTGCGCCTTCACACGAAAGGCGCGGCAACCGTTTGACTGACGCACGGACTCGCCACGCAACTCGCATACGCCGACCACGTCGCTCTCCCGGTCGCCGCGACTTGCGCAAATACCCTCTTTCTCTGGCTGACCGAGCGATTTTGACCCAAAAGGCAAAAACTTTTTTCCACGCCGCCAGAACCTACCTTCCAGGGGCATTACTCACCTGAAGGCGCGAAGCAGGGGCATTGATCACGCGATGGCGCGACCAATCGAGGTTAGTCGCTCATGAGAGGATCTTTCCTGTTTCTCCAGGGACGAGGAGCGAATCAAGTTGCTCGCCTCCTCCATCGAACATTGCGGCCGACAATCCCCAAGCAGCGCCAATCGGCGCCGGTCTCAAAATTCAGATCATGAAGTACTGAGTGCCCACCGTAGGCTTTCGCCAAGTTGGAAATACTGATCTGGACACTCATCGCGGCAGAACCCCTCTGCTGGTGGAACTCACTGAGTTATATCGTCATCGTGGCGTTGACAAAAGGAAATTCTGGGAAAGGATTCCCGAATGAAGCAAGCAAGGCCCGACCATTTCAGATTCAGGCCCTAGCGCACGGCGCTCAGCAAAGCGGCAAGTGAGGTCCGATGTAACCCACATGAATTTCGCGCCAAATTGCGTCCGGATAGAAGTGGATTCTGAATTCCATAGCTAGTTTTATATGGGCCTCAAAATACTGTTGTTCTCCTCGCGCTGTCCAAAAAGTTCGCACATCGCGGGTTCGGGGATTTTTCCAGCATGATTCGCTTTCGCCAGTCACTCTGAGCCCCAAACGTCGCAGGTGCTCATGCTGGTAGTCGGAGATTTCACCCAGTTTCCATCGTTTGGCCAGATCTTGCAATTTCGTCAAGGCCTCTTCGACATGCGCCAACATATCCAAGCCATGTCGCCAAGGCAGTAATTGGCTCCTGGCATCACCACACAGCTCCAAATCGGGAAAAAGCTCGCTCCAGCGGCAACCAAGGTCCCGAGCGCCGCGTCTTATCTCCCGTTTCGGTTCTGAGAATACAGCATTCAGCGCAGGCTCGTCGCAAATATTGGCTACTTGGACAGGCTCCTCCAGCCACTCATCTGCGACAAGGGTCACCTTGAGCGCCTGAATAGGATTCGTGTTCCACGGAAACCGCGTTTTAAAACTAAGCAAGGGGATCGCATACCACACGGCGGCCCTTAGCGCAGCCCATGAATCAGCGCAGCCAGATAGTCGAACCTCCATGAGTTCCAGCTCAGTGCCACGATCTTCCAACCTGAACAACGGGCCAGTAGCGATCCCGAGCAGTGCATGGCGCTCGTCTCTCGTTTCGGAACCGCACTGCCTACTCCAATCGGAAAAGGTGAAGCCTGGACTCAGTTCCAAAGAAAACCAGTCCCGCTCCATCAGGATCACAGCCAGGCCTTTGTTGAGCGCACCCAAAGCAAGCTTCAGGAAAACGGGCAACTCCATCGCTGCCGCCTGGGGTGTGTCAAAGGGCAAACTGTGATGGTTGAGGACGAGCCTGGTCACAGAAGCTGCTCCAAATTCTTGGACCACTCGTCAAAAAAACCCTCCGGCCAGAAGCTCAGGCGACCCAGGTCATCCACTCTGGGTGAATGGACGACGGTGGTATGGTTGGGATCCTCGACATTGCGTTCCAGATAGAAAATGGCCACCTGGTTCGGCTGAACAAGGTGATTTCGCACAGCGACGCGAATGCCATTGAGGAAGTGATCCGAATGCGTTTCCAGGAACAACTGAACGCCTGACGCAGCAGCCAAAGCACAGAGTCGACCGAGATTGGACTGGGCACTTGGGTGCAGGTGAGATTCGGGATTTTCGATGATTACCATGTCTCCTGGCTTGGCACGGAGTAACGCAGTAACGACGGGTAAGGCATAGGTCAATCCGAAACCTACGTTCTGGGGTTTGAAATCTGCCGTCATGTCATTGTTTTGGCGGAAGGCGTAGGAAAGTGTCACAAGGTTGAGTGTCCGCTGCAAATGGGTACGCACGCTAAGGCCGGGCGCCAAATGAGACATCCAGGCATTGAGGTTGTCTAAAAAAGTATCCGTTATCGCCTGCTCGTGTTTCAACTGCTTGATCGCAAGTGGCTTTGCCTGATTATCGGCAATAAAATGGGCTGCGTACTCTCCCTGCTTGCCAATTGAGTTTTTCTGTTGGAGACTGAAATCCGAGAGCTCGTAATGAGTCTTTGGACCGATCCGATCCGCAGAAAGATACTGAAAATTTCGACCAAAGAGGCTTTCATCTTGCGACATGGACGTGACAGCCTGTGATAACGGCAGAAGGTCGGCTTGTGCCTGGTATTCAAAGCGGAATTGCTGCACGGGCTTTTCTTTCCACTTCAAATGAAAGGCAATGCTTTCTTCGTTAGAGCGTGTGCTGAGCACATCTATGCCCGTGCCGAGATTCACATAGTCGCCATTCAATTGAAGCCCGCGGGGTAGGAGATTGCGCTCGTGTGACTGGCGCAGGAGCAGCAGGACCTGCAATAGGGACGACTTGCCCATACCGTTAAGCCCGGTAAAAAGATTTAAATACGCCAGGGGAAACTGGGCATCCGCCAGGGTTTTGAATCTCTGGATTCGCACGAACTCAAGCATGAAGAACTTCCTTGATCAAAGCCTCGACGCTACTATGTCGGATGGTGATGTGCTCCAGTTTCTGTGTCGCCTGAGATATGGCGCGATTGAAGTCGGCATCGCGCAGGCAATCCTCGGCCATCGCCAACACCAGCTCGCGCCGCTCGACCAAAAGGGCGGCCTGTTCCTCGGTCAAACGCGCCAAGTTCACCGACCAAGCATCGTAAAGGGACGCGTTCTTGAGTCGGATGTTCATTTGATCAGAATATCGTTTCTCAAAAGCATACGTATCAAAAAGCTGAAAGCAACGCCTCATAGCATTGCGAAAATCAATTTCAATGGCTGCAAGCTCGCCCGCTGAAACTGCCTTAACATAGACGAAGGCTTGATCCAAGAACTGTTTGATATTTCTCCTACCGCGCTGATAGCCCAGCCGAGTAAAGGCGATAAACCTGAGCACAAGTTCCTGATCGGCCATGCGCTTGGAGCGATCCCCCATGGCTGCGATGAAGTTTGGATCCGAGCAAAGCCGTTTGAAAAACGCACGCATCGTAGGTGTCGCTATCGAATTGCGTATTTCCTGAGCGTTCAAGTGCACGCCACCCGTATTGATGCGATTGAAAACACTAATTTTAACGATATCAGGTGTACCAGGCATAATGAGGTACATGAAAACGGGGCACTCGTTGATACGACGCTGATAATGCCGCTCCAGCTCATCATAGGTTTTGCCATTGAGCTCTTTCAGGAATTCGAGGCCGCGCAAATGGAGGCGCTCCGGGCCCTTTTCAAGGACAAACTTTCTAATCGCCGACAGCCGCTGAATTCCGTCCACCACCACCCAACACGCGTCCTCTGTGGCATCGAAATAGAAAGCGGGCAACGGGAAACGAATCAGGATCGATTCGATCAGACGCGACATCTGGACCTGGCCCCATAAGGCCACATTTCGCTGGAAGTCGGGCTGAAGGTCCAACTCTTCGTTTTGAATGCGATCGAGAAGGTTCCTCAGTGTGTCCTGCTTAGGTTGGACCTTGACATCGTTGGGGTCAAAGCCCGCCTCATCGTCCTCCTCCTCGGCGAGCTCTACATCGTCATCACTTTCTATTTCATATTCGCTCAAAAGCAGCCTCACAGCGATCAGGACCCCAAGCGGTGAGCGTGGGACCAGCTTGACATCCTGTATTTTAGCCCAGAGCGGGTACCCATTGCCACATTGCAAAGGCGCGCGACCCAATGCCGCGCGCGCAGCCTACTCGACTCGCGTCTCTGTCGCCTGCTCGCCGTCTTTGTCCGTATAGGTCATGGACTTGCTGTCGATGGCTTGGAAGCTTTCGGTCTCGGCTAGGCCGACAGGAATGACGTCGGGGTGGCTGGTGCTGGCCACCGTGATCGTGACCTGGTTGCCCTGGACGCTCCAGGTGCCGGTGGCGTCAAAGTTCAGGTCGCGGCTGCCGGTCTTGATCACGCCGGCTAGGTGGTAGCTGTGATCCGCGCCGTACGTTGTGGTCACTTCCATGGTCGCACCGTCGGCCTGGTCGGTGATCCGCCACTTGCCCGGCAACAGCCGCTCGATATCAGCCTGGGTTGGCTCACCGCCAATCGCCCAGCTGCCCCATACAATCGCAATCCACATCATCCCTTTCATGACGGCCCTCCCCCCCTATTTTGCCAGTCGTCGACCGGCTCGATCGGCGGAGATTGTAGCGCGTAACACACCGGACTGCCATAGAGGGTGTCACAAGTTGGGGAGACGACCCCGATCATTCGGCTTTGCTCCCGTAAAATCTGCAGCGCGATCGACACAATAGGCCGCTTTGATACGCGAGACGCGGGTCAAATGGTTCCGTCAGCCCGTTCCGAAAAAACGGGAAGCCTCAGATGACCTCGATCTGCCCATCTCGAAGACGCGCAATGGGCAAGATGATCTGAACAGCTCGTCTGGACTTTTTTGAGTCAGTAAGTTCACCTGAACAGCCCGCATAAAAAAAATTGCGGCCAGCAAATTCAGTGCAACAGCGCCTCCGCACTTTTTTGAGTGGGCAAGTTCACCTGAACAGCCCAAGTGAACTTTTTTTGGGAGGGCAAGTTCACTTGAGCAGCACGCCCGCACTTTTTTTGGCGAGCAAGTTCACCTGAGCAGCCCCTTCCGAAAAAGTACGACCGGCAAGTTCACCTGAACAGCCCATCCGAAAAAATTCGAACAGGCCTCCGAGAACCCTTTGCCCCGTCCGTTTTTTTTCTGCGAGGCCTGGTTGGCGCGTGTCGGCTGCCTTTGGCGTGCCTGATGAGCTCCGCGCTCTGTGGCTGGTGCCCCAAGTCCGATTTGAACGAACGACCCCCGGTTTACAAGACCGATGCTCTACCAACTGAGCTATTGGGGCGCACACAGCAGAGACGCATTATACGAAAGGATGGCGGTCTGCTCAAGCACGAATCGCCAAATTTCCGTGCGCCAGCACACGGATGGAACGCTGGTATCCACTATAATGAGGTCAGCTCGATTCCCTTTCCGAGGTGCCCACTATGTCGCGTTTCCGCCCCCTCTTTCTGTTTCTTTCCCTCGCCCTGGCCCTGCCAGCATTCGCCGAGAAACCGCGGATCATCGCCGAGTGGGAGGACGCGCTGGGCACCATGATCGTCTGGCCCCTGGCCATCCCCTGCGAGCTGGTCCAGGAACTGGCCCGCTACGACCGCGTCTGGGTCCTAGTCGCCAACGAGCGGGTCCGCGACGAGGCCCAGGCCGCCTTCACAAGCTGGGGCATCGCACCCGACCACGTTAGCTTCATTCTGACTTCCGTCGAAAGCCCCTGGACCCGCGACTTTGGCGCCCACCAACTGTTCGACATCCAGGGTAACCTGACCCTGCTCGATTCGATCTACATCAATACCCCCATCTTCCCCCTCGTGCAGCCAACGGTCCAACGCGGCGCCGTGCTGGACTATTTCAACCAGACCTTCCCGGGCGACGACCGCACCAACGAGGACGTCGCCGCCGCCCTTAAGCGCCCCCTGATCAGTGTCGAGGCCTACCTCACCGGCGGCAACTTCCTCGTCGACGGCCACGGCACCGCCTTCGTCACCCGCGCCATGCTCGACGAAAACAACGTGCTCATGTCCGACGCTAGCTTCAAGGAGCTGGTCGCCCAAGTTGCCGGCGTCGAACGGGTCGTCGTCCTGGAAAATACCGAGTCCTTCGGCATCCAGCACATCGACTGCTTTCTCAAGCTCCTGGACCCCGAGACGCTGCTGGTCAAGCGCGTCCCCATCGATCACCCCGAGTACGAGCCGATCCAGCGCAACCTCCAAATCCTGGCTCAGCTCAAGAGCTGCTACGGCCGACCCTACCGTATCTTCCGCATCGAATGCCCGCCCTATCGCAAGGGCAAAAACTTCAAGTCCGGCTTAGCCGAGGATTGGGTCCCTGCCTACACCAACGCCCTGATCCTCAACAAGCGCATCTACGTGCCGCTGTTCAATACCGACGCCGACCAGCGCGCCATCGAAACCTACGGCAAGTTGATGCACGGCTATGAGATCGTCGGCATCCCCTCCTACCAGTGGTATCCCTTCGACGCCCTCCACTGCCGCACCCGCGCCGTCTTCGATCCCGGCGGCGTGCGCCTCGAGCACGCCAGCCTGCGCGACAGTCAACCGGGCGGCGCGCCACTGCCGCTCGAAGTCACGGTCGAGGATCACCTGGGCAAGGGCGACTGGTCGGTGAGCGCCGTCTATAAGGACAGCAGGGCCAGCTGGCGCAATCTGCCGTTGACCGCCCTGGGCGCCCACAAGTTCAGTGGCGCGCTACCGCCCCAGGGCCCCGGTCAGGAGGTGTCTTACTACCTCGAGGCAACCAGCAGCGACGGTCGCAAGCGCACACTGCCGTCCACCGCCCCACAAGGCCAGTTCCAGTTCAAAACCGCCCCATAGAGCCAAGTCCCGTGTTGGCAAGGCCTTAACTGCACCGCCAGGCCTGCCTCAAAAATGTTTTTCACGGGCATGCAACCGGAAAGCTTGCATCTGCGTACCGATATGGTGTATTAGTTACGTAATGCGGTAGTCGCCCGGCGACGACGCATGGCCGCCGCCCTGCTTTTGAGGCCGCGGCTTCAGGTCCCCATGAGGTGCACGATGATCGAGGTAATGGCTCTTTCCAAAACGTTTTCCATCCCCAAGAAGAAGCGGGGATCCGCGGCTGACGCTGATGGCGCAAAAGACCCCCGCGAGTCCGGCGCCCAGTTCAATGCTCTGGCCCAGGTCAGCTTCTCGTCCAAGTCGGGCGAGATCCTCGGCCTGCTCGGCCCCAATGGCGCCGGCAAGACGACGCTGCTGCGCATCCTCTCCACCGCGCTGGAACCGACCTCTGGCACCTGCCGCGTCCACGGCGCCGACGTCACCCGCGACCCGCTCGAAGTGCGCCGCAAGATCGGCTTCCTCTCCGGCAATACCGGCCTCTATGGCCGCCTGACCCCGCGCGAGATCCTCGAGTATTTCGGCCGCCTGCACCAGGTCCCCAAGGAGACGCTGGGCCGTCGCATCGACGAGTTGTTCAAGGTCTTGGAGATCGAGGCCTACGCCCACCGCCGCGCCGAGACGCTGTCGGCCGGCATGAAGCAGAAGGTCAATATCGCCCGGACGCTGGTCCACGACCCGGAAGTCATCGTCTTCGACGAACCGACCACCGGCCTCGACGTCCACGCCGCGCAAACCATTCTGGCCTTCATCGAGAACTGCAAGCGCCGCGGCAAGTCGGTGATCTTCTCCACCCACCACATGCACGAGGTCGAGCGCCTCTGCGATCGGGTGGTCCTGATCCACCAGGGCCGCCACTGTTTCGAGGGCACGGTCGCACAAATGAAGAGCCAAACTCAGAAAACCCATCTCGACGAAGCGTTTCTGGCGCTGATCGGCCAGGAGGTCAACCATGTCGCTGTTTAATATTTCGACGATCTACCTCAAAGAGGTCAAAGAGATCGTGCGGGACCGCCGCACCCTGATGTTCATGATCCTGTTCCCGACCATCCTCATGCCGGTGATCCTCAACGTGACCACGGAGTTCATGGAGAAGGCCGAAAAGAAGGCCTCGAGCGAGGTCATCAAATACGCGATCTTCGGCGGCGACCAGCTGCCGGCCCTGGCCGAGGCCTTCGCCAGCGATGCCAGCTTCGAGAAGGTCGAGCTGGCCAACCTGGACGAGGTCAAGGACGCCATCCGCGACAACAGAATCGGCCTGGCCCTGGGTGTGCCGAGCGATGCCGCCGCGCTGGTCGCGGCCAACGAACAGGTGGTCGTCGACCTCTACTACGACAACGCCGCCCTGGTCAGCAAGGTCAAGTCCCGCGCCTCTGAAAAGCTGGAGAGCATCAGCAACACGCGCCGCGACGAGCGCCTCGACAGCATGGGCGTGGTAGGCATGAGCGCCCGTGAGCAGTTACTCGAGCCGATCTCGGTGCGCCAGCGCGGCGTGGCCAGCAAGCGCGAGGTCATCGGTGCCGCGGCCGGCGGTTTCCTGCCCTACATGTTCATCATCTTCTGCTTCCTCGGCTGCCTCTACCCCGCCATCGACCTGGGCGCCGGCGAGAAGGAGCGCGGCACCCTGGAAACCCTGCTGCTGTCGCCGGTGCCACGCCACCACATGGTGCTGGGCAAGTTCCTGGTCGTCTTTAGCTGTGGCGTGACGAGCTCAATCCTGAGCATCGCCTCCATGGCGATCTGGTTGTTCACCAAGGTCGGCCAAATGCCGCCGGAAATCTCGGCCGTGCTGGACTCGATCACGGCCCTGGATCTGACCCTGCTGGCCTCGATGCTGATCCCGATCGCGGCCATGTTCGCTGCCCTGCTACTGGCGATCTCGATCTTCGCACGCAGCTTCAAGGAAGCGCAGGCCTACGCCACGCCGCTCAACTTCCTGGTCATCCTGCCGGCGATGCTGGTCATGATCCCCGGCGTCGAGCTGGACTGGACCTGGGCGATGGTGCCGATCACCAATATCGCGCTCTCGGTCAAGGAGCTGATCAAGGGCACGATGGACTACACCATGTTCGTCGCCATCCTCGGCTCCAGTACGGCCATCGCTGGCGGCCTGCTGTTCGCCTGCACCAAGTGGTTCCAGCGCGAGGCGGTCCTGTTCCGCGCTTAAGCAAGCGCTCTCGAAAAGCAGGAGGCCACCGCAGGGTGGCCTCTTTTTTTTGGGAAAAACCGTCATCGACGCGACAACGCCGTAAGAGGATGAAGGCGCGGCGCGACCGCACATTGTGAGTAACAAGGAGTAGGCAATGAGTATGGGATGGAGCACGGTTGGGCGACGGGCAGCGCTGGTCGCTCTGGTTTGCTTGAGTTGGGCGGTTTTCGCGGGCGAGGACGCCAAGCCGCTGGTCTATTCGGTCGACCTGCGCGATCGCGCGGACGACCTCTTCAAGGTCTCGCTGGCGGTCGACGATTTGACCGCCGAAAACGATATCTACCAATTCGCCTCGACTGCGCCCGGCACCTACGAGACCATGAATATCGGCCGCTTCGTGCGCGAGTTCCACGCCTATGACAGCGCCGGCAAGGAGCTGCCCGTTCAGCACGCGTCGCTCAACCAGTGGCATTTGGACCAGCCCGAAGCGGTCGCCCGCATCACTTACACCATCGCCGAAACCTGGGACACCCCGGTCACCGAATATCCGATCTACGGCATGTGCAGCACCTCCATGGAGGAACGCTACGTGATGCTGATGCCTCACGCCGTCTTCGGCTACCCCAAGGGCATGCAAGAGCGGCCGTTGGCGCTGGATCTGCGCATTCCCGAGAACTGGAAGGTCGGCACCGCGCTCGACCGCGACAGCGCCGGGCGATTGGTGGCCGAGAACTACGACCACGCCGTGGATTCGCCGATTCTGATGGGCGAGCTGAGCTACGCCTCGATGAACCTGCACGGCGCCCTGATCGAGTTTTATACCTACTCCAAAACGAATAAATACAGCGCGCAGGACATGCTCGACGATACCCGCGACGTGGTCGAGGCGATCGGTGTCTTCCTCGGCGGTTTCCCGGTCAAGCGCTACACGTTCCTGTTCCAATTCGACGACCAGGGCGAGGGCGCCTGGGAACACAGCTACAGCTCGAACTACGCGTTCGCCGAGGGCTCGTTCGACTTCATGCGCGCAAGTCTGGACGGGATCACCGCCCACGAGATCTTCCACATCGTCACGCCGCTCAACATCCACAGCGAAATCATCGAGAAATTCAATTTCGTGACGCCCATCCCCAGTCGCCATCTGTGGCTCTACGAGGCGACCACGGAATGGGCCGCCCAGGCGTTGCTGCTGCGCGCCGGCGTGACTTCGCTCAAAGGCTACTTCAAGGACCTCGAAAGAAAGATGGTCTTCGCCAACGGCATGCGCAAGGATCTGAGTCTGACGGACCTGGCGCTTACCTCTTTCACGACCGAGGGCGCGCAGCAATACCCCAACATCTATATGCGCGGTGCGGTCACCTCCACCTTGCTGGACATCCGCCTGCTCGAACTCTCGGGCGGCAAGCGCGGCCTGCGCGAGGTGATCCTGGAGCTGGCAGGAGACTATGGCAAGCAGAAGTCGTTCAATGAAGCGACCTTCTTCGATGACTTCGCCAAGCGGACCTACCCGGAAATCCGCGATTTCTTCACACGCTATGTGGAGGGAACGGAGGCCCTGCCCGTCGCCGAGTACTTTGCCAAGCTGGGCATCGATTACCGTGAGCGCACGAATGAGGAGCTGATCAAGCCCTACCTGGGCGTGAAGATGAAGGTCGACGGCAGCCTGACGGTGCTCTCGGCCAATACCCGTGCCAAGAGCGATGGCCTGGCCGATGGCGACGTCTTGCTGTCCCTCGACGAGGCACAACTGACCACTCTGGATGACCTCGAGGCAGCCATGAAGACCGTGAAGATCGGAGCGATCGCCAAGCTGGTGGTACGGCGCGGCGCGGAGACGCTCGTGCTCCAACCCACGATCCAGGAACACAAGCTGCCGGCCGGCCGCTTTTTCTCCGTGCGCGAGGACGCGCCGCCCGAGGCAGTAGCGCTGCGCGAAGCCTGGAGCCATAACCGCTAAGGGCACGCGGTCTATACGACCGCCTGATTCAGTGGGGCTTGATCGGCGCTTGCTCGGTCAGGCCCTCGGCACCGACGACCGTTGCGGAGGGCGCCAAAAGGCCCAGGCTGGCGGGCAGCGAATGAGAGCGGTGCATGATCGCGTCGGCGGCGGAGTCGTTAGAAAAAACAAACGCTCCGGAGCCAGGAGTGTCTGCTTTATCGCCGGGTTGGACCTGGATCTGCGTCAGTGTGCCAGCGGCAGCCTGGGTGCGGGGGCGGCAGACCTTCCAAGTGACCAGCAAGCCAAATGCAGCCACGAACGCGCAGAGAAGATAGGTCTTACCGTGGTGCATGGACAACTCCTAGGATGGCCGATGGGCATTTGAAGCGGCGAGGCCGCGCGCATGACGCCGAGGGCGTCGCCGAAAAGAGAGCAAGGAGCATGCCGACGGGAAATTCCGACGGGCGAAAGCGGTGAGCGCAGCACCAACGCCACAGGGCGCCGGTTGTCACCGCGAACGGCAACGACGTGATCCGGGGCGGGCGCACCATCAAGACAGCGCTCCCCGCAGCTGGTTGCGGCGCCAGAGGAAGGCCGCCGCAAGCACCGTAAGCGCTGTGGCGATCCACAGATTGCCCTGGCGGATCAGGGACAGCAGCTGATCTTGGCGTTCGCCCAGCAGAAAGCCAATCCCAAAGAAAACGAAGACGTAGACCATCGCGGTCGAAAAATTGATGAGGTTGAAGCGCAAGGGCGGCATGCGCAGCGCACCGAGCAGAAAGAAAACCGGCCCGCGCACGAACGGCGTAACCCGTGCCAGCAGCAGCGAGGAGGTGCCGTTGGCATCGATAAAGCTCTGGGCGCGCGCCACCAGGCGCTCTGGCAGCAGGCGGTCGAGTGGCCGGCGACGCAGCCCTTCGTGGCCTAACTTGCGGCCCAGGGTAAACAGCATCCAATCGCCCGCGTGCAACCCGAGGCCGCAACACACCAGCAGGAGCGGCGCCTGTGCGGGTCGCGTGGCCGCCAGAATGCCAGCGGTCGCCACCACCAAAGACTTCGCCAATGGCAACCCGAAGTTGCACAGAAACAAGATCATCAGAAAAATGATTGGGCCATACCCGGCGAAGAGGGTCGCCACCGTTTGGAGCATACGCACACCATGCAGGAACATTCCGAACCATGCATAACTTATACCCAATGGCCTTGGTTTTGCAACGAAATTTGGGTTTTTTAACACGCCCTCACACAGCGCGCACCGCGCTTGCCCGGTGCTGGAGACCGTCTCCACGGCCAGCATCAGGCGATGCAGTCGATCTCCTCGGGCGCGATGCCGAGGTGGACGATGCGGCTGCCGGTCTGGTTGAGGGGGTTGACGCTGCGGCCCACCACGATCGCGTGCTCGGGCGCGTGGTACTCCTTGGCGATCTGCCCGAAAATCGAACGCACCTCGGCCACCTTCTGGCCCGGTTCGACGAGGTCGCAGATCTCGGGCAGGACCTGCAGGATGCCGCCCTCGTCGGTGTACATCCAATAAGAATTGCGGCACAGGACGGTGCGCTTGACGGGGCAGACCAGATCGCCCTCGAGCATATTCAAATCGTAAAGAATGTTGTAGATGCCCACCATACTCTCGCGGATCACGCCCTTCTGGAAGATGTGGGGGTCCATCAGCTCGACCGTGATCGAGTGGATGCCCAGCTCCTCGGCGTAGCCGCGCAAGGTATTGTCATTGCTCTTGTTGTCGACGATGATCTGCGGCATTTGCAGGCGCGCCATGCGGGCCGCGCGGGCGTCGGCCATGTCGGCGCGCACGTAATAGGAGTTGGCCCGGCCGAAACTGGCCGTGTGCAGGTCGATGTGATAGTTGAACTGCTTGAGGATGCGGTCGATGAAGCGGTAAATATAGAGCTGGCTGACGTTGCCGTTGGGGCGGCCGGGCGTGATGCGGTTGAGGTCGACGCCGTCGACGAAGGCGCGCTGCTCGCGCAACAGCCCCGGCACGTTGACGCAGAGCACGCCGATCACGGTGCCGTGGAGCTGGTCGACATTGAGGCTGTTGAGCAGGCGTTGGATCACCGGCAGGCCGTTGAGCTCATTGCCGTGGATCGCGGCCGTCAAACCCAACACGGGTCCGTCGTGAAGGCCGCGGGCGACGATCAGGGGGATGCGCACCGGCTCGCCTATATAGTTGTTGATGATGTGCAGCCACTTGTAGCTGATCGTACCGCGGGCGATCTGGTCCAAATGGAGATGGTGGATATGGTCGCCGGTCTGGTCGTCGTACATGGGAGCACCTCGCACGGTCAGGTTTGCGGTCGCCCAGGGGAACTGCGGCTGGTCGAGTGGAAACAGCTGGGGTCGAAGCGTTTGACCTGCACAGGATTGTATTGCATTCACAAGCCCGCGACAAGGGGCGCCCGCTGCGGAGCGCCTGCGCTGGGCCTGGCGAGCGGTCGATTTTCGTTTCCTTCGGCCAAGCGGGCGTGTATACTAGACCGTTCGACGGCAAGGGGTGCCATCAGGGGTCAAACCCTGCGAGAAACGTGGCCCAACCCCGTGACCCCTGCGAGGGTGGCGAAATTGGTAGACGCACCAGACTTAGGATCTGGCGGTGAGAGCCATGAGGGTTCGAGTCCCTTCCCTCGCACCACACGCGACTTTTGAGACAAGGAACGAAATCGAATGAACGTCACTGTTACCAAAGAGAATCCCAGTTTGGTCCGGGTGGATATCACCCTTCCTTGGGACGGAGTGGCCGGCGCCTATGAGAGCGCCATGAAAACGATCAAGAAGAACGCGCAGGTCCCCGGCTTTCGCAAGGGCAAGACGCCCGACGCCGTTCTGCGCAAGCGTTTCCACGGCCACATCATGAGCGAACTGAGCCAAAAACTGGTTCCCGAAGCACTCGAAAAAGCGATCAGTGACCACAAGATCCCGGCGGTTGGTGAACCTCACTTGACCCGCCTCGAACTCAAGGACAAGGAAGCCCTAGAGTTCGCCGCGCTGCTGGAGGTCATTCCCGATTTTGAACTTGAGGAGTTCCGCGGCATCGAAGCCGAGCGACTCAACGTCAATGTCAGCGACGAGCAGATCGATGCCGCACTCCAGTCTCAAATCACCGCAGCGACCAGCCGCGTCGACGTCAAGGACCGCCCCGTCCAGAACGGCGATACCGTCGAGCTGGCCCTGACCGCGCTCGACGAATCCGGCGAGTCCCTGACCGATATTCCCAACTACACCATGACCCTCGGCAGCGCGGAGGCCTACGGCCCGATCGCCGACTGTGTCGCTGGTCTCAACGTCGGCGATTCCGCCACCGGCACCGCCGAGTGCGGCGACGACGCACCTTTCGAGAACTGGCGCGGCAAGAAAGTCAAGCTGTACGTCGACCTCGACAAGGCCACCCTGATCGAAAAGCCCGAGCTCAACGATGCCTTCGCCCAGGCCTCCGGCGCCGCCGACCTGGCGGAACTGCGCGAGCGCACCCGCGAAGCCCTGCTGAAACGCGCCGCCGAGAGCGAGGACAACCGCGTCGACAACGTCCTCATCAAGAAAATGATGGCCGCCTATAGTTTCCAGGCGCCGCTAGCGCTTGTCAATCATGAGGCACAGCAGATCGTCGAAACCCAGATGATGCCTTACCTTCAAGCATTCGGCGGCCAATCCTCCGCTTCGCAGAATTCCTTTATCCAAAGCATGTACGAGTATGTACGCCCCCGTGCCACCGAAAAAGTGCGCGCCAACATGGTGCTCGACAAAATCGCCGCGACCCTCGACCTCGCGATCACCGACGAGGAAATCAACGCCGAGCTTCTCGATTACCTGCCCTACGCCAAGGGCGTGTCCACCGTCGAAGAGCTGCGCGCCAAGATGGATGCAGAGCAGCGCCTTGAGGTTCTGATCGGCTTCCTCAAGCGCCGCCAAGCCATGATCGCCTTGCGCGAAGCCGCCAAGCTGACGCTCGTCGACGAGCTCTCCCCCGCCGAAGCCGCCCTCAGCAACCCCGAGGATATGGAAGCTGGCGATGTCGATGCCTATGACGACAGCGACGCTTACGAAGACCACGAGCACGGCGAAGACTGCGATCACGACCACGATCACCATGGACACCACCACCACCATCACCACGGTCACGTCCATGGTCCCAACTGCAATCACGACTAATCGCTCGCCCCTTTAGCCCAAGCAACCCAGGAGAAAGACCATGCCCTACATTCCCTTTGTCGTCGAGCAGACCAGCCGCGGAGAGCGCAGTTACGACCTGTGGTCCCGCCTGATGAAGGACGGCATCATCTTCATCGGCGAGGAAATCACCGACCACCTCGCCAATGTCGTCATCGCCCAGCTGCTGTTCTTGGAAGCCGAAGACCCCGAGCGCGACACCCACATCTACATCAACTCGCCCGGTGGCAGCGTGACCGCCGGCTTCGCCATCTACGACACCATGCAACTGGTCAAGCAGGACGTCTCCACCATCTGCGTCGGTCAGGCCGCCTCCATGGGCGCGTTCCTGCTGGCCGGTGGCAAGAAGGGCAAACGCTATTCCCTGCCCAACGCCCGCATCCTGATCCACCAGCCGCTCGGTGGCGCTCGCGGTCAGGCCAGCGACATTGAAATTCACGCCAATGAAATCCTGCGTCTGCGCGACATGCTCAACCGCATCATGGCCGAGAATACCGGCCAGGCACTCAAAAAAATTCAAAAGGATACCGATAGGGATTTTATCATGAGCGCCGACGAGGCCGTTTCCTATGGTATTGTGGATGCAGTCATCAGCAAACGCGAACAGGAGTCCTGAGGCCGGCCCCGACCGCGCAGGACCTGCAACGAGTAGGACGAGGAACGTTTTTTCATGAAGGCACCCAGAGACCTGAAGTGTTCGTTTTGCAACAAGAGTCAGCGTGAGGTCAAAAAACTGATCGCTGGCCCGGACGTCTACATCTGCGACGAGTGCGTCAATGTCTGCAACGACATCGCCCACGAAGACCAGTCCCCCGAGAAGGAGGGACCCGGTCGCCTGCTCACGCCGGTGGAGATCAAGAACTTTCTGGACGAGTACGTGCTCGGCCAAGAGCTGGCCAAGAAGAAGCTGGCCGTGTCCGTGTACACCCACTTCAAGCGCATCAACATGCCCAAGCCGAAGAAGGGCGAAGTCGAGCTTGAGAAGTCGAACATCCTTTTGATCGGCGACACCGGCACCGGCAAGACGCTGCTGGCCCGCACCCTGGCGCGCATCCTTGATGTGCCCTTCACGATCGTCGACGCCACCACCCTGACCGAGGCCGGCTACGTCGGCGAAGACGTCGAGAACATCCTGCTGCGCCTGCTCCAGGCCGCCGATTACGACATCGAGAAGGCGCAGCGCGGCATCATCTACATCGACGAGATCGACAAAATCTCCCGCAAGGGCGAGAACACCTCGATCACCCGCGACGTCAGCGGTGAAGGCGTGCAGCAGGCCCTGCTGAAGATCCTCGAGGGCACCGTCGCCAACGTCCCGCCCCAAGGCGGCCGCAAGCATCCCCACCAGGAATTCTACCAGCTGGATACCACCAACATTCTGTTTATCACCGGCGGCGCCTTTGTCGGTTTGGACAAGATCATCGAGCGTCGCATGGGCAAGGGCTCCATGGGCTTCAATGCCAAGTCGCCGCGCCATCGCAAGGCCGCCAATAAGAACATCTACGCCCACGTCGAGCCCGAGGACCTGATCAAATTCGGCATTATCCCCGAATTCGTCGGTCGCGTGCCCGTCATCGCCCACCTGGAACCCCTGGACGTCAACGATCTGACCCAGATCCTGACCAAGCCCAAGAACGCGCTGATCCGCCAGTACCAAAAACTGTTCGAGATGGAGGGCGTGTCCCTCGAGTTCCAGAAGGAGGCGATCGGTATGATCGCCAACCAGGCCATTCAGCGCAAGTTAGGCGCCCGCGGTCTGCGCCTGATCATGGAAGACTTGATGCTCGACTACCTCTACGAGCTGCCCTCCAACAATCAGATCGACGAGCTGCTGGTGACCGCCGACATGGTCGGCAAGAAGGGCACCAAGTTCAAGATCCTCGAAGAAAAAGCAGTCTAATCAACGTGCTTTCACGTCTCAAGAACAGGCGGCGGGCCCTTCGCCGCCTGTAGTTTTTTCCGCACTTCCTCCCCCCGATCTCACTTGAATTTAAACCGCCAAGTAGGTATACTGAGGCCATCCGCCCCTGTTGTCGGCCTGCCAACGTCTTTCACCTCCCTGCCCACCAAGGGATATTCCATGCAAATTAAATCCGCAGATTTTATCAAATCCGCCGCTGCACCAAGTCAGTTCCTTCAGCGGCGCATCCCCCATGTCGTCTTTGCGGGGAAGTCCAACGTCGGCAAGTCCTCAATTCTCAACAAGCTGCTCAATCGCAAGAGCTTGGCCAAGACTTCGTCAACCCCTGGCAAGACCCGATTAATCAACTACTTCCTGATCAACGACAGGTTCTTTTTCGTCGATATCCCAGGTTATGGTTATGCCCGCGTCTCGAAAACAGAGCGCGAGTCCTGGCAAACCCTGATTGAAAGTTACTTCCACGACAACGCCATGATCTCCCTGGTCTTCCTGCTGATCGATATTCGCCACGATCCCGGCGAGCACGATCGTCAAATGTTAGGTTTCCTCAGAGAAAGTATGATCCCCTATCGTATTCTTCTGACGAAAGCCGATAAGCTCTCAAAGAACCAAGTCGCCAGCCAGCGTGCTCGCATCTCACAGGTTCTCGAGCTTCCCGCGGACCAACTCTTCCCCACTTCAGCCGTGACCGCGGCGGGCGTCAAAGATGTCTGGTCGCATATCAACCTCGCCTGTGAGGAGACGAGTAAGTTACTAAACACGAAGGACGTGACATGAATATTTCCCAGCTGAAAGAACTGAGCATCGAAAAACTGGTCAAGCGCGCCCGTGAACTCAAAATCGAAAGCATCGCCGGCCTGCGCAAACAGGAGCTGATCTTTCGGATCTTGCAGGCGCAGACCGAAAGCAGTGGCCTGATGTTCAGCGAGGGCGTGCTGGAAATTCTCCCCGAGGGCTACGGCTTCTTGCGTGCCCCCGACTACAACTACCTGCCAGGTCCCGACGATGTCTACGTCTCGCCCAGCCAGATCCGCAAGTTCAATCTGCAGACCGGGGACACCGTCAGCGGCCAGATCCGCCCGCCCAAAGAGGGCGAAAAGTATTTCGCACTGATCAAGATCGAGGCAATCAACTTCGATGTCACCGAGGCCGCCAGCGAGAAGATCTTCTTCGACAGCCTCGTCCCCCTCTACCCCGAGTCCCGCATCCGTCTCGAAACCGTTTCGGAGAACCTCTCCGGCAGGGTCATGGATCTCATGACGCCCCTCGGCAAGGGCCAGCGCGGCCTGATCGTCGCCCCGCCGCGTACCGGTAAAACCATGCTGCTCCAGGCCATCGCCAACAGCATCACCACCAACCACCCCGAGTGCTATCTGATCGTCCTGCTCATCGACGAGCGCCCGGAGGAGGTCACCGACATGGAGCGCGGCGTCGATGGCGAAGTCATCAGCTCCACCTTCGACGAGCCCGCCAACCGCCACGTCCAGGTCGCCGAGATGGTCATCGAGAAGGCCAAGCGCCTGGTCGAAACCAAAAAGGATGTCGTCATCCTGCTCGACTCGATCACCCGCCTCGCCCGCGCCTACAACACCATCGTCCCCCCTAGCGGCAAGGTCCTCTCCGGCGGCGTCGACTCCAACGCCCTGCAGCGGCCCAAGCGCTTCTTCGGCGCCGCCCGCAACATCGAGAACGGCGGCAGTCTGACCATCATCGCCACCGCCCTCGTCGAGACCGGCTCCCGCATGGACGACGTCATCTTCGAGGAATTCAAGGGCACCGGCAACATGGAGGTCATTCTCGACCGCAAGCTCTCCGAGCGCCGCGTCTTCCCCGCCATCGACATCTCCCGCAGCGGCACCCGCAAAGAGGAACTGCTGCTCTCCAAGATGGAGCTCAACCGCCTCTGGGTCCTGCGCAAGGTGCTCAACCCGCTGTCCGCCACCGAGGCCATGGAACTGCTCTGCGAGCGCCTGGCCAAGAGCAAGTCCAACAACGAATTCCTCGACTCGCTGACCCGTGGCTGAGCGCCTGCTCCGCCCGTCCTCGATCGATCGCCATCTCCAGGGAGTAATCCGTGCATAACCCGCCCAGCATCGCGGAAATCGCCGAGCGGCTCGAGTCCGTCATGGCCGAACACGTCGACTTCAAGCGCCCCCTGGATCCCAAGGCCGCGCTTTCGGCCGATCTGGGCTTCGACAGCCTCGACCTGATCGAAACCTCATTCTCGATCCAGGAATATTTCGACTTCGAGTTTTCCGACAAAAACGCGCTCGAGGAGCTGGATCAGGCCCTCGGTGGCGGGCGTCTGGTCGAGAACGGTCGCCTGACCGGCCTGGGCTTCGACCTCTTGCGCCAGCGCATGCCCGAGCTGGGCGAGCGCCCCCTGCCCGAGTCCATGACCCCCGCCGAAGTCCAGAAATATTTTTGCCTGGAAACCTTCGCGCGCCTGGTCCGCGAATTCCTGCTGGCCGTGCCCGAGACCTGCCCCCAGACCGGCGAGTCGATCGTGCTGATCGACATGGTGCCGCGCACGACCGCTGGCGAAAAACCCGCCTGCCTGCCGACCGGGGACCAGCTGCTAGCCGCCTGGGTCGAGGAGCAAGCCGCGCGCCTGCGGTTGAACTGATGACGCCGCTGCTGTGCGCGCTCGCCCTGTTGGCGCTGATCCGCCTGGCCGAGCTGGCCGTCAGTCGCCGCAACTGGCTGCGCCACCGCACAAAAAACAGTTGCCCGCCAGAACCGGTCTTCGCCGCCATGGTCGCCCTGCACACCAGCCTCTTCCCATTGCTGCCGCTGGAGCTCCACTTCTGCGGTGGCGGCTTCGCGGGCCCGCTTTCGATCGCCCTGACCGCGCTAGTCGCCCTGACCCTTGCCCTGCGTGCCTGGACCCTCGCCACGATCGGCTCGAGCTGGAACGTGAGAGTCGTCGGCGGACCCGACTACCCCATCGTCGACAGCGGACCCTATCGCTTCATCCGCCATCCCAACTACCTGGTCGTCATCCTCGAATTGTTGCTGATCCCGCTCGTCTTCGGCCTGTGGCGCTCGGCGCTGCTGCTGAGCGCGCTCAACCTCTGGGTGCTGCGCCGCCGCATCGTCCATGAAGAGGCGTTGCTGGCCCAAAACCCCGCATGGCTGGCGCGCATGGCACCCAAGCCGCGCTTCGTGCCGCGGCTAGGCCGCATGCAACCCCGCTAAACCCAATCCGGCCGCTCGGCGTAACTCTCCCCGCGCCGTTCTGCGCAGGAGGATTAGCATGAAATGGACCCTTTGCCTTTGGAGCCTGAGCTTGGCGGTCATGGCCCAAGCCCCCAAACTTGTCCAGGACCTGTCGTTTGGCGCCGAGCGCGGCGACGACCACTATCTCTGGGGCCATCCAGGCACCCATGTCGTCGCCGATCCGCAGGGCAACATCTACGTAGCCGATCTGGCCGCGAACCGCGTCCTGGTTTTCGACCAAGCGGGCAACTTCCAGCGCGTCTTTGCCGGCAAAGGTCAAGGCCCCGGCCAATTCCGCGGCCTGTTGCGCTTTACCGCCACGCCCGCAGGCTTTGTCGCGCTTGACCGCGGCGAGGATAGCGTCACCCGCACCGCCTGGAACCGCACCGGTCAAGTGACCGGCACTCAAACGCGTGCCCTGATCCTCGAGGCCGCCCAGCTGTCACAAAGTGGCCGAGCCACCGGGCTCTGGATCGCCTTGCGCAGCGAAGACCGGGCACGCCACTTCATCAGCGGCGTGCTTGGTCCCGACCTCAAACCACTGAGCGTCGCCAGCGACCTGACCGGCCCGCTGCCCAATCGCCAGCGCTTCGGCGACCCCGCCTACTGGGTCGACGCGATCGCCGCCAACCTGCAGCGGGTCGAGGGCAGCGCCATCGTTCACGTCGACAGCCAAGGCCGTGTTTACACCGCCCAGCGCCACGAGGCCCAGGTGCGACGAGACTCCGGCAAGCAGGCCGTGACCTTCGAGCTGGCCGGCAAGCCCAAGCCCCGCAGCGACGAGCAACGCCAGGCCTTCGTGGACTCCCTGATGGAACAAGTGCGCGGCGACCAGCTGCTCAACACCGTGGTCACCCAAGGCGTGCTGCGCAAGGCCCTCGAAAAAGCCGCGCTTCCGCCAGCGGCCCCCAGGATCTACGCCATCACCAGCAGTGAGCGCGGCTTGGTCGTCGTCATCGACGAAGTTGACCCAACCAGTCGCGCCACTCACGCCACCCTGTTCGACGACAAGGGTCACCGACTCGGCGAGTGGCGCATGCCCGACTTCGGTTTGGCCGTCATGGTCGAGGGCCTCTACCTGCCGCGCATCAGCTTCCATGGCGACAAACTCTATACCATCGCCACCGACGAAGACGGCGAGAACCGTGTCCTGCGATTTGCGCTTGTGCCTTAGTCCCGCCCCCAGAGAGGCCGTGCTCTCATAACACTAAACTAGCGCCCTACAGATTAAATTATACCCATCCGTAAAACTTTAATTTGACGTTTAGGGCCAAAGTTCGTGCTACAATACTTCCATGGTTTGAAAATCTGCTATCCGTTGTGGAGAGCCCTGCCTCACCGTACACCCTGGCGCCCTGACGCCCGCCATTGGAGGATCCATGAGCAAAATCGTGCTGACCGACATCATTTCAGACACCAAAATTCCCCTGCCGTTCCCGCTGACCAGCGCCTCGCCGGCAACCCATTACTTGGTGCCTAACCCTCAGTCAAAAGCCAAGATCGCCGACCCCGCCAACCGCATTTACTTTTACGCCGATTTCAACCTCATGAACGCGCCCTGGCGCCAGCAATTCCCCATCTTTTCCTATGCGGTCGACAAGGGTGTCTCGATTGGGGTCGGCACGCCACTGGAGCACATGCACTGTGTCTCGGAACAGGTCATCGGTCCGGACGGCCCGATCGACCAGGCCCCGTTTGGTGGCGGCGGCACGACGCTGGCGCCTGGCAGCGGCGTCAATATCTTCGACGTCACCGACATGATCACCGCCAAGACCAAGGGCAAGGGCAAACCCGTGCGCCAGGCCATCAAATTCAATGCCGGTGCACTGCCGTTGTTCTGGCAGTACAAGGGATATGGGGCGATCGTGCGCCGCTTCGCCCTGTTCGTCGGCCACCAGGAATGACCCGACGTCACCGCCGCCGCCCTATCGACGGCGGCGGTGAGTCGCCTCAAGGCTTGCTACGCCAGCTCAGACCCCGAGCCATCGCTTCAACTTAATGATTCGAGCGCCAAGACAGTCCCAGGTGAATCGCACGCCCCCCCGAAGTTACCCCGCCAGGCGCAAACGAGTGTTGGTCCGCAAAGTGCCATTGCTCATCGGTGATGTTGTCCACATTGAGTTCAAGATTCGCACCGGGGAAGAGCTCCCGCCAAGTCAGGTTGACACTGAGCGTCGTAACATCCGGAATATCTAGGGCCTCGAGGTAGTTGACATGGACCGTGCCATAGCCCGGCACTTGAATGTCGGGAATTGGGATAGCGGGTTGAGAGGTCCAATTCCAGCGATGCACACCGTTCATGGCCACGACGACGTGTTTATTGAAATCCCAGGACATCCCGAAGTTGAGCGCATCCTTGGGCACGCCACTGACTTCGCTCTCAATGGATTCACCACCCACCTGGGCGGTGACGGTAGGGTCGACCTTTGAATAGTTCAGAAACAGTTTGCGCGTAGCACTGGACTGGTAGACGGCTTCTAACTCAAGGCCTTGGCCTGAGCGTTCGCCCTCATTCTGGGACTGGGTCTCAAGCAGGGTTCGGCCCGTCAGGACCTGACGGATTGCATCCGTTATCTTATACTCGAAACCAGAGATGTTGACGCGCATCTTCGGTGAGACTTTGAACAGCGCCTGAACCTCGGTGGTTTTGATTTCCTCCGGCTTGAGTTCGGGGTTGGGTTTGATGCCACCCGCAAGGGAATAGCTGGTTTCTAAGGCGGTCGGAGCTCTGAACGCTTGACCGTACAGCGCTTTGAGCGAAAACCAGGTGGTCGGAGATGCAACCATGGCAAACCTAGGATTGACCGTCGAGCCAAAATCGCTGTAGTCATCCGCACGCACACCGCCCGTGAAGGCGACTTTCTGATGGGCCTGCCATGTGTATTGCGCGTAGAGGGCGTTCACATCGCGGTTCGTCTCATCGAGAAAATCACCATTCGGTCTAAAATCTTGGACGCCGGTGATAACGCCTTGTACATATGGGGTTTGGTTAATTTCATTGTTGGCCCGGGGCGTACGGTCAGATTCATAACCATAGCCAGCGACCAAAACATGGCCGTCCTTAGGTTGCCAGGTAAGTGACACATCGCCATTGAGCGCTTCAGTCTCCCTTTCGAAGTAGAAGCCGGAAAGATGACCCTCTCCTTGTGTTGACAGGATGTGAGCAACGTTCGTCCAGCCAAAAAAGGCATCCTGGGCGTAATTGCCATAGGTGGCTTGAGCCGTCCACTCCAGGTGATCGCTTATGGCATGGTTGTAATGCAGCCCGATCCGGTAGTTGTCCGTTTCGTCGTGATGGCGGTAGCGGTCATCAAGGAGGTCAATCGTCCCAGTCGGCTCAGATACAGGCTCAGCGAGAACCCCAGCACCCCAGTTATTGGCGTTTTCTTTCCGCGTATAATCCAAGTTAATCGAGAAGTTGCCCTTTCTCCAGCTGGCGCCTAGGACCAGGCTTTCCGTCATATCATCCGTCACCCGATTATCAAAATGGCGATTGAGGGGCAGGCCGATCGAAAACGGGGGAGGATTGGCGGTCGCGTATTGGGTAAAGTCGAGGTTGCGCAGCTCCTCCTGCTCTTCTCGAGCATAGGAGGCGTTGATGTTGAAGGACCCTTTCAGCAAGGAGGCCGTGTGGCTGATGAAGGCCTTGGCAATGCTGGGGTCTCCGAAGGCAACTTCGGCCCGAGTGCCCTGCACCTCGGTTTCGTCGGTGATGATATTGATCAACGCCGCGAACGCATTGGCGCCATAGAGCGCGCTGCCAGGTCCACGGATGATTTCTACTTGCTTAACTGTGTCGAGGGGAAAATCAGGGAGGAAGGTTACCGCACCACCGGAAAGCGGGTCATTGAGTCGCTGCCCGTTTTTGAGAATCAGGACGTCTTCCGAGTACAGGGAAAAGGAACCCCGCACGTAGAGAGTATTGTGGGAACCAGATTGAAAAGAGCGACCCACGGTGAATCCTGGGACGAGATTGAGAAGATCGCTCAGGTTAGACAAGCCGTAATTGCGGATCTCATCGCGAGAGACAACCGTCACAATCCCTGGTGCGTCCTCTGAACTCATTGCTGTTTTCGAGGCCGATTCGACCTTCACGCTGAGGAGCTCTTCCAAGCTCATTTCCATAAAGTCCCCTTCTTGTGCGAAGGCCAGACATGTTGCCAACAAGATTCCAATTATGACTGACTTCATTGCGATATTGCTCCTTTTTTGGCAAGGTCTAAAACCTGCACTCGCCAACATGAAAGCTTCATCGAATAACCCAAACAGAAACATCAGGGGAAAAAATCCACCCTCATCGCTATATAAATTTTGCCGGTTTCGAAGCACCCGCCGCCTCTTTTGACGCTGTACCTGACTTGCAGGCTCAATCGTAAGTATCTCTTTTCACTATCCTTATACAAATGGAATCCGCGTAATTGAGCAAATCTGAAGAAATGGCAAGAGCACCCCATAAATCGGTAGATTTTTCCCGCATGTATTTTCTTGGTTTTGCCGTACAAAAATTTTCATGGCGACGGCCAATCGTCTCACCCTCGCTGTTGGGTATGCCCCCAGGTGAGTGGGTCAGGTTGCACGAGGTAGGGTTTTGTATTTGGCTTCTTACGCTTGCCTGGGTATAATTTGGAAGACTGTTCTTCAATCCAATGCTTCGAGCCGGGAGGAACACCCCACCAGCGCATCCCGATGGACCGGCTCGCGTTACGAGGATTTTTCCATGGCGAAAATCGACGGCTTTTTCCGCTTGATGGTCTCCGAGGGCGGTTCCGACCTCCACTTGGCCACCGGCAACAAACCCCTGATCCGGGTTAGCGGCGACCTGCGCACGATCGAATACCACAAGCTCACCCAGGAAGAGCTGCAGACCATGCTCTACGAGATCTGCCCCGAAGAAAAGCAGAAGGTCTTCGAAGAGCAAGGCGATCTCGACTTCGCCTACGAGATCCCTGGGGTGGCGCGCTTCCGCGCCAACTTCTTCAACCAGAAATGGGGCATTGCCGGCGTCTTTCGCCAGATTCCTTCCGAGATTTTGACCGCCGAACAGCTGGGACTACCGGAGATCTGCCTCAAGTTCGCCATGCTCAACAAGGGCATGGTCCTGGTCACCGGACCCACCGGCAGCGGCAAATCGACAACTCTCGCGGCCATGCTCGACTATGCCAACAAGAACCGCACCGACCATATCCTGACCCTTGAGGATCCGATCGAGTTCGTGCACACCTCCAAGTCCTGTCTGGTCAACCACCGTGAAATTGGCGCCCACACCAAATCCTTCAGCGCCGCCCTGCGCGGCGCCCTGCGCGAGGATCCCGACATCATCCTCGTCGGCGAGATGCGCGACCTGGAGACGATCGAGTTGGCGATCGAGGCCGCCGCCACTGGCCACCTCGTTTTCGGGACCCTGCACACGATGAGCGCAATGAAGACCGTCGACCGCATCGTCGAAGTCTTCCCCGCCTCTCAACAGGAGCGTATTCGCGTGACCCTGGCCGACGCCCTCAAAGGCGTCGTCGCCCAGAACCTGTTCAAGCGCATCGATAAACCGGGTCGTTGCGCGGCCCTCGAGATCCTGGTCGTGACCAGCGCCGCCGCCTCGGTGATCCGCCTCAACAAGACCCACCAGCTCCTCTCGATCATGCAAACCAACAAAAAGGCGGGCATGGTCACCCTGGACGACGCCATCGACGGCCTCCTCAAAAAGGGCTGGATCTCGGTCGAGGACGCCTTCGACAAGTGCATCAACAAGGAGCGCTTCGCCCCGCTCCTCAAAGAACCGCCGGACGAACTCAGCATGTAAGGGAGGTCGAGCGTGCTCAAGAAAAAGGACGTGGACCGCATCCTTTCGCGGATGTTGGCAAGCCACGAGGGCGTCAGCGACCTCAACTTCACCCCAGGTAAACCGCTGCAGGTCGAGGCCTCGGGCAAGTTGGTCAAGGTCGCCATGGACCCGCCCATCGAAGTGCTGACCCCGTTCCAGACCGAGATGCTGACCCTGGGCATCCTCGGGGGCGACCGCGGCAACTACGAGAGCCTGGTCAAGCGCGGTTCCGCCGACTGCGCCTACGAGCTGGGCAAGGCTTGTCGCTTCAGGGTCAACGCCTTCCAGCAGCGCCGCCAGTACAGCATGGTCCTGCGCAAGCTCGAGACCGAGATCAAAACCCTGACGGACCTGGGCCTGCCCGAAATTTTTCGCGAAATGGCCGCCGAAAAAAACGGCCTGATCCTCGTCACCGGCGCCACCGGCAGCGGCAAATCGACCACCCTGGCAGCCCTGCTCAACGAAATGAACGAGACGCGCCCGATCCATATCCTCACCATTGAGGATCCCATCGAATACGTTCATCCCCACAAACAGGCGACCTTCAACCAGCGCGAGCTGGGCACCGACTTCGACACCTTCGCCAGCAGCCTGCGCGCCGCCCTGCGCCAGGCGCCCAAAGTGATCCTGATCGGCGAGATGCGCGACCGCGATACGGTCGAGATCGGCTTGGCCGCTGCCTCCACCGGCCACCTCGTGCTCAGCACCCTCCACTCCATCGACTGCGGCCAGACGATCAACCGCATCGTCGGCATGTTCGACAAGGAAGAAGAGGCCCAGATTCGCGCCAAACTGGCGGAGTGCCTGCGCTTCGTCGTCAATCAGCGCCTGCTGCCGCGCGAGCCCAAGGGCCGGGTCGCCTGCCAGGAGATCATGGGCATGAACCTGCGCGTGCGCGAACTGGTCGTCGCCGGCGAGTCGGAGGGCAAGAGCTTCTACGACATCATCTCCGTCAGCCGCAACCGCGGCTGGCAGACCCACGACCAGGCAATCGCCGACTTCTATGCCGAGGGTAAGGTCAGCGAGGAGACCGCCGTCGCCTACGCCAGCCAGAAGCCGATCGTCATGCGCGCCATTGACAAAGTCAAACAGGAGCGCGGCATTCAGGATGATCACGGCCTCAACCTGTCGCTCGACTCCAGCGGTAAGGAAATCGACAACCTCATTAAAAACGCCTGGCCTGCCGCGGGTAACCTGTGGCCCTTGCGCTGCGACCTGGGCGACGATGCCTTCTTGATTCTCTATGAACCCCAGATCACCCTAATCGAGGGCAATCAGCTGCATCTCACGATCGGCCTCAAAATCCAGGGCACTTTTCCGGGCATTCCCTCCCCCAACCCCACGGGCGAGATGCAGGTCCTGGCCACCGGCAGCGCCGCCACGGGCGCCATGGCGACCATCCAGAGCTGGAAAATCCTACGCCTGGCCTTGGGTGTCGTGCCCTTGACGAGCAAGGTCGACCAACAGACACGCAGCCTGATCGCCAACCATCTCAACCAGAACTTCGAGCTGCCCAACCCGCGCTTCACCGAAGCGAAGCAAAAGGCGTTGGTCACTTTGGGTCAGCGCGGCAAGCTCCTGCACATCGCCACCCTGCGTGGCTTGGCCGGAAAGGCACTTGAAGAGGCCGAAAAGAAAGCGATCGAAGCGACGATCACCGAAATCCAGAGGCGGGGTGTATGAAGGACCTGCAAACGCTGCTCACCCATCCCAATGTCCATAACTTCGACCGTCTCCTGCTGGCCTCTGGCGCCCCGATCACCCTGGTGCGCGACAATGAGCGCAAAGCGATTGGCGGCGCACTCTCCAGCCAACAGCTGCACGGCCTGCTCAAGGCCTCGCTGCCAGCGGAGGTTTTCGCCGAGTTTGCCTGGGGCAAAGAGTTGCGCAGTCAGATCGCCGCACCTGGCGGCACTTGCGAACTCACCGTCAACCTGCGCCCAGACAAAATCATCCAGGTCGAGATCCTACCACCCAAGGCCAGCCAACCTCAGACAGCAGCCTTGCCCGCAGGCGACGAGGGCACGGCTTCCGAAGACGAGGTTGCCCGCATCTCGGATGTTGCCGAGGCGACACTCGTCTACGCCTCACAGGGTGTACCTGCCGAGCTACTGGAACGCTTGGCCGGTTTAGGCTACCCTACCCGGGGCTCGGCCCAAGCGGCGGCGGTGATTGAAGTGCTCAAATACAACGACTATCCTGTCTTCGCCATGGTGCTCGGCCGCGGCTATCGCGAAGACCCGGTCTATCGCTTCCTGATCGAGCAGAACATGGACCTGCGCCGCAAGCAGTTCAGTGTACTGGTCGCACCAGGGCTGGTGACGGGAGACACGCTGCTGGCCTTCTCGCTGAGCGTGAACTTGGTCGTTGACGAGCGCGAGCTCGGGCGTCTGACCGACGTGATCGCCGAGATGCTGCCGGCCTGGAAGCGCTTCGTCGCGCCCTTGCACGAATTTCTTGAAAAGGCGGGCAGGCTTTAGACCTGGCCCGGACGGGGTAAGACATGTTTGAAACCGAAAAGAGCCGCCGCGAATTCATCCAAGCGATGAAGGCCGGTAAAGTGGGTCTGCCCCTGGTTCAGAAAGCGATCAGCCTCGCCAACGCCTTCAGCGATTGCACCCCCGAAGAGATCGGCTGGATGGCGCAGCATCCGCAACCGGTGGTGCAGCAATTTGGCGCGGCGATCAGCCAGCTGATCGGCGGCGCACCCGCAGTGGCGGCGCCCAGCGGCGGTGGCGGCCTGCTCGACCAATTGTTGCGCGAAAAGTCACCTCAGCGCATCGAACAGCTGGCTCAAGCCATCGCCGAGCGCAAGGATCCAGAGCTCGGCGCGCAGCTGAGCCAGATGGTCAATGACCGCAATCCCGAAATTCGCCAAAAGGCCATGGCGCTGCTCGTTCACCTTGAGGATTGGCCTCGCCAACGGGTCATGGTGCAGGCACTGCTCGACGACCCCCGCGTCGAGATCAACGAGCCGATGCTGCGCCATGTCGTCCGCGCGGCCCCGCGCGCCTATGTGCGCGAGCTTCGGCGCGGTGCCGCTCACGCCAATGAGGAGTTGCGCACGCTCTGCCTCAAGACGCTGGTTGCCATGAACCAACTGAAGAACGCCGACGTGGTGCTGCAGCGCCTAGCACGCGAGAAGGGCGAGTTGCAGAAGAGCCTTTACGGCGCACTGCTGACCTGGATCAAGCAGGATCCGACAACCATGACCGAGGTCGTGGTGGCGGCACTGGCCTCGGCGGAAACAGAGGTTCGCGGCGCGGCCCTGAACCTGCTCTTGAAACTGCCCGATCCCCGCGCCTCTTTCAAGCGCCTGCTCGAGTTCAGCGCCTCCCTCTCGGCGATCGCGCGCGACGAACTGTTCACGGAAATGGCCCGCTCGGCCGAGGCCTGGATCGAGCTCGTACTCAATATCTTCAAAACCGAACAGGAAACCTCGTTGCGCTTTCAGGCGATGAGCTTGGCCAAGGCGCTCAACCACCCGCGCCTGGCGCCGATCTTCCTGCACGAGATGAAGAACCCCGACTGGATGGTGCGCTATGCCGCCATGCAGGTCCTGGGCGAGATGAAGGCCGAGCAGGCACTGAACCCGTTGGTAGAGGCGCTCAACAGCGAGGAAAGCGCCCTGGCCGCCATCCAGGCGCTCGACAAGTACCGCGACGTGCGCCTGGCCAAGCCCTTGTTCGGCCGCATCGTCGCCGGTTCCGAGACGGAGCAGATCGAAATCCTGAAAGCGCTGGCCAACATGAACGACGCCAGGCTGCTACCCAACATCGCCAAGTTCTTAGACAGCTCGGCGCCGAAAGGCGGTGCCAAGAAGTTCGCGGCCGAGACGATCATCAAGATGTGCGAGGCCAGCCAGACCGCCGTACCGCCGCGGGTAACGCAGATCTACGACAGCCTGCGCGAGAAATCGATCGACGACCTACCCGACCTGGGCTTGCGGCTCTCGCTGGACTAAGCGCCCACACGAATACGGCCTGATCCTGATCTTTTTGAACGAACCGCTGTCTGCTACACTTGGGTAAACTGTCCGAGGAGCCCTGCCTTGTCTCACCTGCCCGTCGTCCTGCTGGTCACCGCCACCGATGTCGAAACCGACGCCGTCCTTGAGCTTGCACCGTACCATGAGACCAAACCCTTTGGAGCGCGGACCTATTACGAACTGGGCCAACAGGGCGGGCAGCAGCTCTACCTGGTTCAATCCGAAATGGGTTCCGCTACCCCTGCTGGCTCGCTGACTACCGTCTGCCAGGCCATCCCTCATCTCAACCCCGCCGCAGTCATTGCCGTGGGCATCGCCTTCGGCATGGACCCAAAGAACCAGCCGATTGGCACGATTCTGGTGGCACAACAATTGGTATCCTACAACCCCCACAAGGTCGCCACCAAGGACGGGAAAAAGGCAATCCTCCCCCGTGGCGACAAGGTCACGACCTCCGCGACCCTGATCGATCGCCTGCGCACCACGGTGCGTACGGATCCAAAGCAATGGGCAAAGGTGACCTTCGGCCTGGTGCTTTCCGGAGAGACCCTGGTGGACAACCTCGACTACCGGCGCGAGCTGCAAGCGCTGTATCCCGAGGCCAAGGGCGGCGAGATGGAGGGCAGCGGCATTTACAGCGCCTGCCACGACCAGGTCGAGTGGATCCTCGTCAAGGCCGTCTGCGACTGGGCCGACGGCGCCAAAGGCCAGAACAAGGGCCGACGCCAAAAGCGGGCCGCCGCCATGGCGGCACGCTTCGTCTGGGACACGCTGCAACGGGACTTGGCGCTGAGCCCCCGTCAACGGGCGACCCAGGTCGCGCCGCTCACCCCCCGCGCCGCCGCGCCGCCCCCGCCG
>CAYRFM010000005.1:0-38785 GCA_964423555.1 uncultured Holophagae bacterium | reverse complement strand
TTGCCACCGAGCGGGATTTGGGCACCGTCCGCGAGCAACTCGCCCGCCACTTGGTCGCCGTGGAGGGCCTGGTCGTCCACGCTAGCGACGACCTGACCAGCCCCGCCGAGGTCGTCGTCCTGCTGATGGGCCGCATCTGGGAACAAGGCCGCCTGGCCACGGCCTGGCAGCGCGACCCCGCGCCGCGGCGCCTGCTTTTGCTCAGCGATCCCGAGTCCGACTGGCCACCCTTTCGGCTGTCTGAACCCGCCGCCGAAGCGGACCAGTTCCGCGCCGCCCACCCGCACCAGACCTTCACCCATCCCAACCAGATCCGCCAACAGGTGGCCGTTGCCCTGGCCAACCTGCGCCGCGAGCTGGCCCCCCAGACCTGTGACGGCGGCGGACCCAGCCTCGCCGAGCGCGCCTATTTGCACTACTGGGAGCCCATCTGGCGCACCGGCCGCGCCAAGGCCAAGGCCTACGAGACCTCCGATTTCTACAACCAGGTGCTCTACGTCCCGCTGGACGGCCAGGCCAGTGGTTTTTGCCTGGATGCGCAGGGCCAACTGGTGGCTGGCCGCAAACCAGGGGAAAAGAGCCGCGTGTCGGGCGCTGGGCACGACCTGCTCGCCACGCACGAAACCGCACTGCGCCTGCCGCTCAGCCGCTGGGCCTGTGCCGCGCCGTTGCGCCTGCTGGTCCTGCGCGGCTCGCCCGGGGCCGGCAAGACGGTCTTCCTGACGCGCTTCGCCGCCGCTCTGGCCGCGCGCTTGCTCGGCCAGGAGGCCGACCCCGAAACCGCACTGCCACACGCCAGCGGTCTCGCGCGCCAGGTGCCGATCATCCTCGAAGCCAATGCCCTGGCGCGCCAGCAACTCACCCCTCGATGCCTGGCGGAGGCGATCCTGACCGAGTTACAGGCCACCGCTGCGGATCCCTCGCTAGCCCTGGCCGAAGTCACCGCCCGCCTCCACGGCGGCCGCTACCTGGTGTTGGTCGATGCCCTGGACGAGGTCCCCGAGACCTCCAACCGCCAGCGCTTGCTGGCGGCGCTGATCAGCCTGGCCCAGAGCCTACCCGCCACGCGCTTCCTGCTGACCACCCGACCCGACGCCTATACCGGCGCCCTGGACTTCGGCAAGACCTTCCAGGTCGTCGAGCTGGCGCCGTTCGACCCGGCCCAGGTCGAGCGGCTGTGTGACCTGTTCCGCAACTGCCATGCCGGCACAGAGCTACAGCCGGGCGCCCTACGTGGTGCGGTCGAAACCCTGGCCCGGCGCGCCCGTAAACGCGGTGATCCGGCCTTCAGCGAGAACCCGCTGATGCTGACCTGTATCTGCATCATCTACAAGTGTTACCACCAGCTGCCCGAGGAACAGGCCCAGTTGCTGGAGCTCTTGATCGCCGAAGCCTGCAAGGCCCGCAGCGCCCGCAGCGAACAAGGAGAGCTGAACCCGGACAAAAAACGCGAGCTGCTGGAACGCTTGGCCCTGCTGCTCCAGGAGCAGTATCTGCAACAGCTGGAGGTCAGCCGAGCTGAAAGCCAGCTGGCCGAGGGCCTGGCCGAGGTGGTGCCGCGCCCCGCGCTCGCGGACTGCCTGCGCTGGCTCTTGGAGACTGGCTTGATCTACGAGGAGCAGGGGCCAGCGGGTCCCCAGGTGCGCTTCAGTCACCGCCTCTTCCGCGAGTACCTGGCGGCCAGCAAGCTCCAGAGCAATACAACCATGACCGCCCTGGTCGCACGCCTGGCCGAGGCGGGTCGCTTCTCCGATCCGACCTGGCTGGACGTGACCAGCCTGATCCCCGGCATTAGTCGCCACGCCGATCGCGCCGCCGAATACGCCGCCGCCCTCGAAGCGCGGATCAGCGACAGTGACCCGCGCCTGTGGGGCGTGCTGGCCGCCGCCATGGCCGCCAACCGCAGCCTCTACGGCCACTCGGCCCCGGACTTCGCCAACAGGCTGGCCGCCCATTACGAGGCCCATGGTGCGGCCTGGCCGCTTGAAGCGCGCCTCTTTGTCCTGTACCAGCTGGGTCGCCTGGGCGATCCGCGCCTAAACCCCCACGACTGCAGCTATTGGGCCGAATTCGCGCCCGACTGCTACACCCTGGGCGATGACGCGAATCCATGTGCCCTGCCTGTGCGCCAAGTGACCTTGAGCCGACGCTTCTGGCTGGCCCGCTATGCCGTGACCAACGGCGAGTACGCGCGCTTCATGGCCGCGGGCGGCTACCAAAACCCTGACTATTGGAGCCCTGAGGGCTGGCATTGGCTGAATAACTTCGATACCTGGTTTGCGGATCTTCGCCGCGCTGATCCAAGCATTAAGGAGGAATTGCGGGAAATCCTCTGGCCGGGCCTGACACCGCGGTACTGGCAAGACCCCCTTTTAAACAGCCCCAACCAACCGGTGGGGGGGGTCAGCGTCTTCGAGGCGGAGGCCTACACCGCCTGGCTTGGCCGCGAGGGCGCGCGTGCGGCTTGGTGGCCGAAGGGCTACCACATCAGCCTGCCCAGCGAGGCGCAGTGGGAGGCCGCCGCCAGGGGCAAGGCCGCGCGTCCCTTTCCTTGGGGCGCGGAGCCACTCGACCTCGATCGGGCCGATTTACGGAGCAGGCAGCCGACGACGCCCGTGGGTGCCTATCCGCGCGGCGCGACCCCCGTGGCGGAAGGAGGGGTATTGGACCTGAGTGGCAACTGTTGGGAGTGGTGCCTTGATCATTGGCAGGAGAAGGCGCAGCTTCAAGACACAGCCGTGGTCGATCCGCTTGGATACGGCAATCCGTCCCTGCGCGCTGTGCGCGGTGGGTTTTACAACCCGACCCTGGTCCTGGCGGTTTCGAGCCGCAACGTTTTCTATTGCGGCAGCCGGATCAGGGACCTTGGCTTTCGCTGTTGCCTCGCAGCGGTCCCCGAGCACGCTTGAGCCTTGAGCATTGGTTTTTGTTCTTTGGGTTTCGGGCGAAGCCCGAATCGATTTCTTCGTGAAATACCTGACAATTTGTCCTTGTTTTTGCCATCATTTGCCATGAAACTGACAAACTCAACTGCCAGGACGACAAACACCAGCATCATACAGCCAATTCCCGCCATCGCCAGATGCTGATCTCCTGGCGGGGCCTGACTTTTGCCGCGCTTGCCAGCCTGCTTCGCTCCACAGCGCCTGCATGTCGTAGGCACCGGCCCGGATGAAATCGGCGAAGGCCGCATTGGTGGTGGGGTAGCGTGCCAACCAGAAACCCCGGTCCAGCGTTTCCTGACGCCCGTTCTTGGTTACGGGTGGCCCGCCCATCGTGAATGTGCCGGGCGGGAGGTAGACCCATTGATCCTGGTCCTGCCAGAGCTGAAACGCGTCCTTGGGCGGTTTGGGGATCGCGAAGTTCGATGTGGGACGCTCGGGAACAGGCTTCGCTCCGGCAGCTGGTGCGTTGCGCAAATGGGTCCTGAGTTTTTTGGCAATCTGGGTCAGGGCCACGTCCTGCTCGTGTTCGCTCATGCCGGCCAGGGGCTTGGTGGGGTCGGTGGCCGCTTGGAACTTGGCGAATGGTTGATTCTCCCAGTCCGCATAGCGAACGGGAATCAGGAAAACGGTCAACTCGCCGCACTCGGCCCGCGCCAAGAGCGGCGTGAGCTCGTGTTTCACGATGAAGTCGGAGGCCAGGAAGTCGGCGCTGACCAGGAGGATAGCCACCTGCGCGGCGGCGATCGTCTTGCCGATCTCACCGAACCAGTCGGAGCCGGTGTTGATGCCGCGGTCGTCCCAGAGGCTGTACTGGCACTGGCGCAGTGAGGCCTTCAAGTAGGGCTGGAGCCGCTCCAACCAGGCCGCGTCCTTGCGGGAATAGCTGATGAAAATAAGCGGCTGGCCGCTGTCGGCCCCGACGTGTGAACCCACGCTTGACCTCGAAATGATTAGTCGCCTGATTGGCGCGGGGCGTGTTGCCCCTGGAACAAGGTACGAGGTAAAGTTTAACACATACGCTCGGGAACCGTTGCTCACAAAAACCCGCGTCGAGGGGTTCAGGCCAGCCGGCCCGAAAACCACTTGGCGCAAGGACTTCGGGAAGGCGGCAACTGGAGCGGGCTCATACCCCTTGGGGCGGTTTGTCTGACTTTGCTGCATTCCCTATACTCAGGCACCGGGCTCCCACGAACTTCCTTGGCAATCGCATCAGCCAGAGGCTCAGCACTCAATGCCCAAGCTTCAAACGTGCTCGGGGACCGCCGCGAGGCAACAGCGAAAGCCAAAGCACCCGTTGCGGTCGCCGCACCCGCTCCCGAAGCGGCTCGAGGCCGCCAGGAACCGGGCCGGGTCGGCCCAGGACCCACCGCGCACAACGCGCTGGGAAGCTTCCGCTTCCCAAGGATCAAGGCACCATTCCCAACAGTTACCGGCCAGATCCATAAGGCCTTCGGGGGTGGCGCCCGCCGGGTAGCGGTCGACGGGGGTGGTCTTGCCAACGGTATGATCAAAATTCGCATGATTCTGATCAGGCGGCTGCGGCCCCCAGGGGTAGACTCGCCCAGACGTTCCGCGCGCGGTGTACTCCCACTGGCGCTCGCTGGGCAGGCTGACGACCTGTTCCCTTCCGCCCGTCCAGGCCTGCACGCCAAACATCGTCAACCAGTTACAGAAGGCTTCGGCTTCGAAAAAGCTCACGCCGACCACCGGCTGATCTGGGGCGTTGAAGTTTTTCACGTCCCAGAGCGGTGGCTCCGTCCAGGACTCCTTTTGGCGCGCTTGCCAGCCTACTTCGCTCCACAACCCCTGCATATCGTAGGCGCCGGCCCGGATGAAATCGGCGAAGGCCGCATTGGTGGTGGGGTAGCGTGCCAACCAGTAACCCCGGTCCAGCGTTTCCTGTCGCCCTTGCTTTTCTAGGGGTGGCCCGCCCATCGTGAACGTGCCGGGCGGGAGGTAGACCCACTGGTCCTGGTCCTGCCAGAGTTGATGCGCGTCCTTGGGCGGTTTGGGGATCGCGACTGCGCCTTGGTGCGGTGGTGCCTGCACGGGTTTTGGTGGCGGCGCGGTGGCTGCGGTTCGCTGGCCCGGCGCTTGACTCGGCCTTGCCGCCGGGTTCGATGTCGGACGCTCGGGAACAGGCTTCGCCACGACCGGTGGTGTGCTGAGCAAGTGTTTCTTGAGCTTTTTGGCAATCTGGGTCAGGGTCACGTCCTGCTCGTGATCGCTCATGCCGGCCAGGGGCTTGGTGGGGTCGGTGGCCGCTTGGAACTTGGCGAATGGTTGGTCCTCCCAGTCCGCATAGCGCACGGGAATCAGGAACACGGTCAACTCGCCGCGCTCGGCCCGCTCCAAGAGCGGCTTGACCTCGTGTTTCTCGATGAACTCGGAGGCCAGGAAGTCGATGCTGACCAGGAGAATGGCGACCTGCGCGGCGGCGATCGCCTTGCCGATCTCATCGAACCAGTCGGTGCCGGTTTTGATGCCGCGGTCGTCCCAGAGGCTGTACTGGCACTGGCGCAGCGAGGCCTTCAAGTAGGGCTGGAGCCGCTCCAACCAGGCCGCGTCCTTGCGGGAATAGCTGATGAAAATAAGCGGCTGGCCGCTGTCGGCCCCGACGTGTGAACCCACGCTTGACCTCGAGATGATTTCGTCGCCTGATTGGCGCGGGGCAGGTTTCCCCTGGAACAAGGTACGAGGTGAAGTTTAACACATGCGCTCGGAAACCGTGGGTCTCATAAACCCGCGCCGAGGGGTTCAGGCCGGCCGGCCCGAAAACCACTCGACGAGACCTCCTTTCTTTTTTAACCACGGAAAACGCGGAGCACACGGAAGGGAACACAGAAAGCGACCCGGTCAGCTCTGCCTTGCTGTCCATGGCCGGTGCCAGAGCCTCAGAAATCAACGCCCAAGCTTCAAACGTGCTCGGGGACCGCCGCGAGGCAACACCGAAAGCCAAGGTACCTGAAACGGATGCCGCACCTGAACCCGAAGCGGTACGAGGCCGCCAGGCACAGGGCCGGGTCGTGCCAGGACCCACCGCGCAAAACGCGCTGGGAAGCGTCCGCTTCCCAAGGATCAAGGCACCACTCCCAACAGTTACCGGCCAGATCCATCAGGCCTTCGGGGGTGGCACCCGCCGGGTAGCGGTCGACGGGGGTCGTCTTGTCAACGGACTTATCAAAATTCGCACGATTCTGATCCGGCGGCTGCGGCCCCCAGGGGTAGACGCGCCCCGCCGTTCCGCGCGCGGTGTATTCCCACTGGCGCTCGCTGGGCAGGCTGACGACCTGCGCTCTCGCGTCCGACCAGCTCGGCACACCGAACGTCGTCAACCAGTTACAGAAGGCTTCGGCCTCGAAAAAGCTCACGCCGACAACAGGCTGATATGGGGCATTGTAGTCGCTATCACCCCAGTCCTCTGGCTTTGTGAAGGACGCCTCATTGCGCGCTTGCCAGCCTGTTTCGCTCCACAGCGCCTGCATGTCATAGGCACCGGCCCGGATAAAATCGGCGAAGACCGCGTTGGTGGTGGGGTAGCGTGCCAACCAGAAACCCCGGTCTAACGTTTCCTGTCGCCATTGCTTGGTTACGGGTGGCCCGCCCATCGTGAATTTGCCGGGCGGTAAGTAGACCCACTGGTCCTGGTCCTGCCATAGCTGATACGCGTCCTTGGGCGGTTTGGGGATCGCGACTGCGCGTTGGCCCGGTGTTGCCTGCACGGGCTTTGGTGGCGGCGCGGGGGCTGCGGTCACCTGCTGGCCCGGCGCTTGACTCGGCATTGCCGCCGTCGGACGCTCGGGAACAGGCTTCGACACGACCGGTGGTGCGCTGAGCAGGTGTTGCTTGAGCTTTTTGGCAATCTCGGTCAGGGCCACGTCCTGCTCGTGTTCGCTCATGCCGGCCAGGGGCTTGGCGGGGTCGGAGGCCGCTTGGAATCTGGCGAACGGTTGGTCCTCCCAGTCCACAGAGCGCACGGGAATCAGGTAGACGGTCAACTCGCCGCGATCGGCCCGCGCCAAGAGCGGCTTGACCTCGTGTTTCTCGATGAAGTCGGAGGCCAGGAAGTCGGCGCTGACCAGGAGGATGGCCACCTGCGCGGCGGCGATCGCCTTGCCGATCTCATCGAACCAGTCGGTGCCGGTTTTGATGCCGCGGTCGTCCCAGAGGCTGTACTGGCACTGGCGCAGCGAGGCCTTCAAGTAGGGCTGGAGCCGCTCCAACCAGGCCGCGTCCTTGCGGGAATAGCTGATGAAAATAAGCGGCTGGCCGCCGTCGGCCCCGACGTGTGAACCCACGCTTGACCTCGCGATAATTTCGTCGCCTGGCGCGGGGCGCGTTGCCCCTGAGAGGTAAAGTTTAACCTATGCGTTCGGACCGTTGGTCAGATAAACCCACTTTGCCGGGCAAAAAAAACGGGATGCATCAGCATCCCGTTTTTTTACGCGTCCCTTAAGGGGACGGAAATGAGGTTCAAGCGGCTTGGCGACGAGTCCAGTAGATACCGGCACCGGCAAGCAGCAGAACGAAAGCGACCAGACCCCATTCGCCCAGGGTGGGAATGGATGCGGGGTTGAAGTCACCCAGCGTGATCGGACCTGCACCGTCGATGTTGTTCGTGAAAGCACCTTCGTCGCCAGCGGCGAAACCGGTGGTCACGATAATGTAGGTGCGGTTAGCGTCGAGATTGACACCGTCGATGTTGGAGGTACCAATACCGCCGTTACCGTCATCGTCGCCAGCGACGAAGTTTACGGTTTGAGCCAGGGGATCGAAACTGTCCGCGTAGATGAACAGGTAACCATCCCAGCCGTCTTGGATACTTTCCACGTCATAGGCGCCGGAGGCACCGACGTAGAAGGACTGCGCCGAATAACGGACCGGACCAAGACCGGAGCAGCAGGTACCGTCAGCGAAGGGGCGATCCCATTCCGGACCACCGGCGTTGGTGGAACTGTAGGCAACGTTTACCAAGCCATTGACGGGAGAACCGGGGAAGAAGTTGACGTTCTTGATGGAACGCTCGTCCCGGGGAGCAGGGGAATTATCGGTTTGGGCGGCCAAGGGAGCCAGGGAACAGCCAACCACGAACAGCAAGGCGAGTAATTTACTCATGGAGAAACACCTCTCATTGTGAAGAGCGAAACGCTGTTGGAGCAACAGAACTATTTCGATACCAGCAAGCAATTATAGCCTAATGCCATGCAGGTTCCAGGGATTTTTGCGGGGCTTAGGGACTTTTTTTCCAGCACGCCCAGGAAAAAGCAGCAGCAAACTCGCGGACTAGAAACACTTCCCTGCATTACCAAGTAGTTACACAACCACTTCAATGGCACTGCCATCGCTTTTCAAAATCGGAAAATGCAAAATAAAGCTCGCACCGCTGCCAACACCCTCGCTGTGAACACTCAATTCGCCCTCCATTTCCGCCATGGCGCGGGCGCAAAAGGCCAAGCCGAAGCCGTGTCCGTCCACTTTGGTCGTGAAACCGTGGGTGAACAGATTGTTCAAATGTTCCGGATCGATGCCGCAGCCGCTGTCCTTGACCGCCAGCTGTACCTGCCCGCCCGCCTCGAACACGCTAATCTCCAGCTTGCGTTCGGCACTGTTGCCCATGGCCTCGACCGCGTTCTTGATTAAATTGATCAGCACATGGGTCAAAGGCACGCGCTTGACCTTGACCGCCTGTTCGCTCGAGAACTTGCGGTCGACCTGAACCTCGTTGCGCTCGAGGTGCTCCTTCTGGACCCTCAGCGCGTCGTTGACGATATCGCTCAAGCACATGAGCTCGAAGGCGGACTGCTTGGCGTGGAGCTGTTGGGCCTCGATAATGTCCTTCATGAGGTTGATCTTGGTGGCGATTTCTTCGACTTCGCGAACCATGTTGAGCTGCTCTTCCTCGAGACGCAAACCGCTGCGCAGTAAATACTCCGGCAATAACTTGCCGCGCGCGTCCTGAGTAAAGAACCTGGCCAAGTCCTGCTGGTTATCCTCGATCAGTTTGTGGGCCAAGAGCAGTTGACGCAGGCGCGACTCCTTGAGCATGCGCGAGAGCTGGAAACAGGAGGCGAAGACGCTGTTGAGGACATTGCCGATGTTGTGCAGCACCGTGGTCGCCAGCTGGGCGCGGTCAATCGCCTTCTTGGCGTCCTCGTCGGCGGTACCGGCACGCTCGGAGGCTTGGGATACCCGGCGTTCGACTTCCTGTTTGAGCGCGTCGACCATTTCCATCGAGACCTTGATCCGGCCGATCAGTTCCTCCTTCTCGAAGGGCTTGACCAGAAAGTCGGTGGCGCCCGACTCGAACAACCCCATCAGCAAGCGGCGGTCCATGGATTCCGTCAGGATCAGCACGGGCAAGCTCTTACGGCCCAATTCAGCGCGGATGTTCTTACACAGCCGGTCACCGCGCATGCCGGGAATCTCGAGCGAGGTGACGACGATGTCGTAGGCGTCGGTGTCGGCCAGTAAAAGCTCGAAGGCTCGCATGCCGTCCTCGACGGCGATCACCTCCATCTCCACTTCGCGCAGGTAGCCCGTGATCAAGTTGCGCAGGGTGCGACTGTCATCCACCAAGAGGGCTCGTTTGCCTTTGAGAAAATTTTTGGGTTTTAGAATCTCGTTCACATGGGCCAACAAGGTTCCTGGCTTGAAACCCTTGGCGATAAAGCCATTGGCGCCCTTGCTGAAGCCTTTGACCCGGGACTCCACCGCGTCTTTACCAGTAACGAAAATCACCGGCAGGATGCGGTCCTTCGTGCCGAAATGGGTGTCGAACTCACTGCTGCGCAGCCGCTCGCAGACCTCGTAGCCGTCGAGATTGGGCATCTCGATATCCAACACGACCAGATCGATCGGCAGCTCCTTGACGATATTCAGAGCCTCGAAGCCGTCCTTGGCCTCAGCAACCTCATAGCCGCCACCGACGAGCTCCTTGCGGTACAGACTCCGACAGAGACGGCTGTCGTCAACCACCAATACCTTCATGGCGGCGTCACCCTGCGCGGAGTCGAGGGTCCCAGCTCCCCCATGACGCAACGGTAGCCACGCCAGCGACGGCTGGAACTCTGGGGGCACCGCATCCAAACTGTGTTGGCTACCACGCGCATCCTCACTCGGGCGATCTTGAAAAAAATCATAACCCAAAAAGTCGAGTGAAGTAACAAAAATTCATATCTGGACAAAGGCGGCAAGAACGGGCAATGCCCTTGTCTGCGCGCAGAGGCCTACGCCGCAGCGAGGCGCCAACGGCGCCCCGCTCCTGTGAGGAAACGGTGCGAACCGAGGTGCCTGGCATTGAGCCACCTCGGCTCGGGTGGGCACCTATTCGAGACTGGCGACGATCACGCACGTGGCCACGATTTCCATGGCTTTGCGAATCTCGTCGAGGCTGGGCAGCGAAGGCGCGATGCGGATATTGCTGTCAAAGGGATCCTTGCGACCCGGATAGGTGGCGCCGGCCGCTGTCAGCTTGACACCGGCCTGCTCGGCCATGGCGACGACCTTCGCGGCCAAGCCCGGGCGCGTGTCCAGCGAAATGAAATAGCCGCCCTCCGGCGCGCTCCAACTGGCGAAATCGCCACGCCCCAGGTTGCGGCAGAGAACCTCGTCCACGGCATCGAACTTGGGCTTGAGGATGGCCGCGTGCTTGCGCATGTGGCGCTCGATCCCAGCCATGTTCTCGAAGAAGCGGACATGGCGCAACTGGTTGATCTTGTCGAAACCGATCGTCTGATTGGACAGGTGGCGCACGGTTTCGGCGATATTTCGCTCGGAAGCGGCAAACACCGCCACGCCCGCGCCAGCAAAGGAGATTTTCGAGGTCGAGCCGAAGATATAGACCCGGTCGGGGTTGCCGGCCCGCTTACAGGCGTCCATGATGTTGGCCAGCGGCTTGGGGTCGTCGACCAGGTGATGGACGTGGTAAGCGTTGTCCCAAAAGATGCGGAAATCCTCGGCCGCCGCCATCGTCGCCAGGGCCTCGACGACCTCGGCACTGTAGGTGATGCCGGTGGGGTTGGAGTAGCGCGGCACGCACCAGATGCCCTTGATGCTGGGGTCGTCGGCCGCCAGCTTGCTGACGACTTCCATGTCCGGGCCGTCCTCGGTCATTGGCACGGTGATCATCTCGATGCCGAGATCCCCGCAGATATTGAAATGGCGGTCATAGCCAGGGGCGGGGCACAGCCATTTGACGCGCTCCAATCGCGACCAGGGCATGCTGGAACCGGGCACACCAAACAGCATGGCGCGAGTCAGGGCATCATACATCATATTGAGGCTGGCGTTGCCGCCGACGAGCGTCTCCTTAGGCGAGACCTCGAGATAATCGGCGAAAAGTTGGCGCGCCTCGGCCAGGCCCTCGAGCGTGCCGTAATTGCGGCAATCGCCGCCGTCGGCCGAGCGGTAGTGGGTCTCGCCCAGCACCGTCATCATGCCGGACGCCAGGTCCAACTGTTCCGGGGCGGGCTTGCCGCGCGTCATATCGAGTTTGAGACCTTGGCCTTGATACTCCCGGTAGCGTTCACGAGCTGCCAGAAGAAGATCGGTTTCCATCATACCTACCTCCAGAATGGCGCCCCTTGTACCCCCCTGGGGATCGCAGCGATACTATAGCTCAAATGCAGGATACGGTGACAGCAAAGATTTGTGGTTATACCTCGATCGAGCGCACCGGCGAGGCCGCCAGCCGATCGTAGGCCAAAACCTCGCCAGTGTGACGATCGATCCGACCGAACTGCAAGGTCCCGGTGGGGCAGCTCTGCACGCAGGCCGAGCAGCGCACGCATTGGGGATCCTCCATGGGCAGGCCCTTGTTGGCGAAGCTCATGATATCGATGCCCTGATGGCAGACGGAGGTACAGACATTGCAGCTGATGCACTTCTTCTTGTCGGCGAAGATGCGAAAACTGGTGAAGCGGGCGTAGATGTGCATCAGCGCCGCCAGCGGGCAGGCGAAGCGGCACCAGACCCGACCCGAATACTTGAAGTAGAAGGCCACGCCGAGGATGCCGGCAAACAGCACGTCGACGAACCAGCCATAGGCGAAGGGGTTGACCAGCTGGCCGTCGTGCTTGCCGTCGAGCAGGAAGCCGTAGCTGCGATCGAAGAAGCCACCGGGGAAGACCCAGCCTGTGACCCGCCAGAGCAGCAACAGCGCCGCCATCAAGAGGAGGAACTGGCCGATGAAGTTGAGGCGGTTGACCTTGGGCCCGTGCGGCATCTTGTGGCGCTGCGCATCGCCCATCGTCTCGGCCAGGGCGCCGCAGGAGCAGATCCAGCCGCAGTAAGCGCCCTTGCCCCAGCGCCAGACCAGCAACGGGATCAACACGAAGGTCTGGACCAGGCCAATGCTCAGCCAGGCCCAATTGACGGTGGCGGTCGAGAAATTATAGACGGAGAGCGGCCAGGCGAAGATGAAGCCATAGGCCCGCCAATAGGCGCGCGGGTGACCCCAGCTGGGCCAGACGCCGTTGGCGAAGTCCTGGGGCGAGATATAGAGCTCGAACAACTGGTCCATGACGCGACGCGCGAAGCCACTGGCAAAGACGCCGTTATAGTCCAAGTATGGCAGGATGATTTCCGGTATCAGGAACAGCGGGAAGAGCTGAACCAGAAACAGGCAGGTGGTCTGCAAGGTCACATAGGGCGTGCGCCGACGGCGGATACGGCGGATGCCAAAATAGGCGATGGCGGTGGTGTAGGCAAGCGTGTAGTAGAAGCTGCGGCTCAGCATCGAGGTAGCAAGCGTGCCGATCAAGGTCGTGCGGTCAGCGGCCTGACTTTGCCACCAGGCGCCGAGACTGGCGAACAGGCCCGTCACCGCGGCGCCCAGGTCGAATTGGTGCCACAGCGGTTCAAGCCAGGACTTGGTTTTCCAATCGTAGAGCAGGATCACGAACAGCGCAAAGAGCGCCAGCGCCGCCCAGCCCATGGGCCGGGTCTCGCCAGCGATACGGCACCCGGAGCGGCGAAAGAAATCCAGCGGCGCCTCGCGCCCGAGCATGGTGAAGACGAACGCGTTGGGGATCGTGCGGCTGCCCTGTGGGCCCTCCAGGGTTACGGTCGCCTCGTCAATGGCGCGAACCTCCGTTGCCAGCGCCAGCTGCAACCGGCCTTGATCGACCAAGCGCTGGAGCTGCTCCAGGTTCTCGGGCTTGGGCCGCGCCAGCTCGGGTTTGCGGTGAGCGAGGGTGACGCTGCCGCCGTGCTCGGCGATGGCGATCGCCGTCTCGAGGGCGCTGTCGCCGCCACCGACGACCAGGACCTCGCGAGCGGCGAAGTCGGCGGGATCGTGCAGGCGGTTGGAGACCTTGTCGCGCTCCTCGCCGGGCACGCCGAGCTTGCGGTGGTTGCCGCTGCGACCGATGGCGACGATCACGCGCTGCGCGCGAATCGACTCGGCGCCGGCCAGCTCGACCTCGAGAAGCGCGCCAATGCGGCGCACCCGCTCGGCGCGTGCGGACGTGACGGTGATCTCGCGCGTCTGGGCCTCGACCTCCGCGACCAGCGCTTCCTTGACCTTGGCCTCGAACTGCAGCGCACCGGCGGGCTTCATCTCGCTGGGGTAGGTGTAGATCGGCTTGCCCTTGGGAAAATTATGGAGCGTGGCGAAGGGGCCATGGGCTTCAAGCAGAACGTAATTCAGACCCTGCGCATGGGCCTCGAGCGCGGCGGCATAACCGGCCACGCCCGCGCCGATGATGACCAAATCCCGAGCGCCACTGGCGCCTCCGCCGGGCTTGAAGCCGGGATCCGCACAGAGATGGCGCACGGCGCGCACGCCGCTGTCGGCGCTGAGCTTGAGCAAGGGCACGCCGGTCAGGTCGCCGACGACATAGAGGCCCGGCACATTGGTGCGAAAATGCTCGTCCACCTCGGGCAGCGGCTCGACGGTTCCAGCCGGCCAGCGCAGGTGGAGCCAGTTCATATATCGCTTCAGCAGTTCCATGCCCACTCCTCCGCACGCATATGACGCCATTCGCCCATGGCCCAGGTACTCTCTGCAACGGTCAGACCCCGTCGCCTATTCCCGCAAGCTGGTGTGGGCCGGGCAATTTAGAGGCTGATGGTGGTGAGAATGTGGTGGACCAGGTGGGCGACGTGCGTCGGCGAGTTCTTGATATTGCTTTGGTTGAACCAAGCCAGCGGCCCACCCTCTGGAAACTCGAGCGCGGCCTTGGCCTGGACGAGATAGACGTGGTCGACGAAGTCGAGCTTGTCGTTGATGACGGTGAGTTGAATGTGGAACGGCGGATAGAGGCGGATGCTGCGGTCGTCGAGGACCATCGGCATCGAGGGACCGTAGCCGAGAAACAGGAAGTCGAGATCGGTCGTGCGCGAGACGAGGCGCCGCACGATCTCGATCGGTGTCTCGTTCTCGCTGAAGGGCGCGTTCATGGGCACGTACTGGTTGGCGAAAGGTCCTTCCTTGGCGCGTTGCAACAACAGGTTGCGCCGTGGCGCATCGAGCATGTAAACGCATATGCGGTGAGACCTTTTCTTCAGCATCGTTTTCCTACGTGGACACGCCCGTTAGGGGGCCCCGGCACTCGATAGTTATAGGATTATAACAGCATGCATGGCAGCTTTTGTGCGGAAACGCCCACGGAATTCGCGATTTATCCCCGCCGCCAGCCCATTTCGGCGAGCTCTGCGGCGACGACCTCCACGGCTTCCCCAAGAACAACGGCCTGCTTGACGCCGTCGCGACGGCGCTTGAGTTCGACCTCGCCGTTCTTGAGCGAGCGCGCGCCGACCGTCAACTGCAGCGGAAAGCCGACCAGATCCGCGTCGATGAACTTGGGTCCGGGCCGGTTGGCGGTGTCGTCGACCAGCACCTCGATGCCGCGCTGGGCCAGGGCGGCGGCCAGCTCATCGACGGCGGCGCAGACGGTCTCGTCCTTGATGTCGAGGTTGAGCAGCATGACGTGGAAGGGCGCGATCTGGACGGGCCAGATGATGCCGTTCTCGTCGTGGTTCTGCTCGATCGCGGCCGCCATGGTGCGAGTCACGCCGATCCCATAGCAGCCCATGACCATCGGCTGTTCCTTGCCTTCGGCGTCCAGGAAGGAAGCGTTCATGCTCTTGGAATACTTCAGGCCCAGTTTGAAGACCTGACCAACCTCAATGCCGCGGTAGGTCTCGAAGTGGCCCTCGCCGCAGCGCGGGCAGGCATCGCCGGCACGGGGTGCGCGCAGGCGCGTGACCAGGGTCGGTTTGATATGGGCGGAAGGCACGACGCCGGTCAGGTGGGCATCGACGCGGTTGGCGCCGACGACGGCACTGCTCATGGCCATGACCGCATCGTCCACGTAGAGGGGCACCTCGCTGGGCCAGCCGACGGGACCCAGGTAGCCGGGGACCAGACCGTGGCGGGCAAAGGCGCCACCGTCGCTGACCAGGTCCAGTTCGATACAGCCGGTCAGATTGCGGATCGCGATCTCGTTGATCTCGCGGTCGCCGGGAATGCAGGCGCCGACCAGCTTGTCGTCGGCCTTGAACAGCAGGGTTTTGACACAATCCGCCGGTGCGACAGCGAGCAGAGCGCACAATTGCTCGATCGTCTTGGTGGCCGGCGTGGCCACCTCGACCGCTGCCGCGACCTCGCCCTCGGGCTGGAAGACCGGCTTGACGACCAGCTCACAGCGCTCGACATTGGCGGCGTACTCGCAGTTAGAGCAGCTCAGGATCAGATCCTCGCCGGAACCGGCGAGCACGTGGAATTCGTGGGTGTAGCTGCCGCCAATCGCGCCGCTATCGGCCTCGACCGGGCGGAACTGCAGGCCGCAACGGCTGAAAATACGCTTGTAGGCATCGTACATGGTCTGGTAGGAAATGGTCGAAGCGGCCTCGTCGACGTCAAAGGAATAGGCGTCCTTCATGATAAACTCGCGGCCGCGCATCAGGCCGAAGCGCGGCCGGATCTCGTCGCGAAACTTGGTCTGGATCTGGTAGAAGTTGACGGGCAGATCTTTATAGGAACGTATCTCTTGGCGGGCGATGTCGGTGACCACCTCTTCGTGGGTGGGCCCGAGGCAGTAGTCGTTGTCCTTGCGGTCCTTGAAGCGCAGCAGTTCGCGGCCGTAATGCTGCCACCGTCCACTCTCCTCCCACAGGCCCGCCGGCTGCACCATCGGCATCAGCAGTTCCTGGCAACCCACCGCGTTGAGCTCCTCGCGGATGATGGTCTCGATCTTGCGGATCGAGCGCAGGGCCAGGGGCATGTAGGTGTAAATCCCGCTGGTCACCTGCTTGATCATGCAAGCCCGTAACATCAGGATATGGGAGATCACCACCGCTTCCTTGGGCGTCTCCTTTTGGGTGTGGATCATAAACTGCGAACGTTTCATTTAGAGTTGACTCCTCGAACATCGAGCATGCCGAAGCAAAAACGTGCCATTGTATCACAACCGTTTCCGACCGTGCACAGCGGATGTTGGCCGGCGCCCGAGCCGCGGCAACGGGCGCCAGGACGCGATAGAGCGCCTCTAGCGCGGCGTCAGACCCAGACCGATTAGATAACCGTGGTAGGCCTCGCGCGTCAGTCGCAGCGTTTCCTCGAGATGGACGATCAGCGCCTCACGCGTGCTGGGGACCTCGCCGGTGGCGTGCTTTTCGACCGCATAGGCGGCTTCGCGCATGGCCGTGGCGCCGATATTCGCGCTCGACCCCTTCAAGGTGTGGGCGACATTGCGCAGCGTCATGGGCGGCGCGTCAAAATGCATCCCGATCTGCTCAATGTGGCCACCGGCGTCCTCCAAATACATCTGGATCAGGTCCTGCTCGAACTCCAAGTCACCATCGGAGGTCTCCTGAATGCGACTCAAGTTGATGATTTCGGTCATAGCCTCTCCAAAACAGCGATCTTAGGCACCTATCGTGAGGTACCCATCGGAACAGTAGCGAAATTGACTGTTGACAATTCTACATCAACCAAAAGATGACTGCATTCACCATTTGAAGCACTTGCGTAAAATCGCAGGGAATGATCTTTAATTTTTCTTCTGCGACCACACGCCCGGTTCTCTGCTAAAATAACCACGGACCCCGTAATCTACTGGATTTGAGGATGCAATGCCTTCGGTGCTGGTAATCGACGATTCGCGCTTGGTTGCCCAAAAACTCGAGCTGGTGTTGGGCGCCTTCGGCATCCAGACCCACCACGCCAGCAGCGCCGCCGAGGTCTTTGGTTACCGCGGCATGCCTTCGATGTTGCGCGACATCGAACCCGATCTGATCGTGCTCGACATCATGATGCCCGACATGAGCGGCTTCGACACGCTCAACAAGCTGCAATCGATGGTCAAAATGCGCGACATCCCCGTCGTCATGTTTTCCGCTTCGTCCTCCGAGTACCACGTTCTCGAAGCCATGAACCGCGGCGCCAAAGGGTTTGTCAGCAAGCCACTGGACCGCGACAAATTCCTCAGCACCGTCGCCAAGGTCGCCAAGGAATCCGGCCGCCAGGCCTTGGCGCGCTGCCTCTCTGGCTTCCTCGAGACCGGCGTGCGACCCGAGACGGAACACGCGGAGCTCAAGCTCGGCGACGCCAATCTCAGCTACCTGCTCGAGCTCATGGATGGCGACATGGAGATGCTACACCAGCTCGTCCAGGTCTTCTCCGACGACATGCCCGCGCAGATGGGCCAGATCGAGTCCGCGATCCGCAAGGGCGATTGCGACGAGCTGCGGCGCGCCGCGCACCTCTTCAAGGGCTCGGTCGCCAATTTCGGCGCGGCGCTGCTGACCGACAAAGCGCTTCAGCTCGAGATCAAGGGCCGCAAAAAGGATTTGACCGGCGCCCTCGATCTATACCACGTCCTGAAGAAGGATGCGGAAGAATTGCGGGTTCAGCTGATGACCTGGGTGGTCAGCTGAGCCATTTTTCGAGAATTCACGCATCACCGAAGATTAACACGCTTCATCGACCTACCACCGATCCAAATAGCCACGACCCCGTTTGCTGACGACCCGCTTCAAATACTCGTCCAATACGGCTGAAAATTGCTTCGCACTATATCTTTGCTCTTGGAAACAACCGCACCCTATGCTAAGTTCTGTCCACTGGGGATTTGTGGATTGTGAGACGATGTTACGCGCCATCAGACGCCACCTGCCGATATTTTTGTATTTGGTCGCCCATCGCTGGCTCAGATTCGAGCTCACCTTGTTTCTGCGACAACCAAACCCACCCTACTTGGCATCTGTGATTGAGGATTGAGACATGCATACTCTTAGGCCGATTTGGCTTATGCTCCTTTGGTCTATCCTGGCCCTACCCGCGACCGCGCAGACTCTGAGCGGCATCGTTTACCGCGACTTTGACGGCGACGGCGCTTATGACACCTACGAGGACGGTGTCCCAGATATCGATGTCGCGGTCTACGACGCCGGCGCCAACCTGGTCGGTTCCGGCATCACTGCCGACGATGGCACCTATAACCTCGCGCTCTCCGTCGGCGCCGGGACCGCCGTCCGCGTGACCTTCACGAATATCCCCGGCTACCTGTTCACCGCCCCGCTCGGCACCGATAACCGCGGCACCGTCGTCTTCGCCCAAAGTGGCGACAGCGACGTCGACCTGGGCTTGCAGAACCCCGGCGAGCATTGCCAGGCCTCGCCCACCCTGGCCACGACCTGCTTCATTTACGGCGAGCAGTCCACCTCTACCAGCGACACCCTGGTCTCCTACAGTTACACGGCCGGCAACAACGGCAGCTCCAATACGCCCTCCGACTACGACACGCCGGCCCACCTCCAAGAAGCGGCCGCCGACGAGATCGGCTCGACCTTTGGCCTGGCCTACCAGGGCGCCTCCAACAGCCTGTTCGTCGCCGCCTACATGAAGCGCCACTCGGGCTTTGGACCCGACGGCGTCGGCGCCATCTACCGCGTCGACCGCGGCACCGCCAACGTCAGCCTGTTCGTCGATCTCGACGCGCTCTTCCCCGGCAGCACCGGCACTGATCCCCATCCCTTTGGCACCGACTTCGACAAGGACGCAGCCGCCTGGGACAACGTCGGTAAGATCGCGCTCGGCGGCATGGACCTCTCCGAGGACCAACAGACGCTCTACGTCATGAACCTGGCCGATCGCCAACTCTACGCCCTGCCAATCGGCCTGACGCCGACCGCACCCAGCGCCGGCGACGTCTCGCGCTTCACCGTGCCCACGCCCAGCGGCTGTGCCGTCGGCGACGTGCGCCCCTTCGCCGTGAGAGTCCACGACGGCATGGTCTACGTCGGCGTCGTCTGCTCCGCGGAGAGCACCGGCCTCCTCACCGACCTCGACGCCGTCATCTACCGCTTCGACCCCAGCGACAGCAGCTGGACCCAGGTCATGCGCTTTGACCTCAACTACAGCCGCGGCTGCGCCAATAGCGCGACCAGCGCCACCTGCAACACATCCGGCAGCGCCGACTACCAGCCGGCCGGCTGGCGTGCCTGGCGCAGCTCGCTCGACGCCACCGTCCTGACCCAGACCAAAGGCTTCTTCAACACGATCGTCTACGCCCAACCGATGTTGACCGACATCGACTTCGCCCGTGGCTACATGCTGATCGGCCTGCGCGACCGCCTCGGCGACCAGACCGGCACCCAGACCCTGCACCCCACCAGTGGCGCAGCTACCCGCTACATCGGCATCAGCGCTGGTGACCTGCTGATCGCCAAAGATGACGGCATGGGCGGCTTCACCCTCGAGTCCAATGGCTCCGTCAACGCCGTCGTTGGCGGCGGCGTCGCCAACAGCCAAGGCCCCGGCGGCGGCGAGTTCTTCGCCGGCGAGTTCTATCGCCTGACCTCCGTCGACCACTCCGAGACGAGCATCGGCGGCATCGGCTACGCGCCGGGCACCAACGAGATTCTCAACAACGTCTTCGACCCCGTCGTCAACACCAGCCTGCCCAACAACACCACTTACGACGCCGGTACCCACTGGTACAGCCTCGGCAACGGTGCCATGAACCGCGCCTATCGCGTCTTCAACGGACCGCCGCCCGTTGGCGCACCCACAGGTCCCGCCGGCACTTTGTTCGGCAAGGCCAACGGCTTGGGCGATCTCGAGCCGCTGTGCGAGGCGCCCACCACCCAGATCGGTAACCGCGTCTGGAACGACCTCAATGGCAACGGTCTCCAGGATGCTGGCGAGCCTGGCCTGGCGGGCGTGACTGTCTCCCTCGACTGCGGCATGGGCACCTCCACGACCATGACCGACAGCGACGGCGTCTACGTCTTCACCGTGGCCAACGGCGCCACCTGCGACATCACCATCGACCTCACCGACGTCGCGCTCGGCGGCCGCATCCTGACCACGCTCGATGCCGGTAGCAGCGACACCCTCGACTCCGACGCCGCGGAAGCCGCTGGCATGGCCCAGATCACCGTCACCGCTGGCGGACTGGGCCAGAACGACCACAGTTACGACTTCGGCTTCGTCGCCGGCGCCCAGATCGGCGACTTCATCTGGAACGACGTCAATGGCGACGGCCTGCAGACCGGCGAAGCCGGGAACGGCTTCAACAACGTCACCGTCGACCTCGTCCGCGACCTGAACGGCAACGGCACCGTCGACATGGGCGAAAGCGTCATCGACACCACCACCACCGATGTCAACGGCGCCTATGGTTTCACCGACCTCCTGCCCGGCGACTACATCGTGCTCGTCACCGACACCAACGCCGTGCTGACCGGCTACGCCGCCACGACCACCGAGCCGCTGGCCGTCGCGCTCTCCGTCGGCGACACCTACGCCACCGCCGACTTCGGCTACCAGATCCTGCCGCCCGGCTCGATCGGCGACTTCGTCTGGAACGACCTCGATGGCGATGGCGTCCAGGACCTCGGTGAGCCCGGCATCGCCAATGTCACGCTCGATCTGATTCCCGACCTCAACGCCAGCGGCGTCATCGACGGCGGCGAAACCTCGGTCGATACCGAAACCACCGACATGAACGGCTTCTATGAATTCGGCGAACTCCCCAGCGGTGCCTACCTGATACTGGTGACCGATACCAACACCGTCCTGACCGGGCTGCTGCAGACCGGTGGCACCCAACCCCACGCCTACGCCCTCAGCCTTAGCGAGAACTACACCGGCGCCGACTTCGGCTATGACGATCCCGCCACGGCCTCAATCGGAGACTTCGTCTGGAGCGACGGCGACGGCGACGGCGTCCAAGACGGCGGCGAAACCGGCATCGCCGGCGTGACCCTCGACCTCATCGACGACGCCAACAGCAACGGCGACATCGACGGCGGCGAGGCCGTGCTGGCCACGGAGACCACCGACGGCTCCGGCCTCTACCACTTCACCGGCCTCGACGCCGGCAATTACATCGTCACCGTCACCGACACCGGCAACGTCCTCACCGGCCTCAACCTCACCGGCGGCACCCAGCCGCACGCAGTCTCCCTGGCCGTCGGCCAGGCCTACACCGAGGCCGACTTCGGCTACGACGATCCCGGCGACGCCAGCATCGGCGACTTCGTCTGGAGCGACGACGACGGCGACGGCGTCCAGGACGGCGGCGAGCCCGGCTTCGCAGGCGTGACCCTCGACCTGATCGCCGACCTCAATGGCAACGGCGCCATCGACGGCGGCGAGCCCGTCCTCGACACCCAGACCACCGACGGCTCCGGCCTCTATCACTTCACCGGTCTCGACGCCGGCACCTACCTGGTCCAGGTGACCGACACCAACAACGTCGTCACCGGCCTGACCCTCACGGGTGGCACCAACCCCCAGCCGGTGACCCTGGCGGTCAGCCAGAACTACGCTACGGCCGACTTCGGCTATGACGATCCCGCCACGGCCTCGATCGGCGACTTCGTCTGGAGCGACGGCGACGGCGACGGCGTCCAAGACGGCGGCGAAACCGGCATCGCCGGCGTGACCCTCGACCTCATCGACGACGCCAACAGCAACGGCGACATCGACGGCGGCGAGGCCGTGCTGGCCACGGAGACCACCGACGGCTCCGGCCTCTACCACTTCACCGGCCTCGACGCCGGCAATTACATCGTCACCGTCACCGACACCGGCAACGTCCTCACCGGCCTCAACCTCACCGGCGGCACCCAGCCGCACGCAGTCTCCCTGGCCGTCGGCCAGGCCTACACCGAGGCCGACTTCGGCTACGACGATCCCGGCGACGCCAGCATCGGCGACTTCGTCTGGAGCGACGACGACGGCGACGGCGTCCAGGACGGCGGCGAGCCCGGCTTCGCAGGCGTGACCCTCGACCTGATCGCCGACCTCAATGGCAACGGCGCCATCGACGGCGGCGAGCCCGTCCTCGACACCCAGACCACCGACGGCTCCGGCCTCTACCACTTCACCGGCCTCGACGCCGGCACCTACCTCGTCCAGGTCACCGACACCAACAGCGTCGTCACCGGCCAGAACCTTTCCGGCGGCACCAACCCCCACCCGGTGACCCTGGCCATCAGCCAGGCCTACGTTACCGCCGACTTCGGCTACACCCACCTGGCCGACTCGACGATTGGCGATACCGTCTACCTGGACGACAACAGCAACGGCAGCCAGGACGGCGGCGAGCCCGGTATCGACGGCGTGACCCTCGATCTGATCCGCGACCTCAACGGCAACGGCACCCTTGACGGCGGCGAGCCGGTCCTGCTCTCCACCACTACCGCCGGCGGCGGCCACTACCTGTTCGAGAGTCTGAGCCCCGGCGACTATCTCGTCCAGGTCACCGATACCGGCGCCGTGCTGACCGGCTACACCCTGACCGGCGGCAGCAATCCCCACGTCGTCACCGACCTGCCCGAGGATACCGAGTACCTCGACGCCGACTTCGGCTACTACCGCGATCGGCCCGTCATCGGTGCCGCCAAGCGCGCCAGCCTCAACGGCAACCATGTGACCTACAACCTCGTGGTCGAGAACCTCGGCAACGTCACCCTCACGAACCCCAGCCTGACCGACAATCTCGACACCGTCTTTGGCGCCGGCCTTTGGACCCTGGCCACCGCACCCAGCTTCGTCGTCGACCCCGGCAGCTTCACCCTGCGCGGCGACTTCAACGGCACCAGCCAAACCCAGCTGATCACCGCCGGCGGCTCCCTGGCCGCGGGCGCCTCGGCTGAAATCACGTTCGAGGTCATTGTCTATACCCTCAGCGATCAGGGTCACGGCAACGGCGTCTATTACAACCAGGTCACCGTTGTCGCCACGCCCCCAGGCGGCGGCACCGTCACCGATATCTCCGATGACGGCAGCGATCCCGACCCCAACGACGATGGCGACCCCAGCGGCAAAGACGAGGATGACCCCACCATCGTCATCCTCACCAAAATGCCGCTCCTGACGGCCACCAAGAGCGACCGCATCTTCGACGATCTCAACAAGAACGGCGAGCTGGATCCGGGCGAGCAGGTCGAGTACACCGTCATCATCAGCAACATCGGCGACGGCCCGGCCGAGAACGTCATCTTCGCCAGCGGCGTCGACCCCAATACCGACTTCGAGGTTGGCAGCGTCACCACCACCCAGGGCACCGTGACCACCGGCAATAGCCGTGGCGGCCCAGTTGTGGTCGTCGAGCTCGGCGACATCGCCGGCGGCGAGAGCGCCACCATCACCTTCCGCGCCACCGTCCACGATCCGCTGCCCGGCGGCGTCACCCAGATCGAGTGTCAGGGTACCGTCACGAGCGACAACACGCCGCCCGGACTCGAGACCGACGACCCCGACACCGGCAAACCCGGCGACCCCACCATCACGCCGCTCGGCGGCGCGCCGCTGATCGAGGCCACCAAGGCCGACAGCCTGCTGATCGACCTCGACGACGACGGCAACGTCGACCCAGGTGAGACCCTGCGCTACACGGTCGTCATCACCAACACCGGTACCCGCGCCGCCACCGAGGTCGTCTTCGCCAGCGGCGTCGACCCCAAAACGACGCTTGTGGTCGGATCTGTCACCACCAGTGCCGGCACCGTCAGCCTCGGCAACACCGCCGGTGACACCAGCGTCCAGGTCCAGATCGGCGACATCGCCATCTCGGGCACCGTGACCGTGACCTTCGACGTGCAACTGATCGAACCCTGGCCGCCCCTCGAGACCGAGGTCGTCTGCCAGGGCACCGTCAGCGGCGGTAACATTTCCGACGAGCCGACCGACGATCCCGACACCAAGGACGATGACGATCCCACCGTCACGCCCGTCGAGATCACGCCGGTCGTGACCATCATCAAGACCAGCGAGCTCTGGGTCGACGAGAACGGCGACGGCGTGCTCAACCCCGGCGACACGCTGCGCTACACGATCGTCGTCCACAATGAGGGACCGGTCACAGCCCTGGCCGCGGTCGTCACGGACGCGCCCGACCCCAACACGACCCTGTTGGTTGGCACCGTCGACACGACCGTCGGCACGGTGACCGAAGGCAACGGTGCCGGTGACACGACCGTCGAGGTGGTGCTCGGCGACATGGCCGTGGACGCCAGCGAGACCATTCACTTCCAGGTGCTGGTCACGCCCGCACCGGGTGTGAACCAGATCTACAACCAGGCCTTCGTCCAAGGCGACAACTTCAACCAGGTCGGCAGCGACAACCCCAACTCGACGGTACCGGACGATCCCACGGAAGACGTGATCGTCTACAGTGTCCCGACGTTGGGTGAAACGGCGCTGCTCCTGATGATCCTGAGCATGGCGATCGCGGCCGTGCTCGTGCGCCGCAAAGCTAACTAAGCCGTCCCAACCAAGCCAGCGAGGTCTTCCCGACCTCGCTGGCCTCCGACAAGCATCAGCCACCAAGCTTGCCGTGGTTGCAGGGAACACTACCAGCCGCGGAGCCTTGATAAAGTGGGTAAGTCAGCTAGGCGCCCCCGCCGACTTGCCGTGGTCGCAGCTCCCAACCGCGATGGGGCATCACGGCACCTGCAGGAACTAGCCACGAGGCCTGGGAGAGAGGTGGTTAGTTAGAAGGGAACACAACTGCTGGGCGGAGCAGAGAAAAGTGCGGTAAGCCGCCTGGCTTGCCTTGGTGGAGGGGAACGCGAATGATAAGCGAAGCCGAGAGAAGTGCGGTAAGCCGGCTAGGCGCCCCCGCCGACTTGCCTTGGTGGAGGGGAACGCGAATGATGAGCGAAGCCAGGAGAAGTGCGGTAAGCCGGTAAGCCGTCAGGCTTGCATAGTCACAGGGACCACGACTGCCCCACGCAGCCGAAAAAAGTGCGGGCGTAGACCCTACAGATTGGCGGACACGCCCTTTTAAAAGGTTTCAACCACAGACGTAGTCTGAGCCGAAGCCAGACCCGTCGCCAAAAACAAACTCATCGCCAATAGAACTTTCATATATACCTCGAAATAACATCAATGCCGCTTATTCGAAAAACCCATTCAAAAGCCCAGCAAACTTCATGCTGAAATGAGCGCGTTTAGGGTGAAATGAAGGCGCTCACCAATTGAGGATACAGCATGATCAGCAACAGGGCCAGGACCTGAATGCCGATGAAGGGAATCGCCCCCTTATAGATATCGGTCGTTGTGACCTCCTTGGGTGCGACACCACGCAAGTAGAAGAGCGCGAACCCAAACGGCGGCGTCAGGAAGCTCGTCTGCAAGTTCATACCCAGCATCACCCCCAGCCAGACCATGTCGATGCCCAAGATACGCGCGGCCGGCACCACCAGCGGCACGATGATGAAGGCGATCTCGAAGAAGTCGATGAAGAAGCCCAGCAGGAACACGACCAAATTGACGACCACCAACAGCCCGATCACGCCACCGGGCAGGTTCGTCAGCATTCCCTCGATCCACAGGTCGCCGCCCAGGCCGCGGAAGACCAGCGAGAAGGCGGTCGAACCGATCAACAGAAACACGACCATCGCCGTCAGTCGCGCCGTCTGGTCCATTGTTTCCATCAGTGCCGCCTTGCTCAAGCGGCGGTTCAGACCCGCCAGCACCATCGCCCCGACCGCGCCCATGGCGCCTGCTTCCGTGGGCGTGGCAATGCCTTCGAAAATACTGCCCAGCACCACCAGGATCAGCGCCAGCGGTGGGATCATGACTTGAAAGACCCGTTTCAACAGGGCGAAGCCGCTGCAGTCGCGGGCTTCCGGCGGCAGGGCCGGCACCAGTTTGGGACGAAAAATCGCCAGACCCACCACAAACAAGGCGTAGAGACCGGCCAGCATCAGGCCAGGCACCAGTGAACCGACAAAGAGGTCGCCGACCGAGACGCCCATCTGGTCTGCCAGCACGACCAACACCACCGAGGGCGGGATGATCTGGCCCAGCGTGCCTGAGGCGGTGATCAGACCCGCGGCCAGTGACTTGTTGTAGCCGTAGCGCAACATGACCGGCATACTGATCATGCCCATTGCCACCACCGAAGCGCCCACCACTCCCGTCGCCGCCGCCAGCAGCGCGCCGACGAAGACCACCGCCAGGCCCAGGCCGCCGCGCAGCGGACCGAACAGCTGGCCGATCGTCTTGAGCAGACCTTCGGCCAGCCCCGACTTCTCCAACAGCGCGCCCATAAAGATAAAGAAGGGAATTGCCAGCAAAACGAGGTTGTTCATCACCCCAAACGTCCGCTCCGACATCGCGAACATCAGATTCCAGTCAAAAGCTCCGAGACTCACACCGATGCCGGCGAACAGCAGCGCCGTCCCGCCCAATGCGAACGCGACCGGGTAGCCGGAGAAGATCAGCACGATCGCGACAAGGAACATGGTCGGTCCCAGAAACTCCAGCATCAGCTCACCTCGTTGAGAATCGGCTCGTCGACCGGCGGCTCGACCAGTCCTTTCAGCACTGCCACCAGCTCGATCGTGTTGGCCAGCCCTTGCAGGAACAGCAGCGCGAAGGCGATCGGCACCATCGTCTTGATCGGGTAGCGCGGCAGACCGCCGGGATCGGGTGAAATCTCCCAGACCCGCCAAGAATTCATCACCGAAGGCAGCGTGAAGTAGATCATCAGACCGCAGAACGGCAACAGAAACAGGAGATTGCCCGCCAGGTCGATCCAGGCCTTGCCGCGCACGCTCAAGCGACCATAGAGGACATCGACGCGGACGTGGCCGTGGTGTTTCAGTGTATAGGCCGCGCCTAACAGAAAGATCAGCGAGAACAGGTACCATTGCGACTCGATGAAGCGGTTGCTGGACAGGTTCAGGCCCGTGAACCGCGACTGGTAACGGGCCAACGCATTGAACGCGCCCAGCAGGACCATGACCAGTGTCAACCAGTAGGATAATCGCCCAATCGCCTCGGTCAGGCGCGACACGGCGCGCGCAAAACCCAACAGTACACCCATGCCTCACCTCGTATCTCGATGCACCCCACCAGTTTAGCAGCAACGGCGGAAAACCGGCAAGAGACTAGCCGCGCAGGTACGGGGCACGCAGTTGTCCTGCCAGGCCCGGCGCGGGTTTGTCGCCGCTCACAATTTTCGATAAAAGCGCACGAAGGGGAAACCACCTGTGATAAAGTAGGCTCTGGTCTCGGAAATTAGGATGTCCCTGGCGAGGCGGCCACCCCGACGCATTGTGCCTGCGATAAGAGTGGCACGGCTGTACAATCAGCACGGTGGCCTATCCTCGGTTCGACGGTGCGATGGGACGTCCGATTTTCACAGTTCGGACTACCTACATTCATAGAATCCTGAAGGGGAGGAAATTATAATGAACAAAGGCGACATCATCAGTGCAATGGCCGACAGTGCCGACATCTCCAAGCTCCAGGCGCAAAAAGCGCTCGATGCCGTTCTGGACTCCATTACCGGCGCGCTCAAGAACGAGGAGAAAGTCACCCTGGTCAATTTCGGCACCTTCTTCATTGCATCCCGGTCCGCCCGAGCTGGACGCAATCCTCGCACCAATGAATCCATCGAGATTCCCGCAAAACGGGTTGCAAAATTTAAACCCGGCAAAATGCTGTCCGACGCAGTCTGAGCTGGGTGATCATGGGTCGGGTCCCCACGCCCGGCCCCTGAAAGAAGCGGACTTCGGCCCGCTTTTTTTGTGCCCCGACGCCGCTCGCCCTGCGCGACAGCGCCCATGCACGTTGAGGAGACCTTCATGATCCAACGCCATTACGATGTACTCGTCATCGGCAGCGGTGGTGGCACCAAGATTTCCACGCCGGCCTCTCACCTGGGCCTGCGCGCCGCCATCATCGAGAAAGACCGCCTCGGCGGCACCTGCCTCAACCGCGGCTGCATTCCCTCCAAGATGCTGATCCACCCCGCCGAGGTCGCCCACCAAATCAGCGACGCCGGTCGCTACTTCATCAAGTCCCACGGCTTCGACGTCGACTTCGCCGCGCTTGTGCGCGACACCAGCCACACCGTCGACACCGAGTCCGACAGCATCCTGCCCGCTTACCGCCGCAACGAGCGCCTGGACTACTACCACGGCAGCGCGCGCTTCGTCGGCCCCAAGACGGTGGAGGTCCGCGGCTTCCAGCTGAGCGCCGACAAGCTCTACATCGCCGTTGGCAGTCGCCCGCGCATCCCGCAGATCCCCGGGCTAGACCAAGTTCCCTACATGACCAGTACCGAGGCCCTGCGCCGCACCGACCAACCCCGGCGCCTGATCGTCCTGGGCGGCGGTTACATCGCCTGCGAACTGGCCTTCTTCTACGCCGCCCTGGGCACCGAGGTCCACCTGGTCGCGCGCTCGATCCTGCTGCGCGGCCTCGACGACCAGGTCCGCGACCACTTCCAGGAATGCTTCGCCAAGCGCGTCCACCTCCACCTCCACCACCAGACCCATTCCGTCGCGCTTGAGGACGGCACCTACAAGGTCGCCATCTCGGACCCCGCCTGCGCGCCCCAGATCCTCAAGGCCGATGCCCTGCTCGTCGCCGCCGGCATCGTCCCCAACAGCGACACGCTCGACCTCGACAAGGCCGGCATCGCCACGGACGCGCAGGGCTTCATCCAGGTCGACGACCACCTGCGCACCAACGTGCCTGGCGTCTGGGCCCTGGGCGACGTGATTGGCCGCTACTTCTTCCGCCACTCCGTCAACCACGAGGGCGAGTACCTGCTGCGCACCACTCTCGAGGCGCCCAGCGACGAGGCCATCGACTACGGCGCCATGCCGTTCGCCGTCTTCACCTCGCCCCAGGTCGCCGGCGTCGGCGAGACCGAACAGCAGCTCCAGGCCCGCGGCGCCGACTACGTCGTCGGTTTCCGCCGCTATTCCGGCTCGGCCATGGGCATGGCCCTGCGCACCGACGAGGGCTTTGTCAAGCTGCTCGTCGCCCGCGACAATCGCCGCATCCTCGGCTGCCACATCATCGGTCACGAGGCCTCCGTGCTGCTCCACCAGGTCATCACCCTGATGCAGCTCAAGGGCACGCTCGACGACCTGCTCAACACGATCTTCATCCACCCGGCCCTCAACGAAATCGTCCGCAACGCCGGCCGCGACGCCCGCGCCAAACTGACCTGAGCCAAGGAGCGACCATGACCGACCCCGCCGCACTGCCCATCGTCGACCTGCGTAGCGACACCGTCTCGCGACCGACCCCCGGCATGCTCGCCGCCATGGCCGCCGCCGAGGTCGGCGACGATGTCTTTGGCGACGACCCCACCGTCAACCGCCTGCAGGCCCGCCTGGCCGAGCTGGCCGGCAAGGAGGCGGGTCTCTACCTGCCCAGCGGCACCCAGTCCAACCTCTGCGCCTTGATGGCCCACTGCGGCCGCGGCGACGAGATGCTCGTCGGTCAGAAGGCGCATACCTACTGGTACGAGGCCGGCGGCGCCGCCGTGCTGGGCAGCATCCAGCCCCAGCCCGTGCCCCAGGAGCCCGACGGCACCCTCAACCTCGACAAACTGGCCAGCTACGTCAAGGCCAACGACGCCCACTTCGCCCGCACCCGCCTGCTCTGCCTGGAGAACACCTGGTACGGCCACCTCATGCCGCGCGACTACCCCGCCAAGGCGCGGGCTTTCGCCGACCGTCACCGGCTCGGTCTGCACCTGGACGGCGCCCGCATCTTCAACGCCGTCGTCGCCCAGAACGCAAGCCTGCACGACCTGGTCGCTGACTTCGACACCGTCTCGATCTGCCTCTCCAAGGGCCTGGGCGCACCGGTCGGCAGCGTGCTGGTCGGCAGTCGCGAGCTGATCGCGCGCGCCCACAGGGTCCGCAAGATGCTGGGCGGCGGCATGCGCCAGGCCGGCCTGCTCGCCGCCGCCGGTCTCTACGCCCTCGACCACCATGTCGCGCGCCTGGCCGACGACCACGCCAACGCTCGCGCTCTGGCCGAAGGCCTGGCCGCTATCCCCAACCTCGGCATCGAACCCGTCGAGACCAACATGTTATTCCTGACCATGCCCGGCACCGACCGCGCCGCCCTGCGCGCCTTCATGGCCGAGCGCCGGATCACCCTGCTGGACACCTATCCCCTGCGCATCGCTACCCACCTCGACGTCGACCGCGCCGGCATCCAGCGCACCATCGCCGGCTTCCGCGAATTCTTCGAGAAACACCCGATCGGCTGAATGAGCAAGCCAACACTTACCCTGGTCGCAGGGAACACAACTGGTCCGCGAAGCCAGGAAAAGTGCGGTAAGCCGCTGGCTTGCCTTCTCCGGATGGAACACGAATGTAGGGCGGAGCCGGCGTATAAGTGTTGGCCTAGCCAACCTGACAAAGTCGTACTAGGTGCTTCTTGAACGGAAACGCTAGCCGGGTTAGGATAGTGCCAAAGCTCAGGAAAGTGGTGAAAAATGGCCAAAAAGAAGCGCCCGCGCAATTGGAAAGAGGCTCTTAACCAGATGGAGTCGCCCCAAGTCCATGTGATGTGGGACCTCAACGCCCAGATGACAGCTCTGAAGGCACAGGTCCCGCTCCTGCGACCGCTGGACCAAGAGGATTGGACAGAGGAGCTCCGCGCGCTACTACCCGACGGCATGAGATGGAGTAAAGCCAAACGCTTCGTCCTCAATTTCAACTTCGTGGAGAATTTTGAGGTCCAGGCCATGAACCAGGTGATGATCCATCGGTTTCTCTATTGCAGATGGGAATACCTGCCCGAGGAGGAGGTGAGCGCCGTCCTGGTTTGCCACCAAAAGCCGGGCCCCGAATTACTGGCCAAGCTCGGCTTCGTCGCCAGTGCGGCACCCGGCGTCTACTGCAACAGCACGCAACTGAACGAGACCATGGAACTCATCATCCCCCAGGAACTCGGTAGCGGGAAACACAACGACACCTTCAAGGAGTTCGCCATCATCGAGCTGGTTAAGGCGCTCGTCAACAAGCCCAATGCTGCCGCCGAGGCCCTGCTCCCCCAGATGCCCTACAAGCTCGAGACGCAAACGGTAGGCGTGCGACCCGATTTAGGTGACCCCGAAGACGAAAGCTAGGTCCCGCAGGCGCTGTAGCTGCTGTAGCGCAAGATGCAATCTTGCGCCGGGCGGCAAATGGATGTTCAAGAGGCGCTATAAACAGGGCCTCCGTGATATATTAGCAGTCAACAACTGCACCCAGAGTCACGCTTTTCACGACTTTGGGTGGGAACCCTTTCGCGTCGAGGCCCTCCCCTTCTGGCCGCCGCGTTTCACATCCCAAGGAGCCCCCATGAGAACTCTTTTCCTGCTGGTCCTGGCCCTTAATCTGCACGCCCAGGTCGATTTCGACAAGCACCTCGACATCTCCAAGGACGAGTACCGTGCCCGGCGCGAGGCCTTGCGCCAGAAGATCGAGGCACCCATTGTCATCATGGGCGGCATGATGCGCAACCGCATCAACGACACCGAATACGAGTTCCGCCAGGAGAGTAACTTCTATTACCTGACCGGTTTCAGCGAGCCAGGCGCCTACCTGGTCATGGCCCGCGAGCCCTTCCCATACGAGGGTCAAATGATCCGCGAGCTGCTGTTCGTGCTCGAGGACAACCCCCGCTCGCGCACCTACCTGGGCAAGCGCATCGGCCCCGAACGGGCGATGTCGGAATACGGCCTGGAAAAGGCCGTCCTCGTCGCCGAGGGCAACATCTTCCGCGGCGAGCACAAGAGCCATTTCGAAGCCTTCATGAAGGACTTCGTCAAGAAACAGCCCAAGTTCCACCTGATGACGCCCATCGTCAATTTCAACGAGTTCGGCAACCCCAACCCTGACTTCTACGAGAGCTACAAGGCCGGCCTCTTGTCGGCCCTGAAACCCTCCGGCCTCGACCAGGCCTCTAGCGAGTTGCAGAAGGTCGAGGTCCTGCCCCAGGAGCCACTGTGGGCGGCACTGACCGAGCTGCGCTCGATCAAATCGGAGACCGAGCGCAAAATGTTGCAGCGCGCCGTCGACGTGACCCTCTCGGGCCATGGCGAGTCGCTCAAGATCGCCAAGGACGTGGCCTACGAGTACCAGGTCGAGGCGGCCGTCGAGTTTGCCTTCCGCTACAACGGCGCAGCCGCCCAGGGCTATAACTCGATCGTCGGTTGCGGCGCCAACGGCACCATCCTGCACTACGAGGCCAACGGCGACGCCATCGACCACGGCCAGATGTTCGTGCTCGACGCCGGCGCCGAGTACCGCAACTACACCGCCGATATCACCCGCTCGTTCCCCTCCGGCGGAACCTTCTCCAAGCAGCAGGCCGAAATTTACCAGATCGTCCTGGACGCCCAGCGCGCCGGCGAGAAACAGTTCCGGGCCGGCAACACCTATAGCCACGTCCTGGCCGCGATCAAGGAAGTCCAATACGCGGGTCTGCAAAAGCTCGGCCTGATCCAGGTGCCCGTCACCAAAATCGCGCCTAAGGCGCTCAAGGGTATGGCCGCAATGACCTACGCGGCCGCCGCCGACATCGTCCACGACGGCAAGGTGCTGGTGCCCAAATACGGCGGCTTCCGCGGCGTGGACCTCTCGGTTCTGAACCAGGACCAGGAACTGGAGGTCTTCGACGAGCGCCAATTCGTCCAGCTCTGCCCTCACGGCTGGGGCCACTCGGTCGGCCTGGATGTCCACGACCCCGCCCCGCGCGAGTTCAAGGTCGGCATGATCTGGACCATCGAGCCGGGCATCTACATCTCCGACCGCGTCGACTTCCCCATCGACAAGGCCTACATGAACATCGGCGTGCGCATTGAGGACATGTACCTGATCACGGAAAACGGCAACGTCTGCATGTCGAAGGCGCTCCCCCGCGAGATCCACGAGCTTGAAGCCTTCATGAAGGAAAAAAGCCACCTGCTGCTGCGCGAGCACAAGCACTGATCCCAACCGGCAGGCGCCAGGCCAAAAACCTGGCGCCATGTCGGGTGGTCCGCTATCTCATTGCATCAAGCCGGTGAATAAGCCCACAGCGTGAGCATGAGCTCCGCGTCGTCCAAGAGTCGGTAGGCCGGTAACTTGCCAGAAAGGCGTTGACTTGCTTGGAGAATGATCGGTACACCCTCGCCACGCTTGTCCATCATCCAGGCCGTACGACTGCTGCCATCGTCCTTATGCCAAGGGCAGCGGGCCAAGAGACTGGTGATCAGATCGTTCCGCGAGGCTTGTCGCAGCGGCAAACTGTCAATCGTCATGGTGTTCGGAATCGCGCCAGGCGAGAACAACCCGAGCCGATCGGCAAACATATGCAGGCGAATTTTAGAGCCATGCACGGAATAGTCACGATGCGCCACCGCGTTAACGATGGCTTCGAACACCGCGCTCGTAGCGTATTGCGGCACATCCCGGCGGGCCGGTTCCTTTTCGCCGAAAACCCTCATGTTCCGCACGACAAACTCGTAGGCCTCAAGGACCTGCCGATCCAACGGCCCTGTAAAGTCCTTGGCGTCGAGCTGGTAGGCGGCGTTGCGCTCCGTCCCGCGGTAGGCGACTGCCTGGATGAACGCATTGGGCAGATAATCGGTTGGTCGCTCGCTTGCCAACAGGATCCCGCTGACCGTAGGCACGACCACACCGTCTTCGTCCGTCGTCAAAAGCTTCAATTTGAGCAGAAAGGAGGTGTCGTCCTCAGGTGAAAAGGATGTTCTGAATTTACCCCACAGTCCTGGCTGTAAGCACGAGGTGGGCGCATGGCTCACCGCCTGTTCGTCAAAGCGAACCAACCGGGCCTGACTGCGTTGTTGAAATAACCTGGCCAGAACCTCCGGCGGCATCTGCCGCTTGGAACTGCCGATACGATGAAAATAGCCGCCAGGGCTGCGATGGACATGAAGACTCCGCGGGATATCAAGCCGTATGATGACCCGTTCGACGCCGAGCTCGTCTAGCAGTGCCACTTTGCGAATGCGCCCGATCAGCGGTGGTTCGATCAGATCGTTCCAAATCTCCCTTACCCAGCCTTCGACCGCATCCAACTTTTCCAAGGGAAGGCCTATGATCGCCTTGGTCTTGTCGTCCACCCCAAGCACAAAAACCCCAGACGCCGTATTGGCCATGGCAGCCAATTCATCGCCCATCGCTTCGCGCGAGGGACCAATCACCCGCTCGCCTCTGAACTGCAAGGCCTTCAATCCCAAGGAAGAGTCCTCACCCGATCGTATTTTCCCGATTAACTCTAAGGTCAAATGAAACATCGGCCCGCTCCTGATTAGCTCAACAATGCTCTAGTCTCGTTCGTTGTTCCAGAGGAACGCTCCCGGAGTTACGCTCTACTGAAAAAACCGCGTGAATATTCACCCGCCGCCCGGCGCAAGATTGCATCTTGCGCTACAGCAGCCACAGCGCCTGCGCGACCTTTTCGGCTAGGCTCTGCCCTGATCACCAACCAGGCAAAATCGTACTAAGACAGCTCCGCGCTGCCTGGTTCCAGCCGTTCGTAGAGCGTCGCCACGTTGCCGCCGAGCAGGGTCACTTCGACGATCAGCAGCACCGCGCCGACCAGGGCCGCGATCGCCCAGGACCAGACGCCGATCGTCAGCGTGCCAAAGATCCCAATCGCCGCGCCTACGCCACCGGGGATCAGGCCTAGCAGGCCCGTGCCCAGCAACCGTCCGAACATCGAGATCAGCCGGCGGCCCATGTAGTCGAAGCCGCGGCCCCGGCCCGCCGCTTGGAAGGCAAACCAGGCCGGAAACCACAGCACCAGGCAGTTCTCCAGCATCACCAGCGAGTAGGTCAGCGTCGGCAACACGATTACCGCGCACAATGCGATCAACAGCAGGTACTCCGGCGGCGCCTCGCTGAATGCGGCCGCGATCAGCGAGATCGCCAGTAACAGCAACTGGAACGCTACCGTCAGCAGCGTCGTGAAGCCAACCATCACCGCCATCATCTGGCGCGCGCTGATCGGCAGCGTCTTGACCAGCTCCATCTGCTCCATCTCGCCGCGGAAATCGGTGCGCAGCAGGTTCGGCAAGATCAGCCCGCTCATCAGTGCCAACGGCGCGGTCATCGTGCCAAACATCACCAGGCCCGCACCGGCGCCCGTGATCAGCAGATAGGCCAGGACCAGGATCAGCACTGCCACCAAACCGCCGAGCACCATGCCGAACTCGCTGCGAAACAGGCGCATGGCGTTTTTCCAGACCAAACCCAGCCAGGGCGGACCCGTCGGTGCCAGCGGCAGCCAGACGCGCTTGCGCTCCTTGTGGGGCTTGGACATGCCGCGCTGACCGCGGCGCCGCGCCAGCCGTTCCGTGCGCCGCTGCGCCTGGTTCAGGGCGTTCTCCTCGAAGGCCACATTCAGCCGCGGCGTCAGGAACCAGGTGGTGGCGCAGAACAGGCCCATGATCGACCAACCGGGCAGGGCCTCGGTCACATTGGCCGCGAAACCGGAGGCGATCGCCGACCGGACCGGCAGGGCCAACAGGTCGGCCCAGGCGCCTTGCAGGCGGAACAGGTAGAAATCGAGCACCTCGACACCTTCCCCCCAGGTGGCCAGCACACTCGCGTAGCCAGAGGCCAGCAGCAAGATCGCGCCACCGATCCGCAGCGGCCAGTGCCAGAACGAACCCGCCAATGCCGGCCAGAGGAAGGAGACCAACAGCCCGAACATGCGCAGCGCGTTGATCAACAGCACCAGGCTGACGAACAGAATCGGCCGCGAGCTCATGCCCATGACCACCGGAAAGAACAGTGAGAGCACCAGCGCCAGGAACACAATCCCCGGCTGAGCCTTGAAGATGTAGTAGTCCAGCACCTGGCGCTTGGTCAGGGGCGCGGCCAGCAACATCTCGGCCTCGGCCTCCGTCAGGTTCAGACCCAGCCTTTGGGGCTGGAACAGCCACATCGAGGCCAGCGAAATCGCCAGATAACCGACGCCCATCGGCACGAAGAAGGCCACGCCCTCGCGCACGCCGTGACGGCCCAGCAGATGCGGTATCGTGATGCCACCGAAGTACAGCACACTGAACAGAGTCGGAAACAGGTATTTGGGTTGTTTGAGGCGGGTCAGTTTGTGACGTGTACCGCCTATGAACGAGCGCAGCACCAGGAACCAGAGCGCGGCGTTCACGGAGCCACCTCTTCGCCCTTCTTCGTCTTGGTGATCTCGATGAAAATATCCTCCAGGTCGGCGTCGGCGCGCAGCTGAGGAAGCGTCGCCGAGAGTTCGGCGCGCGTGCCGTAAGCGACCATCTCGCCGTTCTGGATAATCAGCACCCGAGTCATGAAGTCCTCGACCATGCCCAGCAGGTGGCTCGAAATCAAGACCAGCGTGCCCGTGGCCGCGCGCGTCGTCAGCATCGTGCGCACGGCGCGGATGGCGTGGGGGTCCAGGCCGGTGAAAGGCTCGTCCATGATCATTACCCGCGGGTGGTGGACCAGCGCGCAGCCGATCATCAGCTTCTGTTTCATGCCGCGGGAAAGCGCGCCGGGCAATTGATGCTTCTTGCTGTCCAGCTCCAGTTCCTCAAGCAGGGAATCCGGCGCCATCGGCTGATAATCCGCCTGACCGGCGTAGAGGCGCCCGAACAGGACGAGGTGTTCGCGTACGGTCAGGTGATCGAAGAGCCGCACCTCGGCCGGCACAAAGGCCATCTGCCGTTTGGCTTCCAGGGTCTGGGTCTTGAGGTCGCAGCCGCCGATGCGAACCGTCCCGCCGTCGGCGGGAATGATCCCGGTAATGCAGCGCATCGTCGTCGTCTTGCCGGCGCCGTTGGGGCCGACCAGCCCCAACACTTCGCCATCGGCGACGGTAAAGGAGAGGTCCTTCACAGCCTGATGACCTTCATAGGCCTTGCGCAGATTCTGAATTTCGATCATGGCTCCCTCACTCGCATCAATCTCGTCCTCTAAGAACGCACAGATAATTCCCTATATGGTACGATCGGTTTCGAAAAATGGCGGGCTTTTTCCGACCGACCCGGCAAATCAGCAGCCACCGCGGCCCGTCCGCACGATCGACCTTTGCACGAAGGCTCCTTTGCCCTTCCCCCAGCACAAAAAGTGAATCGCTCACAAGCCCAAGCGAATCGATTTTTCCAAAACCGAAGGGCCCGCAATCCTGCCCCTTTTCCCAAGTGAATTGTTCGAAATGCTGAGCATTTTCGATCTTCGCCATGCGGCACGTTCAAGTAGCCGGCCCTTTTTCCCTAAAGCAACACGTGAATCGCTCAGGAGGCGGAGCATATTCGCTCTTTGCCATGCTGAAAGTTCAAGTAGCCGGCCCTTTTTCCCTAAAGCAACAAGTGAATCGGTCAGGAGGGGAAGCATATTCGTTCTTTGCCATGCTGCACGTTCAAGTAGCCGGCCCTTTTTCCCTAAAGCAACAAGTGAATCGCTCAGGAGGGGAAGCATATTCGTTCTTTGCCATGCTGAAAGTTCAAGTAGCCGGCCCATTTTCCCTAAAGCAACACGTGAATCGCTCAGGAGGCGGAGCATATTCGACCTTTGCCATGCTGAAAGTTCAAGTAGCCGACCCATTTTCCCTAAAGCAATCAGTGAATCGCTCAGGAGGCGGAGCATTTTCGATCTTTGTGATAGGATCATCTGGGAAACACGGCGGATCTCACTGCCGAGCCCAAACCCATCGCGACCCGGAGCCTCCGTGAGCAACGCCCTCCATCCGGCCAACTTGTCCTGGCGCCAAGGCTTGCCCTTCGCGATCGACTACGACGACACCTATTTCTCCGTGGTCGACCCCGAGGGCGAACGCCGCTACGTCTTCCTGGAGCGCAATGACCTACCGAAGCGCTGGTGCGAGCCCGCCCGTTTCGCCATCGCCGAGACCGGTTTTGGCACCGGCCTCAACCTCCTGCTCGTGATGGCGGCCTACGCCCAAACCCCCTGGCGCCAGCTGACTTACGCCACCTGGGAGCGCCATCCCCTGTCGCCCGAGGACCTGGCCCGCTGCCACGCGCTCTGGCCGCATCTGGCCAGCCACGCCCAAGCGCTGGCCGCGGTCTACCCCCCGCTCGTGACCGGCGTCCACCACCGCAGCTTGCCCGCCTATGCCCTCGAGCTTGTCTTTGTCTTCGACGACATCACCGCGGGCCTGACGCCACTCCCCCACCCCGTCGACGCCTGGTTCCTCGACGGCTTCGCCCCCAGCCGCAACCCCAGCATGTGGACGGAACCGCTCATGGCCGAAATCGCCGCCCATACTGCGCCTGGCGGCAGCGCCACCACCTACAGCGCCGCCGGCACCGTGCGCCGCGGCCTGGAGGCGGCCGGCTTCACCGTGACCCGCACACAAGGCTTCCGCGGCAAGCGCCACATGACCCACGCCGTCCTTGCTTGCAGGGAAACGCAGGCGCTGTAGCTGCTGGAGCGCAAGATGCAATCTTGCGCCGGGCGGCGGGTGAAAATCAAAGCGGTCCCCCGCCGGCTTGCCTTGGTTGCAGGAAACGCGAAAAAGCTCCCGCAGGCGCTGTAGCTGCTAGAGCGCAAGATGCAATCTTGCGCCGGGCGGTAGTTGTCAAGGTAGTTGTCACCAAAGCGTACCAAATTTTGTGCTCATGGTG
>CAYRFM010000004.1:146807-148474 GCA_964423555.1 uncultured Holophagae bacterium | reverse complement strand
AAGACGCCCCAGAGCGAAGTGGGAGGTGCCGTCATGACCATCGCTGAACTCCTCAAGAAGGAAGGTCGCACGGAAGGCCGCATGGAAGTCGCAAAAACTATGGTCCGCAGAGGGATGGATTGGGAGACTATCGCCGACATTACGGGTCTTCCCCAGGAAACGATCGCGATGCTGGCCAAGCAGGCCTCCTGACACGCCTCACGCAAAGAAGACGCCCCAGAGCGAAGTGGGAGGTGCCGTCATGACCATCGCTGAACTCCTCAAGAAGGAAGGTCGCACGGAAGGCCGCATGGAAGTCGCAAAAACTATGGTCCGCAGAGGGATGGATTGGGAGACTATCGCCGACATTACGGGTCTTCCCCAGGAAACGATCGCGATGCTGGCCAAGCAGGCCTCCTGACACGCCTCACGCAAAGAAGACGCCCCAGAGCGAAGTGGGAGGTGCCGTCATGACCATCGCTGAACTCCTCAAGAAGGAAGGTCGCACGGAAGGCCGCATGGAAGTCGCAAAAACTATGGTCCGCAGAGGGATGGATTGGGAGACTATCGCCGACATTACGGGTCTTCCCCAGGAAACGATCGCGATGCTGGCCAAGCAGGCCTCCTGACACGCCTCACGCAAAGAAGACGCCCCAGAGCGAAGTGGGAGGTGCCGTCATGACCATCGCTGAACTCCTCAGGAAAGAAGGCCGCACGGAAGGCCTGGAGCAGGGTGAAAGGGAAGGCCGCATGGAAGTCGCAAAAACCATGGTCCACAGAGGGATGGACTGGGAAACCATCGCGAAATACACAGGGCTTCCCCAAGAAACGATCGCGATGCTGGCCAAGCAGGTCTCCTGACACGCCTCACGCAAAGGCGCGAAGGCGCGAGGAAAGAAACCTTCCCTTACCGCCTTTGAACGAACTTGCTTCAGCCGCCCCTGCTTCGCGGCTTCGCGCCTTCGCGTGAGCCAAACGAGGCCGGCAGTTCCTATGCGCCTTTGAGCGCGGCGGTGGCGAAGATCAGCGGGTAGAGCTGCTCGAAGTACCAGAGGTTGGCAAAATAGAAGCCAATCGGCGCGCTGTCGGTGCGGGTGCCAGCCTCGGTGCGTTCGATCAACCAGTCTTGGGCGCAGGCGATGATCGCCTGCTCGGCGGCGGTCGGCTGACCAGTGCGTAGGGCGGCCAGGGCCAGGGCCGTCTCCTCGATGCTGGCGGGCGTGCCGGCAACGCCGCCGAAGCCGCCGTCGGTGTCGCTCTGGCGACAGAGCCAGGCACGGGCCCTGGCGGCGGCCGCGGCCAAGTCTTCAGCCGCGGGAACTTCTTCTCTGCTTCGTGTCTTCCTGCCTTCGTGGGAGACCTGTGCCAAGGCCAGCAACACGCGAGCGGTGCCGTAGACGGGATTGGCGCGCTGGGGATGGTCCTGGTTGCCAAACCACAGGGGCAACCAGTACCCTTCTGGATGCTGATCGCGCAACAGGTAGCGCACCAGCCCGGCGATGGTGCGACGGTAGCGCGGGTCGTCGAGGCCGCGGGCACGCCAGGCGCTGAAGGCGGCCAGGGCGTGGGCGCTGATGTCGGCACAGCTCTGGTCGAAGGGCAGAGTGCCCCAGCCGCGGCAGAAGGTCGGCCAGCCCCCGTCGCGGTTCTGCAGGGCCACCCGAGGGCACGCTTGCGAAGGGCAAGCT
>CAYRFM010000004.1:0-146797 GCA_964423555.1 uncultured Holophagae bacterium | reverse complement strand
ACTGCGCCAACTCGTCGTCGGCCGCGAACCGGGTCAGCGCCAGCAGCGCGCCGGCGGTGTCGTCGGCGTCGGGCACGCCGCCGGGCAGCGGCGTCCAGGACCAGCCGCCGGGCGCGGCGCCGGTATAGGGGTGAACCTGGCGGTACTGCTGGGCCAGCAGCCAGCCGCGCGTGCGGGTCGCCAGATCGGCGGGCAACTGTGGGCCGAGCGCGTTGACGGCCAAGGTCGTCAGCCAGGTGGCTAGGTGGGTGTCGATCGGCCAGCTGCCGTCCGGGCGCTGACGGTCGCGCAGGAAGGCAACGCCGCGCTGGACGACGACGTGGTCGGCCCGGCCCATATGGGCCAAGCTCATGGTCACGAACGCGGTCAGCGGGATGGCCTCCAGGAAGCCGCCGTTGTCGGGCTGGATCCGCGCCAGCAGGCGCAGGGTCGGGGCTGCGGTCCAGCGGCGCAGCAGCCAGGCCAAGGGGTTGCGGGTACCGCGTCGCTGATGAATGACCTGACCGATGGCGATCAGGGCCGGCAGCGCATAGCTGACGACGGGCATGCGCAGCCACTGGTAGAGCCGCTGGGGCGCGGCGGCCAGCTCGAACGGCAGCGGCGCGACGAGCTGGAAGCCCTCGGCGCCCAGACGGCCTCGAATCGCCAGCATGGTCAGGATCGGCACGGAAAAGGTGTGGTCCTTGCCGTAGCTCCGCATGATCGCCGCGGCCAAGACGGGCGGCGCCGTTTCGCCGGCGCGGGCCCGGAGCCAGGCCTCGGCGCGGGTCGCGGCCATTTCCTGGTCCGGCGTGGTCGCCAGGGCCAGGGCCGCCCAGACCAGGGCCGTGGTGGCGATGTTGGCATGACTGCGCACGGTGTCGCCGTAGCCGCCATCGGCGTTGGCGTGGCCTGCCAGCCAGTCTAGCCCGGCGGCGATGGCGGCGGCGTGGGCGATGGGGTCGACCTCGGCCAGGGCCGCGATCGCCGTCGCGGTCGAGAGTGCACTGGTGGACAGCTGGCCCTCCCAGTGACCGTCGGCCTCGGCGGCGGCCAGCAGGCGGCGCACCAGGGTCAGATGGGTTCGTTGTGCGCGCGTCTCGCTCATGGGCTCTCTTTGCGCTCGAGGCGCGCCAGCAGCGCCAGTCCCTGGCTCAGGGCACGGGCACTGTCGGCCTGGCTGGCGGCGCGGGCGAAGCGCACCTGCCAGTAGGCCTCGATGAAGGCGCGGGCCTCGAGGTAGGTCGGCTTCGGCAACTGCGGTAGGGCGTCGAGCCAGTGCAGCACACTCTGGCTGGGCCCGCGGGTGCCGTAGCGGTTCTGCAAAAGGCGATCCAGTGCGAGGTAGATCCGGGTAAGGCGCGCGCTCGTCTGGCGCGGTCCACGGCGCCAGGCGAAACCCAGCAGCGCTAGGGCGGTGACCAAGAGCGCCAGGGTCGCCGCGTCGAAGCGGGCGCGAATGCGCTGCCACCAGGATTGACCCTGCTCGACCAACTCCATCTGGCGATCGTAGTTCCAGCTCATGATTTTGGTGCGCCAGAAATACTTGAGCGAAGCCAGCTGACTCTCGAACAGGCCGGGCTCGGTCGGCGCGGTCGCCGGGGTCGGGTCGACGGTGCGCCAGTGGCCGTCGATAAGGACCTCGACCCAGGCGTGGGCATCCGATTCCGTGACATAGTAGAAGGTGCCGCTGCTGTGGAGGTCGGGCAGGTAGAAGCCTGTGACCATGCGCGCCGCGTAGCCCTGCGCGCGCAGGAGCAGGACCATGGCGCTGGCGAACAGTTCGCAATGGCCGGCCTGGCTGTTCTCGAGGAAATGGAGGACGGGTTCGTCCACGCCCTGGTTATGGACCTCTAGGGAGTAGCGGAACTGGTTCTGGAAATGTTTCACCAGTTTGTTGACCCGGGTGGGTAGGTCATCCTCGGGGGCGACGATGCCGACGCTGATGCGCAACAGGTCGTCCTCGAGGCCTTCGGGCAGTTGGAGGTAGAGCTCTTCATCGACCTGGCGCGACAGCGGTGGCGGGCTGGGGTCGCTTCGGAAGGTGTAGGAGAGCGCGATGGGGAAGCTGCGCAAGACGCTGAGGTGGTCGCATTCGCCGAGCACTTTGAGCGGACTGGGCACGCCCTTGAGTTCGGTCATGGTGTCGAAGAAGAACAGGGTGTTGCCTTGCAGGGCTTCGAGGTCGACCGCATATTCCCTGGTTTCCTCGAAACGGGAGCGCAGCAAGTATACGGCGTTTTGGTCGGAGATGGGGTAGGAGACCGCATAGATCGACGACGTCCAGGTGCCTTGTTCGTAGTGGTCGAGGGCGCGTCCCTTGAGGTAGCGACTGGGCACGGAAGCGCCGAGCGGTTTGAGGTCGAGCACATGCTTGCGCGACAACTTGAGCGAGCCGATATCGTTGAGCGTGACTCGGTCGCCAAACCCGGAGATGCGGTCGCCGCCGAGGGTCGGGATCGCGCTCAGGGTCTGGCCTTCCAGGCGCGGCATGAGCCAGAACACAGCCAGGCAGAAGGGCACGATGGTCGTGCCGATACGCAGAGCGGGCCACCAGGTCACGCGCCACAGACGCCGAAAATTGCGGTAGTCCTCGGAGCCGAGGTGAAAGGCGTACAGACACCAGACGATGGCGTAGATATAGATCAGCATGCCAATCATCAGGTTCAGCCCACTCTCGATGCGGGCCTCGTAGAGCACGACCAGGAAACTGAGCAGGGGCAGCAGCCTAGCTGGCGCGTCGGATCGGCGCTCGCCATAGAATTCGTAAACGATGCTGAACAGCACCAACAGGAAGACAGAGAGCTTGACTGGCATGCGCAGGGCGAACAGGATTCCGACTAGGGCGAAGGTCGTGATACCGTAGATGCGCCAAACACGGTGGTTGCGCACGCGGTTCAGGTCGATGTCAAAGTACAGCGGCGCGGCGCTGCCGATCAGCATGGCGAAGAAGAGGGTCGAGAAGTCGCCGGAAAGCAGCGCCGAAATGCCGGCACTGACGATCAGCACGGAAAGTAAACGCAGTTTCTCGATTGGCATTCTTCCCCCATCGATGGGCCCGGGCATTGCGAGCCGTGCGCTCAGGATACCACAGCATCGGCCCGTGCGCCGCCAAGTACGGCCTGTGGGACCCGCTTGCCGGCGCCGTCGCCCTGGGCTGGGTCAGCTTGCGCTTGCCGCACGAAGTTTGAAAGGTGCATAATGGTTCAAACGATCGACTTATGTGGTATGGCTCACCGCTATCAGGCGCCAGAACCTCTAAGCTGACAAGCGGTGGGCTCGGGAGCAGGGAAGTGGTCGATGGCCGACACGGACCCTGATTCGCGTCCCTCGATTTTTGAAGGTTGTCATTCATGATTCTCTACCCATCCGGCGAATCCAAGACCGATCATCGCGGCATGCCCTGGGCGACGATGCTGTGGATCGCGATATCCGCTGCCTGCTACGGGGTTTTCGTGCCCAAGTTCGCCGCTGAGCAGGAGCACCTGCGCCAGCTCGCGCGCCAGCGGCTGATGACGCTCGTCGAGGCGCAGTTCAAGGCCGGACAGCTGGACCAGATCACCTGGGTGCGCTTCAACGAGGAACCGCGCCTGATGGACGACCCCGAACAGGCGCCGCGCTTCAGCGAGGCGGCGCGCATCGCTTGGCTCGAGGCTAACGACGCTTCGCCCGTGCTCGCTCAAGTAGCCAACAAGCCGCCGCGCAACCTGATCCTGCTCGTGACCCCGCACCACCTGATCGTGCTCCTGTTGGGCGCCTTCTGTCTAATGTTCATGGGCTATCTGCTCGAACACCTCTACGACGCCGTGTTCGTCTTTGCGACCTACCTGCTCTCCGCCTGTCTGTTGGTGCTGGCCCAGCGGTTCCTGCCCGCGAACTACCATCCTTCTTTGATGTTGGCCTGGGCTCACAGCGTGTTTGTCATGCTCTGGCTGGGCTGGGTGGTCAGCCCCAAGGCCCAGCTGACGCTCTCTTTGCGCGGCTGGTTGGTCCGGCCGTTCGGCGAAGACTACTCGATCGCCTCATTCCATTTTCCCCTGCTGTTCACCTGTGGTTTTCTGGTGGTCACCTATTTCAGCCCCTATCGCGAGGCGCTGCGCCCGCAACCGATGCTGGTGCTGCTGGCCGCGGCCGCGGTGCTGGCCCTGATGTTCGCGATCTTGCCGTTGCGCGCACCCTTTCAGGGCCTGTCGGCAGAGGAGCTCCTCGCCCGCGACTTGGCTCAGGCCGAACTCCATTTCGAACAGGGCAACCGGCCCGCCGGCCTGACGCTGCTCCACAAACTGGCCAAACTCGAGCCCAACCGCCGCACCATGTCGACGATCGCCAATTTGGCCTGGCGCAACGAGGATCCCGAGCTCGCCAAACACTGCTATCTTCACCTGCTGCGCAAGGCGCATCTCCCCAGCGACACGCCGCTCTATCTCGAAACCCTGGGCGACATGCTGTTCCGCCGACTACCTGTCGCTGGCACCATGGTCGCCAAGGGCATGACCCTGGCCATCGAAACCTACAATCGCGAGCAGATCGGCATGCTCATGCCCTACCTGGTCGACCACAAGGAGATCGCACAAAGCGAGGTGGTTGAACTGATCACGCTGCTGGGCCAGCGCACGCTCGAACAGAAACAGCCCGACCGCCTGCTCGTTTCCCAACTCCAGGACTGGCTCCAGGCCAACGCGCCGACCAGCGAGCTCCTGCCGAAATTCGCCCGCTTCTTCCAGGGCGGCTCGGAGCAAAGCAAGTTGACCGGCAACTTCGCCCAATTCCGCCACATCGGCCGCCTGGTGACCGTGACCCTGGTCGACGTCCAGCCCCAAAAGATCGTCATCGCCCCAGAGGGTCAGAAGGAACAGCGCGTGCCCTGGACCGCCGTACTGGGGGTCTACGGCTGCCATGTGGCGAGCGGGAACCGCGGTTTTCGCGGCTGCATCGTCGTTCAGTTCCAGCGCAAGATCTTCGGCTGCGTATTCTCCTCGGCCCAGATCAAGATCCGCGATAGAGTCGAACCTGTCACCTTCGAACGGGTCTGGGAACTGCTCGAGGATCAAGCGCCCGAGGACATTCCCCTGATGGCAATGAAGGATTTCCCGACCCTCATGGACGAATCGCTGCTGCTGAGCATGGCCGAAAACTTCATCAATCCCGACTGAGCCCGCCAAACCCCGCGCAAAACGTCTTTCCTCTTGGTTTTAGACGATAATGACGATACATTACAGTGCCTTAGCGTGGCCCTAGTGAGGTTGGGGAGATCGTGGCGAAGCGGCTTTTCAAGAACATTTTTCTCGGGCTTCTGGCCCTGCATGTGATCGCCTTGACGGTCATGCTTTTCGTGGCTCACCACGAGGTCTACCGCCTGCGCTCGGTGGCCGAGTCGGATCGCCTGTTCCGCATACCCGAGGGCAGTTCCGTCAACCAGGTTCTCGCCCGGCTGCGAGCGCTCGGACTTGCGCCCAACCCCACCTTCGTCAAGTTGGCACTGGTCTGGGAGGGCCGCAAGCCGGTGTTGCGCAAGGGAACCTATCAGCTGCCGCAACAGGCCTCGATCCTGGATATCCTCACCCTCTTCGAGGAGGGCAAAGTCTTCGTCACCAAGATCACCATCCCCGAGGGTTTCGATCGCTGGCAGATCGCCAGCTTGCTGGCCGAGCATCACTTTGGCACGGTCGCCCAGTTCGACGAGCTGATCTCCGACCCAGGCCCGATCCGGCATCTCGATCCGGACGCTACGAGTCTCGAGGGTTTCCTCTTTCCCGAGACCTATTTCTTCTCGCCGGACATGACGCCGGTCGAAGTCATCGGCGCCATGCTGCAGGAATTCGAGCGCCGCACCGCGCCCCTGCGCCAACGTCTGGCCGAGGCCCAGCGCAGCCTCAACCAGTGGGTGACCCTGGCCTCGCTGGTCGAGAAGGAGACCTCCGACCTATCGGAACGGTCGACCATTGCCGGTGTCTTCGAGAACCGCATTCGCCACGACATGCGCCTGCAGTGCGATCCCACCATTATCTACAGCCTCAAGCTGGCCAACAGTTACCGCGGCAAGATCTACAAGGAAGACATCCTTTTCGATCACCCTTACAATACCTACGTCTACAAGGGCCTGCCGCCCGGTCCGATTGCCAGTCCCAGCTTAGGCGCCCTGGAGGCCGCGCTCGACCCCGAGAGCACGCCGTTCCTATACTTCGTCGCCAAGGGCGATGGTTCCCACCACTTTTCCGGGACCTTGAACGAGCACAACCGCGCCGTCTATCGCTTCCTGCGCAACTGATCCATGGCCTGTCAGGAGCGCTTTGTCAAACTGAAGGTCAGCGGCCGGCTGGCCAACCTCATGACCAGCTCGATGCCATTGCTGGAGGGCCTGTTCCTGGCGACCGTCTTGGACGGTCGCCAAGGGCTCCTGCAACTGAGTTTCGATGCGGCTGTGAGTGCGGATGTCGACGCTGCGCTGGACCAATGGCGCCAGCAGTTTCCGGGTGAATTGACGCTCCTCGAATGACGCGCGCTCGAGGGTCGACGAAGGTGAGCTGGGCGCCGATCCGGCTCTATCATTTTTGATGTTCCTATGCTAACGTGTTGGCGGACCGCAGGCCCTTGAGGAACGAAACGACCCCATGATCGACATACAGGACAATCAGGCACTGGCAGAGATGTGCGAGGCCGCCAGCAAGCAACCCTTTATCGCACTGGATACCGAGTTCATCCGGGAACGCACCTATTACCCGATCCTCGCGCTGGTGCAGATCTCCTGGCTCGATCACACGCCCATGCTGATCGATCCGCTGTCGATCACGGACTGGTCGCCGTTCCACCGCATCCTGGCCGATCCTCAGGTCGTCAAAGTGTTCCATGCCGGTCGCCAGGACCTCGAGATCTTCTACCACCAGATGGGCGAGATGCCGCAGAACCTGTTCGACACCCAGATTGCCGCCTCGATGATCGGCTTGGGCGATCAGATCGGCTATTCGGGTCTGGTCGAGCGCCTGGTCGGCGTGCAGCTGATCAAGGGCAGCAGCTACACCAACTGGTTGCAGCGTCCCCTCAGCGAGGCCCAGCTCAAATATGCCGCCGACGACGTGCTCTACCTGCCGGCCCTCTACAAACGCCTGCTGAAAAAGGCCGGCGACAAGAAGCGGCTGGAGTGGATTTTGTCCGAGATGCAGAGCCAGCTCCACGTCGGCCTGTTCGAACCGGACCCTGAAGAGCTGTGGCGCAAGGTCAAAAAAGCGAACTCGCTCAAGAGCAAGAACCTCGTCGTCCTGCGCGCCTTGGCGCGCTGGCGCTTCGACCTGGCCCGCAAGTTGGACAAGCCGATGCGCTTCATCTTCTCCGACGAGGTCATGGTCGAGATCGCCAAGATCGAGAAACTGAGCGTCGAGCACTTGCGCACGCGCCGTGGCATTCAGAGCCGCATCATCGACCGCCACGGTCCGGAACTGGTCGAGCTCCACGCCGAGGCCCGCAAGGTGCCCAAGGACGAGTGGCCGGTCGTGCACGATCCCGAAGAGAAACCGCCCTCGGACAAAAGCGAAGCGCTGGCGGATCTCGCCTGGATGCTGATCAAGGAGATCGCCCGCCGCCACGACATGGCGCCGACGCACCTCTCCAACAAGAAGGAGTTGGCGGGCTTCATTGAGGCCCACCACCGCGGGGCCGAGCTCGACAAGTTCGAAGTCGGCCAAGGATGGCGCTGGGACATGGTCGGTCAATCGCTGATCGACCTGATCGAGGGCCGCCTGGTAATCCGCGTCCGCGGTCGCCGCATCGTCTGGGAAAAGTCCGAACCGGACGCCGAAACCAGCGAAAGCTGAGGCAGCTGCTGGAGCGCAAGCTGCAATCTTGCGCCGACGGCCGATCCAAAAAGGCCGTACCCAGCGAAGTTACCACCCAACCACTGGAGCGCAAGCTGCAATCTTGCGCCGACGGCCGATCCAAAAAGGCCGTACCCAGCGAAGTTACCGCCCAACCACTGGAGCGCAAGATGCAATCTTGCGCTGACGGCCGATCCAAAAAGGCCGTACCCAGCGAAGTTACCGCCCAACCACTGGAGCGCAAGATGCAATCTTGCGCCAGCGGCAGAGCTGTCGCACAGGAAGCCAGGCCCCGGAGGCCTGGCTCCCAGCGGTCAGCTATAGAAGATGTGCTCGCAGAACTGGCACTGTTGCTTGAGGCGCCCGTCTTCCTGCCAGTCGACCTTGAAGCGGCTGGTCAGGTAGGGTTCCTGGCGCGTGATGCACTTGGGGTTGCTGCAGGCGATGACGCCTTCGACGTAGGGCGGTACGGTCGGTTTGACCTTCTCGCGGACCTGACCGTCGCGGATGATCGAGATCGTGATGTTCGGCGCCAGCAGCGCCATCTTCATCAGCGTCTTGGGGTCGACATCCAGGTTCTCGATCTTGATGATGTCCTTCATGCCCATGCTGGGGCTCTCGATGTAGGACGCGTAGTCGATCTTGGTTTTCAGCAGGGACGTATCGAACAGTTTCAGGATTCTGATGCCCTGACCTGCCTTGATATGGTCCATCACGATACCGTTGTGAATGCGCTCGATCCTCATGACACTCATTACAGAACTCCCAAACATTTGCTGATCAGGGCCATGCGCATCTGCATGCCGTATTTTGCCTGGCGGAAATAGCCGGCGTTGGGGGTGGTGTCGACCGATGGGTGGATCTCCTCATTGCGCGGCAGCGGGTGCAGAACCAGGACGTCTTGTTTGGCGCGCTCGAGAATATCGCGATCGACGACGTAGGAGTTCTTCTTGCGCAGGTACTCCTCCTCGCTGAAGAAGCGCTCTTTCTGGATGCGGGTGACGTAGAGCACATCCAGATCGGCGAGCGTGTCGCCCAAGCCTTCCTGTTCACTGAATTTGGCACCGGCCTGTTGCAGGCTCATGCGCACATAGGGCGGGATGCCCAGGCCCTCGGGCGAGAAGAAGGCCAGTTCGGCGCCGAAGCGGGCGAGCACACGGACCAGGGTATGGACCGTGCGGCCGAACAACAGGTCGCCGAGGAAGCCGACCTTGAGGCCGGCCAGGGAGCCTTTCTCCTTGAGCAGCGTATAGATATCGCCAAGGGTTTGGGTGGGGTGGAGGTGGGGACCGTCGCCACCGTTGATGATGGGTACGTCGCTGTACATGGAGGCGGCCAGGGCCGAGCCTTCGAGCGGGTGGCGCATGGCGATGATGTCGGTATAGAGGGAAACCGTCTTGATCGTATCGGCCAAGGTCTCGCCCTTCGAGACCGAGGTGGAGCTGGCATCGGAGAAGCCCAGCACGTTGCCGCCAAGGCGGTACATGGCGGCTTCGAAGCTGAGGCGGGTCCGAGTCGAGGGCTCCCAGAACAGGGTGCCCAGGACTTTGCCTTTGCAGAGGTTCTGTGCTTCCGCGCCCAGAGTCTGGATGTGGTCGGCCACCTTGACGAGGTGTTCGATTTCGGCTTCAGAGAGGTCGGCCGTGTCGATGATGTGCCGATTTTTGAAAGAGAAAGAATCCATACGATCCCCAAGATTCCAATTTGGGACCACCACCCGCGCGACGACGTCAACTGCGGCGCGCGGAAGGGTGTCGACGTGCGTCCGCAACCGCGGGTGCGCGTCCGTTGCCGCAAAGTCGCGGCAGCTGTCCTGGGGAAAGCAATATCCTAACATGCACCTCACAGATCTACAAGCGCAATGGTTGCGTTTCTATAGGCGCCCGGGACACAGGACCGAGCAAACCCCAGCCACCGCGGCCCGCGGCCGTTCTTGCGGATCGTGGTCGACCGCTGGCTCTTTTTGCGATCAGGCGACCCGCGCCCCGTGAGTGCGGGGCTCACTCGCGCCCGATCCAGCGACCGCACCCTTGCGAAAACGGGAAAGAGCTACTGTTGGCGCCAGCTTCAGGGTATGATATAAAGCTAAACCCCAGCTCGGGAATAGGGCCATCCGCGACGCCTGTCCGCGTGCCCGATCGCTATAGGGAGCGCTACATGTCTCGTCTGATATTGTTGGGACCACAGCACCAGGAGACTAACCTGGGCGAGGTTGCCGCGGATCTGAACCTCAAGGGACCGGTGGCCGTGATCACCGCCGGCTGGCAAGAACGCGAGGCCGAGGTCGCCGAACTGGAAGCGCACCTGGGGGTCAAGACGATCAACCTGATGCTGCACCAGCGGGGCGAGGCGATCTTCGAAGAAGATGAAGAGTATCGCGAGGCGCACCGCGCCAACATGACGGTCGTCAAACGCCTCCAGGACCTCTACCGCCTGCGCCTGACCCACTACCTCGACGCCGTGCGCCAAATCATCCACCGCGAAAGCAAGTTCAGCGAGGATGTCTGGTCGCCGGAACTGGAAGACGCCTTCGAGGTGGTGCGCCGCCTCGACGACCACCACCTGCGCCGCATCAACGAGGTCCACGACAGTTTCCAGGAAACCTGGCCGATCGCCGACCGGCCCTGCATTCTCCACCATCTCAACGAATTGGCCGACACGCTGGAGCGCTGCGACGCGGTCGTCGTCGCCGGCGGCCATGTGGCCGTCCTGCTCAACCGCCTGCGCCTGCTCAACATGGCGCCGATCCTGGGCGAGAAGGACGTGATCGCCTGGGGCGCCGGCGCGATGTGCCTCGGCTCGCAGGTCGTGCTCTTCCACGACAGTCCGCCCCAGGGCAGCGGCTATGCCGAGATGTTCGAGGCCGGGCTCGGCCTCTACCGCAACGTCCTGCCGCTGCCCCACGCCGACCGCCGCCTGCTGCTGGACGATACCGACAGGGTGACCCTGTTCGCGCGCCGCTTCCGCAACCACAGATGCCTGACTTTGGTGACCGGCTCGCGCCTCGACTTCGTCGCTGGCAAGCTCAAACGCGCTCGCAACATCCAGGCCCTGGCCGAGAGCGGCCTGCTCGAGGAGGTCGCCCCGTGAATCTGGCCATCCGCGAACTGGAAAAATCAAAAACGATCAATACCGCCGCCGTTGATGCCTTCATCGAGCGCTACGACTTCCCCCTCGTCGAGGACACCTCCGTGACCTTCGTCTTCCGCGGCAACGTCGAGTCTGTCAGCCTGCGCCACTGGGTCTACGGGCTGGAAACCTCAATGCCGCTGACCCGCCTGCGCGGCACCGATCTGTGGTATCTGATCGTCGAGCTGCCCACCGAGGCGCGCATCGAGTACAAGTTCGACATCGTCGTCGAGGGCAAGCACCGCTGGGTCCACGATCCCTTCAACCCCCAGGTCGCCCGCGACCCTTACGGCATGAACTCCGTCTGCGCGACCCAGGGTTATATCCGGCCCGAGTGGACCTTCCAGGACCCCGAGGCCCTGCCAGGCAGCTTGGAACAGCACACTTTGCACCACACCGTCTTCGGCGACGATCGCCGCATCGACGTCTACCTGCCCGCCCGCTTTCGCAAGACCCGCCACTACCCGTTGCTGGTCGTCCACGACGGCATGGACTACGTGCGCTACGCCTCGCTGCGGACCGTGCTCGACAACCTGATCCACCGGCTCGAGATCCCGCCCATGATCGTCGCTCTGACCCAGGCCAGCGACCGGCTTAGCGAATACGGCGCCAATCCCGACCACGCCAACTTTCTGGTCGAGAGCGTGCTGCCGTTCCTCGACGAGCGCTATCCGCTGATCAAGAACCCCGGCCAGCGCGGACTGATGGGTTCCAGCTTCGGCGCCGTGGCCTCGCTCCACACCGCTTGGTCGCACCCTGGCGTGTTCGGGCGCTTGCTGGTTCAATCTGGCTCGTTCGCCTTCACCGATATCGGTCAGCACCGCCGTGGTCCCGCCTTCGACCCGGTCGTGCCGTTCATGAACGAGTTCCGCAACCAGCCTGGGCGGCCGGTCGAGAAGCTGTACATCAGCTGCGGCACGTTCGAGTCGCTGATCTACGAGAACCGCTCGCTGGTGCCGTTGCTCCAGGCCAGCGGCATCGAAGTCAAGTACGCCGAAGCCCGCGACGGACACAACTGGGAGAACTGGCGCGACCGCCTGCGCCAGGGGCTTTCCTGGCTCTTCCCCGGCCCGTTGTGGATGGTCTACGAGTAAGGGCCTAACCGCGGTCGCGGAGGCAAATCGCAGGAGAGGAGATACGTCTTGGCCAAACTAGTCAAAAACATCGGTCTTTCGCTGGGCGCGGATATCTGTTGGCCCATCTGCTACGAAGAAATCATGCGGCGCTTGAACCTCGAGATCCCCTACCGGCTCGACAAGGTCAGTTTCAACGTCGAGCGGGTCACGATCGAACCCTTCAGCCTGCGCAAGCCGCCTAAATACGACCTCGTGCTCGACCGCTTGACGCACTGGTACCACACCAGCCGCGAGTGGATCAAAAAAGCGATCATCATGGACGGCACCTACGTGCTCAACAACCCCTGGGCCGTGCAGTCGATGGAGAAGCATACCAGCTACTGTGCCATGATGCGACTGGGTATGCCGATCCCCGAGACCTGGCTGATCCCGCCCAAGTCCTATGAGGATCTCAAAGATCTCAAGCCGACGCTCAACAAGTACGCGCGCCTGTTCGACCTGGGCGAGGTCGGCAAGGAGATCGGTTACCCGCTGTTCATGAAGCCCTACGACGGCGGCGGTTGGGTCGGCGTAACCCACGTCAAGGACGAGGCCGGCCTGCGCGAGGCCTACGAACAGAGCGGCAAGTCGGTGATGCACCTGCAGAAGGCCGTCAACCCACACGACTACTTCATCCGCTGCATCGGCTTCGGCCCCCAGGTCCACATGGTCAAGTACGATCCCGACGCGCCGCTGCACGGCCGCTACGTGGCCGGTAACCCGGACATCAGCGAGGCCGATCGCCAGCGCCTGGAAAGCATCACCTTGATCATCAACAGCTTCTTCTGCTGGGACTTCAACAGCTGCGAGGCACTGCGCCAGAACGGCGAATGGTACCCGATCGACTACGCCAACCCCTGTCCGGACAGCCAGGTCACCTCGCTGAACTGGCACTTCCCCTGGCTGATCATGGCCAACATCCGCTGGAGCGTTTTTGCCGCCACCACCGGCCGCAAAGTGCGCATGAACCAGAACTGGGCGCCCTACTTCGCCATCGCCGACAAGGACATCCCGCTCGAGGAAAAAATGGACGGCTACACCAAGCTGGCCCATAAGCACTTCGAGACGGACCGGTTCGAGGAGTTCTGCGCCAAGCACCTGGGCAACCTGGACGAGGTCACGCGCACGTTCTTCACCACCGACATGGCCCGCGACGCCGTCCGTCAGAAGGTCGCCGCTCTCTTCCCCGCCCACGAGGTCGAGGAGTTCACGGCCTACTTCTGGAACAAGATTCAGGATTGGGTCAAAAACTGAAGCCTAACCAGCGCAAGGGACGGCCAGGAACTGGTCGTCCCATGCGCTTCAAGAAACCCACGCGTAAACACGAAAAAGGGGACGGGAAGGACGGACTCCCGAAGGTATCACCGATGCTCGAATCTTTATCCATCCCCGCCTTTCGCGGTCTGGGAGATGTGAATTTCCCAGATTTGGGTGATGTTACCCTCTTTTTTGGCGGTAATAATTCAGGCAAGACGAGCGTCCTCGAAGCCATTGCCCTGCTTGCGCGCCCCTTGGATCCGGCACAATGGGCCCAGGTCTCTCGCCACCGCGACATAGATCTCGCCATTCCCGATGGCCTTTGGGCCATGTTTCCCGCGTCGCCAACCCTCTCTGTCATCGATGGCCCCAAGCAAACCGGCCGCATGAGAGTCCAAGGCGTATTCGGGCAAGTGCCGCGCGACATGGCGTTCTCTGGTCTCGCTACGGAGAACTGGGAGTCGGATACGCCGGGTGACCTGACCTTGCGCATTGAGGGCAAGGTTAGCGAGCAACGAAGCAATGGTCCGTTCGAAGTGAAACACAGCATGGTGTTCAGAAGGGACGAGGCCGCCCAGTTCGGTGAGGGCATCGCCTTTTTCCGCTGTTATACCATCACCCCCATGACCCACCGCTCCACCCGCCAGATGATCGCCAATCTCAGCAGGGTGATAGATGAAGGGCGCAAGAACAGCGTTGTCGAAGCCTTGCAGATCTTCGATCCTAAGGTTCTCGATCTGGATATCAGCTCACCAGGAAACCGTCAGGGCATTCGGGTCAGTCACCGTGAACGGGAAGTTGCCGAGCTCACCTCCTTCGGCGATGGCATGCGCCGCGTCGCTGCGCTCGCTGTCGCGATTGAACTTGCAAAGGGCGGTTTGGTTCTGGTCGATGAGCTGGAGACAGGCATTCACATCGAAATCCTTGCCAAGGTGTTCGACTGGCTTCTTCAAATCGCTGCGGAGAACCAGGTCCAGCTCGTCGCCACCACCCACAGCCTTGAAACCATCGACGCCTTGAGTTTGGCCGCGCAACGCCGAGCCTCATCCATGGTCGGTTATTGGCTCAAACAGCGGGAAAAGGACAATGTGATGCGCTTTGGACTGGATAAAATCCTGCGTCTGCGCGATACAGGGCTCGATTTGCGATGAGCACTCCCCTTTGCTACCTGAACTGAATACCACGGAGGATTTGGACATGTTAGCGTTGCTTTTGATTCTGGCGCTGCAGCCTGGAGATGCCAAGAGCGAGGCCCTTGCCGTGCTGGCCGATTTCCACCAGGCGGCTTCGCAGGCCGACCGCGCTCGTTATTTTGGGCTCCTGGCCGAGAATGCCGTGTTTCTTGGCACCGACGCCAGCGAGCGCTGGACCAAAAGCGAGTTTGAAGCCAAGTACGGTCCCTATATGGACTCCGGCAAGGGCTGGACGTTCACGCCGGTCGAGCAGTTCGTGACGCTGTCCGCCGACGGCCAGGTGGCCTGGTTCGACGAACGCTTGGACAGCGCCAGTTACGGCGTTTGCCGCGGCAGCGGCGTGCTGGTCAAGCAAGGCGAGCGCTGGCTGATCAGCCAGTACAACCTCACCATTCCCATCCCCAACGATTTGGCCAATGAGTTCGTCGTTCGGATCCGGGAATTGAAGCCTACAGCCAAGTGACTGTGCTTAAGACCAGTGCCTGATTTTTGGCGTGATTGGTCGCTGTGAATGCCGCTTTCGCCTTCGTGGTAGACATTCGCCCACGCAAGATTGCAGCTTGCGCTCCCGTGCCTGGGACCCTGAATTCGCGCTGCCCAACGGCAATTCCCGGTGGGTAGCGGTCCCTGTGCTACAATGACCGGGACTCGGCTGGATCAGGGGAGCGACGCTTGGCACAGCGCAAATTCGGCATTTTGACTCGCACCGTCACCTTCGTGAAGCGCTACCGCCAGATCCTCTTCGTGCTGCTCAAATACGGCTTCGACGACCTGATCGCGAACCTCCAGCTGGATCCCAACCTCGACCGGCGCCTGCTCTTCGTACGCCGCTTCAACGCCCATACCGAGCTGTCGCGCGCGGCCCGCATCCGCCTGGTACTCGAGGAACTGGGTCCGACCTTCGTCAAGATGGGCCAGATGCTCTCGACCCGCTCCGACCTGCTGCCCGTCGACGTTCTCCAGGAGCTGGTCCTGCTCCAAGACCACGTGCCCCCATTCCCCTCAGATGCGGCGCGCCGCATCGTCGCAGACGAGTTGGGCGCACCTTGTGACCAGCTCTTCGCCGAGTTCGACGATGAACCGCTGGCCGCCGGTTCGATTGGCCAGGTCCACCGCGCACGCCTGCCCAATGGCGAGGAGGTCGCCGTAAAAATTCAGCGGCCCGGCATTCGGCGCCAGATCAGGGTCGACCTGGAGATCATCCATTACCTGGCCACCCTGATGGAGCGCCACTTGGAGCTGGCACAAGTGCTGCGACCCACCAAGATCGCCGAGGAGTTCGCGCGCACGCTCGAGCAGGAACTGGACTATGGCATCGAGTCCGCCAACATGCACCGCTTCACCGCCATGTTCGAGCAGGATCGCGCCGTCATGGTGCCGAAGGTCCACCGCCCCTTCTCGACCAGCCGCATCCTCACGAGCAGCTTCGTCAGGGGCATCAAGCCAACCGAGCGCGAAGCGCTGCTGCACGCCGGCGTCGACCTGGTGGCGATCGCCAACCGCGGCGCCGACCTGGTCATCAACCAGGTCTTCATTCACGGCTTTTTCCACGGCGACCCCCATCCCGGCAACCTGCTGGTCGTCGACAAGGACATCATCTGCTTCCTCGACTTCGGCATGGTCGGCCGCATCGACCACCAGTCCCGCGAGCTCTTTGCCGATCTCCTGATCCACGTCGTCAACCGCGACGAGACGCGGGTCGTCGACATCCTGCTCAAGCTGACTCACGGCCACCATCTGGTCGACCGCCAAAGCCTCGAGCGCGATATCGGCGAGCTGATCGACCAGTACCTCTACCTACCGCTGAAGGACCTGCAGATCGGCCGCCTGATCCGCCATTTGCTCGATGTCACCGTCAAGCACGACCTGCAGATCCCGGCCCAGTACTTCCTGCTGATCAAGGCGATCAGCCAGATCGAGGACCTGGCCCGCAACCTCTACCCCGACTTCGACTTCACCGAGCGCGCCGGCCCGATCATGCGGCGTCTGCTGGTCAACCGCTACCACCCCAAGCGCCTGACCCGCGACTTCTACGAGGCCGGCTCGGACCTGGTCTTCCTGATCCGCGACATGCCCGGCGAGATGCGCGAGCTGCTCAAGCAAGCGCGCCTGGGCAAGTTCAAGCTGGAGGTCGACCACCAGCGCCTGCAGCCGATGATGGGCACCTTGGAGCGGATTTCTAACCGGGTCAGCTCGGCGATCGTGCTGGGCGCGATGATTGTCGGCAGTTCCGTGCTGGTCCACGCGCATGTGCCGCCGGTCTGGTACAACATTCCCGTGATCGGCCTGATCGGTTTCATCGTCAGTGGCTTCATGGGCCTGACCTTGTTGCGCTCGATTTGGAAGAGCCGCAGTTCTTGAACGTGCCGGCCTGACAGGATCCCCAATCGCCTTCAGGACGGCTGTGGTAAGATGGAGTTTGCGCTTTCCGCGAAGTTTCTGCCCGCCTGGAGGTCGAAGATGATCACGCCGATGGAAATCCAGAACCACAAATTCGGCACGCGCTGGCGCGGATTCGATCCCGAAGAGGTCAAACACTTCCTCTATGCCGTCGCCGAGGAGTTCCAGGAACAGGCGGAACACAACCACCGCATGGCCCAAGAACTGGCGATCCTGCGCGAGCGAGTCAAGGACATGGAGGGCCGCGACAAGGTGCTCAAGGACACGCTCGTCACGGCCCAGCAGATCAAGACCGACATCAGCCTGAACGCCAACCGCGAGGCCGACCTGATCGTCAAGGAGGCGCAGCTCAAGGCCGACGGCATCCACGAGACCGCGCGCGGCGAGCTGGTCAAGGTCCGCGCCCAGATGTTGGAGCTGCGCCGCATGCGCAACGACATGCTGGCCGAGGCCGAAATGATGGTCACCCGCTTCAATCATTTCGTCGAGGCCGAGCGTCTGAGCTCGGAAGAAGCGGACAAGCTGCTCAACTTCGGCGTGCGCGCGGTCGCCGAGAAACGCCGCTCCGCCGAGGAGCCCGCCCGCAAACCGGCGCCGGAACCGCGCAAGGCGCTGCATCCCGTGACCGCCCTCGACGCCCTCACCGACCTGACCAAAAAGAAGGCATAAACGCCGCCTGGGAGTCGCCTTCCCACCCGCAAGATCGGCATCGCAGAGCCCTTGTCCGGGGACTGGGATGGGGAAAAGGTGTGCTCATCGCACCCATCCTTGAGAAAATCAACCAACCGAACCTTGTCACACGTTATGATGATGGCCGACAATGGTTCCACTTCCCATACTTGAGAGGTTCCGAATGAGTGATACCCTACCACCGCTACCACCGCCGCCCCCATCCCAGCCCCCCTTTAGCCCCTATGAGCCGCCAGCCGGCCGGTTTGACGCTTCCACGGGTTATCCTGATCCCAATGTTCGGGACAAGCTCAAAGTGCCAGCGATTCTCCTGCTGATTACCTCCTCGATTTCCCTTCTGAACAGCCTCTGGGGTCTCATCATGTCGAGCTCGTCCATACAACAAATGCAGGATCTCTTGGCGCGTAGCGGTCAGAGCGATCAGTTCGGTCCGCTGATCGATAGCCTCTCTGGTCCAGCTGCCGGTATCTTCATGGTGGTATTCAACCTGTTTTTCCTGGGCCTTTACGTGCTGTGCCTGCTGGGTGGCCTCAAGATGATGAATGTCCGTTCCTACGGCTTGGTCATGACGGCCTGTATCATCTCCTCGATTCCCTGTTTCGGCTCGACCTGTTGTCTGGGGATGATTCCCGGCATCTGGGGCTTGGTCTTGCTGACCAAACCCGAGGTCAAAGCGGCCTTCTCATAATCGTACCGTGAAGGGCTTCCTTTTGAGTAAAGGTGTCGTCGACCCCGTCTCGGATACCCAAATGGAATCAAAGGCTCCGACCGGAAACCTCAAAGTGAAGATCCTGAATAACTCCTCGGACCAACTCACGCACACACTGGTGCTGCTCACCTGCCTTGGCATGCTGGTCATGGGCGCGTTGCTGATGCCGCCGCGCGCACCCAGCGACCCGCTTGCCCTAGGCGATGTACCGCTGCCGCTCCTGTGCGGTTTCAGGCGCGCGACCGGGTTGGACTGCCCCGGTTGCGGGCTGACGCGCTCGGTTACTGCGACTCTGCACGGCCAGCTGAACCATGCGGTGGACTGGAATCCAGTAGGGCCGCTGGTCGCCGTCTACGCGCTGCTCCAGGCGCTGCGCCACGGTCTTTGGTTGGCCTGGCCCGATTGGCGCCTGCAGCGCGAGAAGCGCTGGGGCAGGGCGCTTGACCGCGCCATCCTCGTCCTGGTTGGCCTGCTCCTGCTGCAATGGCTGTGGCGCACCGGACCCGAGCTGTGGGAGGCAGTCAGCGCACGTTTTCGCTGAGAAGGTCGGGGGAGCTGGTATCGCTCGGTAAACCACTAACTCTTTACTTGTGATGCATCAATCTTCGCGGCTTCGCGCGAGGCGCAATTTCCCGAAATTCGGGCAGACGGTCGCAATGGGCCTTGGCTCGACTCCCCAAAAAAGGTCACCAAGAACCCTGAGCCGGGAACACTGGTTCGCCACGAGCATAGGCTTCGGTGAATTGCAACCTGACAGGCCGACCAGCGGTCGGCCCCACCTTTGGCCGCCTTCGAAAATGGACTGGCTCGCGCTCTTGGCCGCGAGGATGGCGTTCAAGGAGCTGAGACGGACTCATTCGGTTGGCGACGGGTGAGCTTGGCTCGCGATTTTTTTTGACGGGTGATTCAGTTGAACTTGGCCTCGCGATTTTTTTCGGACGGGTAATTCAGTTCAACTTGGCCTCGCGATTTTTTTTGGACGGCTTGTTCAGGTGAACTTGGCCTCGCGATTTTTTTCGGACGGCTTGTTCAGGTGAACTTGGCCTCGCGATTTTTTTCGGACGGCTTGTTCAGGTGAACTTGGCCTCGCGATTTTTTTCGGACGGCTTGTTCAGGTGAACTTGGCCTCGCGATTTTTTTCGGACGGGTAGTTCAGTTGATAAGGCCCAGCCCAAAAAATTTGGATCCGGCAGATGATATGGATCGATGTCTTTGAAATGCACCGACCGCATCCAAGCTTCGTGAGGGCCCGTCTTTTATTTTCACAACGGGTATATTCAGCCAGAGAGCCCGTCCAGAAAATGCCGGTTAGCCTTGGCCGCCCGGAAGGCCCAGGCGTCTGGGCTAGAACGAGCGGCAGTGGCGTAGCAGACGGCGGACGGTGGTGACGACACGATCGACATCGGCGTCGCTCATGCGCGAGTAGATCGGCAGACTGACGATGCGGCGGGCGACGCGGGTGGCGACGGGGAAGTCCTGATCGCGCAGGCCGTAACGGTCGCGCCAGTAGGGTTGCTGGTGGAGCGGGATGAAGTGGACCGAGGTGCCGATGCCGGCCTCGCACATGAATTCGATGAAACGGTCGCGGGCCATCGCCTCCTGTTCCAGCTGAAGCGGGAACAGGTGCCAGGCGTGGGTGTCGGCGGGGCGGGCCGGGTGCGGTAGGCGGCAGGGGAGATCGGCGAACTCGCGCAGGTAGATGGCCGCGATCGCTTCGCGTCGCTGGCGCATGTGCTCGGCGCGGGCCAGCTGGTGGATGCCCAGGGCCGCGGCCAGGTCGGTGAGGTTGTACTTGAAGCCGGGCGCGACGACCTCATAGGACCAGGAAGGTTTTTGGGCGGAGTAGCGGTCGAAGACGTCGTGGCTGATGCCGTGCAGGCGCATGACCCGCATGCGCGCGGCCTTGTCGGCGTCGCGCAGGACGACCATGCCGCCCTCGCCGGTGGTAACCGTCTTGGTGGCGTAGAAGCTGAAGACGGTGGCGTCGCCCAGCTGGCCGATCCAATGGTCGCCGTAGCGGGTCGGGAAGGCGTGGGCGGCGTCCTCGACGACGGTCAGGCCGTGGTCGCGGGCCAGCGCCAGCAGCGGGTCCATGTCGCAGCTCTGGCCGCCGTAGTGGACCGGCAGCAGCATGCGGACGTCCGCGGTTCGCGCCAAGACCTCGGCCGCGCAGGTGGGGTCGAGGTTGCAGGTCGCTTCGTCGATGTCGGCGAAGACCGGGTCGGCGCCCAGGTAGCGCACCACCTCGGCGCTGGCGGTGAAGGTGAACGGCGTCGTCAGGACCTTGTCGCCCGGTCCGATGCCGAACGCCTCAAGCGCCAGGTGCAGGCCGGCCGTGGCGCTGTTGACGGCAATCGCCTGCGGCATTGCCAGGCGCTCGGCGAAGGCTTGCTCGAAGCGGCGGACCTTGGGTCCGGTCGTCAACCAACCGCTGCGCAGGCTGTCGACGACCTCATCGATCTCGGCTTCGCCGATATCGGGCAGCGCGAAGGGCAGAAAAGCCTCGCTCAAGCGCAGACCTCGGGACCCTCGAGGTAGTAATTGATGGATTGTGGCGTACTGTCCGACAGCTGCTGGCGCATGGTCGCAAGAGCAATCCGCTTACCGTGGAACGCAAATCCGATCGCGATCCACTGGTCGACATGTTCCTGTCGGAACATGGCGGCATAGTCACGGTCGATCGCCTGCTTCAGCGCCGCATCAGCGGCAGTCTTCAGGTCCTCCGTCTTGGCTCCGGAAACGCTTTTAAACTCGAAAAGGAAGCCCAATTCATGGGCTTGACGGGGTACCAAGACCAGATCCGGGCGCCCATGGCCAGATTCTCGATTCGAATGAAGTCGGTAACGATCTTCCATTTGAGCCAGTAAGCCGATGACAAAGGCATGATAGACCCGCTCGGGATGGGTCCCAGCCGTGTCGTGATAGCTCAGCAAAGTGGCAACCACCTCTGAAAGAGAGGCAGCGAAAGCCTCCATCCGCAGGGCCAGAAGGTGCTCGACGAGGTTGGCTCTCTGGTCGGCACGACCGAACCAAGTGAGGATCGCATCCTTGAACACGGTGCGAACCTCGTGGTTGGGAATCATCAATTCCGCTTCCATGGTGGTCGGGTCGAAAGCGCGGGCGGTCAGATAGCCACTGAAGAGCAACAGGTTCCAAAGAGATTCGCTCTCCAGATCGCGCACAGGCACGGCGACATCAACTTTTTTATGCACGCTGTCGCCTGCCATCAGCGCCTGAAGATCGGTCAAAGCGAAGCCGCTTCCGGCGCGAATCAGGTCGCGGATCAGCTCATTGCCTGAGGTATTGACCCAAAAAGCTTGCGCGGGCTCGTCGGGCGCGCTGGCCTTTTTCATCAACGACCATGGATTGTAAATCGTCGTCCGACCAAAGCGGTAACCATTATACCAATGGCGGATCTCGGCCTCCCGCTCGGTCAGGTTGAAATCGCGGAGGATTGCCTGAACCTCCCGCTCGGTGAATCCGAAGGTCGCCGAGAAAGGCTCCTCCAGTAGCGAGTAGACGCCTAGGTTGTTCAAGCCGGAATAGATCGACTCCCTGGCGATGCGCAGGATCCCCGTTACGACGGCTCGTTCCAGGGAGGGGTTGTCCTTCAGCGCCGAGCCCAGGAAGTTGCGCAGGAAACTGAGCGCGCTGGGCAGATAGCCGTAGCGATTGGCTTCATTAATGGGGTTGTCGTACTCGTCAATGAGGACCATCACCTTGCGGCCGGAAACGCGATGGAGCAATTGGGTCAACAGCAACAGGGCCCGCTCGCAGTCGGCCAAATGCGCCTCTCTCCTGAGAATGCGGTCGAGGAAATCGACTTCATGTCGTTTGGAGACAGAGGCGACCCGCTCGTAGTGTGCACCGACCAATTCAGCGATTCGGTTCTTCAGCGCTAATTCGGCGCGCGCCCAGTCTTCCTGGTCTAGGTCCTTGAAGGTCAGGAAAATCGTGGGATGGGCGTTGAGCCGCGCCATCGCCTGGGGATCCTTGGCGACTTTGAGGTTCTCAAACAGACTTGCCGAGCGCTGCTGATCGTCGAAAAAGGCCTGCAGCATCGTCAAATTGAGGGTCTTGCCAAAACGGCGCGGGCGTGGCAGGAGCAGCACCGCGAAAGGCGCGCGGAGAACCTCGGAGACGAGGGCTGTCTTGTCGACGTAATAATACCCATCCTCGCGGATGCTGCGAAAATGGGACTGGCCCAACAGGATGGGAAGGGTCATGGTCACCTCCGCGCCTCTGCCCCTCAGTCTAGCGGGTGGTGTGAGTCCTGACAAGCGTCAAGCGCCGTCACGGCGCCCCGGGGCGCGGGTGGCGACGGCGTTGACGCTCATTTGATGCGGCGGATGATCATGTTCTTGAAGTGGCCGTGACCCAAGGATTCGGTCTCGAATTCGGGACGCTCGCCGACGACCATGTGGACGATGCGGCGGTCGTAGGGGTTCATAGCCTCGAGCCGGCGCTCCTGGCCGACTTCGGTCAAGCTGTCGCAGGCCTGGCGGGCCAAGTCGCTCAGTTCGTCGTCCTTGCTGCGCAGCTCGCCCTCGGCGTCGAGCTTGACGACCATGCCGGTCGCGCCGTGGGCGTGGTCAAGCCAGGTCTGTAGCAGCAGCGCCATGCTTTTAACCGGCTCGGCGTGGTGCTCCAGCAGGTAGGCACTGTCCTTGCCGTTGAGGTTGAAATAGGCAGTCTCACCATCGGCCTTGGCCGCGGATATCTGGATCTCGAGGTCGAGTGCCCCGATCATTTCCGCCAACTTGGCATTCAGTTCGCTCAGGATCTCGGGGCTGACAACGGCTTCATTCGGCAAGGCGACGGTACCTCCACTGCAGAAATTTGGTCTGACCAAGGGTAAAGAGGTTGCTGGTGATCATGTAGAGGATCAGGCCGGCTGGCATGAACACGAACATCATCGAGAATATCACGGGCATGAATTTCATCATCTTTTGCTGGAGCGGATCGCCACCCGGCATGGGCATGGCCATGGTCGAGAGGAACATCGTCGCGCCCATCACGATCGGCAGAATGAACAGCGCGTCGTTGACGGAGAGGTCGTGGATCCACAGCACCCACTCGGCCTGGCGCAGGCTGATCGAGCTGCGCAGCAGCGAGAAGTAGGCGAAGAAGACGGGCATTTGCAACAGTGCGGTCACGCACGACGAGAAGGGATTGATACCTTCCTTCTTGTAAAGCGCGAAGGTCTCCTGGCTCAACTTCTGCTTGGACTCGAGGTCCTGACCGGGAAACTTGGCTTTCAATTTTTCGATGTCGGGCTGGATCTTGCGCATTTTCAGCGACGACTTGACCTGAGGAATGGTCAGCGGGATCATCAGCGAGCGGATGAAGATCGTCAACAGCACGATCGCCCAGCCCCAGTTGCCGGTCAGGCTGTGGGCCAGCTTGAGACCCTTGAACAGCAGCTTGGAGAGCACGCCGGCCCAGCCATAAGTGATCAGATCGTCGAGGCGAGGGTCGGCGGCCAGGAGCTGTTCCTCGATCATCGGGCCCATAAAGAACTTGCCGGAAACGCCACCCTCGGCGCGCAAGGCGACGACGGGCAGGGGAATCAGGCTCTCGCCTGGACGGACGTCGGTGATGCGGGTATAGAGGTTGGCGACGGGCTTGTCGGGCAGGAAAACGGAGGCGAAATAGTTGTCCTTGATGCCCAACCAGTCGATCGAGGCGTCTTCCTTGAGCTTGGGGTCGAAGCCATCGCGATTGCCTTTATCGACCATGGCCGACTTGTGGGCATCGTTCTCCGACCAGGCAAAGCTCATCATCTTGGGATGTACGGCGCCCATGTCCCAGAACGAGGCGGTAACCTTCTCGCCAGGGCCCAGGGGCTGAAGGCCTTCACCGACGACAAAATAGAAATTTTGGGAGGGTCCACCCTCGACAGCGACGTCGGCATGCAGCAGGAAGCCTTTTTCGAGGTGGAAGCTCTTGCGAACTTTGAGGCCGTTGAAGGTACCGGTATAGACCAGGCGATCATCGCCGTCCTGAACCTCATAGAGCCAGCCACCGTCCGTTTGCTTATCGTCGAAAACCAGGGTGCCAGGCCAGAATTTACTGGAGAAGATGAGCCTGATCGGGTCCTTGCCGTCTACGGATTGGTGGAAGTTTTTGAGCACCGCGTCACGGATCACGCCGCCCTTGTTGTCGAACTCAAGACGGATCTGGGCATTTTCCAGCACATCCGTGCGCGGTTCGATCACGGGCGCCGGCGGTTCGGGCTCGGCCGTGGTCGCATCGGCAGGTGCGGCGGGCTCAACCGTGGCCGTATCGCTGCCAGGTTCCGGCACGGGCGCCGACGTCTCGGCGGTCTCTTCCAGCGTTTCCTCCACGGTCGCCGGCTCGACGGGAGCGGGGCGGTGGTTGTAGCCCATGCTGTTCATCAGCAAGGACCATAACGTCGTGAAGCAAATACTGAGGACGAGGGCAAGCAGAAGGCGCTTTTGCATGGTCACCCCAAAGCGGTGGCTCTCACCGATCTTTTTTGCGGTTCTTCGGATCCAGTTTGGCGATCAGGAGGTCGAACGCCTGCAGGTAGTCCGTGAATTTGGGTTCCCGGACATCCTTCTTGGGATAGACAACCAGATCACAGGCGGCGGGTAAAGCCTGGTGCTTCAGCCTGAAGGCTTCGCGAATGCGCCGTTTGACTTTGTTGCGCTTCACGGCTTTACCCACCTTTCTGGATACCGCCAGCCCCAAGCGCGAATGCTCGAGGTCGGTGGCGAGAACGTGAAATACGAGCGAACCCGAGATCACCTTCCTTCCCTTGGAAAAGACTGCCTTGAACTCTTTCGATTTTCTCAAGCGAAAGGATCGGGGAAATCCGTTAGACGACAAGTCTCTTTCTACCGACCGCTCTTCTTCTCTTCAGGACGGCGCGTCCACCTACGGTCTTCATACGGGCGCGAAAGCCGTGCTTCTTGACCCTTCTGCGGTTATTGGGCTGATAAGTTCTTTTCATGGTGCCAGAAACTCCGATGGATTTGCATCGTCTCCAACCCTGCCCGAAGCAAGGCGACAAGCCTGTAGAACTTAGCGAAAATGACCCCTCATGTCAAGCAGATTCCATGAGAGGACTGCGAAAAGAGCGATCGGCCGTCCTGACGATTCTCTCACCTAAAAACTGCGTCCGGAAGCTGCGGATGGTTGCAAGATGGAAAGGGGAGGGTGTCAATGGCGAGGAAAGGCACGCGCTCGGAGGTCGACAAAGGGCGAGGAACGCACAATTTTTCGCGTATATGACACTCAATTTTAATTTTCGAGACAAAAAATGTTTTCACCATCACGACTTTCGCAAATCATGCCGCGCAGGACCTCCTTTACCCACTTCCGCGAAGCCTGGTTCACCCTTGAGAGACAAGGGTTTAGGGGTACAGACTGCCCTCGCGCGCGACTTTGGAGCGATCCTTGCAAGCAGGATAAACCTCATGTTCTAAAGACCTTATTTTTAAACTCAACAATGCGTGGGAGATAAAAATTTTTACCTGGAAAAGGGATTTAGGGTGTTGTGAGCCGGTCAGGGCTGTGTTAGCATTTGGATCCGCTTTCGCCCCGAAAGTTCCTCAATTGGGTTAAGATGTGTCGGTAATCGTTGAGAGGTTTTTGTGTCTGGGTTATGGAATCAGGTCTTGGATGCGCTGGAAGAGCACATCCCTGCGGAACAGATTGAGGAATGGCTAAGACCCACGAAAGTTCTTAAAAACGGACAAAATTCACTCCACCTCGTCGTTCCTAGCGACCTCTACATCGACTGGATCAACGAAAATTATCTCGAGAATATCCAAACCGTTCTCCAACAAATCGGTCACCCCCAGCTCGATATCGCCTTCCACACCCAGGACTCGGCGCCTCAGGCAGAGGCTCGCCCCAGCCGCGAGGAGCAGGAAGAGAAAATCGCCGAGGCGCGCGAACAGCTCAAGACCAACCCCAAATACACGTTCCAGAACTTTGTCGTCGGCGCCAGCAACCAGTTTGCCCACGCAGCCGCCCTGGCGGTCGCCGAATCGCCCAGCTCCTCCTACAATCCGCTCTATCTCTACGGCAAGTCCGGCCTGGGCAAGACTCACCTCCTGCAGGCGATCGCCCACCACCTCTTCGACCAGCGGCCCGACCTCAAGATCTGCTACACGACCTGCGAGGAATTCACCAACCAGTTCATCAATTCGATCCGCTTCAATCGCGGTGAGGAGTTCCGCGAACGCTACCGCAGCGTCGACGTCCTCTTGATCGATGATATCCAGTTCCTCAGCGGCAAGCAGCAGACCCAAGAAGAGTTTTTTCACACGTTCAACACGCTCTTCGAACAGCAGAAACAGATCATTCTCTCTAGCGACACGCCGCCCAGCGACATCCCCAAACTCGAGAGCAGGCTGACCAGCCGCTTCCAGTGGGGCCTGATTGCCGACGTCCAACCGCCGGCCCTGGAGACCCGCATCGCCATCCTCAAAAAGAAAAGTGAGAGCGAGGGCGCGATCATCCGCGACGACGTCATCCTCTTCATCGCCAGCAAGGTCAAGAGCAATGTCCGCGAACTCGAAGGCGCGCTCGTCAAGGTCATCGCTTACGCCTCCTTCGGCCGCCAGAAAATCGATCTGGAACTGGCCGAGCGCTGCCTGAAAACCTTCATCAAGGAGGAAGGCGGTCAAGTTTCCTGCGATAAGATCAAGGGTTTCATCGCTGACCGCTACCACATCAGCAGCAAGGACCTGTGCAGTAAGAACAACTCCAAACGCATCGCCCAGCCCCGCCAGATCGCCATGTATCTGACCCGCGAGCTGACCGGCATGTCGCTGCCAGAGATCGGATTGGCCTTTGGCAACAAGCACCACACCACGGTCCTCTACTCCATCACCAAGGTCGCCAAGCAGATGCAGGAGAACGCCGAGTACCACTCGCTGATCCAGAGCTACCAAATGGCCTTGAACTGAGGGTTTTCCGCGTCTGCTGACGCGGCCCTCCCACGATCGACGGGGGAATCGATGTCCGCAGCTAGGCGCCCATCCAGTGCTGTCAGCCAGACCGCTCCCCGTGCCACAGCCGCCTTGCCCGTTGGCGGTGGTGGTCCCGCCCTGGCCAGGACGACGGCACCTTGTCGCTTGAAACTTGGCGCCGCCTTTACTAAAATGGGTTTTCCACAGGAATCGCATGGCAGCGCGCTGGAAACTGCCGTTTTTCCACAGAACTCACAGGATCTTTTCCACATGACTGTTCAAAACCTGTTGAAATCGAAGCGTTTAGAGCGCCTCCAAAACGGCCCTGTGGAAAAGCGAGCGGTTATCATCAGTTTTCCTGCGCTTTTCCACAGTGCCTCTGCCGCGAGTCGCCTGGGCTCCTTCAGGTTTTCCACAGCTTCCACAGCATCTAAGAAGAAGAATTCTCTTTTTCTTATTAAAAATTCGATTGGTCAAAGGTAAAAGGGTATGGAATTTGTCGTCATTCGCACCGAACTGCTCAACGAACTTCAGCTCATGATGGGCGTCATTGAAAAGAAAAACACCATGCCGATCCTGGCCAACGTGTTCATCGCCGCCGAGAACAACGAGTTGCTGCTGAAGGCCACCGACCTCGAGGTCGGCATCATCACCCGTTGCCCCGCCCAGGTCGTCGAACCTGGTGAGCTGACCGTCAACCACAAGCAGCTGCAGGATATGCTCGGCAGCTTCTCCGGAAATCAGGTCACCTTCAGTTCCAGCGAAGGCTCGATGCTGGACCTGATCTGCGATTCGGCGCGGTTCTCGATCGAGACCATGTCGACCCTCGACTTCCCCAGCATCCCCGAATGCAGTTTCGAAGGTGCCCTCGAACTCCAGAACGGTTTCTTCAACTTCTGCATCGACCGGGTGCTGTTCTCGGTCAGCACCGATTCTCACAAGTACGCCCTCAATGGCGCCCTATTGCAGATCCGCGACAACGAGATGAACCTGGTCTCCACCGACGGTCACCGCATGAGCGTGATCAATCGCCACTTGGGCGAGGGTTTTGCCAACCTCGACGTCATCATTCCGCGGAAAACGCTGGGCGAGCTGCAACGCATCCTCAAGGCGGAGTCGGAGGAAGAGAAATTCCTGATGGGCTTCGAGGAGAACCGCATCTTTTTCAAGGTCGGTTTCCGTGTCATGTTCTCGCGCTTGATCGACGGCAAGTTCCCGGACTACACCAAGGCGCTTCCCGTCAACAACGACCGCCGTTTCGTCTTTGATCGCGGTGTGTTCCAGAGCATTTTGCGCCGCAAATCGGTGCTGGCTTCGGAGAAGTCGAAACTGGTGCGACTCAGCTTCAAACCTGGTGAGCTGATCGTGGTCCTCAAAAACGCCGAGCGTGGCGAATCGGTCGACCGCATGGAGATGGAATACGACGGCGAGCAAATGGATCTGGGCTTCAATGTCGACTACCTCCACGAGTTCCTCAAGAACATGCAGTCCGTCAAGGTTGAGATGTACGTTCGCGACGAGACCAGCCAGGGCCTGTTCAAGATTCCCGACGACAGCTACGACGTCGCCTACCAGCACGTCATCATGCCGATGAGGCTGGGTTGATTCTTGTGGATCAAAGAACTGCAAGCCAAAGGGTTCCGTAACCTGGAAGAGGGCCGGCTGACGCTTCAGCCCGGCCTCAATTGGCTTCACGGCGGCAACGGTCAGGGCAAGACCAACTACCTGGAGGCGGCTTACTTTTCGCTGACCGGCAAGAGTTTCCGCACCAAGAACGCGGCTGAGCTGATCATGCGCGGCGCCTCTGAGTGCGCGATCTCGGCCCGGGTCGTCAAGGGCGTCAACACCTGGGAATACGGCGTGCGCTTCGGCCAGGGTAAGACCACCCGCCTCCTGGGCGGCAAGGCCTGCGCCTCGTTGGACTTCTTCAAATCCAGCTCGATCATCGCCTTCACGGCCCGCTCCAAGAACCTGGTCGAGGGCAGTCCCGACGACCGCCGTCGCTTCATCGATCGCATGATCGCCTGTACCGAACCCGAATATATGATGTTGCTGAGCAAGTACCGCAAGATCCTCAGTCAGCTGCGGCCGGTCCTGCTCAAACGCGGCGATCTCGGCGTTTACCGTGGCTTCAAGAGCATCCTCGCCCCCGTCGGTCGCGCCATCGTCGAGAAGCGCCGCGGATTCCTCGAGAACGTGCGGGGCCAGGCGGGCGAACTCTATCGCGACGTTTTTCAGGGTAGCGGCGCGTTGGAGCTGACCTACAAAACGCGGAACGTGCCCGATCTGGCCCACTACGAGCAGCAGATGATGCAGGTTTCCGCCCAGGAACTGCTGCATGGCAAGAGCCTGGTCGGTCCCCATCTCGACGATCTGGAGATAAGCTTGCGCGATGTGGCGGCTCGGCGCTACGCCTCCTCGGGCCAGGTTCGCGCGGTCGTGCTGTCCACCAAAATGGCCGTGCGCGACCGATATTTCCAGCGTTTTGGCTACCATCCGATTTTTTTGCTCGACGATATCGATGCGGAGTTGGATCCTGATCGTCTCAGGGCGTTGCTGAGCTATCTTTCGACGAGAGGGCAATGCTTAATAAGCACATCAAAATATGATACAATAGGAGCCAATTTAGAGGGCGCCGTGTATGTCGTCGACGCTGGGCGTATAAGCCCCCAAGGAAGGGTTAATGAGTGAACATAGAGCTTATGGTGCGGATCAGATCACAGTTCTTCAGGACAGAGAAGCTGTTCGCACCAGGCCTGGGATGTATATCGGCGATCCCGACGATGCCTCGGGCCTGCACCACCTCGTCTTCGAGGTCGTCGACAACTCGATCGACGAAGCCTTGGCTGGGTACTGCGATCTGGTCGACGTCATCATCCACGTCGACGGTTCGGTGACGGTCGAGGACAACGGTCGCGGTATTCCGGTCGACCTGCACAAGGAAGAGAAGCGCAGCGCCGCCGAGGTCATCATGACCGTGCTGCACGCAGGCGGCAAGTTCGACTCCAACAGCTACAAGGTCTCGGGCGGTCTGCACGGCGTCGGCGTCTCCTGCGTCAACTTCCTCAGCTCCGAATTGGAACTGGAGATCCGCCGCGAGGGCAAAGTTTGGTACCAGAAGTATCACACGGGCCAGCCGGTCGAATCGATCAAGGCGATCGGGACGGCTAAAAAGACCGGCACTAAGATCCGCTTCCTGCCGGATCCCTCGATCTTCAGCGTCAAGGAGTTCTCCTTCGACATCCTCACCGAGCGCCTGCGCGAGCTGTCCTTCCTCAACGAGGGCGTGCACATCCGCATCCACGACGAACGCACCGGCCAGGAGCACGATTTCAGTTTTTCGGGTGGCGTGCCGGCCTATGTGGAATACCTTTCGACCCATAAAAAGAAGTTGTTCGAGGAAGCGATCGCCCTCCGTGCGGAGCGCAGCGAGGTCGGCGTCGACGTCGCGCTGATGTGGACGCAGGCTTACCAAGAGAACATGCTGTGCTTCACCAACAACATTCGCAATCGCGACGGTGGTTCCCATCTGGTCGGTCTGCGCGCTGCCCTGACGCGCACGATCAACAATTACATCACCAATCACCCGCTGCCCAAGAACATCAAGGTCCAACTTTCCGGTGAGGACGTGCGCGAGGGCCTGGTGGGTATTGTCAGTGTCAAGGTGCCGGACCCCAAGTTCAGCTCCCAGACCAAGGACAAGCTGGTTTCTTCCGAGGTCAAGGGCATCGTCGAGTCGGTCACCAACGAGCTGCTGGCCAAGACCTTCGAGGAGAATCCGCGCATCGCCAAGTCGATCATCGACAAGATCGTCGAGGCCGCCATGGCGCGTGAAGCCGCCCGCAAGGCACGGGACCTGACCCGCCGCAAGGGCTTCCTCGACATGGGCGGCCTGCCCGGCAAGCTGGCCGATTGCCAGGAGAAGGATCCGGCCCATTCGGAACTCTACCTGGTCGAAGGCGATTCCGCCGGTGGTTCGGCCAAGAGCGGTCGCGACCGCAAGAACCAGGCGATCCTGCCCCTGCGCGGTAAGATCCTCAACGTCGAGAAGGCGCGCTTCGAGAAGCTGATCGCCAGCGACGAGATCAAGCACCTGATCAAGGCATTGGGCTGCGGCATCCACACCGACTTCGACATCAGCCGCCTGCGCTACCACAAGGTCGTGATCATGACCGACGCCGACGTCGACGGTGCCCACATCCGCACGCTGCTGCTGACCTTCTTCTATCGGCAGATGCCGGAGATCATCAAGCGCGGTTACCTCTACATCGCACAGCCACCGCTGTACAAGCTCAAGAAGGGCAAGCGCGAGGTTTACATCCAGAACGACGACGAGTTGGAGAGTTTCCTGCTCAATCAGATCGCGGATGGCATCCGGGTCACGATCGGCAAAACGGGCAAGGTCCTGGAAGGCGATGAGCTGATCGATCGGGTCAAAGTGTTGCGCAAGGAGCGTGAGCTGTACAGTCTGATGGAGCGCAAGGGCCTGGGTACAGCCACTTTAGAGTGCCTGCTCGACGCTTTGGAGGAGAACGAGAACGACTTCTTCAGCCAAGAGGCCAACCTTCAAGCCCTGGCCGAAAAGTTGCGCGCCCTGGGCCTGACTTTCGACGGTATCAGCGAGGACGAAGCTTACGACGGATACTGTTTGGACATGAGGGTGAGTTCTCGGGGTCACCAGCACAAGCTCCGGTTCGACTATAAGTTCACCCACACGCCCGAATTCAGAATGATCGTCCAGTACCGCCAAGACCTGGACGAATTCAACGAAACGGACTTCGAAGTGCGCTACCGTGAGGGCGAGCCCGGCAAGGTGGCCGACAAGAACGGCATGCAGGACATCATCAACGAGATCAGCCGCAAGGGCTTCCAGATGACCCGCTTCAAAGGTCTGGGTGAGATGAATCCCGAGCAACTGTGGGATACCACCCTGGATCCCGCCAACCGGACCCTGCTGCAGGTCCAGATCGAGGACGGCTTCGAATCCGACGGCCTGTTCTCGCTGTTGATGGGTGACGAGGTCGAACCGCGCCGCGAGTTCATCGAACGCAATGCCCTCAACGTCAAGAACCTCGATGTCTGATTGGAGCCATGAATGAATAACGAGTTACCCGTTAGCATAACCCGGGAGATGACCCAGTCCTATATGGACTACTCCATGAGTGTCATCGTAGGTCGCGCCCTGCCCGATGTGCGCGACGGCCTCAAGCCGGTTCACCGCCGCATTCTCTACGCCATGTTCCGCGAGGGTCTGCTCGCGACGCGCAAGTACTCCAAATGCGCGGGCGTCGTCGGCGAAGTGCTGAAGAAGTACCACCCCCACGGTGACAGCGCCGTCTACGACGCGCTGGTACGCCTGGCCCAGCCCTGGAACATGCGGGCCCCGCTGGTCGATGGTCAGGGTAACTTCGGCTCGATCGATGGCGACCGGGCCGCGGCCTACCGTTATACCGAGGCGCGCATGACCGCGATCGCCGAGGGCATGCTGGCCGATATCGACAAGGAAACTGTCGACTGGCAGCCGAACTTTGACGAGACGACCCAGGAACCGCTGGTGCTGCCGACCCGCTTCCCGAACCTGCTGATTAACGGCAGTGCCGGTATCGCCGTCGGCATGGCCACCAATGTGCCGCCCCACAACATGGGCGAGGTGATTGCCGGCGTGCTGGCCATGCTCGACAACCCCGAGATCACGCTCGAAGAACTGATGGGCATCATCAAGGGCCCGGACTTCCCGACCGGCGGCTACATTTGCGGCGCCCAGGGCATTCGCGATGCCTATGAAACCGGTCGCGGCCGCGTCATTCTGCGGGCCAAGACCCACTTCGAGGAACAGAGCGACGGCCGTACCTGGATCATCGTCGACGAGATCCCCTACATGGTCAACAAGGCCAAGACCTGCGAAAAGATCGCGGAACTGGTCAAGGAACAGCGCATCACCGGCATCAGCGAACTGCGCGACGAGTCCGACCGCCACGGTATGCGCATCGTCGTCGAGCTCAAGCGCGGCGAGATGCCCGAGGTCATTCTCAACCAGCTGTTCCAGATGACGCAGCTGCAAAGCACGTTTGGCGTGATCATGCTCTCTCTGGTCAACAACCAACCGCGCATCCTCAACCTGCGCGACCTGCTGACCCAGTTTGTCGCCTTCCGCAAGGACGTCGTCCTGCGGCGCACGCGCTTCGAGCTGCGCAAGGCCCGCGAGCGCTCCCACATCTTGGAAGGCTTCGTCAAGGCGCTCGACATTCTCGACGAACTGATCGCCCACATTCGCGCCTCGGCCTCGCCGGCGGAAGCCAAGAGCGGCATGATCGAGCGCTGGTCCTTCTCGCCGATTCAGGCTCAGGCGATCCTCGAGATGCGCCTGCAAAAGTTGACCGGTATGGAACGCTTGTCGATCATTGAGGAATACGAGGAAATCAAGCGCATCATCGAGAAACTGGAGCTGATCCTCAACGACGAGCACGAGTTGATCCGCGTGATCCGTGTCGAGACCGAGGAGATCCTGGAGCGCTTCGACAACCCGCGCCGCACTGTGATCCAACAGCGCGAGGTCAGCTTCTCGATCGAGGACTTGATCGCCGACGAGCGGGTGGTCGTCACCTGCAGTCACCGCGGCTATATCAAGCGCACGCCGATCGACACCTATAAGGCACAGCGCCGTGGCGGCAAAGGTCGCATCGGCATGCGCACCCACGATGACGACTTTGTCGATTACCTGTTCCTGGCTTCGAACCACAATTACCTGATGGTCTTCACCAATCTCGGCAAGGTCCACTGGCTCAAGGTCCACCAGTTGCCGGAGGGCGATGCGGCCACCAAGGGCAAGGCGATCGTCAATCTGGTCCAGTTCGAGGACGGCGAGAAGGCCGTGACCTTCCTGGCCGTCGAGGAGTTCAGTGACGACGTCTTCATCGTCTTTGCCACCAAGAGCGGCATCGTCAAAAAGACCTCGCTCAGCTCCTACAAGAACATTCGCACCAATGGCATCAAGGCCATCGTCTTCCGCGAGGGCGACGAACTGATCGCGGTGCGCAAGACGGAAGGGGACAAGGAGATCTTCCTGGCCACCAAGTCGGGCAAGGCGATCCGCTTCAGCGAGACCGAGATCCGCAGCATGGGTCGGGTTGCCACCGGTGTGACCGGCATGCGCATGGCCGAGGACGACGAGATCGTCGAGATGGCCGTGATCGATCCCAAGGAGGGTGGCTCGATCCTGACCATCTCCGAGAACGGCTACGGCAAGAAGACCTCCGTCGACGAGTATCGCCTCCAGGGTCGTGGCGGCCAGGGCCTGCTGAACATGCGGGTTACGGAAAAGACCGGCCTGATTGCCGGCGTCCGCTACGTACAGGACGACAACTCCGTGTTGATCATCAGCCAGTTCGGCAAGTTGATCCGCTTCAACCTCGAGGAGACGCGCACCATTGGTCGGGTCACTCAGGGCGTGCGCCTGATCCTGCTGGACGAGGCCGACGACCGCGTCGTTGGTATCGGTATTCTGCCCAAGGACGAAGAGGAAGAAGAAGCACAACGCCCAGCCGGCCAGGCCGTTGTCGTGCCCTTCGAGCGCGGCGAAGTTGCTGAGGAGGAAGAGGCTCCGGTCGAGGACGAAGAGGTCCTGACCGATGACGCCGCTGACGACGAAGCTCTGGACGAGGACCTGGACGAATAAGGGGAAGCCATGAAACTGTTTCTGGATACCGCGAATCTCGATGAAATCCGTGAGGCCGCTGATACCGGCCTGATCGACGGCGTCACCACCAACCCTAGCCTGATCGCCCAGGGCGGTCTGACTCTCGAGCAGGCCGTGGCCGAGATCTGCACCCTGGTTGACGGTCCCGTCAGTGCCGAGGTCATCAGCACCGATTACGAGGGTATGTGCCGGGAAGCCCGTTCGCTGATCAAGATTCACGAGAACATTGTCGTCAAGGTGCCTTTGACCGAGGCCGGGCTCAAGACCGTTGCCCAGCTCTCGCCCGAGGGTATTCGCTTCAACGTCACCCTGTGTTTCAGTCTGGCCCAGGCGTTGCTGGCCGCCAAGGCCGGTGCGACCTTTATCTCGCCGTTTGTGGGCCGCTGGGACGATATCGACACCGAGGGCATCGAGCTGATCCCGGATATCGTCCAAGTTTATGATACTTATGGTTTTGAGACCGAAGTCCTGGTGGCCTCCGTGCGTTCGCCGCTGCATGTTACCCGTGCCGCTCTGGCCGGTGCGCATATTGCCACGATTCCCTATAAGGTCTACAAGCAACTGTTTAAGCACCCCTTGACCGATATCGGTTTGGCCAAGTTCCTGGAAGACCATCGCTCCTCCCAAAAGGGGTGAGGGTGCGCGCAGGGAAGATGGGGGATATGTTCCACGTGGAACATATCTCACTGCGTCTGGGGTTGACGGTGGTGAGTTGCCGATAAAGAGTTGCGTGTTCCACGTGGAACATCTGGGTTTTCGCGAGCGAGGTGTGCGATGTATGCGGATGCGGATGTGATCGTCGCTCCGGCAACGGCTGTCGAGCAACGCGGGCCCCTGGCGATTGTCCGTATGTCCGGGCAGGGGAGTTGGCAGCTTCTGACTTCCTGCTTTAAAGCAGCTGAGCGGATGCAGTCCTGGTCGATGGTTTATGGCGATTTCTTTGACGATCGCGGCGTGATCGACGATGTGATGGTGGTGGGTTATCGCGGTCCGCGCTCCTATACCGGCCAGGATATGGTCGAGATCTTTTGCCATGGCAATCCCTTGATTCTCGATGAGATCCTGCGCGCTTTGGTCGGCTTGGGTGCCCGCCGTGCCCGTCCGGGCGAGTTTACGATTCGCGCGGTACTCAATGGCAAGATGGATCTGCTTCAGGCCGAGAGTGTTAATGGTATCATCGAGGCCAATACCCGTTATCAGGCCGATCTGGTGCGCCGCCAGGCCAAGGGGCCGATTGTGCCGTTTGTGCAGGCACAGGTAGCTGAGATTATTGCCATCCAGGCTCATATCGAGGCGACGATCGACTATGGCGAGGAGGATATCGCCGCGCTTGAACGCGAGGGTCTGTTGCGACGTCTCGATGGTCTGATCGCCCGTTTTGGCCAACTGCGCGAGACCGGCCGCTTTGCCAACGCCATGCGCCGGGGTTTTCGCGTTTTGATTACCGGTGCGCCCAATGTCGGCAAGTCGACCCTGTTTAACCGCCTCGTGCGCGAGGAACGCGCCATCGTCACCCATTTGCCCGGCACGACCCGGGATCTGATCAGCGAACAAGTGGAAATCGGCGGCCTGCCCGTGCTGTTGATCGATAGCGCCGGCGTGCGCGAGACCGAGGACGTCATCGAAGCCATGGGTATCCGCAAAATCTATGAACTGCTGGAGGAGGTGGATCTGGTCCTCCACCTCAGCGTTTCCGGCGAGGAACAACCGCCCTACGAGCAGCTGGCAGAGCTTCCCAAAGAGCGCTGGCTCCAAGTTTTGACGAAAACCGACCTCGCGCCCTGTGAGGATTCGTCTAAAATCGCCGTTTCCGCCACCACCGGCGCGGGTTTGCCGCAACTGGAGCGAGAACTTGTGATAAGATTGTCCTCCGCGATGGACGGGCAAAGCGTCTATCTGATCAACCGCCGCCAAGAAGAACTGGTCTGTGATGTTTTAACTCAATTGAAAACGGCGCGTGATGATTATGCACAAGGTTTCGGCGAAGAGGTTTTAAGCTCCTACCTCAATCTGGCCCGGCGTTCCCTCGGCGAACTGACCGGTGAGACCACGGTGGAAGATATCCTCGATCGCATGTTTTCTACCTTCTGCTTAGGAAAATGAGCATGCAAACTACGGATGTGATTGTCATCGGTGCCGGCCATGCCGGCTGTGAGGCCGCCTGGGCTACCGCTGGCATGGGCCTGGAAACGACCCTGTTTACCATCAACCTCGACATGGTCGGCCAGATGAGCTGTAACCCCGCCGTCGGCGGTTTGGCCAAGGGCCACATGGTCCGCGAACTCGATGCCATGGGCGGCCTGATGCCCAAGATCGCCGACGCCACCGGGATCCAATTCAAGATGCTCAACCGCAGCCGCGGACCCGCCGTCCAGGCACCGCGCTGCCAGTCCGATAAGGTCGCTTATCGCAACCTCATGCGGGAAACCCTCGAAGCCCATCCTCGCATCGTCATCCGCCAAGCCATCGTCACGCGCTTGCTGGTGGAAGGGGAGCGGGTCATCGGCGTGCGCCTCAAGGATGGCGACGAGCTGCGCGCCCGTGCCGTCATCGTCACCACCGGCACCTTCCTCGGCGGCAAGATCTTCGTTGGCGAGACCACCTATCAGGCCGGTCGCTGCAACGAGCTCGCCTCTCTGGAACTGTCCGACAGCTTTCGCGATCTGGGTTTCCGGCTCGGCCGCATGAAAACCGGCACCCCCGCGCGCCTGCACCGCCGCTCCATCGACTTCTCCAAGTTCGAACCCCAGTGGGGCGACGAGCAACCCACCTTCTTCTCCTTCGAGACCCGCGCTACCCGCCTGGCCCAGGTCTGCTGCTACCTCGGCTATACCACCAGCGAAACCCACCGGGTCGTGCGCGATAACCTGGGCCGCTCGCCGCTCTATTCCGGCGAGATCCAGGGCGTCGGTCCGCGCTACTGCCCCAGCCTCGAGGACAAGGTCGTCAAGTTCCCCGACCGCGACCGCCACCAGATCTTCCTCGAGCCCGAGTCCCATAGCACCCACGAAATCTACGTCAACGGCATGTCGACTTCCATGCCCACCGACGTCCAAAACTGGATGTACCGCTCCATCCCTGGACTCGAGCGCTGCGAGATCATCCGCCACGGCTATGCCGTCGAGTACGACCACGTCGACGCCACCGAGTGCAAACCGACCCTCGAGGCCAAACGCGTCGCCGGGCTCTACCTGGCCGGTCAGATCAACGGCACCTCCGGTTACGAGGAGGCCGCCGCCCAGGGCTTCGTCGCCGGCATCAACGCCGCCCTGGCCCTGCAGGGTAGGGAAGCAGTGACCGTCGGTCGCGAGCAGGGCTATATCGGCGTGCTCATCGACGACCTCGTCACCAAGGGCACCAACGAGCCCTACCGCATGTTCACCTCGCGCGCCGAGCACCGCCTCGTGCTCGATGTCTTTACCGCCGACCGCCGCCTCGCCGATCTGGGCCGCACGCTTGGCCTCGTCGACGAGGCTCGCTACGCCGCCGTCTGCGCGAAATACGAGACTCTGGCCCGCGACGAGGCCCGCCTCAAGGCCTTCGAAATCACGCCCAGCCTCGAGAACAAGCGCCGCTTCGAGCGCCTCGAAGTCAGCTTCAAACAGAAGCTCAGCGCCCACGAACTGCTGCGCCGACCCGGCGTGACCCTGGGCGATGTGCTCGCCTGTGCACCCGAGATCACGCTCGAGACCGAACATCTGGAACTGCTCGAGAACCAGATTCGCTATGCGCCCTACGTCGCTCGCGAGCACGAGGAGCTGGCCCGCATCGAGGGCCTGCGCACTTTCCGTATCCCCGTCGCCTTCAACTATGCCCATATCCCCGGCATGAAGAAGGAACTCGTCGAAAAGCTCACCAACATCAAGCCTGAAACCCTCGATCAGGCCTCCCGCATCAGTGGTATGAATGCCAGTGCGCTGGCCATTCTCCACATCTTCGTCAAGCGCCATCTCGAAGAAGAAAAACGTACCGCCTAATCAAGTCTGTTCATCGAACTGGAGTACCTCCCATGGGACAAATTGTCGCTATCGTCAATCAGAAGGGCGGCGTTGGTAAAACCACCACCGCCGTCAACCTGGCCGCCTCCCTGGCCGCCATCGACAAGTCCGTGCTGATCGTCGACTTCGACCCGCAGGGCAACGCCACCAGCGGCGTCAACGTCGACAAGGACAGCGTCGCTCACAACGTCTACACCCTGCTTGCCGGCGAATCGCAGCTCGAGGAGGCCGTCGTCCAGTGCGAATTGCCGAGTCTGCACCTGGTGCCAGGCACTCGCAATCTGGCTGCCGCCGAGGTCGAACTGGTGGGCGAAGAGCAACGCGAGTACGTGCTCAAGAACATCCTCCGTCCCCATCGCGACAAGTACGACTACATCTTCGTCGACTGTCCGCCCTCGCTCAGTTTGCTGACCATCAACGCCCTCACCGCCGCCGATGGCGTGATCATTCCCATCCAGGCCGAATACTATGCCCTCGAGGGTGTGCGCGACCTCATGAACACCATCCAACTGGTCAAGGGCAGTCTCAACCCTCAACTCGAGATCACCGGCGTCCTGATCACCATGTTTGACGAACGCACCAACCTCTCCCAGCAGGTGCTCAACGACGTCAAGGCTTACTTTGGCCAGAACCTGTACCAGACCATCGTGCCGCGCAACGTCCGCCTCAGCGAGGCGCCCAGCTTCGGCAAACCCGCCATGCTCCACGACATCAAGTCCAAGGGAGCCCAAGCCTATCTCAAACTAGCCAAGGAGTTTCTCAATGCTGAAAAAGTCGGGGCTCGGTAAGGGCCTGAGCGCGCTCATCCCCACCTCCACCGAGACACAAGTGCCCGGTGATTCCTATCAGGAGATCGCGCTCCACCTGCTCGAACCCAACCCCGAGCAGCCGCGCCACGTCTTCCATGAGGTTCAGCTTAAGGAGCTCTCGGAGTCCATCAAGAACAACGGCGTGATCCAGCCGATCATTGTCACCCCCAAGGACGGCCGTTTCGTCGTCATTGCCGGTGAACGCCGCTGGCGCGCCACCAAGCTCGCTGGCTACGACAAAATCCCCGCCGTCATCCGCCAGATCGACTCGCAGCAACTGCTCTCGATCGCTTTGTTGGAGAACATCCAACGGGCCGAGCTGAATCCCATCGAAGAAGCACTAGCATATGCTAAGTTACTCGAAACAAATAAGATGACTCAAGAAGAGCTGGCCGACAGCTTGGGCCGTAACCGGGTCACCATCGCCAATACCGTGCGCCTGCTGCGCCTGCCCTCGGCCGTCAAGAACATGATTCAGGACGGCAAGTTGAGCTTTGGCCACGCCCGCTGCCTGGTCACCGTCGACGACAAGGACTCATGCCTCAAGCTGGCAGGTCAGGTCTTCGAGAAGCAGTTGTCCGTCCGCGAGCTCGAGGCCCGCATCCGCGCGGAGCGCGAGGCGGGTGAGAAGAAGGGCACGGTCAAGCGCAATCCCGTCCTGCGCGAGACCGAGCGCGGCCTTTCCAAGGCCCTGAGCCGTAAAGTCTCTATCGCCGGTGATGGCAAAAAGGGTAAAATAGCCATTGCCTACGATTCAGAAGAAGAGCTCGCCAAGCTCGTGCAATTCCTCTCGAATACCGCATTGGAGAACGCATCACATGGCGGATAATACCCCGCTCAGCATCCTCAACGAAGGCACCCGCTTCGATGGGAAGCTGACCTTCAAGAACCGGCTGATCATCCACGGCGAATTCGAGGGCGAGGTCGTTTCCACTGATCAACTCACCGTAGGCAAGACCGCACGCATCAAAGCCGACCTCAAGGTCGCCCAGCTGATCGTCATGGGCACCGTCACGGGCTCCATCTCCGCATGCGAGAAGCTCGAGATCCACGAGGGCGGCAGCGTCTGTGGCGACATCCAAGTCAAGACGTTGGACATCAAACCTGGCGCCGTTTTCGACGGCCGCTGCACGATGATTTCCGACGCCGCTAAAGGGCAGAAATAACTATGTCTTGGTTCATCAAAAAGTCCGCTCCGATCAAGAGCACCAAAGATAAGGCCGTCAAGATCCCGGAAGGCATGTGGGAGAAGTGTCTGGGTTGCAAGGAGGTCATCTACCGCAAGGAGTTGGCCCGCAACCTGATGATCTGCCCCAAGTGCGAGTACCACTTCCGCATCCATCCCAAGGACCGCCTCGACAGCCTCTACGACAACGCCGAATACGAGCTTCTGTACAACGATATCCAGTCGTCTGACCCTTTGAATTTCAAGGGTTTGAAGAAGTACAAGGACCAGCTCAAGAGCTACGAGTCGCGCGGCATGGATGAGGACGCCGTCTGGGTCTCCCGCGGAAAACTCGAGGACAAGCCCGTCATTATCTCCGTCATGGACTTCGACTTCCTCGGCGGCTCCATGGGCTCCGTCGTCGGCGAGAAGCTGACCCGCAGCATCGAGGCCTCGATCGAGGAGCGCTGCCCCAACGTCATCTTCTCCTGCAGCGGCGGCGCGCGCATGATGGAAGGCGCGCTCTCGCTGATGCAGATGGCCAAGATCAGCGCGGCCCTGGCACGCCTCTCCGAGGTCCAGATCCCGTTCATCTCCGTGCTGACCGACCCCACCACCGGTGGCGTCACCGCCTCCTACGCCATGCTGGGCGATATCAACATCGCCGAGCCCAAGGCGCTGATCGGCTTCGCCGGTCCGCGGGTGATCCAGCAGACCATCAAGCAAGAACTGCCGCCCGGCTTCCAGCGCTCCGAGTTCCTGCTCGAGCACGGCATGCTCGATGCCGTCATCAGTCGCCGCGAGATGCGCGACCGCCTGGGCCTGTACCTGCGGATGTTCACCGCCAATGTCTGAACCAGAAGGGCCGCCAAGCGCGGCCCTTCTGCTTTCCAGGGAGTCGCCGTGAAGCCGCCTGTGGCCCTTTTCGAGACACTTTCCGAGTGGGGCAGTCTTACCCCTGGCACAGAGCGAGTCGACGCCGTCCTGGGCCATCTGGGCCGTCCTCAAGCCCGTTTTCCGCATATCCTGGTGGGGGGGACCAATGGCAAGGGCACCGTCTGTGCCACCGTGGCCGCCGCCCTACCCGGCCGGGTCGGCCTGTTTCTCTCGCCCCACATCCACGACATCCGTGAACGCATCACCCTGGCCGGGACCTGGCTGCCCGACGAGGCCTGGCAGTCGGCCTATGCGCGCATCTGTCGCGAGGGCGGACCGACTGTCGCGGAGCTCTCTTACTTTGAGTGGCTGCTGGTTCTGGCCGTCGTCCTCTTCGCCGAGCAGGCCGTCGACTTTGCCGTCTTCGAGGTCGGACTGGGCGGTCGCGACGACGCCACCAACGCGCTCGACCCGCTGCTCTCGGCCGTGACCAACATCGGGTTAGACCATGTCGCTCAACTGGGTCCGACCCTGGTCGATATCGCGCTTCACAAAGTCGCCATCGGTCGGCCCGGCCAACCGTTGCTGATTCCATCGCTCGTGGCCGACTACAGGGCTGTTCGCGATTTTTTGACTGAGCGCGAGTTGAGCTTCCAAGTATTTGAAAATAAAGGAACTTTCCAGGACAATCAAACGCTTGCCGCGCGCATTCTCACCGAACTGGGTCACCCGGTCGCCGATTTGAGCCTGATCGCGCTACCCGGGCGTCGCGAGTTCCACCAAATCGGCAAAGGCGTATGGATCGACGGCGCCCATAATCCCCCTGCATGGGAAGATGCGATTAGCTGGTACGAACAGCAGAGCGGTAAAACTTGTTGCAATGTGGTCGCAACCCTAACGCAAGGCAGATCCTTAGAAGAGTTTCTATACGTCCTTGAGAAAATTTATGGCCAAGTCTATCGCTTTGAAGTTGGGTATGAACGCGAGCTCGCGCCAAATAACTGGCCTCCGCACATCCGCGACGCGCGTCGTGTGCCCCTGGCGCAGTTGCTGGCCCGACCTCTGCTGGTCTGTGGCTCGCTCTATCTGGTCGATCCCTTCAAGCGCTGGATGGCGGGTTGGCCGCTCAACCCGTGATCGCGCGGATTTTCTCTTCCAAGGTCTCGGGCGTCATTGGCTTGACCACGTAGTTGTTGACACCGGCCTTGAGAGCCTGCATGACGTCCTCCTTGGCGGCGTTGGTCGTCACCATCAGGATCGGCAGCTTGGCATGGGACCCGCTGCGGACCCGCTGAACCAATTCCAGGCCATTGAGGTTGGGCATGTTCCAATCGGTGATCAGGAGATCGATGGGGTGTTCGCCAATCATCTTGAGGGCCTGGACGCCGTCCTCGGCCTCGAGGATATCGTTGTATCCGATCTTCTTGAGCGTGTTGGCAATGATCCGACGCATGGTCGATGAGTCGTCGACAACGAGAAACTTCATGATAGAACTCTCCTGGAACAGGCTGGAAACATTCCGGCGACGCATGGGTGAACCTTAACTTGAGAACCCATTTTAACCTCATCGGCAGGTCGCCTGTAAAGTAAATACGCGTCCGCTACAGAAATTGGGCTAGAACAGGCCAGCGCTGCAGCGCTTGTCTCCAACCTATCGTATCCTGTATCTTGAGGGTAGAAGCCCGCCAAGGAGTCCCGATGCGTCCCAACCAGTTCATCCAGCGCCAGAGTCAGGCCGCCTTGGTCGAGAAGTACCGCATGATCGGCGAGGCAGAGACCTTTCTGGACGCCATGGGCCGCGTCTCGGCGGCGGCCAAGGTCAACCGCCCCGTGCTGATCATCGGCGAGCGCGGCACCGGCAAGGAGCTCGTTGCGGCGCGCCTGCACTACCTCTCGCCGCGCTGGCAGGCGCCCAAGATCGCCATCAACTGCGCGGCCTTCAATCCCGGCGTGTTAGAGGCCGAGATCTTCGGCTACGAACAGGGCGCCTTCACCGGCGCTGGCCGCACCAAGAAGGGCCGCTTCGAGCTGGCCAACGGCGGCAGCTTGTTCCTCGACGAGCTGGCCCAGAGCCCGATGGCGCTCCAGGAAAAGATCCTGAGAGTGCTGGAGTATCAGGAGTTCGAGCGCGTTGGCGGCACTGAGACGATCAGCGTCGATGTGAGGGTCATCGCCGCCACCAACCAAGATCTGCCCACCCTGTGTCGCGAGGGCAAATTCCGCGACGATCTGCTGGACCGGCTCTCGTTCGAGGTCATCACCCTCCCTGCCTTGCGCGATCGCCGCGAGGATATCCCGCGCCTGATCTCACAATTCGCCCTGCGCATGGCCCGCGAACTGGAATGGACCACCGCGCCGTCCTTCTCCCTGCGCGCCATCGAGTCGATGCTGGAATACCATTGGCCCGGCAACATTCGCGAGCTCAAAAACGTCGTCGAACGCTCCGTCTACCGCAGCGGCGGTGAGCTGATCGACGAGATCGTCTTCGACCCTTTCGCCTCGCCCTATCGGCCCAAGCAGCGCATCGCCTTGACCGAGCCCGCGCCGCCCACGGCTCCTCCGCCCTGCCCGCCAGCGGCGCCCGTCGAAGGGGCAGGACCCGCCGAAGCGGCCGCCACCTCTTCCCTGCCCCAGGCCATCGAAGCGCTGGAACGCCGCATGGCCGCCGACGCCCTCGAACGCCACCACTTTAATCAACGCCGTGCCGCCACCGATCTCGACATGGACTACTACCAGTTCCGTCGTCTGCTCAAACGCCTGAACCTGCCCTAGACCCACGCCACCCGCCCGTCGGCGGTGATGTTGCTTTTACCTTGATTCCCCCGGGTCCCTGGGCGAGAATGATGCTTGTACCCTTTAGGTTCTGCGGCCGCGCACCTCGCTCCGCCCTGCGCGGTACCTCTTCATTTGCTTCGGGACCCGTGCCATGAAACCTGGATTTGCCGTCAACCAATGCGCTATTTTGGCCGACCCGCGCGATGCCTCGCGCGAGGCCTTGATCATGGAGGCCGTCGAGGCCTTCTTGCCAGAACTCGAGCGCGCCGGCATCCAGGCCGAGGTTCTGGTCCAGAAAGACGGCCGCTCCGTCATGCCACGCGCCGGCACCGACCTGTTTGTCGTCATGGGCGGCGACGGTGCCATGATCCATTTTGTCGGCCAACTCAGCCATTTGGGTATTCCCTTCTACGGTCTCAACTACGGCAACGTCGGCTTCATGATGAACAACCCCAAGCGCCTGATGCACCACGCCGAATGGTTGCGAGAGGGCGCCTTCTCGTCGCTGAGCTTCCCGCTGTTGGAAGTCCAAGCCATCGACCTCGAGGGCAACCGCCATCACGGCTATGGCCTCAACGACATCTACCTGCAGCGCATGACGCCCCAGTCCTGCAAGGCCTCGGTGCTGATCGACCACATGCCCCTGGCCATCAATCCCATCCTCTGCGATGGCTTGATCGTGGCCACCCCGCTCGGCTCGACCGCTTACAGCTTCAATATCACCGGCTCCCTGGTCTCGATCGACACACCCGTCATCACCCTGACCCCCATTGCCGCCCACCGCGCCTGTCAGGTCAGCTCGCTGATCCTGCCGCAAGAGACCCGCATCGACTTCCAGATCCACGAACCCACCAAGCGCGGTGTCCAGGTCGTCAGCGACGGCCAGAGCCACGGCAACCTGATCCAGGCCACAGTCACCCTTTCCGCGAACCGGGTGCGCCTGTGTTTCGAGGCCAAGAACAGCAAACACCTGGCCATGCGCTTCGTCAACAAGGCCTTCCGCCCGCTACAAGGTCGGCGCTGATGGAGCGCTACGTAGGCGTCATGTCCGGCACCTCCCTCGACGGCATCGATCTCGTCCTCGTCGCGCTGGCCCCGCCGCCCGCGCCGTTCCAGCCGAGGATTTTGGCCAGCCGCTGTCTCCCCTTCTCCCGTGACGTGCGCGACGGCCTGCTCGCCCTGCTTCGCGCGACCCTGGTGGCGCCGGCCGAGGTTCTGGCCGCCCATGTGGTCCTTGGCCGCATGTTCGGCGAGGCCGTGCGCGATTTTCTCGCCGATTCCGCCATCGACCCCGCAACCGTGACCGCCGTCGGCATGCACGGCCTGACCCTCTTTCACCTGCCCGAAGGCGCGTCTGCCCTGGGCGCGGTCGGTCGCGGCACCTGGCAAATCGGCGACGCCGCGGCGGCGCACCAAGCCTGCGGCATCCCCATCGTCGCCAACCTCCGCGGCGCCGACATGGCCGCCGGCGGTCAGGGCGCGCCGCTGGTGCCGTTCCTCGACCAGCTGCTATTTGGCCATCCCAGCGAGACCCGCGTCCTGCTCAACCTCGGCGGCATTGCCAACCTCACGTTGCTGCGACACGGCCAACCCGTGATCGCTTTCGACTCAGGGCCGGCCAATATGATCGTCGACCTCCTGATGGAGCGCCATCCCAAGGAGCCTGGCGCCTGCGATCCCCAGGGTCGTCACGCCGCTGCCGGCAAGCTCCTGCCCGACCTCTTGGCGGCCTGCCTGGGCCACCCCTACTTCGCTTTGGCACCGCCTAAATCCACCGGCCGCGAGCTGTTCGGCCAGGCCTTTGTCGATCGCTATTTCTCCCTCGAAGCCAACTATGACGACCTTGTCCATACCGCCACGCGCCTGACCGCCCGCACCGTGGCCGACGCCATCCGTGCCGTCGCCGGTCCTCTCGCCGCCGGCATGCGGCTGATTTGTGCTGGCGGCGGTGTCCACAACGCGACCCTGATGGCCATGCTGCGCGAGGAGCTCGACCCCATGCGGGTCGGCACCACCGCTGAGGAAGGTCTCGACCCCGACAGCAAGGAAGCGCTGTTGATGGCGGCGCTCGCCTGGGCACGGATCCATCATCTCCCCGGTAATCTGCCCGAGGTCACCGGCGCCAAGGCCCACGTCGTCCTGGGCGAGCTCACCGCCTAATCCCAGGCCCGTTCACCGACAGCCCATCGGTCTTGAGCCAGGCCTCCTTACTACCCTGGCGCTTTGTTGCTGGTCGTCCAGCGCAGCAGCACCTCCCGCAGCTTTGCCTGGGTTACCGGCTTGGGCACGAAGTCGTGCATACCCGCCCGCAGGCAGCTCTCGCGGTCCCGCTCAAAGACATTGGCCGTCAGCGCCACGATCACCGGCGGGTCGTTGCGGCGCATCGCCAAGATCCGCTCGGTCGCCTCCAGTCCATCGACTCTCGGCATCTGCACATCCATGAAAATGAAGTCGTATATCTGTTTGTCCACCAAATGCACCGCTTCATCTCCGTCGCAAGCCAGGTCCGCTTCATAGCCTAGCTGCTGCAGCATCCGCAATATCACCTTTTGATTGACGGGGTTGTCTTCCGCCACGAGGATTTTGAGGCCCGGAATCAGCGTTTCGCCGCCCTGCCGCTGAGTCGCCGGCTTATCCGTAACCGCCTCCTCGTAACGCACCTGCTCGAACGGCAACGTGAAACTGAGCGTCGTGCCCAGACCCTCCTCGGAGGTCATGTAGAGCGAGCCGCCCATACGCTCGACGAGCATGCGGCAAACCGAGAGCCCCAATCCGGTGCCACCATACTTGCGGTTCAATCCGGCAGAAGCCTGAACGAAAGGTTGGAACACTTTGTCTTGTATGGGTTTAGGAATGCCAATACCGGTGTCGCTAACTCTGAACTCCAACTCGACGTGCAGGGCTGTTTGGCGTGCTTGAGCAATTTCAACCCTGACCTTGCCCCGTTCCGTGAACTTGAGGGCGTTGCCGATCAGGTTGGTCAGCACTTGGCGCAGACGGTGGACGTCGCCGATGATTCGGGTCGGCGTCTTGGCGGCGATCTGGAAGTTCAAGGCCAAGCCCTTTTCCTGGGCCGTGGGCGAAAAGAGGCAGACACAGTCTTTGATCAGATTGCGAGGGTCGAAAGGCCGCAGGTCAAGTTCGAGCATGCCTGCTTCAATCTTGGAAAAATCGAGAATATCGTTGAGGATCGTCAACAGCGAGTGAGTGCTGCTGCGCAGCAGGGTCACGTACTCCTGCTGGGTATCGTCCAGGCGTGTGCCGTCGAGGAGCTCCAGCAAACCCAGCACACCGTTCATGGGGGTGCGGATCTCGTGGCTCATGTTGGCGAGGAACCGGTCCTTGGTGAGATTGGCCTGCTCGGCCTGTTGGCGTTCCCACTCGATCGTGTGGATCTGATTCTCGATCTGGCGGGCCATGGTCAGGAACCGCGAGGCCAACTCCCCTGTCGGCCCAGCGATCCGCGAAATGGCGCCGTCCAGAGCGAATTTACCCTGCGCCAGCTCGTCAACCGCATCCGTCAGTTGACCCAGATTGCGCAGCAGCTTGCGGCGCCGGCGATAGGCTTCGATGCCCAGCAGGCCAAACAACAACAGGGCCAGCACGAAGCACCAAACCATTCTGATTTGGGCCCGACGGTGGACCTGCTCGAGTCCCGCGCTCACCGCCAGGATTTGGCCGTCGAAGAGGGTCTGCAACTTGGCCGCGATGGGCCCGATTCGCTCGTATTGCAGGTGGTTTTGGGCCAGCTGAAGGTCCGTCGCGGTATTGCTTTCCACCCTCTCGCCCAGCGCCTTGCGCCATTGCTCCACCAAGCCCGCCAGGCGATCGGCGCGTCGGGCGACCAGTAGGCCGAGGTAGGCTTCGAGGCGCTGCTCGAGCTCACCGGCAAGACCCATTCCCAGATCCTGATGATAAGTCCTCTCAAGTATGACAACTTGCATAAATTGCTGATAAAGATAAGTATCCCTTTGCCCCGAGAGGGCTATCAGGATGGCATTCTCCAGGTCGTTCAGCTGTTGCTGCGTCACCTTGGCTTGTTGCCTGTCGTTGATCAGAGCGATCGCATCCTTGACCGAATCGGCATAACGTCTGACCGCTCGCTCGAGCATGTTGAGGGTTGAGCTCAGTTCCTGGTCGGTGGCTTCGCCCGCCAGGGCAGTTGCGTCGGCGCTGATTCGTGACAGGTGCTCCTCGAGATCTTGACGCTCTAAGGGGCTACTGGCAACCGCCGCCAGGTCCTGCTGACGAGCCTCGGCCAACTCTTGCAGCATTCCGCTCAGCTCAGCCTTCTTTTCAAGGAGGTGGCGGTGCCGTGTCAGCCAGTCGTTTTGACGGCGTCGCGCCTCCATTTGAATGGTGGCAACCGCGGTAACCACCAACAGTGCCGTACCCGCAAACGATCCAAGGAAGGCCAACTGGCGGAGGCGGTTTCGTTTGGCAGGCATGGTGGAACCCTGGGGGGACGCCGGTAGGGCGTCAGAGCAGACTGTTAGAGAGTTTAGGCCAATTTTCGGCGACTTTGGCGAGGTTGCCGGCCTGATCGCGAAGAAACTTGGTTTTGACGTTTTCGTCGAGGAACAGGTAGAGTTTTCCGTTGAGGACCTTGAAGATTTTGGGATCGGCGTCAAGTCGTTTTTCGAGAATCACGCCATAGGTGCAGTAGCCACCGTTGGCGGGTGCGTAGCGCTCGGGATCGGCCTTGAAACGTTCGAGATGGTCCGCGGAAGTGAAGTACCACTGAGCGCCGCCCCAGTGCGTGGTGAAGCTGTCCTGACCCAGCAGCGCGTGCTCGTGATCGTAATAAGAGAACACGTCGTAGCCGGCCAAGGCGCGTCCCAGGTCGTCGACACAATAGCGGGTGTCGGTAATGACCTCAGTCTCGAGCGGTTCCTGGCCAGGCGCTGGGGGCTGCTTGACGGCCACTTGCTCTTCGTGGCAGCAGACACAGCAAAGCAGCAGGAGAACGAGGACAAGAATGGGGTATCGAGACATGAATCCACCTTTGGCGTGACCTTGGGCAATTTACCCAGATCTGGAAATTATACCAGGAATCGTCAACTTCCGGCGTCGTTTCAAGCGGGTGACCGACCCTGAGAAGGTGTGCCTGGTTGATGATCACCCCGCTTCTAGGCCGGAACCGTCCGCACTGCCGCCCAGGCACGGAGTGCAGCCACCTTCTCGGCCATCAGAACCGAGAGCGGGCGCGTCGCCCGCAGCTCCTGCAACAGATGGGCTTCCGTGACTGAGCCCCGCTCCGCGATGGCGGCGTAGAGCGAGCTGACCACCGCCTGCTCGATCTCCGCGCCGGAGAAGCCGTTGGTCGCCTGGACGAGCAGGTTCAAATCCATCTTCGAGGAATCCAGGTTGCGGCGGTGCAGCTGGATTGTGATGATGGCCAGGCGCGCACTGTCGTCGGGTAGGTCGACGAAAAAGATCTCGTCGAAGCGGCCTTTGCGCAGCAGTTCTGGAGGCAGTGTCTGCACGTCGTTGGCGGTGGCCACCACGAAGACGGCTTGTTGGCGCTCGGCCATCCAGGTCAACAAGGTACCCAACACGCGGCGTGAGACGCCGTCGTCGCCATCACCGCCGGAGAGGCCCTTTTCCAGTTCGTCGATCCAAAGCACGCAAGGCGCCATGACCTCCGCCGACTTGAGCGATTGGCGCAGGTTGCGTTCGGTCTCGCCGATGTATTTGTTGTACAGGGTAGCAAAGTCCAGGCGCAGCAGGGGCACCTCCCAGGTGCCGGCGATAGCTTTGGCGGCCAGGCTCTTGCCGCAGCCCTGCACTCCCAACAGCAGCACGCCCTTGGGCAATTCCAGACCGTATTCGGCACCCTGGCCGTGGAACACGGCCTTGCGCAGGCCAAGCCAGCGCTTGAGGTTCTCCAGGCCGCCGACGTCTGCGAAGCGCGCGGTCTCGTATTCGAAAGAGAGCACGCCTTCTTGGTTGATCAGCTCGTATTTGGCGCGGTTGATGCGCGGCAGATCAGTCTGGTCGATGGATCCATCATCGTAAATCGCTTTGCGGGCAAGGCGCTCGACGTCGGTCGCGGTGAGGCCGCGCAGGTTGCGGGCCAAGGCCTCGACCGCGACCCGGTCGGCGACGACCTTGCGGTTGGGATTCTCCTGGACCCAGCGCATGCCGACCTCGCGGATGATCTGGAGGATGCGCTGGTGATCGGGCAGGGACAGCTGGTACTTGGCCGCTTTACTGGCGATCTCCTTGGGAATTTCGAAGTTAGGGCTCAAAAATACCAATAGTTTAGGTACGTTGGCATATTCTTGTGCGATTTCTCGAATGAGGCGAATATGCAGTGCTTCGCTGAGGAAAGGATGGAAGTCCAGCAACAAATAAATACCCGGTCGCGTCGAGGATTTGATATGGGCCAAGACATCGGCCGGGGCAGTGTTGAACTTCTGGGCCTGCAGGTTCTGGCCCATGCGCAGCAGGCCCTCGGTCACGGACCAGCGGAAGACGGGCGAGGAGATTTGGGCGGCCAATTCGCGAAACAGATCAATTGCGCGGATTTCCTCGTTAGTTTCGACCACGATAATCGGTGTGCGCGCGCGGACAAGTACGCCTAAATCATGTAAATCGTTCATAGGGACATCCTTATATCTCAGGATCAGTCCGGTTTGACGAATTCGCCCTGGATATTGGCGTAATCCCTCTGGGCGCCCGTGCGGAACTCAAACTCGACTCGGCGATTGCGGGCCTTGCCTTCCGGCGTGTCGTTGTTCTCACGAGGTTTGACTTCACCGAAACTGACCGGAATCAGCTTTTCCTTCTCGACACGGTCGTTGATGACAAGATAATCGAGTACAGCGATCGACCGCAGTGAGGCCAACTCGTAGTTAGCCAGATAACTTGTACGATCAAAACGCGACGTTGATGGCGGGTCCCCGTCCGTGTGGCCTTCGATACTGACGATGCCGTCGAAATTATTGATGATTTCGCCAATTTCATCCAAGAGTTTGGCGGCCTCAGGTCTGACGCGGTAATCGCCGGAATCAAAAAGGGCGTCACCGTCGACCTTGATGCGCACCCAATCGGCGCCGGACTCCATGTCGATATCGGAGGAGGATTTGGAGACCCTTTTGGCCGAAGCGCGGGCCGCCACCAGGGCGGCCATATTGGTGGGTAGGACCACCTGAGTCGCCAGAAAGCGGTCACCCTTCGGCACACCGGTCTTGTCGGGCGTGGAGGACTCCGAGATGCCGAAGGCGTCGGCGACACTCCCGGCCATTTGCTTGTACTTGATTACGTCGGTGGTCGAGAAACTGAGCAGGAGGATGAAGAAGCACAGCAACAGACTCATCATGTCGCCAAAAGTGACGACCCATTTGGGCGCGCCCTTCTCGCATTTACACGGCGGCGGCGGTGGAGCTTCTTCTTCGGCGGCCATGGCTTATTCACCACTCGAGCGCTGGCTGGCGGGCAGGAAGCTCATCAGCTTCTGCTCGGCGATGGCGGGGTGTTCGCCGTCGAGGATCGAGGAAATACCCTCGACGATAATCGCCATCTGCATTTCTTCGAGGGCGTCGTACCAAGCCAGCTTGCGGCTCAGCGGCGCGGTGATGACGTTGGCGACCAGCGCTCCGTAGAGCGTGGTCAGGATGGCGACGGCCATGGAGGGACCGATCGAGGAGGGATCACTCATGTTGGCCAGCATCTGCACCAGGCCGACCAGGGTGCCGATCATGCCGTAGGCGGGAGCCATATCGGTGATGAAGTTCAACAGCGACATGCCGTCTTCATGACGTTTCTTGATGTAGGCCATTTCGGCATTGAGAACCGACTTGATCGTACCGGGCTCCGTGCCGTCGACCGCCAGAGTAATCCCTTTCTTGAGGAACTCGTTGGCGATCTCGACATTTTCCAGGGCAAGCAAGCTCTCTTTGCGGGCCTTCTGGGCGAGCTCGACAATGAACTTGATGGTCTCGGCATTGTCATACTTGGCCGTGATGAAGGCATTCATCATGACCTTGACGATGCCTTTGACGTGGCTCAATGGGAAGGCAATCATGGGCGAAGCAATCACGCCGCCACCAATGACCATCAAGACCGAGGGGATATCGATGAAACTGGAAACGCTGCCACCGAGGAGGATCGAGTAAGCCAGCAATACTACGACGAGCACCAAGCCAATGACGGACCCTAATTCCATAAGTACTGCTACCCCTTGATGACCTCATGTAACTTCTCAAACGGATAGGGCTTGTGAAGAATGGCCAGCGGCTTGAGTCGGGCGAGGCGGTCCAGGACGGTCGCTTCGCGAAGGTTGGTGGAAAAGATGAATTGGATGCGGCCGTTGTATTCTTTGGCAAGCTGCTCGCCAAACTCTAGCCCGGCAATGTCGGAACCGAAGTTGACTTCGGTCACAATCAGGTCGGGCATCTGGCTCTTGACCATGGCACGGCCGATATCGACATCGCCGCAGTCGCGCACTTCGTAACCGGCCTCTTTCAGTGAGTTGACGAGTTTCTTGCGGTAAAAGCCCGAGCCCTCGAGCACCAGCACCTTGCGGATCGAGACCATGTCGCTGATCTCGGCCAGGCCGTAGCCCATGTGAGCCAGGGCGTCCATCAGGTCGGCGCGGGATTGCTTGGGCACGGTCTTGAGACGCTGGATCAGCTCCTCGCGCAAGGTCGGGCTGACCGAGAAGCCGGCGATCTTGAACAGTAGGCTCTGTTCGCGCCAACTGCCGCCCTCCAGTTCCAGGCCCTTGAAGACGACGGTCTCCAGTTCCTTCTCGTTGTCGGTGCTGAGCAGGAACTTGTCGTTGCTCTCCAGCAGCGAGATCAGCTTCTCGAAGACGGTCACCCGCGTCACCGAGCTGGGGTGGTCATGGTTGCGGCAGCGGTTGGTGACTTCCTTCCAGAACTCCTGCATTTCCTTGAGAAAGAAGAAGTTGCGGTTGACGATCCGCAGGCACTCGTCAACCAGCGCCATCTCGTCCTTATCCCAGTTGGCCTGGGAACGCAGCCGTGTGTTGGCGTCCTTGAAGAGGATTTTGAGGGTGTTGTAGATGTTCAGATCGAACGTGATCATCAGCGATGCGATGCGATAGGAATCCAGACGGATGCCGTTGTCGCGGTCCTCGAACCAGGCCTTGAGCTGGGTGATGACGATCTCCGAGGTACTGGGCGGCAGCGGATTGGTCCAGGACTTGTAAGACTCGACCAGTAGTTGGATGGCGATCACGGCGGTCTTGCGGTTGCGCGTCTTTTCGGTGAACTCGACCAACAGCGAGATGCCGTATTCGCTGCCGACCATGGCGATGGCCTTGAGGCAGACCTCGACCAGTACCTGGGACTTGGCGTCGTACATGACATCGTTGATGCGCGAGAGCACGTCCTTGTTGCCCAGTTTACCGAGCGCGGTGATGGCCTCGATGCGGATGATGTCGCTCTGGCCGTCGAGCAGGGCCAGCAGTTGTCCCAAAAACTCGTTGCAGCGGATCTCGCCGACGATGCGAATGGCGGTGCGTTTGGTCTCGGGCGTCTCGCTCTCGAGCATGCGGCGGACCTTTTCGTGGACCTCCGCGGTATCGCCCAGGGCCTTCATCGCCATTTCCTGGATGTCCAGGATCTCATGCTTCATCGCGACCTTGAGGAAGAAGTCGGTGAACAGGCCGGATGGCTTGCGCTCGAGGGTGCGCAGCAAGCGGGTCATGCCCTCGATCTGGTGGGTCTCGAGGGTCGCGTCGAGGAGGTCGACATCGACCGGCCGCACGAAGAAGGCGCAGCCAAACAGGGTGTTCTTGACGACGTCGTTGTCGGGCGAGCGCACCAGCTGGATCATGCGATCGACGGCACGGGCCCGCAGGCCGTCCTCTGGCTCGTGGAGCGCGCCGATGCGGCCGATGCCATAGCCGGCCTCTGCGACCAGGTGGCGCAGGCGACTATGGCGGACCCGTCCGGCGCGCAGCATGTCCTCGTGGTATTTGTTGGCATGGGCGATTTTGTTGTCGAGGATCTGAATCATGCTCTCGAGCACGTACTCCATGCCAACCGGGTTGCCCAGGGCCAAGATCTCGTCGCGCAGCATCTGGCCCTTGTTGATGTCGGGCACTTCCATAACCGTCTTGAAACGCTCGACCAGCGGGCCTTGGTCGGGCAGCGCGATCTTGTCGAGGAGCGTCCGCAGCAGGTTGACCCGCTCGTCCTTCGGCTGCTGGGTGAAGCCATCGACCGTCTCGAGGAAGCGCTCGTTGTTCTGGTAGGTGCTCATGTAGCGGTCGAGGATGTCGAGCATCGCCCCCAGGTGGCGACCCTCACCCAAGCGGGCGACAACCTTAGCACCTTCGGAGCGAGCCAAGTCGTCGAAGTCATTGAAACGACTGATAATCTCGTCGACGACCTTGCGGTCGCCCAACTTCACCAGCACCTTGGCGGCATGGATGCAGTTGCGCGCGTTTTGATTGCCCTTGCTGAGGTTGTCCAGGTAGTAAGTGACCGGTTCCCGCTCGTCGTGGCGGACCTTGTCCAGCTCCTGCTTGAGCAGCGCGGAAATGGTGGCATTTGGTTTGGACTTGGCCAAGAAATCGAGTTTCTGCATCGCTTCCTGGGTGGCGATGCGGACCAGACCGTGAATGCACTCCTTGCACAGACCTACATCGGTCTCTTTCTCGATCACGCTGGCGAAATCCTCGAGGTAGCTCTCATCCTCGCGTTCGGTCAAGGCGTTGGCGATAACGGCGCGCATGCTGCGGTTGCCGCGGAAGTTCTTCAGCTCTTCGACGAGGTAGCGGTCAATCGTCGGGTTTTTGTCCCGTACCAACGGCAAGAAGGCATCGCGGAAATTGGTCAGACTCATCTCACCAAAGTCTGCCAGCATGTTGCGTATCTGTTTTAAATGTTCGTCCGACATCAGCTGATCCGGTAGACTGTGGTCAAATGATTAAAAATCAGGTTGTTCCGCGAGAAAATCTGCGTGTGATCCAATTTTATACCTGCCTCACCGGTGATTCAAGCGCAAAGGGCACTACTTCTATCCTATTCGTCTGAAATCAGCAGCCCTTGAGGTCTTTGCCGAAAATGCCGTGAGATGAAGGTCAGGCATTTGGTGACCACGGCTTAATCATGTGACAAGGCCCTTTGCTTTTCCTATAATCGGACTGAACTGGCAGTCATAGCCACAAGGGGAAGAGCATCCATGGAAGCACCGGACGAAATGCGGACACTTGCGATCATCGACTTGGGCTCCAATAGTTTCCATATGATGATCAGCCGCCTGGAGGGCACGCGGGTGACGGTCCTGGACCGAGTGCGCGAGCCGGTGCGCCTGCGCATGGGCCTGCGCGAGGACGGTTCGCTCACGGAGGAAGCACAGGAGCGGGCGCTGGCCTGCCTCTCCCGTTTCGAGCAGCGCCTGCGCGGGGTCGATCAGATCCGCGTGGTCGGCACCAACACCCTGCGGCGCGCCAAGGACCCGACCCCGTTCCTGCGCCGTATCGAGGCCCTGCTCAAAACGCCCGTCGACGTGATCGGTGGTCGCGAGGAAGCGCGCTTGATCTACTTGGGTGTGGCCAGTTCGCTGGCGCCCTCGAACTTGCGCAATTTCGTGATCGATATCGGCGGCGGCTCGACGGAGTTCATCATCGGCCGCGGCATGGAGCACCTGGTGCGCGAAACGCGCCCGATCGGCTGTGTCGCCTATGCCATGGACCACTTCCCCGACATGGTGCCGACCAAGAAGCGGCTGGCCAAGGCCACCCTCAGCGTTGCCCAGGAGCTCGAGGGCTACCAGCAGCTCTTGCACCGCAGCCAATGGGATCGCTGTATCGGCTCGTCTGGCACGATCAAGGCGATCGGTGCGGTACTGCAAGGCCTGGGCGAGAGCGGCGAGATCACCCCTGCCGGCCTCGATCTGATCCTCAGCAAAATCAAGTGGAATGCGCCCTTGACCAAGAGCAGTCTCCCTGGCCTGCGCGAGGATCGCGTGCCGGTCTTCCTGGGCGGGTTTGCGGTGCTCAAGGGCATCTTCGATATCTTTGGCATCGAGCGCATGGAGATCTCGCCCAACAGCATGCGCGAGGGTCTGCTGCTCGACGCGCTTGGCCGCGATCAGCACACCGACCCGCGCCAGGCGACCGTCAACCACCTGATGCGCTTCTACAATGTCGACCGCGATCAGGCCATGCGGGTGCGCCAGACAGCCCTGGCCCTGTTTCCCCACGTGATGGGCGAGTATTTCCGCCGCCGTGAGGAGATGCGCCTGTTGTTGTGTTGGGCGGCCGAGCTGCACGAGCTGGGCATGGCCGTGGCCCACAGCGGCTACCACAAACACGGCGCCTATATCCTCCAGAACGGCGACCTCGACGGATTCTCCCAGGTGGAGCAGAGCCGGCTCGCGTTCCTGGTGCTCAACCACCGCAAACGCCTGAAGGCTGACGCGCTGCCCTACGGTACCGAGCCCGAGTGGCCGCTGGTGATGGTCTTGCGCCTGGCCTACTTGCTCAACCGCGAGCATGTTGACTTCGATCTGCCGGATATTGCGATCAATTTCCACAAGAAATCGATCGAGCTGTTCATCGACCGTGCCTGGCTGAACTCGCGGCCGATGACGCGACTCGACCTGGAGTCGGAGCAGCGCTATTGGCGCCGCATCGACTACAGCTTCGCGGTCAACGGTGCGACCGTGTCCTGAGCGCGCCGGCGCCGGACTTCTTGCTGTTCTGGCGCGGTCGCCGTGTTAAGATGGAGTGGGCACGGGCTCCGGCTCGGGTCCTCGCGTTCGATCAGGGGAGCTGAATGGCCTATTTCCGCTTGCGGGACATCAAGACACCACCCTTCGCCTATGTGCTCAACAAGGACGAACTAGTCCATTCCTGCGAAGCCTGTCAGATGCCCTACCCCGAGCCGCGCGGCACGCTCGAGATCGAGATTTTCACCACGGACACGCGCGGTTGGGAGAGCCGCCTGCTGGGACGCCCGATGATGGCCGAGGAGTGGCTGATCGGCGACCAGCATTTTCGCGCCACGGTCGAACGGCTCTTGCCGGATTTGTTTGCGATCGCGCCGGTCACGGTGGTTAGCTGGCTGACCCGTCGTCCGGGCCACTGGGTGACCGAGCCCAGCGACATCCTGGCTCAGAAGGACTACCCCAGTCAGCCTGACTACTTTTACTTCCGCCCGCGCCAGACGCTGACCTTGGATCGCCGCCTGCAGCAAAGTTTTCCCAGCCTGCACTGTGGCCACTGCGGCCGCGACATCCCCGAAATCCCCTTGGAGTACCAGCGCCTGCCCGAGTTGGGCGAAGGGCAACCGCTGGTCGCCTCGCTGGAGCACTTCCATCTCGAGGGCTATGACTACCTCTTCCACGAGCGCGCGCTGGCGGAACTGCAGCGCCTGTTCCCCGAAATGCTGTGGGAAGAACTGGCGACCGAATCGCTGATCCTCTGAAATCCCCCAGTGGGGCCGACCGCCGGTCGGCCTGCAGGGATGGGCGTTCAACGGGACCCAAAGAAAAGTGGGGCCGACCGCCGGTCGGCCTGCAGGGTTGGGCGTTCAACGGGACCCAAAGAAAAGTGGGGCCGACCGCCGGTCGGCCTGTAGGGTTGGGCGTTCAACGGGACCCAAAGAAAAGTGGGGCCGACCGCCGGTCGGCCTGTAGGGATGGAAGTTCAACGGGACCCAAAGAAGGCGACGACCAAAAGTGGGGCCGACCGCCGGTCGGCCTGTAGGAATGGAAGTTCAACGGGACCCAAAGAAGGCGACGGCCTTAGTCCTTTTTCACTGCTTTGAGGGTGAACTCCTCGTGACTGGCCATGGCCTTAAGGAAGGCCAGGAACTTGGGATAGTCGCTGGGTTGCACCATCGCGGCGTCCAGGAAGACGTTGCGCTCGAGCACCAGATCGCGCTCGGACTTAACCGTAAGCGTGAGATCGTAACTGCCGTAAATGCTTTCTTCGTGGAACTTGAGCGGCTTGACATCCCAGCGATAACCCTCGGGCACGTTCAGGTTCAGCGTGTTGACGTCACACTGGGGCGCATGCACCATGACGGGTGTCTTGCGCGAAGGCAGGCTGCCGAAGGCCTCTAACAGCGGCGTCTTTCTGAGTGGGAAGGAGACCGTCAGGTCATTGCCCTGTGTCTGGGCCAGGGAATTGTGGTGAAAGTCGGTGCGCAATTCGAACTGACCGCGTGGCAGGTCCTCGGTGAGGTTGACGTCGTCGACCACTGAGCCTGGGTAGTCCTGGTTGATGCCGGCCTCGACCCGCTGTTTGACCTCCGAGCGGTTGAGGTTCTTGAAGCCCTCCGCCAACTGCCCGGCGGATTGGCCATGAAAGCGGTCGGAAGTCAGGCCGACGGCGCTGCCGTCCGCGCGGAAGAACAGGTTGTAGCGCTTCTCGGTGCGCTCATCGCGGCGGTCGCCCTCGGGAATCGTCGTGAACAGCTCGTCGAGTGCCAACACCATGCCCCGCGCGCCACGATAGGCGATGGGGATGAAGTTAAAGGGTATGCCCTTCTGGTTGGGGTCTGCCCAATAGGTCTTCCCTGCGATCTCTATTCGCAGAAGTGCATAACTATAAACAGGTTGAGGTACGTCCATCCCATAGAACTGCATCTCTTTGGGCTGGACGAAGACGATGGCTGACTTCAGGCCCAGCTCTTCGTAGATATTGGCCAACAACAGGGTCGCATTGCCCTGGCGTGTCTCCCAGGACAGATTGACGTTGCGGAAGAAGGTGCCGTCGCGTTCCATGTGGTCGGTGACTTTCTCGTAGGCCAGCTTGGCCAGTTCCAGGTCGTCCTTGGCCTGTGCGCGCCAGCGGTTGGCTTCGCGCTTGACCTTCTCGGTCAGTCCCATGCGGTCGCGGGCGGCATCGTAGTAGAAGTCGTGGACTTCCTGCCAGGTCGTGTTGTAGTAGAAACTGGCGGTCGGTTGGCTGAAGGCGCGGTAGGGCATGGCCGGCTCGACGATCATCGGCGGCACTTCCTGCGTCAGCCAGCGCACGATCTTGAGGCCATCGCGGCTCATGATCTGTGGCTCGACGGGCATGCGGCTGGAAACCAGCACGGGCTCGGGCGAGATGTCTTCGGGGTAGATCAGCACCAGTTCACTGTGGTGATAAATGCGGTCCAGCCCTTGGAAGATGAAGGTCATCTCCGCGTCTAGGCCGTCGGCGTCATAGTAGGCCGGGCCCAAGTACTCGATGTGCTCCTCGTCGATGAAGTCGCCCACGCCGATACCGCTCAGGCTGACGCTCGACTTGTTGTCGATGTCGGCCGGGTAGAAGACAGTGCCGTCGGCCTTGATCGTGCGCAATTCGAGGATCTCGAGAGAGTCGTTGAGGTTCAGCTCGCTTTCGTCGTCGACGCCCTTCTTGGTCAGCACGCGGGTGATCAGGTGGGTGTAGCGCATCTGCGAACCGTCGGGGAACAGGCGCACCATCAATTGGTCCAGCAGCAGTTCCGAGTCGGCGCCCTCAGAGAACGGTTTTTTCTTGGCGTCCGCGATGACTTTGGCGGTATCGACGCGGAACTCCTCGAAGGCCGTGCGGCCGTCCAGGTGGGAGAGTCGCTGGCGGAAAAAGGCGTCGCCGGGCTGGATCTGCAGGTAATCGGTCAGGCGTTTGCGGGCATCGTCCTTCTTGCCCTCCAGGCAGTCGAGGTTGACCAAGTCGAGAATCGCCTCGCGGCTACTGGGATTGACCTCGAGGGTGCGCTCGAGCCATTGGCGCTGAGCGACGCGATCGCCTAGCTTGGCGTAGGCGCGGGAAATGGCAAAGGGGTAGAAATCGCGATCGTCGAAAATCTCCCAGCGCTTGCCCAGGTCTTCGATAACGCCCTGATAGTCCTCGTCCATCTCGAGCAGCTGGGCGCGGTAACCCTCCCAGGGCAGGAGCTCGGCCAGTTCGGTGAGCAGCTCGCGGGTGCGAACCAGGTCGCCGTCGCCACGGGCCTCCTCGAGTTGATGGGTCAGGGACCAGCGGTGTTCGGGTCCCATGGCTTCGAGCAGCGAGAGCGTCTTGCGCTTGACGTCGGTCAGGCCATCCTGTTCAGCAAACAACAGGCGTGCCTCGAGACCGTCGCAGAAGGCGGGATTGGCCTCGATCACGGCGTCCAGCAACTCCAGAGCGGGCTGCTTCTGCTGGGCTTTGTTGAGCAGCAAGCCCAGGGTCAAAAGGTTCTCGAGGTTGTGGTCGCGCCCCACCATGGCGATTTTGCTGAGGTACTGGTAGGCACGGGCAAATTGGGTATCCTGGGGCATGAAGTCGAGCGAGCTCAGGTAGAGTCGAGCCAGAGCGCCGCCAATCAGCATGCTCTCGCCATTGCTGGCCGCCAGGGGCTCCAGCAGCTCGAGCGCCTGTTCGTCGTCCTTGGCGCGCAGCAGCAGGTAGGCGCGCACCAGGTCGACCAGTTCGCCGCTGCGGCCATCGAGTTCGGCCAACAGTCCTGCGTCAACGCGGACCACTTGATGGCGCATGGCGCTGAGGTCGTAATGGGCTGCGTCGGGCATGAGCAGCTGGGGCTGGGCGGCGCCAGTCAATTGCAGCGAGAACTGGCCGTTGCTGGCGCCGGTCTGAGTGGTCTTGACGACGACCTCATGGCGGCCGGCGGCTAAGGTGCCTTCGAAGGTATTGACGTTCGGGCCCAGGTTCTCGAGCATCTTGACGGTGCCCCAGATCTTGCCGTCGACATATACGGTCGCGTTCTGGAAGGTGTAGAAGCGCAGGCGCAGGACCTGGTCGGCGGGATTCTCGAAGGCGGCCAGCGCATAGTAGACGCCCTTGCCCTGGGCGCGTCGAGGGGGCACGACGACGCCCGTGCGCGTTTTCTCCGTCTCGACATCAGCCCAGTAGCTGGCCTGTTCAGCTGGCCAGGCGTGCTCGAAGGCGGGAATCGCATAGGCCCCGAAGCGGGCTGAAATTTTGTAGTTGACGATGAAGCCGGCCTCGCCAGCGATGCGCTCGAACTGGGGCGGCACATCGCCTTGGCGGCCACTGTCGCGCCGGCAGTTGGCCACATAGACCATGACCTCGGGGTTGGTCAGGTGCTGGTCCTGGTAAATTTCGGCGACCTTGTCGGACCAATCATCGACGCATTCGCGGAAGGATTCAAACCATTTGAGCACGAATTCGGAGGCGCCGGAGTTGGGGTCGCGGCTCAGAATCTCCAGACCGGCATCGCGCAGATCCTTGGTCGGACCATTGCCGGTAAAAGTCAGGAACCAGCCGATCTCGGCCAGGGTGTCCGTGTCGCGCTCGCGCGCGAACTGTTCGCGCGCCTGGTCAAACTGGTTGGCCGTCAGAGATTGCCAGCCAGCAGCGTCGCTAGCGAAGAGGGGAAGTGCTCCAAAAAGAAGCGTCAAGAGCATTCGTTTCATGGCGGGCTCCTTATTGGCTCACAAACTGAATCGACTGGTCGAGGAGGCGATCGTGCTCTTGCAACAGGCGTCGCAGTTCAGGATAGTCGCGGGGTTCGACTCTGGACGTCTTGAAGGCGACCTGGTAGTTGATATGACAGGTGCGGGCGTCGGTGCGCTCGACCTTGAGCTCGACGCTGAAATTGGCGTCCTCGATGTTGCTCGAGTTGGGCAGATTCGCCAGGGCGTAGCCTTCGGGCGCGTCGATGACGAGATCGACGGAGCGGACCTTGGGCACGCCGATCTCGATCGGGTACTGGCGCGTGGCGTTGGCGGCATACTCCTGGGTGAGCTGGTCGCCGAGGATGCGCAGGGGGAAGCTGAGCTGGCCGTCGGACTTGCGCAGCAGGCGACTGGTGCTGCCGGTAAAGCGCAGGGTGATCGGTTCGTTGATCGTGCGGCCGACCCTGTTGACTTCGGCCACATCCAGGCCCGGCAGGGTCTCCTTGAGCAGGTTCTGCAGGTTCTGGGAGAGCTTGGTGTCGATCGAGAGGTACTCGCGCAGGCTGGGCGTGGTGACGCCATTGTAGGAAACGCTGCCATCGACGTCGGTGACCCCGTCGGCCTTGACTTTGAAGGACAGGGCGTAGGCCTGTTGGTTGTCCTGCGAGATCGGGATATGGGTCAGACGCACCAAGCCGTCCTGGTCGACGAGCATGGTCAAGGCGCCCTGGTCCATGGCGGGCAATTCGTAGATGCCGCTGAACTCGGCCGTGCCGTCGAGGTAGAGATCGAACTCGGGCACATAGGCGATGGCGTGGTTGAAGTAGCTGAGCATGGCCGGGAAGGTGTTGACGGCACCCTTGTCGACGGTGCGGACGACGGCGATGTCGGCGGGGATGCCAGCCTCGCGCAGCATGCTGACGATCAGCGAGGCCTTGTCCTTGCAGTCGCCGAACTGGCGCGAACAGACCTGGTTGACCTGATAGGGCTTGTAGCCGTGGATGCCGAACTCGAGGGCAACGTAGCGGGTGTTGGTGACGACGTATTCGTGGATGCGCTTGACTCTTTCGAGGCGGTCGGTGACAGCTTCGGTCAGGCGTTTGACGATGGCCTTGGTCTCGCCGTCGAGCACGAGCTGGTCGCGGATCAGATCGGCGTACCACCGGCCCATGTCCTTCCAGTCCGTGAAGGTGCTGACGGCCACGTAGGGCAGGTAGCCCTCGAGACCCGGCATGCGGCTCTCGGTCTCATAGGAGGGCACCTGGCGCAGGGTCCAGGTGAAGTACTGGTTGCTCTGGTCCTTGGACTGGGTGAACTCGGGCTTCATCTTCTCCACATGGGTGTGGAGCTGCCGCTCTTTGGGGGCGATCAGCGTATAGCTGACGATCCTGGCCGGGTAGCGGTTGGAGAAGTACTGCATGTCGCCAAAATAGTCGCCGAAGATGTTGTTGCCAATATCGTCGATGCGGTACTCGATCCTGATCTTGTCGCCGACCTCAAGGGGCGGGAAGGCGATCTGGTAGGCGATCAAGTCGTAGTACATGCGGTAGGCGGGGTCGCTGATGCGGGCCCGGCCAAACTGGGTCATGTGGATCACCCTGTCGCCGCGGACGACCTCGGCCAGCACCACCTCGGCTTTCTGCCGCAAAGGCGCATAGCTGAACGAATAACCAGGTAACTCCGTGGTTCCTTTTTCGTTAAGCACTTCCCATTGAAGCTGGTGATAGGTGCTGGACTGGCCATTGGGCGAGACCTTGACGACGGTGTTGTCGATGTCGATGGCGAGTGGCGCGACCTGTTTGATGGCGCCCTCGGCGCTGGCGATGCGGAACGGTGCATAAAAAGCGCCCTCGCCCTGTTGCTGGAGACTGATCAACTTCTCCAGAGCCGGGTTCTGCGGCTGCAGGGCCAAGGCCTTGCGCAGGTAGGGAAGCGCCTCCTCGCGGCGCTCCTGGTGGAGTTTGAGCTCGCCGATGCGCTGCAGCAGGACGGGGTTTTCCGGTAGGATGGCCAGGTATTGGTCGAGCAGAGACTCGGCCTTCGCTTCGCGGTGGTTGGTCATTAGGAACTGGGTATAGGCCATCAGGGTGCCGATTGAGAAGGGGCTGTCATCGAGCAGGCTGGCGTAGTAGCGATCGAGTGCCTCGAGATCGCCGCTGAGCTTGAGCGAGTTGATTTCCCGTTCGGCGAACTTGGCGTTGGAGCGCCGCATGGCGACGACCTGATCGGTGCAGCGGCGGGCCTCGACTCGGTATTCCAGCTGCCAGTAGAGGTCGCTGAGATCCATGAGAATCCAGGGCACGCCGGGATAGCGCCGCTCGAGGTCGAGGGTCTGATACAGCGCCTGCCCGTCGAGGTTGAGCGAGGCGAGGGTGTTGTTTTCGAGGAGCTGGGCGGGCCAGTAATCGGGATCGATGGCCAACGCCTCGGCGGCGTATTGGCGGGCCTCCCAGTAGCGCTTCTGCTGGAGTGCGATCTGGCCGAGTTCACTGGTCGCCCAGGCACGGTCGAGGACGGCGCTTTCGGGCAAGTGGGCGATGAGTTGGTTGAGAATCTGCCACTTCTGGTTGGGGTCCTCGGTCAAGGACAGCAGTTTCTCGGCGATCTCCCGGCTGGCGCCGCGTTCCGCCAATGCGCTGGTGAACAGCTCCTTGGGCGGTTCGAGGCCTTCCAGCTCGCTTTGGTCTTTTACTAAAATGAGTGATCCCAAAGCATAAGGTGATTTGAGTCGAGCCAAGTCGATAAGACTTTGTTCGGGATTGTTCCGGAGCGTGGGGCGCTTGCGGGGGAGGCTGCCGCTATGTTCGAGGGTCGTCGCCAGCGGGCGACCGGCAAGATCGGTAAGGCGTGCGTAGAAGCCGAGACTGGGGTCGTCGGCGCCGGACTCGGTCTGAATACTGAGGCGGTGCCAGCCCTTGGGCAAGGAGAAGGTCAGGACTTTCTGATCGGGGTGAGCGGCCTGTTTGGCCTTGAGGTCGAGCAATTTGGTGCGGTTCAGCCAGACGCGGATCTGGTTGTCCCAACCGAGACCGAGGCGGATGTCGGTGGGCTGTTCGAGGTAGATCCAGGTCGAAGCGAGGGCGCCGGCCAATTGGTTGGGCACGACGAGGGCATCGGTATTGAACAAACCGTAATGTCCCAAGCCCGGTGAAAAAAAGCGCGGGCTGCCGTAACTGGGCGCATCGACGGGGCTGACCTCGCGGTTGAGGCCCTTGGTCCGCTTGGCGGAGAGCAGGTCCTTAAGATCGGGCTCACCCAAGGGGAGCGGTCCAAGCACCCTCCAACCGGAGACGTAGCCAAGTTCGACGACCAACTGCGCGACCTTGTCGTACTGGCCGAGCTGTCGCAGGTGCTGGACGAGGAAGAAGGCGATCTCGACTTTGGCCTCGCCGTGGTCGACTTGGGTGTAGAGCTGGTTCAACAGATCGGCGATGCGCTGTTGCTGGCCGGACTCGTGGGCCAGGTAGTAAATCTTTTCGGCCAACATGACTTGGGTGACGGGGTCGGGCTGCTGAGCGAGCGCCTCGACCTGGTCTGCGTATTGGACGAGCAACTGGTCGGCGAAGGACTGAGCGAAGACGGGGCTAAGACACAGAGCAAACAGGAACGTGGTCAAGGGAACCTCCTCGGCGGGGGTACCGGAGCAAAAAACATGCCTGGGGTCACGCGGCTGCGAGACCCACGGTCTGACATTAGATTAACGTCGATAAGGCTTCGGATACTAGCATCAGCGCTGAAAATGCGTTCAAAACCGCGGCCTCCTGGGCGCACGCCCAGGTTCGACGCGGTCCATGCGGGTGCCGGCTCCCATGCCCTGGGGGCGTATCGCGTCAAAATGGCGTGGACTCGGGGCTCAGACGTTGACGTCACTCAGCTTGAGCACGCCGCGGACCAGCTCCTTGAAGGCCTTGCCGCGGTGGGAAATGGCGTTCTTTTCGTCTAGCGGTATTTCCGCCAGGGTCGGACCGTGCTCGCCCACTCGGAACAGTGGGTCATAGCCGAAACCACCGGTCCCCTGAGGGGCCAGGGTCAGATAACCCTCCAGCGATTGCTGCGCGCTGAGGTAGCGCCAGCCATCATAGTAGACGGCGGCACAGCGAAAACGCGCGGTGCGGTAGGCATCTGGCACATCGGCCAACAGTCCGAGCAGGTAGTCGTTCTTCTCGGCGCTGGTGGCAAAGCCGCCGAAGCGCGCGGAGTGGATGCCGGGGCTGCCGTTGAGGGCGTCGACCTCCAGGCCGGAATCGTCGGCCAGCACGGGCAGTTGGCGGGCGACCCGGTTCCAGTAGAAGTGGGCCTTCTGCATGGCATTGCCGAGAAAGGTATGGCCGGTTTCCGGCGCCTCTTCGCTGACGTCGACATCGTCAAGACCGACGACCTCAATGGGGAAGGGGGCCAGAATGGCGCGCAGTTCTTTGAGCTTGCCCGCGTTGCGGGTCGCCAATAGCCAGGTTATGGAACCCATGGGGTTTCGACTCCGTAAGCCGCAAGCGCCCGGGCTTGCTGGTCTGCCAGCTCCGTCAGGGCGGTGCGGCCCAGGCTGAGAATTTCGGCGAGGATTTCGGCCTCGAAAGGCTGGCCTTCGGCGGTGCCTTGAATTTCGATGTAGCGGCCGCGTTGGTCCATGATCAGGTTGAGGTCGACTTGGGCGTGTGAGTCCTCGGCGTAGTCGAGATCGACGAGGGTGACGCCCTCGACCCGACCCAGGGAGACGGCAACGGCGCGGCCGATCACGGGCACTTTTTCGAAGAGCTCGCGGTGCTTGTGGAGGCAGGCGATCAGGGCGACGCAGCCGCCGGTGATGGAGGCGGTGCGGGTGCCGCCATCGGCCTGGATGACATCGCAATCGATGGTGACGGAGCGCTCGCCCAGGGCCTCGAGGTCGACACAGGTGCGCAAGCTGCGGCCGATCAGGCGGCCGATTTCGACGGTGCGGCCGCTCTGTTTGCCCTTGGCGGCCTCGCGCTGGCCGCGGGTATGGGTCGCGCCTGGCAGCATGCCGTACTCGGCGGTGATCCAGCCCTGCTTGGCGTTGCGCAGGAAGGGTGGCACCTTGTCCTCGAAGCAGGCGGTGCAAATGACCTTGGTGTTGCCGTAGCTGACGAGCACGGAAGCGTCGGCGTTGCCGGTGAAGCCGACATCGAAGTGGATGGGCCGCGTCTGGGCGGGGGTGCGTGAATAGCTGCGCATGGCTCTGTCCTATAACATCCTGATGTCTGCCTGACGCCAGGTTTCGACGTTGAAGGGCGCGAGGATGCGCTCACCCACCTGGCGGAAGTAGGGGTTGGGGTCGGTGGTCCAAACCTCGGCACGGGGTCGCGCGGCCCGGGGGATGCGACCGGCTTCGAGATCGTCGTGCAGCAGTTGGGCGATGGCTTCGGCGCTGTCGATGAGGGTCACGTCGGGTCCGGCGGCGGCGGCGATGAGGGGTTTGAGGACGGGATAATGGGTGCAACCTAAAATCAGCGTGTCGACCTTGGCGGCGAGTGGCGCCTCGAGGTAGCGGGCGACGACCTGGGCGGTGACGGGGTCCTCCTGCCAGCCCTCCTCGACCAGGGGTACCAGCAGCGGGCAAGCTTGCTGGACGGTTTCCAGGCGGGGATCGAAGCTGCGAATGGCGTCAACATAGGCGTTGCTGCTGACCGTGGCGCGGGTGCCGAGGATGCCGATGCGACCGCGGCTCACGGCAACGGCGCGGCGGGCGCCCGGCCGGATCACACCGTAGATCGGCAGGCCGGACCAGGTCTCCTCGTGGAGCACGGTCGAGGCGGTGTTGCAGGCGACGACCAGGGCCTTGACGTTCTGTTCGAGCAGAAAGGCGATGTTATGGGTCAGGTAGCGGCGGATGGTTTCCGGCGACTTGGAACCGTAGGGCAAACGCGCGGTATCGCCGAGATAGACGAACGCTTCCTGGGGCAGTGCCCGCTCGAGCGCGCGCAATACGGTCAGTCCGCCGATTCCGGAATCGAAAATGCCAATGGCGGGCAAGGGGGCCTCCAGGCTTTAACGCTTGAGTCGGGCGACGAGGGCGACGTAGGCCTGCATGGCCTCTTCCCGGCTTTGGCCCTTGAGCTTGGTCCAGGCGTCGTATTTGGCTTTGCCCTTGAAGTCGAAGGCACCCGGTTTGGGGCCGGAGACATCGCCAGAGGTCGCCTGTTTGAACAGGGCATACAGCTGCAGCAGGGTCTCGTTCGACTGTGAGGGCAATGATTTGGCATCCTTGGCAGCCTGATCGAACTCGGCTTGCACGCTCATTTCAACCTCCTCGGTGGTCTGATCCTTATTCTACTGTTTCGGAAAAAGCGCCACAAGGCTCAAGTGACAGGACGGTGGGAACGGCTGAGCAGCGCTCAGCGCCAATCGCCGAGCAGGACATAGGCTTGGGGTGGTGCCAGTGGATCATTTTGCGCTGAGCGAGGTTGAGGGCCGCCGCCGAGCTTCGATCAGCGCCGTGTAGAAGTGCTTCATCAGGGTGGCGGGTTTGGTCTTCGGCTGGGATTTAAGTTGAGAGGGTGACGGGGATAGGTCGGCTCAGGCACAGTTCGTGGTCGCTGAACTGGGTGGTCCAGGCGATGACTTCGACACCAGCGGCGACGGCGGCGCGCAGCGCCTGGGCGTATGCAGGATCAAATCCTTCGGCCGGTGCCAAGCGTTCCGCGGACTGGCGCTGGACACAGTAAAAGAGGACGGCGCGGCCGCCCTGAGCGACGACCTCGGTCAATTCGCTCAGGTGCTTTTGGCCGCGAACCGTCACAGCATCTGGAAAGCCCACGACACCCGGCCCTAGCAGCAAGGTTACATTCTTGACTTCCAAATGACAGTCGGGCCGGGTTCCGCCGCGCAGCAAGAAGTCGACGCGACTCTTATGGCCGTAGCGCTGCTCGCGCAACACTTCGGGATAGCCGCGCAGTTCGGGAATGCACTGGAGGCTCAGGGCCTCGGCGACCAGCGCATTGGCCAGAGCGGTATTGATCCCAACCCAGCCGTCGGCCAGCTGGATCGCCTGCCAGCTGTAACGCAGCTTGCGCTTGGGGTCGTCGCTGAGGGTCAGTAGCGAGGGCGCTCCATCCGCCAGGCAGGTGACCATGCTGCCGGTGTTGGCGCAGTGCGCGGTGACGACCTCGCCGCTCTCCAGGCGGAAATCGGCGAGGAAACGCTTGTAGCGTTTGAGCAGGTTCGCCCGGACCAGGGGTCCCGGCCACTGCATCAGCTGAAGTTATAGGGTGCGCGGAAGACACCCTGTTCGGTGACGATGGCGGTGACCAGTTCCGCCGGCGTGACGTCAAAGGCGGGGTTGTAGACGGCGGTGCCTTCTTGGGTGACCCATTGACCGCGGACCTGGGTGATTTCCTCGTCGCGGCGGACCTCAATGGGGATCTCGCGACCGGAACGCATGTGGCGGGCGATGGTGGTGGTCGGCGCGGCGACGATGAACGGGATTTTGTGGTAGTGAGCGGCCATGGCGAGCATGAAGGTGCCGATCTTGTTGGCGACATCGCCGTTGGCGGTGATGCAGTCGGAGCCGACGATGACGCAGTCGACCTTGTCGTTGGCCATGAGGAACCCACCCATGCCGTCGGTGACCAGGGTGACGGGGATCTGGTCCTGACGCAGTTCCCAGACGGTCAGACGGGCGCCCTGGAAGAAGGGGCGGGTCTCGTCGGCGTAGACCATCTCGAGTCGGTCCTCTTGATGGAGTTGGCGGATGATGCCGAGCGCGGTACCCCAGCCACTGGTCGCCAGCGAACCGGTGTTGCAGTGGGTCAGCACGCGGCGGCGACCTTCGAGCAGGCCGGCGCCATAGCGGCCGATGGCCTGGTTCTTGGTCTGGTCGTCATGGAAGTAGGCCAGTGCCAGGGATTCGGCTTTGGCGACAGGATCCGCGAGGGCGTCGACGTCACCCAAACCCTCGACCATAAAGCGGATCGCGTCATGAAGGTTGATAGCGGTGGGGCGCGCCTGAGCCATGGCGGCACAGGCGCGAGCAAACGCCTCTGCCCCAGGTGCTTGGCGCAGGGCCAGGACCAGACCGAATGCGGCGGTGCAGCCTATGGCAGGCGCGCCCCGGACCACCATTTCGCGGATCGCGTAGACCGTGTCCTCGGTCGTACGGCAAATGAAATACTCCATTTTGAACGGCAGAACGCGTTGGTCAATCAGTTCCAGCCGCTCGCCTTTCCAGCAAATTACGTCCACCATGCTATCACCTCTCAACCCGTGTTGGAACCCGCCGTATCATAGCAGGGCTGAACGATCACTGCAAATCAACGGATGGTTATCGTGCCGCGTCTGCACCGCCTACGGCGGCCGCGGCCTTGTTGCTGCCGCGGGGTTCCGGCAGCGCCCCCTTCCAACGGCCACCGCTCCAACCGCGGGTCAAGGATTGACCCGGGAGGATGACGCTGCCGTCACCCTCCACGGGGAAGCGATGGTTTTTGGCGAACCGAGCCAAGGTATGGCGGATCTTGACCCGGCTCGCACGGGTCAGTTCTTCCTCTTGGTTCAATAGACCAAGATCTATTCCATTGATGACGATACTGGCCGGTGTATAAACCACTTCATCTGCTAAACACTCGATCAGTTTGCGGTACTTTAAAGGTCTTCCTGTCGCTTTAGGCATGCTTCGCCTCCTCTCAAGTCGTTTGCTACAGGGCTCTTGCCGGCTATTTGCCCTTGTTCAGATTCTAATCAGAGGCGTGGTGCGAAGCAAGTGAAAATATTTTGTGAGAGATAGTATTCGCGTTGACAAACATAGGGGAAATGCTATTTAAGGACACGAATTATGCACTATCATTTTAAACCGCGATGTTTAATTGGCGATTTATATGCAATCGCATATGGCGGCCAGCAAGAAAAAAAATTTATGGGGGTTCTATCGCCCCCACGCTTTGCGGTAAAGTAACTGCGATCCGGTCGCCTGGAGGCTTCCCTTGCGCCTGTTCCTCGTTCCCGCTCTCGTCGTTTGCAGCGCCTTCGCCCAGCAGGCGCCCCATGCCCAGCACCGCCAACCGTTCCGCGCGGTCGAGCAGCGCCTGCTGACCTTGCGGGCCCAGTCGGCCATCACGGAGCGCGATCTGATGCTGTTGCGCGCTGATCTGGACGCGCTTTACGAAGAGGTCGTGCGCGACAGCAACGCCCTGGTCAACCGCCGCGCCAAGCAGGTGACCCTGGACAGTGACGGCCTGGGTCTGTTCCGGCAGCCGCCGGTCCTGCCGCCGGAGGACAAGGTCGGCGAGAGCTGGCGTTTCACCACGACGCGGCTGGAGGTCGTGCCGCAGAGCTTGTTCGTCTATGCCGTGCGCTTCAAGGGCGACCACACCTTGCGCCTGCGTCGGGTGGTGCTGTGGTTTCGCGACGGCACGCGCATGCCCTTCGACGCCTGGGCCGACGCCGAGGGCGGCAACGGTCGCGCGCTCTCGCGCCGCAGCTCCGGCTTGGAGATCAAGGCCTACCGCGAGGGCGAGGTCCCCCAGGCCCGGGCCTTGGCCGCGATCGAGATCCTGGGCTCGGCTCAGGACGAGGGCCACGAGGCCAAGCTCCAGTTCCACTTTGCGATCCCCGACCCCACGGCCAGGCCTTTCACCTCAGCCTTGGCCTTGCTAGAGGCGATGCGCGCCAACTGGTTCGAGGGTCAGAGCGATCAGGAACGGGTGACGGCTTGGCGCGCGGACCTGCACAAGCTGGGCAAGGCCCTGGATCTGGGCGAAGGCGGGCTTGCCCCCTGAGCGCTCAAGCGGCGAGCGAGAGCTCTGCCTGGCTGCGCTCGCTCCAGTTGACGGCAATCAGCTTCATGGCCAGGAACAGCAGGAAGGTGCGCAGCGTGTAGGGCACCAGGTGGTACTGCTCGCGGATCTGCGCGGGGACGATCGCGATGAAGACCAGCACCAGGAAGATCACGAACTCCAGCGGCTGACTGAGGAAGATCTCGGTCGGGCGCTTGACGAAGAGCTTGCCGAACAGGCCCAGGGCGAGGAGGGCGAAGGCCAACGGCTCGAGGGAGAGCAGGCCCACCAGCAGACGGCCCTGGTGGTCCTGCAGATAGTGGACGGTCATCACGACGACCGCGGCCAGGAAGAACAGGCTGAAGAACATGAAGCTGGTGGCGGCCTGGCTGCGGGTAGTGCTGATCACCAAGTAGAGCACGAGCACGGTGATGGCGATGGCGGCGATCAGGACATTGATGGGGACCAGGGGCAGGCCCACCATGAAGCCGACGAGGTAGAGGGCGACGCCGAAGTGGATCAGGGTCATGGCGGCGCGCGTCAGCAGCGGCTGGATGTGGGAGGGCAGCCAGCCCTCGAGGCAGTTGGAGACCCGCCGCGCCCACTGGGCGACGTCGGCGAACCCGAGGATCTGCGCCAGGAACAGCACCAGGCTGACCGCGAGGATCGGCACCAGCACGAACTTGAAGTTGGAGGTATTGGCCAGGGCCACGGCGGTGATCGCCAGCGCCACCGAGACAGCGTAGAGCACCGAGACGGTCTGCTCTTGGTTCATGCCCTTGTTGAGCAGCTTGTGGTGGAAGTGGTGCTTGTCGGCGCTGAAGGGGCTGCGGCCTTGGCGCACGCGGCGGATGATGGCCCAGAGCGTGTCGGCGATCGGCACCAGCAGCACGAGCACGGGCGTGATCAGGGTCATGGCGGTGACGGACTTGAAGTTGCCGGCGATCGAGAGCGTGCCGAGACAGTAGCCGAGGAACAGCGAGCCGGTATCGCCCATGAAAATCTCGGCCGGGTGGGTGTTGTAGCGCAGGAAGCCGAGGATGCTGCCGGTCAGGACCAGGCAGAGCGTGAAGGACTCGATGTCGGCGCGCTGGTAGGCGAGGAAGCCGAAACAGGTGAAGGCGATCAGCGAGATGCCGCCGGCCAGGCCGTCGAGCCCGTCACTGAGATTGATGGCGTTGGTGATGCCGACGATCCAGAGCAGGGTCAGTGGGCCAGAGAGGAAGCCGAGATTGTAGTGGGTGCCCATCACGCCGCCGAGGAAGTCGATGTTGACATCGCTCAGAAACATCGCGGCGGAGGCTGCCACGACCTGGCCGAGCAGCTTGAAGCGCGGGGCCAGGCCGATGCTGTCGTCGAGAATGCCGATCACGACCATGATCACCATGCCCAGGAAGATGCCGCGAAAATGCTCGAAACCCTCGAGGTAGATCAGGAACGTCAGCAGGCTCCCGAAGAACATGGCCAACCCGCCCATGCGGGGGATGATCGAGGTGTGCACCTTGCGTTCGCAGGGCTCGTCCATGGCGCCGGTGACGCGGGCGAGGCGCTTGATCGAGGGTACCAGGAGGAGCGTGGCGACCATGGCAGTCATGGCGACCAGGAAGAAATAAAAACCATTTGCAGGCATGAAAGGAATTGACCTCGCCTCGAATATGACCCCGCAGCAGCAACATATCAGTGAAAGTGCCGCCATTCAAGTCCTGGATGGGGTCGGAGGGCCGCTACGGCGTCGCGCGGCCGTAGATTTTACAAAACCAGCAAAATGCAAGCCAAAACGGCCCGAGCCGAGGATTGCCCTTGGTGAGCTCGGCTGCGGTGGCCGATCTGCCCGCCGACTCCTCCGACAAAAGTCAGGCGGATTGCGAAGACGGAGCACGGCCAACCCAACTGAGGAAACGAGCCGCTTTCCCTCACTTTTCTTGGCTCCGCGAACCAGCCCGGTGATCATGCTCATCCGGCTCCGCGGGGGCATCCTGGAAAAGCCGTACTAGGCCCGCGCGCTGCGGCGGCGGACCAGGTCCCAACTCGCCAGCGCGTAGGCCTTGAAGGTCTGCCAGGGCTGGCGCCAGGTCAGCAGCGCGAACAGGGAATGTGTCACAGTGTCCAGAGACACAATCGCCACCAGGGGCCAATAGGTCCAGGCGCCGTGGTGTTTGGCGAAGTAGTGGCGCATGCTGCGGAAAGTGCGCTGCATGGTCGCGATCCGCACCATCCGCGAGGAGCCGCCGCCCTCGTGCCAGACCTGGCTCTCGGCATCGTAATAGGTGATGTAGCCGGCATCGCGGCAGCGTCGGCAGTAATCGACCTCTTCGTAATACATAAAGAACGCGGTGTCGAGGGTGCCGATGCGGTCGATCAGCTCGCGGCGGATCAGGAACAAGGAACCCATGACTTGGTCGACCTCGCGCCCCTGGAGGTGGTCGAACTCGCCCATCTTGTAGCCGTTGAGCCAGCGCGAGCGCGGCGCCAGGCGGCCGATCCCGCTGGCCTCGAGCAGTTGCCCCAAAAGGCTGGGGAAGCGCCGGCAACTGCGCTGCAAATGACCGTCGGGGCCGACGATGCGGCAGCCGAGGATGCCGATGCGGGCGTCGGCGACCATGACCTGGTTCCAGCGGGCCAGGCATCCCGGCAGGAAGCGCACGTCGCTGTTGACGAGCACGTGGTAGAGCCCGCGGCTGCGCTGGAACAGCGCCTCGTGGCCCGCGGCGAAGCCGAGGTTGTCGCTGTTGCGCACCAGTTCGACCTGGGGGAAACAGCTTTCGACCATCTCGGCCGAGCCGTCGGCGCTGGCGTTGTCGGCGACGAGAATTTGGACCTGAAAACCCTCAGCCTGTTCGAGGATCGAGGTCAGGCATTCGCGCAGGCGCTCACGGGTGTTCCAGTTGACGATAGCGAAGGTAAACAGAGGGTTCATGGCTGCACCGCCGCGCCTGCGGTTTCGCGCAGAACCCGCAGGAAGGGTTCGCGCGCGGCGCGTATCGAGAACTGAGCGACGCAGCGCTCGCGGCCGCGAGCGCCGAGTCGGGCGCGCAGGGCGGCATCGGCGATCAGGCGCTCGAGGCCCTGCTCCCATTCGGCCGGCGCGGCGGCCAGAAAGCCGGTCTCGCCCTCTAGCACGACCTCGCAGTTGGCGCCGACCTTGCCGGCGACGACGGGCAGACCGACGGCCATGTACTGGATCAACTTGAAGGCGCATTTGCCGCGGTTCCAGTCGCTGTCGGCCAGCGGCATGATGCCGATGTCGAAGCTCTGCAGGTCGGCGATCTCGCGGTCCTTGTGCCAGGGCGAGTAGTCGAGGCGGGTCAGCGCAAATGGCGGTTCGCGGTCGCTGACAATGCGGAAGCGCAGCTCGGGATGGCGCTCGGCGAGCTGCTCGAGGACCGGCACCAGTTCGGCGAAGTTGGGGTAATTGCTGGCGGTGCCGATCCAGCCGACCACCAACTCTTTGCGGCGGCGCTGCACGGTGGGCAGGTAGTGGTCGGTATCGATGACGGTGGGGATGACGGTGGCCGGGCGGCCGGCCTTGCGGGCCAGGTAGTCCGTGCCGGCGACCAGGCTGCGGGCCAGGCCGACGACCTCGGCGAAGACGCGGGCACGGGTGGCGTCGGGGCCGGCCTCGGTCTGGTAGATGGCGTCGTCGAAGTCGAAGACCAGGCGGGGGTTGCGCACGACCAAGCGCCGCTCGAGCCAGGCGCTGAAGGGCACCGAGAGGCGTTGCTGGAAGACGACGTCGAAGGCGCTCGCGTCGCGCAGGTGGTACCAGCGCCGGAAGAAGCGGGCGAAGGCCTTGTAGAGCGCGCCGACCACGGGCCAGTGGTAGAAGAACGGGTAGCGCTCGCCGTGCAGGGCGCGGACGACGAACTGGACCCCTTCGCGCTCAAGGAAGGGCAGGTATTGCAGGACCCGGTAGCGGGGCGCTGGTGAAATCCAGCCCTCGATCAGAAACAGCACTCTCACTCTCACGCTCCGTTGGGCGACTCCGCGGAGGGCACCCGAATTCTGGGTTCCTACTATACCCCAGGGCGATGGGCCGTGCGTGCAATTTGAACGCCAGTCTTGGGCGTCGCTCAGCTGGTGCGGTAGTAGAAGCCGCCTGGGCCCTCGTAGCGCTTGACCTTGCGGTAGTGGCTCAGCGACTCGGAGGCGCCGACAAAGAGGATGCCGTCGGGCTTGAGGTGGGTCAACAGCTGGTCGAGCAGGCGCACGCGGGCGTCGGGATGGAAGTAGATGGCGACGTTGCGGCAGAAGACGAAGTCGAACTGGGTGCGGGCGGTCTCGAGCTTGAGCAGGTTGCGCTGCTCGAACTGGACGCAGGCGCGCAGGTTGGCTTTGATCCGCCAACCGCGGGGCTCCGCGTCAAAGTAGCGCTCGAGCAGGGCGGGCTCCAGGGTCTTGTCGAGGCCGGCGTAGAGGCCGGCTTTGGCGCGCTCCAGCGTCGGCCCGGCGATGTCGTAGGCGTGGAGCTTGTAGCGCGTCGTGGGGAAGGCTTTGAGCGCCTGATCCAGGACCATGGCGAGGGAGTAGGGCTCCTCGCCGGAGGAGCAGCCGGCGCTGAGCACCAAGAGCTCGCGCTCCCCGCTCGCGCGGCGGGCCTGCAGGCGCTCCTCGACCAGGTGGCTGAACAGCTCGAACGGGCCCTTGTCGCGGAAGAACAGCGTCTCGTGGGTGGTCATCAGGTCGATCACCAGGGGAATCAGCGGGCTCTCCTCGTCGGCGCCGATGATTGCGAACAGGCTGTCGAGGTCGAGCTCGCGCTCCAGCAACAGCGGCTTCAGGCGCGTTTCGAAGAGGTAGGCCTTTTCTGGCAGGATGTACAGGCCCGCCAGGTCGATGATCAGCTTTTGCCATTGGAGGAACTGTTCGGAGGTCATCATGGCAACATTGTACAACGGCTTGTCCGAGCACTGTTTGCTTAAAAATCGTCGCGATTCCAAGTGCGGCGTTCGCGGCAACCAAGTAAACTAAGAGATCATCTGGCGAAGGAGTGAGCGTGGGCAGAATCGCGATCAGCCTCTGCTTGGGTTATCTGTTGGGATTGTGCAGCCTCTACAGCGCGTTGCGGGTCGGGTTTGCCGTGGGTGTGGCCTTCCTGACCGTGCTTGGCTGGGCGGGGCTCGATCGCCTGCTGGTGCGCCTGAGCCCGACCTGGCGGCGGGGCGACGGCGCGGAACTGGCCTGCACGCTTTCGCTGACCTCGGCCATGAGCTACGGCAGCGCGACGGTGATCGCCACGGCTCTGGCGGCGATGCTGTTGCTCGGGGAGCGTCCGCCGCTGTGGGCGATGATCGCCTGGGTCGCCGGCATGGGCTGTCTTGGCAGCGCACTGGCCTACCTGCTGGGACCGACGCTGTTGGCGCGCTTCCGCTTCCCTTCGGGGATGGCGGCCGGCCAACTGGCGGGTCGACTGGGCCAAGGCGGCCGCAGCCTGTTCTTGCCGACCCTGGCCCTGTCGGCGGCCTGGGTCGCGCTGCGCGACCTCGCCCGGCTGCCGGCCCGTTGGCCCACGCCCGCGCCATGGTTGGAGTTCTCGCCACTGCTGCTGGGACTTGGTGGCCTGCTTGGCCTGCCCGTGACCGCGGCGATGCTGGCGGGCGCGCTCGTCTTCGAACGACTGGTGCCGCCGGCCAGGCCCGACTGGGTGCCGCAGGTGCCGTTCTTTGCGACCGGCGCGATCGTCGCCGCAACTTTGAGCGGTCTGCTGCGTCAGGGCCGAGGCCTGACCGCCGGCGGCGGGTGGCTTGCGGGTCGTCTGGAACCGGAAGTCGGCTTGGGTCTGGGCGTCGGTCTGGTGCTGCTGGGGCTGGCCTATGGCGCCGGCTGGCAGGCCTCGCCCTTAGCCCTGGTGGCGCTGCTGCCGCTGCTGTGCCTGTTTGCGGCCGTCTCAGGCGCGGTCACCGGCCAGACCGACGTGGTGCCGACCGGCGCGCTGGGCAAGCTGGCGATCCTGGCCATGAGTCTGGCCGGTCAGTCGCATGTGATGCTGCACACCGGGACCCTGGCCGGTTCCGCCGCCAGCGCCGCCGATTTTCTGACCGACCTGCGCACCGGCGAACAGCTGGGCTGCCCGCGCCGGCGCCAGTTCGTCTACCAGTTGCTGGGCGCCCTGATCGGCCCGCTGTTGTTCGTGCCGACCTTCCTGTGGCTGACGGAAGGGCGCTTGGGCGGTGACGCCTTCCCCGTGCCGGCCGCCCGGCTCTGGCTCTACGTGCTTGGCCTGTCAGAGGGCTGGGCCAGTCACGGCACAGCCATCGCCTGGGGGCTGGTCGCAGGCACGGCGCTGCAACTCTGTGAGGAGCGACGTTGGTCGCCATCCTGGCAGCCGCAAATCCTGCCGTTCGCCATGGCGGCTGTGCTCGATCTTCCCACCTGCGCGACACTGGCCCTGGGCGGGTTGTGCGCCCGTTGGTTGCCGAGCGAGCGCCAGCTGCCGCTCTTCAGTGCGCTGCTCTGCGGCGAAGCCATCGTCTCGGCCCTGCTGCAGCTCTAGGCGAGGAGCCGTCATCTGTGGCTCTCGACTTAAATGCTGGCGCTCTTCTGTGTTACCCAAATGCGTTCGACTTGCTCGATGCCGCCTGCGGGGTCGGTAAAGGGATGGGTTCGCGGTGGCTTGTCGCACCCGCAGGGTACCTGCTGCGGGCGTGGTCTAGGGTTGAGGTTTGGGACCGGCTGGGCTGATCAGGCCGCCGGGTTCAGGAGGGGTGACGCCTTAGGCCGGAATGGGTGTCAACTCGTTGCGCGGGTTGTCAGCCTGGCCCTCGGCGAGGTTGGGTGCTTGGGGTGGGTTAGCGTCCTCAGGGTCCGATTGCTCGGCACCGAGGCGGAAGCCATAGTCGCGCAACAGGTCGTGACGGGCCTGCAGCGACAAGCCATGGCCGACGACCTTCAAGCGCAGACGCAGGTTGGTCAGCAGGCTAGAGCCTTGCTCACGGGCCTTTTGGAGAGCCCGTTGGCTATCCTTCAGGACCTTGATCGCATCCCGCCAGGCGAGGTCCGCGGCCGCGGCGCTGGGCAGGGTTGCCGCCACATCCTCGGCCGAGGGGTTGCTGGGGGGAGGCGTGGAGAAGGCGCGCTCGTCAGCGACAAGTTTGGCCGTTGCTTTCGCATTGGCCTCACTGATCAAGCGAGCCTGCTCATACCAATGGCTGGTCAAGGTTCCTCTTTTGGGTTTTTGGTCCTGAAAGGTGAAAACCTCGAGCCAGGCGCCGTTATCCGGGTCACGGGAGGCAGCGCGGTTCAGACCTTGGTAGAAGTCGCGAACGGCTTTGACCATGATCTCGCCCTCGCCAAGCCGCTTGCGGGCGGCGTGGGTATGGGCGATCTTGGCTTGACGGAGGGTTTCGCTGGCCTGACGAATCGTCGCCTCGGCCTGAACCAGGCTTTGGCGAAAGGCTTCGTCGACCAGCGGGGTGGGTCGGCGTTCCAAGCAGGCGAGAACCTGGACCAGGTCGCTCTGCACGGCGAAGGAACTGTGGCTTTGACGGAGTTTCATGAGACACCTCATGGGTACAGAATAAAGGGCGCTCATACGAGTCCCTCTATAAGGTAATGCCGAACGGCGCCTTCGATTTTGCAGATGTTTTTTGTAAAATCTTTGCCAACAGTAACGGTGTTCGTCCTTTTGTGCATTTGGATCCAAATGTTTGGAGAAATGTAAAATTTTTAAAATGGCGACCCTGGCGCGCTCGACCAAAAGGCCTGCGCGAATAAAAATCCCCCCAAAAATGTCCTCTATTGAGGACGCGAGCACAGCCGTTACCGGTCTGATGTGCGCGTCAAGTCCAGCGACAGGGACCAAAAATGGTGGACGAGAAGCGATTGTCCAAACGACAGGGACCAAAAATGGTGGACGAGAGGCGATTGTCCGAACGACAGAGACCAAAAGTTGTGGACGAGAGGCGATTGTCCAAACGACAGGGACCAAAAATGGTGGACGAGAGGCGATTGTCCAAACGACAGGGACCAAAAATTGAGGACGAGAGGCGATTGTCCGAACGACAGGGACCAAAAATTGTGGACGAGAGGCGATTGTTTCCCGGCGTTTAGCTGCTGTAGCTGCTGTAGCTGCTGTAGCGCAAGCTGCAATCTTGCGCCGGCCGACGGGTGAAAGCGGCCCCGCAGACGCTGTAGCTGCCGTAGCGCAAGCTGCAATCTTGCGCTGGGCGACGGACGAAAGCGGTCCCGCAGACGCTGTAGCTGCCGTAGCGCAAGCTGCAATCTTGCGCCGGGCGACGGGCGAAAGCGGTCCCGCAGACGCTGTAGCTGCTGTAGCGCAAGCTGCAATCTTGCGCCGGGCGGAGGGTGAAGGTAGATAGTCATGACGACAACTTGGTTTGGCTGCTTTTTTGTTCGCGCTGATAGTTCTTTCTACGCGAATATAAATTTGTTTTATATTCGCGCTAACCGTTCTTGAAGCTATTCACGAATACCAGAAAAAAAATTTTTGTCGACGTTAAGATGATTTATAACAGATAGTTAGATCAACGATCCCGATTGTCCTTGAAAATTTTTAGTGCAAAAACCACTAACCGCATGGATGATAGTGTGCAGAGGGACTCAGCGCCAGAATATTGGGCCTGATACAGGCCAAACTATGTCTCGAGCTGTCCCTTCGGGAATGAGATGGGTGCGGAGTTTGTCCGTATCTAAGGTTCCCATTCGTCGGCGCAGACCTGGGCTGCCATGGTCGGGGGTCGTATCATGTTTTCTAAGCGGCTGATGAAGCGCCTGGAGCGGTTAACCGAGATCTATGCGCGTATGGAGCGACGGGGTTTGTTGAAAGAGGCCGATCTGCTCCAAGAGGTTTTGGTCCATCTGGTCCGGCTGACCCAAGCCATCGACGCAGGCGAGCCCGTGTTGATGGACCTGGCCAGGAAGCGCGCGATCGATCTGCTTCGGCGCGCCAGGCGGGAACCCGAGGTTGTGATGCTGCCCGATGAGGACGGCGACGCCTTATCGATCCTGCCTCAGCCGGACATGGATCTGCACATCGACTTTACCCGTGCGATGAACGCGCTCACACCGGAGGAGCGACTTTTGCTGCCGCTGATGGAGTTCCCGCTGCTGGAGCAGTCGCGCCTGACGTGCTTATCCCGGCATAAGCTGGCCACTTTGCATCGCTCAATCCGCGACAAACTGCGCAATGCGGGACTCTGTGACTATTTGCAGCATGGGCCTGGGTTCGGTGCCTAATTGCGGGATGTGGGGTAATCTGTACTGGTCGGCAACGGGAGGGTTCTGCTACCATGGCCACATGGATGAGAAAAAAGTACTCAAACAATGGCATCTCATTTTTGGCGCGTTTTTGGCGCGACGCTACGAGCCTGCGCAAATTCAGGTCGAGGTCGAGGTCTCGACCACGGTGTTTCCACCGGTGATGGATATCCTGCTCCTGCGCCGCGAGCACCTGAACCAGTGGAGCACCGAGCAACGCGCGGTCCTGCCCGACGGCATTCGTGATACGCAGGCCAACCGGATCGTGATAGAATTCAAGTATACAGAAAGCCTCGACGTGGGGGCTGTCCGCCAATGCCTGATCTACGACGAGCTTTACTGCAAGAACCAATCGCTTGAACCCCACCAGGTCAGCAGCTTTCTCGTCTGTAGCAAAAGCCCCTCACGCAGGAAAGTTGCAAACCTGGGCTTTCGCGCAGGGTCTCATCCCGGGCTTTACCATCATCCATGTCCCGTTGTTGAACGAGTCAACCTGATCGTCCTCAATGAACTGTCCAACGAGCCTCACAACCTAGCGTTCAAACTGTTTGCCAGCAAACGCGACATCCGACGACAAGCTTTTGAGCAATTGAACCAGAACCTCGAAGGGGTCCCCGATGAAGCGATCTGGTTCGCTAACATGTTGGAGATCAACGGCTTAAACAAGAGGGATGCAACCATGATCACTGAAATGACCGAAGCGGAAATCATCAGGTTGGGAAAACGCCTGAGCAAGAGCGCCTTGCGGCGTCAACCCATCGAAGACCGGTTGGAGGGGATACCTACGCAAGTGATCCTAGAACGAATACCTACCCAAGAAGTTCTGGATGCCATCAACCCAGAGGAGTTGGTGAGATACCTGCAGCATCTCCCTGAAGAGAAATTGAAGCTGATTCGCCTCAACATAGGGCCTAACGCATCTTGAGCATTTGCCAGCAAACGCGACATCCGACGACAAGCTTTTGAGTATTGAACCAGAACCTCGAAGGGGTCCCCGATGAAGCGATCTGGTTCGCTAACATGTTGGAGATCAACGGCTTAAACAAGAGGGATGCAACCATGGTCACTGAAATGACCGAAGCGGAAATCATCAGGTTGGGCAAGCGCCTGAGGAAACCGGGCTCATGCGCATAGAGGGCCGTGGCGGCGGCGGCCAGATCGGCGGCGGGCGCCTGGAAGCTCAGGGCTAGCTGCGCGCCTGCCCCGTCGGCTAGCTGGCGGATCGCCGCGCCACGCAGGGCGGCGAGCTGGTCGAGCCGTTCGACGACGAGACAGCGGCGGTAGGGGTGGGCCTGGCGGCCAACCTGGAGGGTAAAGGCCAGGTCGGCGAGCGAAGTCTCGGGCTGGGCGCGGAGCTGGCCGAGTAGGCGCTCGGTGGCCTGTTCGAGGGCCGTCCGGCTGTGGGCGGAGAGCAGGACCAGGTGGGCGGCCCGAGCGCTGGGGGCGACGGGCCGACGGGGCGGTTCCTCGAGGATCAGGTGGGCATTGGTGCCGCCCAGACCAAAGGCGCTGACGCCGGCGCGCAACGGCTGCTCGCCCTGCCAGGGTCGGAACGCGGTATTGACAAAGAACGGACTGTGGGCCAGGTCGAGGTCGGGATGGGCGTCGCTAGAAAAATAAAGGAACCCTGGCCTGGCGCGGGTTTGCCAGGGTAGGATGGAGAATCTTGATCCCCAGGAGACGCCCATGAAACAAGGCAAGAAACCAGGTGCGGCCGGACGAAAGGCGATGCGGCACTGGCATACGATTTTCGGGACGTTTCTGGACAAGCGCCTCAAACCGGCCGGGATCCAGGTCGAGTTGGAGGTCAAGGCCAGCAAGACCCTCCCCACCATGGATATCCTTCTCTTGCGTCCGAAGGATCAGGAAGCGTGGAACGAGGAACAGCGCGCACGCTTGCCCGACGGCCTGCGGACCTGTGGCGCAAGCCGCATCGTGATTGAATTCAAGTACACGGAGAGCTTCGGCTATGACGCCCTGGCCCAAGCCCAATCCTACGATTACCTCTACCGTCATTCAGAACGTCTGTCCAAGCAGGAGGTCAGGACCTTCCTGGTGTGCAGCAAGAGCCCAAGCCCTGAAAGTCTGGCCGAATTCGGTTATTCTGAGCGCCTGGCGCCTGGTGTTTACACCTGCGTTCAAAGCTGGGTACAGCGCGTCGACGTGATCGTCCTCAACGAGCTCAGCGATCAGACCCACAACCTGGATTTCAAATTATTCGCTAGCAAACACCAAGTTCGCGACGAGACCCTGGAAAAGCTCAAAAATGCCCCATCGCTCTCCGAAGAGGCGTTATACTTTCTAAGCACCCTCCAGGTGCAGTGGCAGGGTCAAGGAGCAGAAATTATGATGATCCAGATGACGGAAGAAGAAATCCTCGAATACGGCAAAAGGATGTCCGAACTGATCATTAACCACTCCCCCTATCAGACGCGGCTCAAAGGTATTCCCAATCGTGAGCGACTGGAAGGCATCCCGGCCCGTGAACTGATGAAGGCCATCTCTGATGAGGAGTTACAGGAACTGATTCAGAGCGATCCTCGGCTAAAGATCTTCCTCAAGGGCAAAGAATAGGCATCACGCCATGTCGTCTTCGTACATCGGAAAGGCTGCTCCAGGTACGGCGCTCTTTTTTTAATCCCTTCGCGGATTCACGCCTTCGCCTGAGATTTTTTTCCCACGGCTTTTCACGGCTTCGCGGGAGCTTTGGTGGACTCCCATCACGCAAGATTGTACGAATCGCCATCATAGCCACCGGGTCCCTTTGCCAACTGATAGGCCGACCGACGGCCCCGCCTTACCTGGGGCCAGCACCCAACGCGATCATTCCCAGCATTAGAGCATGTAGTAGCTGGGGATGATGTTGTAGACCTCGTAGGCCTCGCGGCGGCGGGCGATTTTGATGCGTTCCACGAGGCCGCGGATTGCGTCCGCTGGGCCGCGCATCAGCTCGTGCAGGCGCAGGCTCGTCTCCAGCACGGCCAGGGCGTTGGGGGCCAGGGTTTCGGCGTGGGCCAGGGCCTCGAAGGCCTCGTCGATCAGGCCGGCGTAGTGGTAGACCTCGCACAGCCCCAAGTACACGCAGGGCGCCAGCGGGCTGAGGTTGCGGGCGTCCATCATGGCCTGCATGGCGATGTCCAGCAAGGTTTCCCGGCTGACCTGGCAGCGCTCGTCTTTTTCGCCCAAGATCTCGTTCTTCTCGATCTCGAAGAAGGTCACCGTCTGGCGGCTGAGCGTGAAGCTGTTGCCTTCCGCCTCCAGCAGGAACAGGTCCAGGAAGACCCGACCCAACACGTAGTGGGCGACGTAGAAACCCTCGTTCTGGGACAGCGACGCTGCTAGGTGGCCCAGCGCGTGGTCCAGGTATCCCAGCTGTTGGCAGACGAAGGCCAGATAGGTGTGGATGATGTCGCGGTGTTTGACCCGCTGGCGCAGCATGCTGTCCCAGATCTCGACGCAGCGGTTGAACGGCTGTGGGCGATGCACCGGCAGCACGGTCCGGCCTGGGGCCGACATCAGGGTGCGGGCGACGGACTGGTCGCCCTCGGCAATCAGGTCCTGATAGAAGGTTGCCAGAGCCAGGTTGAAATTGGCGCGGGCACGTTCGCTGGGACTGGGCGAGCCAGTCAGCAGGCGGCGGAAGATCGTGATGCTGTTGTCGAAGTGCTGGCTGTGGGCCAGGGCGACGCCGTAGAGATTGAGTGTCTTGAAGTCGCTGGCACCCTGGTTGATGCGCTTTTCTAGGATCTGTCGGCCGCGATCCACGTCGCCCCGCTGCAGACTCAGTTCCGCCATGGTCAGGTTGTTGCTAACCGGTCTAGGCGGAAGCGGTGCCGCAATCGGACGGGTGCGGGGACGACGGGGGTGGAGTTTCTTCAAATCAGGCCTCGAGCGATGCTTGGGCGGCGGCCAGCAGGGCCACCGGGACGCGGTAGGGCGAACAGGAAACGTAGTCCAGTCCGGCGGAGTAGAAGAACTTGATGGAGTTGGGATCGCCGCCGTGCTCGCCGCAGACGCCGCATTTGAGGCCGGGCTTGGCGCCGCGGCCCTCGGCGACGGCGATGCGGACGAGGCGGCCGATGCCTTTCTGGTCGATCGATTTGAACGGGTCGGCGGGGAAGATGTTGCGCTCGAGGTAGAGTGGCAGGAAGCTGGCGCTGTCGTCGCGGGAGAGGCCCATGCCGCACTGGGTCAGGTCGTTGGTGCCGAAACTGAAGAAGTCGGCGACTTCGGCGATCTCGTCGGCGGTCAGGGCGGCGCGCGGGATCTCGATCATGGTGCCGATTGGGATCTCCAGGCCGGCCTTCTCGACGATCGGCGCGATCGAGGCGCGCACCAGTTCCAACTCTTTGCGGGTGGCGATCAGCGGCACCATGATCTCGGGCCTGCAGTCCAGGCCCTCCTCGCGGGCGCGGAGCACGGCCTTGACGATGGCGCGGACCTGCATCTGGTAGACGCTGGGGTAGGAGAGGCCCAGGCGGCAACCGCGGTGCCCGAGCATGGGGTTGGACTCGTGGAGCTCGCCCATGCGCTCGTAGACCTCGTCGACGCTCAGGCCCATGGCCTTGGCGACGCCCTCGATCAGTTCGCGGGTCTGGGGCAGGAACTCGTGGAGCGGCGGGTCGAGCAAGCGGATGGTGACGGGCAGGCCGTGCATCTCCTTGAACAGGCCATAGAAGTCGGACTCTTGGAAGGGCAGCAGGCTGGCGAGCGCCTCTTCGCGGGCTTTCTCGTCGCCGGCCATGATCATGCGGCGCACGTGGAGGATGCGGTCGTCGCCGAAGAACATGTGCTCGGTGCGGCAGAGGCCGATGCCTTTGGCGCCGAGCAGGCGAGCCAGGTGGGCGTCCTCGGGTGTGTCGGCGTTGGTGCGCACTGTCAACTTCGAGTGTTTGTCGACCCACTGCATCAGCAGCGTGAACTGCTCGCCCTGGCTGTTCTCGGACCAGACGCCGGCGCGCAGTTGCTGGATCAGCGGGCTGTCCTCGGTGGGGATGTTGCCCAGGATCACTTCGCCGGTGGTGCCGTCGATGGAGATGTAGTCGCCCTCGGCGACCTTGGTGGCGCCGAAGTAGAGGCAGGCGGCCTTGCTGTCGACGCTCATGTCCTTGCAGCCGACGACGCAGGGTTTGCCCATGCCGCGGGCGACGACGGCGGCGTGGCTGGTCATGCCGCCGCGCTGGGTCAGGACGCCGTTGGCGCTGTGCATGCCCTCAATGTCCTCGGGGCTGGTTTCGGCGCGCACGAGGATCACGGCCTCGCCGTTGGAGGCCCAGTCGACGGCCAGTTCGGCGGACAGGGCGACCTTGCCGGAGGCGGCGCCAGGTCCGGCGTTGAGGCCGGTGGCCAGCAGTTTGCCCTCTTCGAGGTAGCGCGTCTTGGCGGCCTGGTCGAACTCGCTGGAGAGCAGCTTGCTCATGGAGTGGGGATCGATCTTGCGGATCGCCTCGATCTCGTTGATCAGGCCCTCGCGGCACATGTCGATGGCGATGCGCAGGCCGGCCTGGCTGGTGCGCTTGCCGGAGCGGGTTTGGAGGATGTAGAGCTTGCCGCTCTCGAAGGTGAACTCGGTGTCCTGCATGTCGCGGAAGTGGCGCTCGAGCTGTTCGAGGGTGGCCTTGAGCTGGCCGAAGAGCTCGGGCAGGCGCACGCACATGCTCTGCGGGTCGGTGGGGTTGTCGACCTTATAGGGCGTGCGGATGCCGGCGACGACGTCTTCGCCCTGGGCGTTGGTGAGGAACTCGCCATAAATGCGGGGATCGCCGTTGGAGGGGTCGCGGCTGAAGCAGACACCGGTGCCGCAGTCCTCGCCCATGTTGCCGAAGACCATGCTCTGGACGGTGACGGCGGTGCCCCAGTTGTCGTCGATGCCGTGGATCTTGCGGTAGAACTTGGCGCGCGGGTTGTTCCAGGAGTCGAAGACGGCGCGCACGGCGCCCCACAGCTGCTCGCGGGCGTCCTGCGGGAAGGGCTGGCCGTTCTCCTCGGCCACATAGGTCTTGTAGGCCCTGACGATGCGTTTGAGACCCTCAGCGCTGATCTGGGAGTCGATCTCGACGCCCTCCTCGTCGCGGACTTCGAGCAGGCGGTGTTCAAACTCGGCATGCTCGAGGTTGAGCACGACGTTGCCGTACATCTGGATGAAGCGGCGGTAAGAGTCGTAGGCGAAGCGGGGATCGCCGCTCTTTTCGGCCAGGCGTTCGACGGTGACGTCGTTGAGGCCGAGGTTGAGGATGGTGTCCATCATGCCGGGCATGGAAACGCGGGCGCCGCTGCGCACGCTGAGCAGCAGCGGGTCGTCGCCGCCGAGCGTCTTGCCGAGCGTCGATTCCAGCCAGCCGAGGCTGGTCAGGACTTCGCTTTTCAACTCGTCGGTGAGCTCGCCGCCGACCTGGAGGTAGTTGATGCAGGCTTCCGTGGAGATGGTGAAGCCGGGCGGGACGGGCACGCCCAGACGGCACATCTCGGCCAAACCAGCACCCTTGCCACCCAGGACTTCCTTCATCTTGCCGTGACCGTCGGTCTCGTTCTGGGAGAACCGGAAAACGTAGCGCATGTGAAAGCTCCTCTGCATCCCTTGAATTATGGTTCCATCTTAAATCTTCGCGGCGCCCCGATCAACCAGAGATCGCGAGCATCAACCCAGCTGGGAGAGGTCTCCCACCAGGGCCAGGGTTCGGCCAATCTCGCGCAGCATGGCTTTGCGGTTGTGGCGCAGACTGGTGTCGTCGCAGTTGACGAAGACACCTTTAATTTCACTGGTGCCGAAATAGGTCTCGACCGGTTTGGCGAGGCCGACCATCAGATCCATGGCGTGGTTGTAGGCGCGTTCGGCGACGGCCTGGTAGACGTCGTCGGCAATGGCTGCATAGGCCTGCCACAGCTCGAGCTCGGCGGGTTCGCGCAGCAGCTCGGCCTCGAAGGCCGGCAGTTGGGCGAGCTCGTCGGCGATGACGTTGTTCATGCGTTTGAGGTTGAGGGCGAGGTTGCGGAAGCCCTCGCGCTCCATTTGTGCGGAAATGGCCAGCATGCGGCGGCGGGTCTGGTCGACCCTGTCGTGATCGCTGGCGAGCACGGCGTTGACGAGCTGGTGGTCGACGTTGTCGCGCTTGAAGTAGTAGCGGATGCGGTCCTGGAAGAACTCGTCGAGCTGGTTGGCCAGGCCGTCGGCGAGGGTCAGGACCTCGCGGTACTGGTCGAGCGCGGAAGCCAGCAGGTCGGAGAGCGCGAACGGCAGCTCGTGTTCGATCAGCAGGCGCACGATGCCTTGGGCGGCGCGGCGCAGGGCGTAGGGGTCCTTGGTGCCGGTCGGGATCAGGCCGGCGGCGAAGCAGCCGACCAGCGTGTCAAGCTTGTCGGCCAGGGCGACCAGCGCGCCCATCTTCGAACGGGGCAGGCGGTCCTCCATCGAGACCGGCAGGTAGCTGTCGTAGACGGCTTCCGCGACCTCGGCCGATTTGCCCTGGCGTTCGAGCAGCAGGCCGCCGGTGATGCCCTGGAGTTCGGGGAACTCGAAGACCAGCTCGCTGACCAGGTCGGTCTTGCAGTGGCGCGCGGCGAAGTCGAGGCCGGCGCGGTCGATCTCGCCGAGGCCGATGCTCCACAGGGCGCAGAGGCGGGCGATGCGCTCGGTTTTCTCGTAGTAGTTGCCGATCTTGGACTGGAAGGTCTGGTTGCGCAACTTCTCGCGCAGGCTGTCGAAGTCCTTGCGCAGGTCGGAGCTCCAGAAGAAGCGGGCGTCGTAGAGGCGGGCGTTGAGGACCCACTCGTTGCCCTTGCGGACGAGGCCCTGGGGATCGCCGGCGATCGAGGCGACGGCCAGGAAGAAGGGCATCAGGCGGCCGTCGGCGCCCTGGACACAGAAGGATTTTTGGTGGTCGCGCAGGGAGGTGATCAGGACCTCCTTGGGGATGTCGAGGAACTTCGCATCGAAGCTGCCGAGCACGATGTAGGGCAGTTCGACCAGGTCGGCGATCTCGTCGAGCAGGTGCTCGTCGGGGACCAGCTGGCCGCCGATCTCGGCCAGGCGTTCGGCCAGGCGCGCCTCGAGCTGGGCGCGGCGATCGGCGTGACGGACAACGATGCCCTGGTTGGCCTTCTCGGCCAGGAACCCGTCGATAGTGGCGACCTCGAAGCGCGGCTTGCCGCAGACGCGGTGGCCGAAGCTGGTGTTGCCACTGTGCATGCCGCCGAACTCGAAGGGAATCACGGCGCCGCCGCAGACTGCCAGCAGCGAGCGCACGGGTCGCACGAAGCGGGTCGGGCAGCTGCCCCAGCGCATATTCTTGGCGAAGTGCAGGCGGTCGAGGATCAGCGGCAGGTGCTCTGCCAGGATCGCCGCCGTGTCGCGGCCGGGCATGTCGACCGATGCCGCGACGACCTCGCCCTTGGGGCCGTCGATTCGGATCAGGTCGGCGGCGCTGAGGCCGGGGTTGTTGCGCAAAAAGCCTTCCAGCGCTTTGGTTGGCTTGCCGTCGGCGTCATAAGCGATGCGCACGGGCGGGCCGGTCACGGTCTCGACGATGTCGTCCTGACGGGCCTGGACGTCGCGGCACAGCACGACCAGTTGGCGCGGTGCGCCGTAGGCCTCGATCGGCGTGAAGGCGAGGCGGTGCTCGGTAAACAGCTGCTCCAGGGCGGAGCTGAGATCCTGCTCGGCCTTGCGCAGCATGCGCGCGGGGATCTCCTCGGTACCAACTTCTAACAAAAATTCAGCCATGACAATATGCTCCGGGTGGTGATGGGCTCAGGCGGGGGTCGCGGCCACGTAGGCCTCGGCGACGGCGCAGGCGAGTTTGCGCACGCGCTGGATGAATCCTGGCCGTTCGGTGACCGAGACGGCGCCGCGCGCGTCGAGCACGTTGAAGGTGTGGCTGCACTTGAGCGCGTAATCGTAGGCGGCCAGCGGCAGGTTGGCGGCCAGTGCGTGGAACGCCTCCTGCTCGAACAGGGCGAACATCTGCAGGTGGCGCTCGATGTCGGCGACCTCGAAGCAGTACTTGCTGAGCTCGTACTCCTCGCGCTTGCGAGCCGAGCCGTAGGTAACCTCGTCGGTCCAGTTCAGCTTGAAGATGTCGTCGATATTGCCGAGGAACATGCACAGGCGTTCGATACCGTAAGTGATCTCGACGCTGACGGGGTTGGTGTCGATGCCGCCGACCTGCTGGAAGTAGGTGAACTGAGTGATCTCCATGCCGTCGAGCAGGACCTGCCAGCCGACGCCCCAGGCGCCGAGCGTGGGCGCTTCCCAGTTGTCCTCCTCGAAGCGGATATCGTGCACGGCGGGGTCGATGCCAAACGCGCGCAGGCTGTCGAGGTAGAGTTCCTGGACGTTATCGGGGCTGGGCTTGAGGATCACCTGGAACTGGTAGTGTTTGTGGACGCGGAAGGGGTTCTCGCCGTAGCGACCGTCGGCGGGCCGGCGGCTGGGCTCGACGTAGGCGACCTTCCAGGGCTCGGGCCCGAGCGTTTTCAGGAACGTGTGCGGGTTCATCGTGCCAGCACCGGTCTCGATATCGTAGGGCTGGCTGATGACGCAGCCCTGGCTGCCCCAATAATTCTGAAGGCCGAGGATGAGATCTTGAAACTTCACACGTTGCCCCTTAGTTTTAACTGTTTGTAGAGAACATGGCGGGCCTTTAGCTCGCGGTCCAGAAGACGTTCCCACAGCGCGCCGAGCGCAACCGTGGAGCCGTGGAAAACTCCCAATTTTAGAGCATCCTCACCGAATTGCTCAATCTTTCTTTGAAAGGCAAGTGTCAGCAGGTCGCGGTCGAGCTTGGCGGCGAGGCGTTCCTCGACGCTGTCGGCGTCCTCGGTGATCGGTTGGCGCGCCAGGATGCCGCTGAAGTGCAGCAGCCAGATCTCGAAATACAGGTTGGCCAGATGGAGCGCCGTGTGGTCGGGGCGTGGCCCGCGCAGAAACTGGAGTAGGTGGTCGAGCAGGCGGAAGACGCGCACATCGGGATGCTCGTCGGGTTGGGTGCGTCGCACCAGCCAGGCCCAGTGGGAGACGAGACAGAGGCCGGTGTAGTCAGCGGCCAGATCGAAACAGTGGGCCTCAACCTGGGGCTCGGACAGGTTTTTGAGGTGTTGGTGCTCGCGCCCGCCCAGCTGAAAGCTGAGCCGGGTCAGCGGCGTCAGCAGCGCGCGACTGTCCTTTTTGCCAAAGCGCATCACGCCCTGGCGGGTACCGCCCTGCTCGGTGAACAGGTCCACGACCACGCGACTGGCGGACAGATCCGTGTGGTTGAGCACAAAGCCGACAAACTTCTCCAAGGGCAACACCTCGTGCAGGCCCTCCGATGCTAGCACAACGATCCTCTGCCACGCATCTGCGAGGTCGATCTTGCCAGGTCCATCATAGGGATGTTGGGAACCGCATTTGTTCAATACATGATAGTGATAGCGGCACTGTCTTCGCAGGGGTCGAATGACAAGCGGTGGGCAGAATAAAACACGTACCATTTTATGTTGTTACTCATTTGGCGGTCGAGTGTGAGCGGGTAAATACTGGAATTTGGCTGAAAATAGGGTGTGATATCGGTAATATGATATCCTAGCTTTTCGTGAATATTTTCGATAAAGATATCGATAAGATTGCCCTTTAAAAATTCACCTGGGATGACTTCATAGGTCTTGAGCCAGTGTTTCTCATAACTGCAGACGAGATTGCTGGCGTCCCAAGGGCAGTCCATCAGGAGAAACAGCTTCTTGACAAGGTCTTGTGCGTTAGCCCCTCTCAGCAAACCAAAAACCCGTGGGCTAGTTGTCGAAGTAAAGGTGATTTGATGTCGGGTTACCATGCCAAGAGCAGTGATCAGATCGCGAAGCTCTGACGAGTAAATGATCAAACACCCAGATCCTGACGCATCCTTTTGTAAGGCATGCTCAGGAAACTCGATGAAGCGATAGTGGTTCTTCATATCTGCCACGACCAAACCGACTGTGTCAATATCATAGATATATTCATGGTTGTTTATCGCGCACCCCGATGTCAATACTTTATCTCGGAATGCAACAAAGCTCTGGTCCTCAGAAAAGTATACTGCTGTAGGTCGCGACACATCAATACCAGAGAAATCACCAGGCTCTGCATATGAACTTAGGCTTATTTCTCCGATTCTCTGAGTGATGTATTTGCGTATTTGATAGGGCTGTGCCTCGTCTAATATGTCTTGTAATTTATGCATCTTGGCCTTGTCGGAAATGTTTTGATGAAGAAGCGAGTCTATCTTAGATTTTTGGAAATAGTTCTCCCAATCAAAGACAACCATAAAAGTCAGCACGGACGTCAAAGCCAGAATAGCACCGGCTTTCCAGCGTCTTCTCCGCTGTCTTAATTTGTCGATCGTGTTGATGGCGCAATTGAAGCTTTGAAGGAATTCGTCAATCGTCGGCATGAGGTTAGCGTTTTCCTCTTCGAGGTAGTGCAGAGCAAAACGCTGCCATACTGGATGTTCAAAACCAAGTAATCGTTGGACCCAAAGAGCGAGCAAAAAGATATCCGCCGCTTTTGGAAGTGAATAAATTTCATTTAATATCAGTTGATCGTGCCATGGGGATGTCCAGCCATCCGTCCCAAATACTCCTTCGTTGCTCCAGTCGATGATCACCACTTCAGCATTTTGATGGTTGAATAAAACATTTCCTGGGTGGAGATCGCCATGCACTTGGTCGAACAAGTTGTGAGAGTTTTGAATGGCATTAATCATACCCTGGATCAGGGCAATTTTCTCATGGTAGGTATATTGATTGCGGAGATACTGCACAAACCTCTTGCCTGAAGACTCTATTTCCCATTGTCCCTTTAATCGTACTCGATCATCTCGCGAGCTCCAGGGTCTCGTTCTTGTCAAAGTGTCGCCCCGTTCCAAGTTCAAGACTAAGACAAACACAGTGGTGCTCTCCGTCTTTATTTGAAGGGTGTTTTTGCTAGCCCAAGCTTCAATCAGCTGCCTCATCATCTCCCGATTATCTAAATCTGCTTCAAAACAGCACAGAATGTCATTGACACCATGTACGCCGCTCATTTTCATCAAGCGTTTGGCTTCATCCTCCGCGCGTGCGCGTTCGAAGATAAATTTGAGTGCGACGGTGTGATCTGCACCGAATTGATCCCTGAACTTGAGGTTTTTGGCCGAAAAAACGAGTGCTGTACCACCCATCCCGATCAAACTGAGAAGTTCATAGTTGCCTACCACCAGACCCCGTAATTTAAGGCTTTCCATGAGGACCCTCCACGCCACCAGGCAAAAAGTCCGATACGTCCGCCCAATGAAACGATGGATCCCCTGACCACCTGTCACAAAACAAAATCTTGTTTTTGAATACGCCAAGGCAGGGTCCTTGCAGTGCAACGACAGGTGCAACTGCCAAACCATTACGATCAACCAACTGCATAAAGCATGGTTTATTCTTCGGCCATTCTCCAAGCGCTCGCTTTCCAGGTGTCGGACCATAAAAGCAGATGCATAAGTAATCATTTACCCTGAACATATTGTGGATCATGGATATTGTGTTATAATGTTCAAACGCTTTAACTCCGTAGAGAACCTCCTTTGTAGGTTTCGGCCTTACGTAAGACCCTAGTTTCGCCTCTATTGTCCTCTTCAACTTAAAATCCTTTCCATAGACATATATAACTGGACGAATTTGTTGCAGGATATAGAGTCCATCATTCATGTCTGTGAAAAAACATAGCTTAAAGTTCGATGTATAATTAAACACGATGGGGTCGAGCAGTTGGAAACGTTCTTTTGTAACCGCATTAAGGTTTTTGTCAAATTCGACCAATTTAAGCGCTGGAATGGTTACATCTTCCTTCATAAATGGAAGATAATCAAGAAAAAAATACTTCCCATTGACAAAAGATATGTTGCGAAAATTATAATACCGTCTTGCAAGAAAATTGCCATGTTTATCAAATATTTCAATAGACATGCGCCGACCATCATTGACGAAATACCTAAGGCCATCCCAAAGCGTACTTGATGGAGAAAGAAATGTGCCAGGTCCATCGCCCGGACGTCCAATCGTGCGAAGCAGGCGCCCGTCTCCCGAGTAATGATAGATAGATGTTTCTGACCGAAGGATGATAGATCCATCGAAGGCCAGTGAATCAAATCCCCAATACATCTCTGGAAGCAACGGTGGACGGAAATCGATCTTCTTGATATTCGTCAAGAAAATCATAGCAATAATCATCATAAAGACACTCCGGGTTTAGTAAATCGTATATTCTGCCCATCCTCGCTCAGCTCCATCCGACAGCCAGACAACAAGGCCTGTTCTCTGAACCATTCGAAACCGTTGGTACGTGTCTTCAATACCATGTCTACCTTTTCCTTCAACAACTCTTGACCGGAAATGTTGATTTTCAGATCCTCATTTAGCACCGAAACCGCCAGGTCTTCCAATGTACCATTAAGACGTGTCCCCTTTTCAAGATCCCAATAACAAAACCTCAAACAATTTTCAACTAATACCGGAAACCTTTGGTAATGAGAGCGATCGAGACTTGCACTGATTACGGAATACACAAGATCCGGGCTCTCCTCTATCATCAACCCAAAGATTCTAGGTCTTATACTTGTCATATAGTCCGGATTGATGCCAACGATTTGTGATAGCGCGGAGCGGATGTCCCAAAGATCCGAATCGTAGATGATGAATTGACCGTCGATCCTCTGGTCGCCCACCAAGGGATGCCGGGGAAAATGGATGGTGCGGTACCGATTTGTCTTGCGATTCCTCACCACCATTTTTTTGGCCTGGATCTCGGACAGGTATTCCTGTTCGTTGATTGGCTCGCCAACTTCGAACGGGAAACATTCGTAAATCACGAATTTCTTTTTATTGGATAAGTAGATCGCATTGGGCTTGTTCCACTCGAGCCGTTCTAAAAACTTGTATTCGACTCTAATCTGGTAACGAAGGTCGCCGATGCAGCCGGCCACTTCTTCCCGAATCGGCTGAAACTCCTTTTCGCCCAAGTAGGTCCGCAACTCGCCGATCACCTCTTGTGCCTGCTCATCACTCTTGCCCGCCTCGGACCGTAGACGGGCAATTGTCTGACGTTGCGGGCTCAGGACATGATCGCGCCAAAGCTTCCAGCCGCCCAGACCCAGAGCCACCAGGATCCCCAGCCACAGCAGAGTCAAGGTTTGGCGATGCATCCGCCCCGCGACCTTGGTCGCAATTTGATTGAGCCGTTCTTCGAAAGCCTGGATCGTCGGCAATTTCGTGGGGTCCTGGTGAAGTGTGATCGCACGAGCAAACTTGCGCCAGGCGCGATCTCCAGGGCCAAGGATCCGGTCAACCCAGAGAGCGAGCTGATAGATATCGGCCGCACTAGGCAGTGCCTCGGCCGAAGCACTATGCCAGGGTGATTGCCAGGCCGCCGCCTCGAAACTTTCGACACCCTTCCAGTCGACCAAGCGGATATCGCCTCCGCCCTCGGAATCATAGAGCAAACCGCCTGGCTGGAGTTGACCCAAGACCTGTCGCGGCTCCTGCTCGTGGGCGTGTTTGACCAACTTGATTAAATTGCGAAGTAGGTGCAGTCGTTCATCGGGGCCGAAGCTCTCGGGCAGTGACTGTCGGTATGGTTTTCCGTCCACCTCGATCAGCCAGCTTCCTTCCGTTACTTTTATGGGCGCCTTACTTGCTATTGCCTCGGTTTTCACCAAGTCTTGACCGAGTGCGAACTGTGTGACCAACACGACAATATCCTGCTCGGCCTGGATACTAGGTGCGCTGTCGTCGGAGCGCTGCATGGCCGGCGCAAGTAACGCCATGACCTCGTGATAGGGCACTCTGAAGCAATCGTAGAGGCTGAGGAAACCGCGCTTGCCGCTCAATTTCACCATGCCTCTTGCCTCTTCTTCCGCCGCAGACACATTCCAGCTGAACTTTAGGGTGACTTTGCGCTCGACCTTCAGACCCATGCCAATGTCTGTGTGTAGCGCAGCATAACTTACGGAGCTAGCGCCATGGCGCAAGCATTCACGGATCGCGTATGGCTTGAGGTTTTCCGAGACACAGGTCGTCATGGCGGATCACACTCCAGAGTCGAGCGACTCGCACGATTATCAGAATCGAGAGCGGCTCGAATTATTATACACGACCAATAGATGTCCATATTTACGGCATTCTGAGCGACGCGGCTGACGGGGGCACGTGCAAGGGTGCAGGTAGTGGAGGGCTCGATGGAGCTGCGAGACAGGGCTCCGGTGAGTGAACGACTTGTTTTTCGACCCCGCAACCGATAAGCTTGATTGGGCCAAGCGCCCAGCCCTGCAAGGAGGACGTCATGAACGAGACCCGTGAGGACGAACAGCGAGTTTGGGACCTGCTTCACGAGGTCAAGGACCCGGAGATTCCGGTTGTGGACGTCGTCGACATGGGGATCGTGCGAGCTGTCGCGCTGGATGCCTCGGCATTGACGGTGACGATCACGCCCACCTATTCCGGCTGCCCGGCGATGCATGTGATCGAGAAAGAGATCCGCCAGACGCTCCAGGGCGCGGGCTATGCCGAGGTCGAGGTGCGCACGGCGATTTCCCCTGCTTGGACCACCGATTGGATGAGCGAGCGCGCCAAGGAGGCGCTGCGCGACTACGGCATCGCGCCGCCCAAGCCGACTTGCGCGGCGACGCGCTCGCCGTTCGAGACGCCCGACATGCAGGTGCCCTGCCCGTTCTGCGGTTCGCTGGAAACCGCGCTGCGCTCGCGCTTCGGCTCGACGGCTTGCAAGGCACTACATTTCTGCGACAGCTGCCACCAGCCGTTCGAGAGCTTCAAATGCATCTAGTTGTTTGAATTTCAACAACGCCCCGAGGGCGCCATCGATCAAGGGTCCCTGAAAAGCTGTTCAAGATTCAACAGATGCAGTAGCGGCTATTTTGCCGGCGGTCGGTCGGATCGAGTAAAGTGTTCTTTTCCAACCGGTTCGATGAAATGTCTCGGCCCACAGAGAGTTGGCAAGATTCCTGCTCTATCGCATGCGGGTACTTGTACCTCCGAATCTACGCAGGAGATGTTGCGTGAAACACTGCATGTTGTTCCTCCTTTTGATCTCTTCGGCCAGCGTTTTGGCTTATTACCCTGGCCACTGCCCTTCTGGTCCGTCTCAATGCACTCCTGTGACTCCCGACGTCAAGACCCAGGGCTTCTGGCGTCACGTGGTGCGCGGCACCCATCCCTCCGGCGAGCACGAGCGCCTGCGCTCCTACCTCGGCTGCATTCGCAGCGTCCGCACCTTCAGCTGCGTTCGCTCCGTCTGCGACATCGACGACGAACTGAACCCCAATCCCTCGAGTAACAAAGAAAAGCAAGCGCGCGCCCAATTCATGGCGCTGATGCTGAACCTCTGCTCCGGTCGCGTCGCCGAGTGCAACTGCGTCAACGATCCCGACCTCGGGCCCACCACCGTGCGCGACGCTATCCGCTTCATCGACAGCATCCTGAACAAGCGCCACCCATCCCGTTCCGAATTGGTGCTGGCCCAGGCAGTTGCCGACCGCATCAACAATGGCACGACCCTGACGAGCTGCAACGCACCCAATCCCACCCAGTGCGCCAATGACACCTATGACACCGACTGGGATTACCCGCTGGTGGTCGACGCACCCGGCGTCTTGGCCAACGATATCCCCGGTGATGGCGGCAGCCTCAGCGCCACCTTGGCCACCTCCACTTCTTACGGCAACCTGACCTTCAATGCCAACGGCTCCTTCACCTATGTACCCGCCCCGTACCAAGCGGTCACCGACAGCTTCACCTATACCGTCACCGACGGTCGCTCGTCCTGCACCGCGACCGTGACGATCAACGTCCTCGGCGGCACGCCGCCCCAAGAGGCGCCCGTCTGCCAAGACGACAGCTACAGCACCGACTGGGACACCCAGCTGGTCATCGACGCTCCCGGTTTGCTGGGCAACGACAGTGATCCCAACGGCGACGCCCTGGCCGCCTTCATTGCCGACGCTCCTGCTCACGGCAGTGTTGCCGTCAACCAGGACGGCTCCTTTGTCTACACCCCCGAACCCTACTGGTCCGGTCAAGTCAGCTTCGTCTACTCCGTCTGCGACGCCTACGAGTGCAGCCTGTGCTCGGTCACGATCGACATCGCTCCTGGCACCCCCGCCAACAAGGCGCCGATCTGTGAAGGTGACAGCTACACCACCTCCTGGAGCCAGGTACTCAACGTGGCCGCTCCCGGTGTACTGATCAATGACACCGACGAGAACGGCGACGGCCTGACCGCAATGCTCGAAAGCGGACCCTCCCGCGGCAACCTGACGCTCAACGCCGACGGCAGCTACTCCTACAGCGCGCCCCAAGGCTTTGTTGGCCAGGTCAGCTTCGTCTACCGCGTGACCGACGGCCAGCTATCGAGCTCTTGCGTCGCCACCATCGACGTCACAGCCTCCTCCACCGGCCCGAACCTGCCGCCGGTCTGCCAGGACGACTACTACACCACCAATTGGGACACCCGACTTGTCGTACCGGCGCCCGGTATCCTGGGCAATGACTACGATCCCAACGCCAACAACATCACCGCCCACCTCTACTCCGCGCCTGCGGTCGGCACCCTGATCCTGGGTCAGGACGGCGGCTTCAGCTACACGCCCGTCGCCGGTCAGAGCGGTGTGGTCTCCTTCGTCTACAAGGCGTGGGACGGCACCAGCTTCAGCCTGTGCACCGTGTTCATCGACGTCACCGTCGGCAACCTGTTCCCGGTCTGCGGCCCCGAAAGCTACACCGTCAGAGCCGGTACTCGCCTGACTGTCGGCGCACCCGGTGTCCTGGCCAACGACTACGACCCCGAGGGTGCTGCCCTGACCTGCTACGGCACTTCGATCCTGCCCGAAGTCGGCACGCTCGGCCTGAGCCAAAACGGCTCATTCTGGTACGACGCTCCGGCTGGCTATGAAGGTACCGTGAGCTTCGTCTACAAGGCTGGTGACGGCATCGCCAAAACCTCCTGCACGGTCTACATCACCGTCATCCCCTAATCGACTCGAAGCGGCGGCGCTCGCCGCCGCACAAGAAAAAGGCCAGGCTTGTCCTGGCCTTTTTGTTTTCAGCACGGATCTCAGATGGTTCCCGTAGCGGATTCGAGTTCAGCTCTTCATTCCTTAATTGCAGGGCGACGCCATGCGCGATGGCAGCCTGGAGATTATCGATGCCACCGATGTCGAAGCGCCCATGCCCTTCGCCACCCAATCCGTGGTTCGTGGGGACAAACTGCATATCGCTAACGGGAAATTAGGCATCGTCAGTCCACAAGGCATGTATTACAGCGTCCTCGTGGACCATCTCCCCGCCTCGGGCGGTAGTTTGGGCGGGCCTGGTGACAATCGTGCCATCGACTTCTCGGGTACCCGTAACAACGCTGTCTACATGTTCGAGGGCCTGGCCTACTTTTCAGTAAGCCGTAGTACCTGGATCGCGCTCAACGGAACCGACCAGGTCTACGACATGGCGAGCGTGGGAATCCAACAATTCGCAGTTGGCGATCATCTGATGTACCTTGCCGGTGGCTATTGGCCCACCGTGAAGCTCAACTGGGTCCATAGCCAAACCCTCCAGAGCGATGGCACCCGCCTTTGGACCGACCAACTGGGTCAGGTCAACGCCGACCTCGATCACTTGGCCGTACGCCGCTTCGAGATACCGATGGACGGCACCATGGCCGTGTCCGGCAACCGAGCCTTGGTCCAGGACGGTGAACGCGTCGACCTCTACGACCTGTCGACCATGACACCGGCCGTTGTCTCCGGTGGACCCGGCCCGGTCATCCTTTTTCAGGCCGCTCGGCAGGGGCATGACCTGTGGCTTGGGGCCTACAAGCAGGGTATCTATCGACTCAATGACGAGGACGGCAGCTTCCGCGAAAGCGCGCCTTGGAATCTCGGCAGATGGGTTTACGATGTAACCGTGCGAGACACGACCCTATACGTGCAGCTGGTCGACCAATTGGTGGCCTACGACGTTGCCGACCCCGATCACCCCGTCGAGCTAGGTCGCCTGGAGGTTTTTGCGACTAACGACTTCGATGAGTTCTTTGTCGGCGACAAGCTGTTGGTCAACGACCCGACCGTCGGCTTGATGCTGATCGATGTCCAGGACCCCACCGACATGAAAGTGCATAGGTCGAGTTCGGGCGATTATGGGAATGGGGTCCAGTACGGCACGCTTCTTTACGCCTCAGCCTACGACTCCCTGTGTGCCTTCCATGCCGACGACCTGAGTTATGTCCGCTGTTTTGGCGGGTTCGGCGGCAATCTTGGCCAACTGTTGATCAACGGTCAAACGCTTTACGCGAAAGAGGACAACACCATCAACATCTACGGTCTAACCGATCCGGAGCACCCCACCTACCTGGGTACGCTCGTGACCGACAATTGGGGTCCCTCTCTGCATACCGATGGCACCTATCTCTACAACAGTGGCGACACCTTTTACGGGAGTCCGCTCGAAGTTTACAGCCTGGCGAACCCGGCCCAGCCGGAATTGGTGACGACCTTGCCCACGGGTTACGTTCTCAGCGCGGAACCGGATCGCCTTCTGGTCAACCCTTCCATCGGAAATGCTTACAGCCTGGTCCGCTACGACCGAACCTGCACCGGCTCCCCGGCGTTCCTGGCGTCACTGCCAGAATGGCCCAACAGCGATGTCAAGACCCTGATCCAAGCTACCGCCAACCTTTGCGGTCCCTGACCGTGGCAGACCGCCAGTTCGGCCTGTGCGGCTGGCGGTCGCCTATTTCTGAATGACCCCACCCGATCGTCGGCGACAAGAAGTACTTCACCGACCCCCATCTCTTTCTGGATTGGCTGGACCATCGCGACCCGTCACGGCTGCGGGCGCAGCTGCTACTCGACACCCATGCCCTGCCCTGCACTGCGCATGACCCTGCCCGACCCCAGCGGCCAGTGGTCTCGAAACAGGGACTGGGCTCAGGCGTTGTTCGCTTGAGGTGACCGGCTCAGGGCTTCGCCGCGGTCTTGAGTCGCCGCCAAAGCGTGGTGCGGTCGATGCCGAGCAGGCGGGCCGCCTCGCTGGCATTGCCCGCCGCTTGGGCCAGGGCTTGGTCGATGGCGCGGCGCTCCAGTTCCGCTAGGTTCAGCGTCTCTTCGCGCGGGCTGTCCGCGCGCTCCGGCCGGGCGTCGAGATGGTGGCGCTGGATCGTGCCCGTGCGCATGGCGCGGATCATGGCCAAGCGCAGGCTGTTCTCCAGCTCGCGGACATTGCCAGGCCAGTGCCGGGACAGCAGCTCGCGCAGAGCCTCGGCCGCCAGTTGCGGGCGCAGGCATTTGAACTCGCGGGCGAAGCGATCGAGGAAGTGGTCCGCCAACATCGGCAGGTCTTCCAAGCGCTCGCGCAGGGGTGGCACCACCAGTCGCACCGCCGAGAGGCGGTAGAAGAGGTCCGCCCTGAAGGTCCCCCGCTGGACCTCCTGCTCGAGTTCGCGGTTGGTGGCGGCGATGATGCGGACGTCGATCTTGCGCACGCGCGACTCGCCGATGCGCTGCAGTTCACCTTCCTGCAACACCCGCAGCAGCTTGGCCTGCAGCGCCGGAGCCAGTTCGCCCACCTCGTCCAGCAGCAAGGTGCCGCCATTGGCGCTCTCGAAATGACCGACCCGGTCTTCATGGGCGCCCGTGAAAGCGCCGCGGCGATGGCCAAACAGCTCGCTCTCGGCAAGCTCGCGGGTCAGGACCGCGCAGTTGATTTTCAGCAGCGGTTTGTCCGCGCGGGGGCTGGCGGCGTGGATCGCGTCGGCGAAACGCTCCTTACCGACGCCGGTCTCGCCGCTCAGTAGGACCGGGATCGGGAAGGGCGCCACCTGCTCGACCAGCTCGTAGAGCTCCTGCATGTTGGCGGCTTTGCCGATAATGCCGGCCAGCGAGCGGCGCTCGCGCAGGGCGCGCTTGAGCTCCTCGACCTCGCTGAGGTCGCGGAACAGCTCGATCCCCAACAAGGGCTCGCCAGCACTGGAGCGCACCAGCAGCATGCGCGTCTCGGCGTGGAGCATGACCTGTTGGTCTTTGCCGCGGTAATAGAGCTGAAGCTGGGACTCGGCCTCGCGACCCTCGAGCGCCGCCGTCAATGGACAGGCCTGGGTGCAGGCCGGCGAGTTCATCATCTTGCGGCATTGGCAGCCGAGGACGTCGGCCTGGCGATAACCCAACAGCGTGCGTGCCCGCGCGTTCATGGCGAGGATGCGGCGGTCGCGCGCGTCGATGGCGAGCACCCCATCTGACATGCTCTCTAACAAGCCGGACACGAGCGGATGGGCCAGCACTTTTTCGGGCTCGGTTTCGCCGACGACGATCTCCATGAGCAGCCTCCATGTCCCCGATTGTACGCTCTGATCGAGCAAAATGGAGCCTTTGAGAAGGGTTCCGGAGAAATTCGAGCTTGACCAAGGCTCGTGATCGACCTACTTTGTATCAAAGCAACAGGAGGCCAACCATGAAAAACAGCTTTTGCCTGGCGTTAGGGTTCACCTGCGTGCTGATGGCCCAGGCCGGCGATTTTGCGGGCAGCAAGGACCATCCGCTGATCACGCGCTATCCTGGCTCGGTGATCGAGTGGTACACCGTCGACAACCATCGACCCTATCGCATTCCCCTAGGACCGGTCACGAGTTACCGCAAAATCGACAAATGGCTCGATGTCCAAGGTCAGGTCACCCGCATCTACTACGCGCTCGACACCAAAGCGCGGACCCACGAGGAGGTCTACCGCAATTATCGCGACGCCCTGGCCAAAGCTGGCTGCGAGATCCTGGCCGAAGGCCTGAGTCCTGCTGGCTCGCGCAGCACAGAGGTCGGCAGCCTGCAATGGCGTCATGTGCTGTTTGGCGCCAACGAATGGGGCGATCGCAGCGGTGCAGTCAACGAAATGATGCGTGGCTCCGCGACCTCCGGCGGGGGCGGTACGATCATTGCCCGCAAGGCCAACGACAAGGGGTTGGCCTATGTGCTCATTTCCGTTTACCAGTTTCGCGAAGATCGGATCGGTACCCTGATCGATATCGTCGAGACCGCCGAGCTGGAGACGGGCCTGGTCACCGTCGATCCCGAGGCGATCGGCAAGGGCCTGCGCGAGCAGGGTCGGGTCGTGCTCGATGGCCTGTTCTTCGACTTTGACAAGGCCACGCTCAAACCGGAGTCCAAGCCTGCCCTGACTCAGATCGCAGCCTTTCTCAAAGGCCAACCAGAGCGCAACTTCTATGTCGTTGGCCACACCGACGGCAAGGGTGAGCTGGCCTACAATCTGGCCCTCTCGGCAGACCGTGCACGCGCGGTCGTGGAAGCCCTGGCCACCGGCTTCGGCATTGACCGCAAGCGCCTCCTCCCTCATGGCGTCGGCCCGTTGGTGCCGGTAGCCGCCAACAGCAGCGACCCCGGTCGCGAGCGCAATCGGCGGGTCGAACTGGTCGAACGTTGAGCCTCTAAACCGCGGTGACTCTACGGATTTTCGTGTCAGGCCCGCGGGCCTTCGGCTAAAATGGTGCTCCCACTATTCTGAGCCGGGGGATCGCATGAAAGTACTGTGGATCGTTTCTTTCTTCCTGTTGACCTGTATGGGCTGCTTGGCCGACGACAAGGCACACATCACCTTGATCCAGATCAACGACGTCTACGAGCTGATGCCGCTCAGCGGCACCCATGGCAGCGAGGGCGGCTTGGCCAAAGTGGCCACAATCATCAAACAACAGAAAAAGGAGAACCCCCATACGATCGCCCTGCTGGCCGGTGACTTCCTCAGTCCCTCGGCACTGGGCTTGGCCTTCGTGCCCGCCGAGGGCGGTGGAAAGGAGAAATTGGCCGGCCGCCAGATGGTCGATACCCTCAACGCCATGGGCCTGGACTGTGCCACCTTCGGCAACCACGAGTTCGATCTGGATGAGGCGAGCTTGCTGAAACGGATCGGCGAGTCCAAGTTCGCCTGGATCTCTTCCAACGTCCTGCGCAAGGGCGGCGCCTTCTTTCCCGAGGTCCTGACCTACAAAATACTGACGTTCAAGGACGGCGAAAATCACGTGCGCCTCGGCATCTATGGCATCACGCTCGACGCCAATCAGGTCGACTACGCCGAGTACCGCAACGACTACCTGGCCGTTTCTCGCGACATGGCCTCGGCACTCGAGGCGCTGGGCGCCGAAATCGTGCTTGGCCTAACCCATCTGAGTTTCGACAGCGACGTTGCCCTGGCCCAAGGCACTCAGGGCCTCGATCTGATTCTCGGTGGCCACGAACACGAAAATGTTCAGGTCTGGCGCGGGCCCAACCTGGTCCCGATCTTCAAGGCCGACGCCAATGCGCGCACTGTTTACATTCATCATCTGGACTTCGACTACAAGACGCGCAAGCTCGAGATCCACTCGGAACTCAAGTACGTCGACGAGAACGTGCCTGATGATCCCGAGGTCAAAAAGGTCGTCGACCATTGGGTCCAATTGGCATACGATGGGTTCCGCGCTCAGGGGCTCGATCCCGCGACCAAGGTCGCGGTCGCCAAGATCGATCTGGATGGCCGCGAAGCCTCAGTCCGCAACGGCGAGACCGTGCTGACCCGGATGCTCTCAGATAGCATGCTGATGCCCGACTGTCAGGGCAGCATCTACAACGGCGGCAGCATCCGCATCGACGACGTGATCTACAAGGGCCAGACGATCACGATGTATGACGTCTTGCGGATCCTACCGTTCGGCGGTTTTCAGGTACGCGCCGAGATCAAGGGCGCACTGCTGGTCAAAGCCCTGGAGCAGGGCTTAGTCAACAAGGGCACGGGTGGCTTCCTCCAGCGCGGTAACTTCGGCGGCATCAGCGGCGCATGGACCCTGAACGGCGCGCCGATCGACCCGAACGCCCGTTACAAGATCGTCTTTAACGACTTTGTACTGCAGGGCAAGGAAGCTGGATTGGGCTTCCTCAAGGTGCTGGAGCCGATCAAGGTCGACGGCAAGTCCAGCTACAAAATCACGAATACGGACGAACTGGTGGTACTTGACAAGATCGAAAGCTGGCCTGACCTGCGGCTCAAGCTGGCTGATCAACTCAAGAAAGAGGGGTTACCGGCCAAATGAAAACCGATGCCGCCATCTGAGCACTCGCGCAGGCTTCGGACCGACCAAGAGGTCGGCCCGCGGGCTTTCAGTGACTGTCGGCAAGGCTTATTCGTTCGTAACGTCTGAGTCGTCCGACGGGTCGCCCTCTTCGTCACCGCCGTCCGATGTGTTGTTCAGCTGATTCTTGATCTTCTTGATCATGCGCGCCGAAGTGGTCAAACTGGGATCCATCTCGTAGGCTTTGCGGTAATTGGCCAAGGCCTCTTCTAGCGCTCCCGTATGGTAGAGCGCCTCGCCTAGACTGTCGTAGCCGTTGGCGTAGTGGGGGTGCAGCTCCACGTTCAGGCGAAACACCGCCACGGCGCGTTCCGGCGTGCGGTGCAGCAAGCGGTAGCCCAGATCGTTGAGCTTGTCGGGTCGCGTATCATCAGGGTACTTCTGTTTGATGTCGCGGAATGCCTGGCTTGCCTCGTCGATCGAACCGTGCAACGCCAGCTCCGTGGCCTTCGAGATCTGCTGCTCGAATTCGGTCAGACGCCGAACGCGCAAACTGCCCATGGTGATGTTGCCGCGCACATGCATGGTCGGTGCGTCTTCGGGGACCTCGTCCTGCAAACGCGACTTTTGCATCTCGCCCATGAAAACCGACGACGAAGTTTCAACTTTGGCGTTCTGGGGCACCAGCACATCGACCTCGCCCATCGCGAAGTCCACCTCCACACTCATGGCTTCCGTCAGTGGGCCCAGGGGATTGAGGTTGATATCGCCCATGCGGCCGCTGAAGCGCACCTTCTCGGCGTGCAAGTTCTCCAGACCGTTCCATGTCGCGGTCCCCATTTTCGACTCGTGTTTGAAGAGGTCGAGTCGGCCAGGATTGGGGGCGCCGATGGTGCCTTTGAAATCGCCCATCTTGGTCTCGCATTTGAGGCCGGTGATGGTGATGCCAGTCAGGTCCATCTGGGTCTCGCCCTTGCTGAGCTTGTACTCCAGATCGACGGGCGCGTCGGCTGGCAAAAGGATCCGCAGCGTGTTTTCATTGGGATCGATTTTGTCTTGCGTCATGCCGAAAAGCATCGAAAACGCGTTGTGGCTGCCGCCAAAGGTATAAGTGTAGTCGATGCTGTTGTCTCGTTCCTTGATGTCGGAGGTCAGCTTGAAGTTGGCGGTGTCGTATTTGCCTTCAATCAATACCGAGCCCAATTGTTCGCCGCGTTCGATCTTGACCGCGCAGTATTGAACGTCGATTTTAAGGTGGATCGGTTTTTTGCCTACGCGCGAGCCGGGCAGACCTGCTTGGTTCTCGAGATTGTGTTCGACGGACTCGGTCAGACCCAGTTCGTTGATCTGGCTTTCCTTGGGCGAATCGGCGACCGCCAGGATCGCCACCAACAAACCCGAAATCAGGCACAGCCCTAAGCAGCCGCCACAACCGATTCCCACTTTCTTCCAAAATTGCGATGCTGCCATGATCCACCTCCCAGCGCAACAGACACCCTATTCGAACGGAAAAGAGGCAGATAGGTTTAGCGTCTGTCAGGGTTCTCGGCCTCAGGGAGCCCCTTGCGGAGCTCCCATGGAAAAGCTTAATCGCCGTCCAGCAGGTTGCCGAGCGCGCCCAAGGCGCTGCCCTCGCCCTTGCCGCCGCCGCCCGTCTGCGGCGCAGCCGCGAAGATTCGGCCGGCCAAGCGCGAAAACGGCAGAGACTGCAGCCAGACGTCGCCGGGCCCTTTGAGTGTTGCAAAGAACAGACCCTCGCCGCCGAAGAACACCGATTTGACGCTGCGCACCATCTGGATGTCGTAATCGACGCTCTGGGTGTAGCCGACGATGCAGCCCGTGTCAACCCGCAGCGTTTGGCCAGGCGCGAGGCGGCGCTGCACGATTGTGCCGCCCGCATGCACAAACGCCATGCCGTCACCCTCGAGCTTCTGCATGATGAAGCCCTCGCCGCCGAAAAAGCCGGCGCCGATTTTCTGGGTGAAGGCGATGCCGACTTTGGTGCCCATGGCCGCCGCCAGGAACGAGTCCTTCTGACATATGAAGACGCCGCCGACCTGGGTGAGGTCGATAGGAATGATCTTGCCAGGATAGGGCGCGCCGAACGAGACCCTGGCCTTGGCGCCGCCGCGGTTGGTGAACCAGGTCATGAACAGGCTTTCGCCGGTCAGCTTGCGCTTGACGCCTTCGAAAACCTTGCCGAAGAAGCCCTTGTCCGGCTCGCTGCCGTCGCCAAAGCGGGTCTCCATTTCGATCCCGTCTTCCATGAACATCATGCCGCCTGCTTCGGCGATGACGGTCTCATTGGGGTCCAGTTCGATCTCGACGAACTGCATCTCCTCGCCAAAAATCTTGTAGTCGATCTCGTGAGAACGGGTTGCGCCCGAGGGCATTGGCGGCGGTGGCATCGACCCGCGCAGTTGGGAAATCTGGGCAATCGGCTCCCAGTTCTTCATCCCTGCCGTGAAGGCGAGTGTCTGGTTCGTGATCTCGCCACGGGACAATTTATTTTGAATCTCGTCGCTGCTCATCGGGCCGGCCTGTTGGCCGTTGATTACCAGGTACCATGAATTGGCGCTCATACAGTCCTCCGCCAGAAATTTAGTCTTGAGGCACACTATACCAAAGAACGCCCTCGCCGCAAACGGCGAGGCGCGCATGGCTGCATCCTCAGAGTTTCGCCTTGTTCGCCAGCCAGGCATTGAATTCGTGTGCGGGCATGTAGCCCATGCGCTTGTCGACGACCTGTCCTTTGGCGTCGAGGATCAAAAAGCAGGGGAAGCCCGCAACTTGATAGCGGTTGACCAACTCGGGACCCTGGCCCTTTTCGCCATCGACCTTGAGTGCCACCACCCGCTTCAGCAGTTCCTGGGTGCCGGGGTCGCGAAAGGTCGTGCGCTCCATTAATTTACACGGCCCGCACCATTCGGTGTAGACATCCACTAGGATGAACTTGCTGCCCGTTTCGGCCTGCTTTTGGGCCGTCTCCAACGTGCCGGTCATAAACCCGCTCTCGCCCCAAAGTAAACACACCATCAAGCATAAAACCATAACTTGCTCCTCATTTCGAGTCCCCAGGTGGGGTCTGCCAAGGATATCACAGCTGCGCGGCGCTTGGCGCCGATGCGCACAATCCGTTACAATGCGGTGCGGTGCGAACGAATGCCAGGACGGGATGCTGTGGTGTTGACGGAACATGATCGACCTTGGGTCGAAGCCTTGACGGCCCGTCTGCCGGTGGTTGGTAGGGGCAAACCCTTCGTTCTGGCCCTTGCAGGTCCGAGTGGCGTCGGCAAGTCGACCCTAGCGCGCGCGCTCGCCCAATATTTTGAGGCCGCGGGTCGGCGCGCCGAGGTGCTCGCTATGGACGATTTCTTTGCCGCGCCGGAAGTGCGCGGCCGTCTGGGTGAATGGGGTCCCGACCACATGCGCTTCGATGCTCTGGAAGCCGTCCTTAGCGCCTACCGCGCCGGCCAGCCGTCACCCCAGGTCCTGCGTTACCAGCGCGTTCCGCACCCCCATCTCGTGCCTTGGGTCCCGGCGCTCGTGGGCGCCGACCTGCTTGTCTTCGAGGGCCTGTACACCCTTTCGTCCGCCGCCGAATGCGGCGCGCTACTGCGCCATGTCGACCTCGGCCTGTTCCTCGACGCCGCCCTTGAACACGTCAAACGCTGGCGCTTCGACCAGGAAGCCGCCAAGCCCAAGGGCCGCGACCCCCAAGCCATGGAACGCCACTGGCAGCTTGGCATTTTGCCCGATACCCGCGATCGAGTCTTGCCCTCGCGCGCCAATGCCGCTATGGTGCTGCAAAAGGACCACGCCCACCGCTGGCGTCTGGTCGCCACCGAATCTCTGGCCGTTCCTGGCCTGGAACCCGAATCCGAGAGGGGGAACCCATGAGCCTGTCCATCCGCAAGGCCGAACGCGCGGACGTTACCGCCATCCTCGACCTGATCAAGGCCTTGGCCATTTACGAGCGCGAGCCGGACGCCGTCAAAACGACCGAGGCCGACCTGATCCGCGACGGCTTTGGCGACAACCCCATGTTCCACTGTTTGATCGCCGAGTACGAGGGCCAGATTGCCGGCTTCAGCCTTTACTTTTACAAGTGGTCTACCTGGGAGGGTCGCGGCACCCTGCACCTCGAGGACCTCTTTGTCGATCCCACCTACCGTGGCAAGGGCATCGGCCTGGCGTTGCTCAAACACCTCGCCCGCATCGCCGTCGACAACGACTTTCGCCGCTTCGAGTGGGAAGTCCTCGACTGGAACATGCTGGCCCGTGACTTTTATCACCAATTGGGCGCCGTCCATCGCGAGGGCTGGTTCCCCTACCGCATCGAGGGTGAGGCGCTGCGTCGGCTCGCTGCCGATTGAGCCGCCGTTCCCGCGCAAATGCGCGGAACTCGCGCGCGTGCTCTGTGCTATAGTTAGCGCGACGAAAGGCGAGGATCGACGGCGTTCATGTTCTTCAAAAACCAGCGAATCGGCAAATACCAGATCTTGGACACGATTGGCACCGGTGGTTTCGGCTCGGTGTACCTGGCACGCGATGTCTTCATCGAAAAGTCCGTCGCCATCAAGGTTCCCCACAAGCAGGGCGACGACGTCGAGAAGCTACTGCAAGAGCCGCGCATGTTGGCCGTGCTCAACCACCCGCATATCGTCTCCGTGCTGACCGCCGAACAGACCAACAACGTCTTTTACATCGTCATGGAGTACGTCGAGGGCACCTCGCTCGAGCGCTTTCTGCGCCTCCACGGCGCCTTGCCCGTCGACCAGGCCCTAGCTTGGTTCGCTCAAATCGTCGACGCGCTTTCCTACGCCCACCGCAAGAACATCATTCACCGCGATATCCGACCCGCCAACATCCTCATCTCCCGCGAAGGTCAGGTCAAGGTCGGCGATTTCGGCACCAGCCGCTACCTCGACGACGATCATTTCGCCTCCACCCGCATCGGCTCGCCGCCCTACATGGCGCCCGAGCATTTCCAGGGCAAGGCCACTTACCAGTCCGACCTCTACTCCATGGGCGTGCTGATGTACGAGTGCCTGACCAATAAGCTGCCCTTCTACGACAAGAGCCCCCAGAAACTCGCCCAGATCGTGCGCGAAGGTCAGGCGGCTCCGATCCACGAGCAGAACCCCAATGTGCCAGCCTCCCTGAGTCGCCTTGTCGAGCGCGCCATGGAGAAAAAACTCAGCCTGCGCTACCCCAATGCCGAAACATTGCTGCGCGACCTGCGCAAGCTCCGCGCCGAGGCTGCGCCACCTGCCGCGCCGGCCCCACCCGCGCCCAAGCCCGAAGTCGTCGCCGCCCGCGAGCCCCAGGCCGAACCGCAAAACCCGCCCGAGAAGAAACTGCCCTTCTTCCCCAAGGACCTGCCCACCCGCGAAATTTCTCGGCTGTTCTGCTGGAACTGCAGCAAACCCATCCAGAAACGCACGAAAAACTGCCCCCACTGCAACGAGCCACTCGACTAAGTCATGAATCAGGACTTGCGCAGTTTTCTCAAAGACGCGGGCTATCTCGACAGTCCCGCCGAACGCCTCATCTGGAACGGGGCCTCGCCCAGCCTGCGTGGCTACCTGCGACTGCTGTGCAAACTGGCCTTGCTCGGTGGCTTGCCGCTCGGTGTGCTGGCCGCCAGCCAGTCGTCCCTGCGACGCTCCGACAATATCATCCTCTGCGCGCTCTACACCCTGATCGTCGCCCTCTTCCTGGTCTGCCTCGATGGTGTTTTCGCCATTCTTTTGCGAATTGGCAAGCTCGAGCGCTCCGCCTCCTCCGCGCTTTGGGTCTACGGTCTGCCCGTCCTCGCCACCGCCCTGCTGTTTGGCAGTGGCTTGCAGCTGTTCGGCGCCGCCAGCGGCGCGCTCGCCGCGCAGCTTCTGCTGATCGCCACGCTCCTGCTCGTTGCGGGCCTGCTCGCGACCCTGCCGCGTTTCCTCTGGATCAACCGCCTCTACTGGTACGGCCTGCGCCCTCCCAACCACCGCGCGACCTGGGGTCTGATGTTGGCCGCCAGCGCCAGCGCCGCACTGTTTCACTTTGTGACAGAAAAACCTGACAGCGGCATGCCAATCCTGACACCCAAGCCACGGCCTGGCCTGGTATTGCTGGGTTTCGACATACCCGAAGAGCAGTTTGCCACCTACCTCGCCGCCCTTCCCGACTGGACTCCGGTACCCCTGCGGGCAGAGCCCGGCAGCGTTACCGACTTCTGGGCAGGGATCGGTACCGGCACACCCAACGCCGCGCACCGCGCCAGCCTGCTGTTCTATCGCTCGCCCTTGTTCAAAGGCGAGCTCTCGGCTGCCGATCCAAGCCTGCGCCTACCCTTGACCCTGTTGCGGTCGCTCGGTCTGACCGAACCTTTGGCCGGCAACGGCCGCTATCGCAAGTATGCCTGGGAAATCCTCCAGGACTACGGGCTCGAATGCTATGCCCTGGGCTACTGGTTTTCCTTTCCCGCTCACTGCCAAACGGGTGGGATCCTCAGCGAGCGCTGGCTTCCCGGTCGCGACGGCCCACCCTTCCAATGCGGGCTCGAAAAGCGTTTCCCTCAACAGCGTCTCGACCTGGGCTTGACCGGCGCCGCCCGCGCACTCGAAGATCGCGAGAACCAGATCTGGGCGCAATTGGCCCAGCCCATCGCCGCGCGGCCGTTCGCGCTCGCCAGCGCTTATTTTCCCCTATCCGATAACCTCGAAACCATTCCTCCCGAACGCCGCGACCAGCTGCACACCCAGATCGCCACCTTCCGCGGCCAACGTTTCGCGGCTTTGTCTCAGCTTTTTGCGCAACCCTTGCCCGTTGGTATCGTACTTGCTTCCGGGAAGTCACTTGGCAAGGACCGCAAAGTCCTTTTTCTCGGTAACCCCTCCTGGCGGCAGAACGTGACACCGATCCCAGAGACACAGCTAGCCCTGGCACCAACAATTCTCAACTATTTTGGTCTGCCGGCCGACTACTTGATGTATAAACGCTCTGATGCCCCGTCCCCAAAACCCCTTGTCGCGGTGGACTACGGCGAGCCCTACCGCCCAGAAGCGAGCAACGACCAACTGGACACACGTTACTACCAAGAGCTGAAGGCACTTGGCTACATACAGTGAACACATGATGGATAACGGTCAAAAGCAGCGATGGTGGATGTGGGGGTACCTCCTGGCGATGGGCCCCCTGCTCTTCCTCATCCTTTCGCTGGGGTGGGGCGGCGGTCCGCTGTTCGAGCGGGTCATCAGCCGCGCCCAACGCGGCCAGGTGCCTACCATATCGTTCGTGCCCTCAGGCATGCTCTGGCTCGAGGTCGGCGCCACTATCCTCTTCTTGACTCTGGCCTTTCTCGTCTTGCGCATCTGGGCGCGCTATTTCCTCAGCCGCAAGATGTTGCTCTCCTATCTGTTCTTCGCCTTCATTCCGCTTGCCACCGCGATCCTGATCTTCCTGACCATTACCAAGGTCATGCTCGGCATCTCCAGTCTGCTTACCTTCGAGGATGCCATGGACCGCCGCTCCGGTGAACTGATCGCTTACGCCCGCGACCTGCGCGCGGCCTTTCCCGATGATGCCACCGAGGATCTGGCCGCCATCGACAGAGCCATCGCCACGGTGCCGAAACCCGACGAGAACCTCGATATCCAAGTGCTGTGGACCGATAAACAGACCGGTTCGAGCCGTGTAGTGGCGCCAATCTATCCCGAGCAAAGCGGTTTCTACCACGAGAACACCCCCGAATTCGAGGAATACTGGCCCTCCTGGTTGGAGGAGAGTCAATGGTGCGGGATCATCGACATAGACGGAACCTTGTGTATTCGCAACTTCTTGCGCGATGAGGATCTCGTCGTAATCGTAACTCAGTCGATCGATGCGCGCTTCTTGTCGACCCTGCCTGGTTTTCAGGTGGTCCAAGTCACGCTTGAGAACAACACCGGGACCTGCCATCTGACGACTGCCAACACCAACACTTCCTGGTGGCGCAAATTGCCGATCTTGGCCCCGTTCTCCAGTCGCTGGGACAGCGGTTCCTTCGATTGGCGCTCTGGCTATTTCGAGTCCTACGGTCAGATCACCTTCGGTCTCGAGCTCTCCAACCTGAGTGCCGTGCTGGAGAATACCGGTCAGCAGCCTTTCTTCTATGCTGGTCAGAAGCTCTCAGCCGTCAAGCTGATCGTCGGCATCATTCTGATCGTGCTGCTCTGCGTGCTCGTCGCGCTTGTCTTTGGCGGCTACCTGGTCAGTTACATCACCCGCTCACTCAACTTACTCGCCGATGGTCACGAGCAGATCGCCCAGGGCCAGCTTTCCTTTCGCCTGCCTTATATCGGCCGCGATCAGTTGGGGGCCATGGGGACGTCCTTCAACGACATGGTTGGCTCCATCGACAAGCTCATGAGCGAAGTAGCCGAAAAGGAGAAATACCATCAGGAACTGCGCATTGCCCGCGATATCCAGATGAGTTTGCTGCCCAAGGTCGAGGCGCTCGGCTGGGCTTCGAACATCGCCGCCCATTGTATTCCCGCCCACGACGTCGGCGGCGACTATTACGAGTTGGTACGCACCGAGACCGGCGAGATCGGTATCTTTATCGCCGATGTCTCGGGCAAGGGCACTTCGGCCGCATTCTATATGGCCGAGCTCAAGGGTGTCCTGATCGCCCTGCGCCACCTCTGGCATGATCCCCACCAGCTCATGTACGCGCTCAACGAGATCATGGGCACGACCCTGTCCGCCAACGTCTTCATCTCGGCCGCCTACTTGCTCATCGATCCACTCACCCGACAGGCCCAGTTGGCGCGGGCCGGCCATTGTCCCGCTTTCCATATCAAGACCTGTGGTAATGTGTGCGAGCTCTCTCCCCCCGGCATGGCGATCGGTATCGCACCCAATAAGGTCTTTGGCCGGATCCTCAAGACCTTGACCTTTCCCTTCGAGGAGACCGATAAGGTCTTGCTGTATACCGACGGACTTGACGAGATGACCCGCGACCACGAGCTCTACGGCGTCGGCCGCCTGCGTCGGGTGCTTTGCGAGCACGCAGAATTGGGCGTCGACGGCCTCAAGTCCGCCATTCTCGACGATGTCTTAGGCTTTCTTTCCAGCGGTACCCAGAACGACGACTTGACCCTCGTCGTCGCCGGCTTTCCTGCGCCTGTCCGCGAGCCTGTTCCTGTCTCGGCACGTTGAGCCCCGGCGACGCACACGGAAAAGCAGGTGGCTCTTTTCGGTGTCCCAATATTTTCCGTGGTATAGACTTCTTAACTTAACAGCATTGGGACCAGCGCATGCTCGAACGCAATCGGGCACGGAACGACGTCCCTCTCGAAATCCGTACTTCGCGCCTTCGCGACTTCGCGTGAGAAACTCTTCTCCTTTGCCTACCGCCATAGCTGACTTCGCCGAATCGGCGTTTCCGTTTTTGGGGTCGCCTGATATAATCCCTTGCCCACTGGGCTATTCGCTGGTTGTCTCGAAGGTTTTTATGAACAACGAAGAGCTGTTGCGCGTCTCCGATTTCTTTGTAATCCTCATCCGGGGTAAGCGCGTGCTGATATCGGTCTTTTTCGCCATTGCGATCGTCGGTGTCATCTACCTGCTCACGGCTGAAAAATCCTATAAAATCTCGGGAACCATCTATGTCGGCCGGCTCCAGGAGATCCTGCTCGAAGAGGGCGAGTTTGTCGCCCAGAAGCTGCAGGACACCAGTTTCGTCACCCGCGCCCTGGCCCGCAGTGGGATCAAGCTAAACGAACCCGTCTCACGCCTGGTCCGCAAGATCAAGACCAATGTCGTCAACGAGATCAAGAAGATTGACGATGTCGGTATCGTCCAGTTGAGCGTCGAATATAAGGACCCTGAAACGACCCTGGCCATCTACAAGGCGCTGACCGAACTGTTGATCGAGGAACACGGCCAGCTACTTCAACACGGCTCGGAGGTCTTTAAGGGCATGGAGAAGATCTTCTGGGAAGACGAGAAGAAGCTGCGCGAATCGATCGCCCATGACGAGGCCGAGCTTCACAAGGACGGCGCCGCAGCAGCTCGGGATTCGATTCCCAGCTACCTCTTGCTCGGCCACACGCTTGCCGAGAAACGCACCGCCCACCAGGTCCTGGTCAAGGACATCCACTATCTCAAGCTCGAGGGCGATTCCGCCACCAAGAGCTTTAACACCCGTCTGGCCTCCGAGCCGACCTTGCCCGACGAGCCCTTCAAGCCAAAGAAAATCCTGGTCCTGATCCTCGTCCTCGTGCTCGCCACTATCGCTTCGATTGTCGCGACCCTGGCCAGCGACTACTACCAGCGCGAGATCCGTCCGCGCGTCTAACCCCGCAGGCTCAATTTGGATGGGGCGCGAGGTTTCGCCTCGCCCCCTCTCGTGTTTAGCCACACATTGCTTGGCGCACGTCCTCGATCAGATCAGCGGCACTCTCGATCCCCAGCGAGAAGCGAACCAGGCTGACGTTGATGCCCAGCTTGGCGCGCAGGTCCGGCGGAACCGAAGCGTGGGTCATGGATTCCGGATGGTTGACCAGTGACTCGACACCGCCCAGCGATTCGGCCAGGGTGAAAACCTTGAGCCGCCCGAGGAACTGACCGATCGATGCCAGGTCCCCTGGAATATAGGCGCTGACCATGCCCGAAAAACCGCTCATCTGGCGGCTGGCCAGCTCGTGTTGGGGGTGACTCTTCAGACCTGGGTAAATCACCTGGGCGACGCCGTCCATCGCCTCGAGCGCATGGGCGAAGGCCATGGCGTTGGCGCAGTGCTTCTCCATGCGAATCGCCAAGGTCTTGATGCTGCGCAACAGCAGGAAGCACTCGTGTGGCGCATTGACCGCGCCGGCGGCGAACTGCACGAAACGGATCTTCTCGGCCATTTCCGGATGACTGGTCATGACCACGCCACCGATCAGGTCGCTGTGTCCGCCCAGGTATTTGGTCGAGCTGTGCAGGACGATATCGGCCCCCAAGCTCAGCGGCTGTTGCAGGATGGGCGAGCAGAACGTGTTGTCGACCACCACCAACGTGCCCTGGGCTTTGGCCATCTCGGCCATGGCGGGAATATCGACAATCCGCAGCAGCGGGTTGGTCGGCGACTCGATCCAGATCATGCGCGTGTTGGGTCGCAGGCGCGAGCGCACCAAGTCGACATCGCGCAAGTCGAGGAACTCGAACTCGATACCGAATTTGGCGAACAGCATGCGGAACAGTCGACCGGTGCCGCCGTAAACGTCCTCGCTGACGATGACGTGGTCGCCGCTGTTCAGCGTTTGGATGATCGCCTGTTCGGCGGCCATACCGGAAGCGAAGGTGATCGCTTCCTTGGCGCCCTCGAGCGTCGCCATTGAGACTTCCAGCGCCGTGCGCGTGGGGTTGCCCGCCCGTGAGTAATCGTAGAGCTTGTATTGTCCAGGCGCCTGTTGGATATAGGTGGATGTCTGGTAAATAGGCGTCATGATCGCGCCTGTGACCGGATCTGGTTCAACGCCGGCGTGTACGCACAGCGTCTCCAGATGTTCGTTGAACTTCATGGTACTGTCCCCCAATGGCAGTATGGTTGCCGTGCCGCCCTCCCCGGGCATCACGCACAAACCATGTGGTTTCTCATTGTACGTTAAAAGCCGGAGCGCCAGCCCAGCTTTGTCCGTGAAGAAATGTCACGGCCTCGGTGAGACACACTGCGCTCTCGACGTGTCCGCGCGGATCAGAGCAAAACCCAGTCATTGCCGATCCATTCATAGCAGCGCAGTCGCCCGTATTGACTGGCCAGGACCGCGCACAGCACATGGCCGTGACGGTCGCAGAAGACCAGCGAGGCACTGCTGCTGCCATGCCGGGCGAACACCACGCGCGGTGCGTGGGTCGAGCTCAGGGCTTTATCTAGGGGGCCGGCCCGACTGGGGTGGGGGAGCGGCATTTCCGGCAGTCGCACCTCGATGCCATGGGGGAAGGGGGTAGGGGAAACCAACGCCCGCGGTTCGCCCTCCTCTATATATATGAACTGATAGCCAGGGCCCTCAATGACGGAGAACTGAACAGAGGCTTCCAGGCGCTGAGCGACCTCCCTGGCCAGTGTCAGGTGGCCGACCATTTCCGTGCAGAAGGCGCGCCAGCGCTGATTGGCCACGTACCCGACCATCATCGGTGCGGTCACCAAGGCAGCGGCCAGTGTGATCGCCAAGACGACCATCAATTCCAAGAGTGTCCAAGCTCTGTGTTTCATGGCTAACCTCCTTCGTCTTCCCCCACGCGTAGAGCAAGCGCGATGCCCAAAATTTCAAAGGTAACATGCTGGAAGTATGAGGATTGTCTTTCGTAGATGAGCACGCTGTGACAACCCTGACAAGCTGCGTTGTCGGTGAATACCGGCGGCCCTGGTCCAAGAAATGTCAAATCAACGGCATCGCGGCGCTGCAACTCAGCCTGTCTGTTCCTTGGCAACCAGCTGGCGATTCATGTGTTTCAGCCATTGTTGCGTGGGTTCCGCCAGGAGGCGTTTCCTTGATCGGCTGATCGCTCCATGTCCGTATGATGTCAAAAATCGGTCAGGAACTTTTTTTGATAGGTTTCCTTTTTTTGTGGTTGCTTTTGTCGGAGAGGTGCGATATTCTTTCTTTGGCGCTGGAGTCCATGCATGGGCACTTATACAGAAGGCCCGACACGGGAGCCCGCGTCCCGTGAGCACAAGTTCATACGTCCCCACCCCAGATGCTATAACGTCCCCATCCTCTATCACGACCCGATGTTCTTGTCTGATCCCCGACCCCCTCCTTGTTATAAGAGCCTCTGGTTTCAGGTGTTTCGAGATTTTCTTGAAACTGCCATCGCTTGTCTCCTAAGCGAACGGTGGGGTACGGCCCGCCGTTCGTACCGGGTGAGGCGTATTCTGGAAGGCATCGTACGCCTGAAACCCACTTAGTTGATCGCGATTCTCGTTGGCTTTGTCTGGTTTCCTTTTCTATGTCTTGTTCGCTCATGCCTTATATCCCAATTCATTGTTTGTCCTAAAGAATGCAGTGATTTGCCGCCTCCATCCATACCGCTCTTGATGAATAAGCCCAGAAACAACGCGCTCCGCTGATATAGGCCCCGAGATCCCCCGTTCCAGTTCCCGCTCTCGATCACGCGTCCCTCAAGCATATTCGGCCCCTATTCATTCACGCACCTATTCTTGACGACTGCCGTTTCTTTATCCGCCCCTCGAACATATCCACGGCAAGGACCCTCCTGCGGGAGGGTCTTTCAGTGATTTCCGTGGTCAAAAAAAAGAATGGAGCCTCGCAGAGCCCATACAGAAATGAGGGTTTTACCACGGAAAACACAGAGCACACGGAAAAGCATGTGGCGCCTTTTGTTGTCCCACTCTTTTCCGCGGTAAAGACGTCTGCACTTAGGTCCGGCACAAGATTGCATCTTGCGCTACAGCGCCGGCGCGACCTTTTCGGCTGGGTTCACGTTAAGGCGTCTTTAACAGCGCGGGCCAAAGCACAAGTCGCCCGATCCTGCTGCGGACTTCCGTGGCCTGAAGCCGGCACCTATCTGTCCGTGCCGCAGCGACAACAAACAGTGCTGGCGCTGGCTGCCACGCTAGAGCCGATCCGAAAAGGTCGTCCCCAACTGGTTGGTGTGTGTTTGTGGGGCCTTTGGCGGGTTGGCGCGGCCCCGCCTGATCAAGCGCCCAAAACAAGTTTGCGGGCCTTTTCCAGAGGGATTTCCTCTTTGAGCGCGTAGGCAAAAGCCAGGAAGGGCTTGAAGTCCACGTAGTAGTCGTTGCCTTCCTTCCAAACGCCACAATCTTCCTGTGGGACCTTCATTTTGGTGATATGGCGCAGCAACTGGTCTGGTTCGAACGGCAGGTAGCCCAGGTCCATGACCTGGCGATAGAAATAGATGCCGTCCAACTGGAAGAACTTGGCGCGATTGAGCTTGTTAGGCAGTTTGGAAACCTTTGGCCGCGCGATGACGGGGAAGCGTTGCTTGAACTCCTCGACAAAGTCGCGAAAGGTTGGCATGTGCAGGAACCAGCGGGAGGTGCCGTACTTTTTGATGCCGAATTTGGCCAGATAGGCTGCCTCACCACCGCGTTTGCGAGACTCCTTGCGCAATAGCGCGAAGGCCTTGCGGCGGTCGATATCGAGCATCGACATGGTCTGGCTGCAGGAGAGAATGCCCTCCTGATCCAGGAGTTCCTCAGGCTTCACATCTTTGATCTCGATGAAACGCTCATCTTCTCGGAATAGCTCGCTGAGTTCCATAGTCGCCTTCTTTGTACTTTCCTGCTGGGTTTCCTTTGCCCCATAACGTATCATATGCCAGGTGAAACGATTGCGTCAAGGTTCTCATTGCCTTTCTGTACCAAAGTGGCAGGGTTTCCGCTGGCCGGAAGTCGCATTTTTCCACAAGATCCCTATGCTCGTGTTTCATCCACTGCGCCCAACGTGCCATTATCCGGGCGTTTCCCCACGTCAACAACTCGGATCTTCTCAAACCAGCCAAACTAGGCCAGAATGCGATTGTCTCATCGCGGTCGTGGAAGAAGAACGCTGCCACCTCTGTTATGAGTGAGGGAACCGAATCGGTCGGGCTCGGCGAGCCCGTGTAATGAGGAGCGAATCATCATGGAAGCCAGCGAAGTTCACGCCGATGTCCGCCACTACTATGGCGAGGTTTTGACGACCAGCGCCGATCTCAAGACCAATGCCTGCTGCCCGACCGAGAGTATTCCCGAGAGCTACCGACAGCTGCTGTCCTTGATCCATCCAGAGATTCAGGAACGGTTTTACGGCTGCGGCTCGCCGCTGCCCATGGCGCTCGAGGGCTGTACGGTGCTCGACTTGGGCTGCGGTACGGGTCGCGACAGCTATATGCTCGCCAAATTGGTGGGTCCCAGCGGTTACGTGCACGGCGTCGACATGACGGCCGCTCAGCTCTGCGTCGCCGAACGCCATCTCGATTATCACATGCAGGCTTTTGGCCATGAACGGACGAACATTGCCTTCCATCTCGGTCAAATCGAAGATTTGAAAGCTTTGGGTATCGCGGATGAGAGTATCGACCTGGTCGTTTCCAACTGCGTGATCAACCTTGCACCGGACAAGGAACGCGTGTTTCGGGAAATCTTCCGCGTCCTCAAGCCAGGCGGCGAGCTGGTCTTTGCAGATATCTTCGCCGCTTGCCGGCTGCCCGCGGCGCTGGCCGCTGATCCGGTGCTGATCGGTGAATGTCTGGGTGGGGCCATGTACCTCGAGGACTTCCGCCGCCTGATGTTCCGCCTGGGCTGTGCCGATGTCCGCACCATCAGCGCCAGCCCGCTGGCGGTCACCGAGCCCGAACTGGCGGCCAAGTTGGGCCTGATCCGTTTCGTCAGTCAGACCGTGCGGGCCTTTAAACTCGACCTTGAGGACCGCTGTGAGGACTACGGTCAGACGGCGCGCTACCTGGGCACGATCCCAGCCTCGCCAAATCGCTTCAAATTGGATCAGGGCCATGTTTTCGAGACCGGCAAGACCCTACCTGTCTGCGCCAATACCGCCGCGATGCTCCGTCAAACCCGCTACGCGCCGCACTTCCATGTGCAAGGCGACACCTCCCGCCATTTCGGCATCATGAGTCGCGCAGGTGATGAACCCGCGGCCCGCGGCGCCTGCTGCTGAACGCTTAAAGGCACCCGCCGCCTGGCGCAAGATTACCTCTTGCGTTACAGCGGCTGCGTGAACTTCTTTCCCGTTTTCGTGGACGACGCATCCCTGTGATACAATTAGGTCACCCAGTCAACCTAGGTGAGGTGCCCTTTGGCGTCCGTCAAACCTGAAAAGCTCAAGCTGTTCGAACAACTTCAGAAGGGGCGGCGCAGCCTCGGCGAAGGCAACGAAATCGTCCTGCTCGGTCAGGGCCCAGGCTGCCTCATGCGGCTGATCTTCGGGCTCTTGCTGATGGTCTGTGGCTTTGTCGGCGTGCTGCGCGGGCTCGGCGACTGTCTGATCAGCCTCGCGCCGGCCAAAGGCACGGGCACGGTCACGCTCGTCGAATACGCCAACGCCGAAATCAACGAACGGGAACTCTACTGCGTTTGGTTCGAGGTGCGCGAGGGCAATGCGACCCGTGCCGCCTACAGTTACACAACCGACAGCACGCCGAGTGAAGGTAGCGACGCCCAAATCGAACGCTGCACCTTTTTACCTAGCCTCATGCGGATCAAGGGCATGCGCATGAGCGTTTTTGGGAGTCTGGGTTTTCTCATATTGGCGCCGATCATGCTGGCCTTTGCCGTCGGCGGCTGGAAAGGCTTGCGCCGCACGCTCCGCTGGCGCCATTTGTTGCGCGAGGGCACGCCGAACTGGGCGCGCTTGACCAGCAAGGAACCGACCAATGTCAGCATCAACGAGCAACCGGTCTTTAAGCTGATCTTTACCTACGAGAGCAGTCATAACCAGAGCCATACCATCGAGCTCAGCGAGCATCGCCAGGCCGAGCTACAGGCGCTTCAGGATGAGGGCGAAGAGTTGATGCTCTACGACCCCCATCAACCCGAGATAGGGCTGATCTGGGACCAGTTGCCATGCAGGCTCAAACTAGATCGAAATGGCATTTACAAAAACCCCAAACGTGCCGATGTGGTTTTGAGCATCGTTGTCATTCTGATCACGTATGGTTCACTTTTCATTGGTCTTAATGAGTTTATCCGGATATTCCGCGGCGGCTGATTCGGTACTCGGCCACTGCGGCCCTCGCGAGGTTCCATGACGTTCATCTCGACCACCTGGTCCGGTCTCCTGCTTGCCGCCAATCCTTGGTGGCAAGCCCCCAACCATGTTCAGATCGCGCGTTTGCCCCGTCAGCCGCGGCCCTTTCTCAAGGGCTTGCTAGAGGCATTGGCTCAGGCCCAACCCCTGGTTTTGGTGGGGCCGAAGGGGGTCGGCAAAACCGTCCTGGTCCATCATGCGATCCAGAGTCTGCTGGCCAAGGGTTTGCCCCCGGGCAATGTCTGTTACCTGCCGGCGGAACACCCAGGCCTCGCCGATATCGACGCCGAGACTTTGCTCGGCCATTGGACGATGGCCTGTTATGGCATCCAAAGCGAGCAGGTGCCTCGCTACCTGTTCCTCGACGAAATTCTTTCTCCCAGCTGGTTCCACTATGAAGCGGGTGCGCCGATCCCCGTGCTCATCACCTCGTTGCAAGACCGGCTCGAGGGCCTTGCTTGGGCTCGCCATTACTTGCCGCCTCGGACCTTTTCCGAGTTCTGTGCTACCCAAGCGGAACCGGTCGGCCCCCGCCACGAGGCCGGTGCTTTGGCGGTCAACGAAGCCTTGATCCAGCGCCTCGACCTACACTTGAATGCATATCTGACGCCGGCCCATCAACCGCATGATGCCGTCTTCGATCTAGACCTGCTCGAGCGCGCCTTGCCCCATCAGGAGCAAATGCAGCGCGCCGGAGTGGCAAGCCGGGGCGACCTGTGCACGCTGCTGCTGACACTCGCTCGCGACACTGGTCAAATCACCTCACCAGAGCTGTTGACCAAGCGCACGGGGCTAGCTAAGAATACAATCTCCAAGTACTTGACTTTTTTAGAGGACGCACAACTAGTTAGACGGCTGCACCGCATCAGCCGCTGGGGTGGGCGCCTCAAGCGGGCGCGCACCTTCCGCGCCTTTCTGACTCTGCCCTCCCTGCCCCATGTCCTGCGCGGTGCCCCTGATGACGAGGAAACCGTCGCTCGGGCTGTGACCGGCGCCTTGTTGGCCCAGCTACCCCTGGCCCGTTCGCTGGTCGAACATCCCTGGACCGAGCGCGGCCTGGGCCTTGCCAAATTGGGCGCAACGCGCAAGGTCCAGTGGGCCATGGAGCTCACCTATCGCGACGACGACTTGCAGCCCGAAGGTCTGGTCGGATTCTGCCGCATCCACCACCTGGAGGCCGCGATCATGACGACCCGAACCCGCTTCGAGCGCCTCGAACTCCAGGGCGTGACCCTCAACCTCGTGCCACTGGCGCTGCAAGCCTATGTGCTCGGCTACCGGGCCAGCTGGCAGCGCGGCCTGACGCTTTCCTGGCAACTTTAGCGAGGCGGCTCCTCAATCGCGTTTCAACAGCAACCTGGCGCCGGTCAGGGCCAGCGCCACGAGGCAGGCGAGTCCGACGAGGCCGAGGACCCGATCGAGCGATTTGATCCCGCTGAACTGTAGATAATGGATGCGGTAGGCCCAATTGATGGCGTCCGTGTCCGTGCCTTCCTGGTAGACCGAGAGCTGGTTCCAATTCAGGTGCAGGCGCACCCCGGTCACGGTGCGGGCCTCGCCCTCGGTCAGTTCGGCGACCTTGCCGTAACGCGCTTGCGCCGCAAAGCTGTCGTCCAACAATTGGCGTGCCTGGTCATCGGAATAGGGCCAGGGCGAGCCGTCCAGGTGGTAGTGATGCCAGCCCTGGTCGTCGCGGACCAAGAGGTGGACGCCCAAGACCGTGCGCAGCAGGCGCGCCTCCAACCAGCCAGGCGCTAGGCGCGGCGGCTGGCTGGGTCCTAGGGGATAATTGAGGAGCGCTGGGATCTCGAAGGCCGGCCCGTAACCAGGCTTGAGAAAGAAGATCAGCGCCGTCGAGGCCCAGCCCAGCAAGGGCAAGAGCAGGATCGCACCAAACAGGCGATGAACTTTGCGCGTACGCCCCATCGGGACCTCCGATCTGATCGGCCAGTGCCGTCGTGATTCGGGCATTTTACCTGAACAAACACTGTCCTGGCATTGTATATTAAGGAGGACGCCGGGCGCGTCCAGGGGGGTTCGACATCATGCTCGACACGATCAAGGATCTGGCGCCGGCCATCATGGCGCTGGTATTTTCGGTAACCGTTCACGAGGTCGCCCACGGTTGGACCGCCGGACTGTTCGGCGATCCGACGGCAAGGGAGCAGGGACGGATCACGCTCAACCCGATCAAGCACATCGACCCCATGTTCTCGATTATCGTTCCCGGCCTACTCTACCTGACGACCGGCTTCGCCTTCGGCGGCGCCAAGCCCGTGCCTTTCGATCCCAGTCGGTTTCGGCCCGGCACCCATGTCCAGCGCGCCATCATGTGGGTGGCCGCAGCAGGTCCGATTTCCAATTTCATCCTGGCACTGATTGCTGCTTTCGGTCTTGGCTATCTTCAGCTGTTGGCGGGCGATGGCGTCACGGCTGGCTTTGGTTACAAACTAATGAAGGACTTGTTCATCTTTAACCTCGTGTTGGGTGTATTCAACCTACTGCCTATCCCGCCCCTGGACGGCGCCAAAGTACTCGCTGGCGTGCTTCCCTTCCGGATGGCCCGTCAATTGTACGCGCTGGAACGCTACAGTCTGGTCTTCATCGCCCTGATCTTCCTGCTGCCTACCGGTCAAATCATCTTTGGGCCAGTCAAGTGGTTGGCACTGCAGTATCAGCACATCGTCACTATCGCCTTCGCACCCTTCAATTAAGATGCGCGCCTTCCTCGGGACAGAGCCACTCGTGGAGGTCCTCGACTGGCTGCGTCAGGCCAGCGAAGGCCAAGCGGCCGGCGCGGTGATCGAACTGCGCGTGCCTGATCCAGACCTGGGTTGCGGTCACTACGCGGGCGAACCGATCGAGGGCTATGGCAAGCGCTGGCGTCAGCGCGGCCATCGCACCTGGTTGGATCTGGCCGAGCGGTTGGGTCTGCGCTACCTGACGCCGCGCGCGCTGGGCGATGGCACGCTCCAGCTGCGCCTGCAGGTGCTGGATCCGAGCGCCGACTGGCACGAAACGCGGGTTGACGACCTCAGCGAAAAGTATGGGACCGCCTCGCCTTTCGCCCGCATCGACAAGCTCGAGGAACCTTGTTTCCTGATCGACCTGCTTGCCGCCCTGGCGCGGCTTGGCCTGCCCGATGGCGCTCGCGTGCTCGACCTGGGCTGCAACGACGGCACGATCTTTCAGGCCTTCGCCCAGGCCTATCCCGCCCACAGCTTTCGCTTCACCGGCGTCGACCATTGCGCCAGCGCCATCGCGGCCGCGCGTGGACGTTTTCCCGGCGCCAATTTCCATTGCCACGACCTCAATCAGCTGTTCGAGCTGGCACTGCCGGCTCAGGACCTAGTCCTCTCGATCGGCACCCTCCACAGCCCCGGCTTCGACGGCAAGGACCTGCTACTGCAGATCCGCAAGCGCCTGCTGACGCCCCGCGGTGCCTTTCTGCTGGGCTTCCCCAACGTGCGCTATTTGGACGGCGAGCTGCGCCAGGGCGCGCGCACGCGCAACTTCCGGGAGTCCGAGTTGTCGCTGTTGATCAAGGATCTGTTTTTCTACCGCCGCTACTTCCAGCAGCACGGGTTCCAGGTCATGCTGACCGGAAAATACTACCTGTTCCTGACCGCCTGGCGCCGCGAGCCGACCCTTTCCGAGCCCTGAAAATTCGCTGATCGGCGAGACCAAGCCGTGCTATAAATGCATCAGCCCATTCCCGCAGGAGCCGTCGATGTCAAACCATCCTTCCTTGAGCGCATTGGCCCAAATCGCTCGCCGCGATGCGCTTACCATGATTTACCAAGCCGGATCGGGCCACCCGGGCGGTGCGCTCTCGGCGATGGAGCTACTGGTCCAACTCTACTTCCGACAGTTGCGTTTCCGGCCCCAGCAGAGCGATTGGCCCGGCCGCGACCGCTTCGTGCTCTCCAAGGGCCACGCCTGCCCGGCGCTCTACGCGGTCGGCGCCTTGGCGGGCCTGGTGCCGCGCACGGCCCTGTCCAGTTTCCGGCGCATTGAGGGCGCCTTACAGGGACATCCCCACGTGGGCACGACGCCTTGGGTCGAGGCCTCGACGGGTTCGCTCGGCCAGGGTTTTTCGGCCGCCATCGGCATGGCCCTGGGTCTGCGCCATCAGGGCCTGGACAACGAGGTCTACGCCATGCTGGGCGACGGCGAGATGCAGGAGGGCCAGGTCTGGGAGGGCGCCATGTTCGCGGCCCACTACCGCCTGGATCGGTTGTGCGTGCTGATCGACTACAACAAATTGCAGTCCGATGATACCAATGCCCATATCCTCGGCCTAGAACCGCTGGCCGATAAATGGCGTGCCTTCGGCTGGGCGCTGCGGGAGATCGACGGCCACGATCTGGCCCAGATCGCGGCCGCGCTGGAGGCGTTCCGCCACAACCGCGGTCGGCCGTTCGCGATCCTGGCCCACACGATCAAAGGCAAGGGCGTCGGCTACATGGAAGGCGAGCCGCCCTGGCATGGCAGTGTCAAACTCTCGCCTGAGCAGCTGCGCCAAGCGCTCGTCGACCTGGGCTGCGACGAGGTGGAAATCGCGGCACGACTCGATGGCTCCATCTGGGAGGTGAACCCGTGAGCGCGCCTCAACTGATTGGCTCTTCCGGCGACTCCCTGCGCGAGGCCTTTGGCAAGGCCCTGTGCGAGCTCGCCGCCACTCGCGATGATTTTGTCGTTCTCGACGCCGACGTCGCCGGCGGTACCGGCACTCATCACTTTCGTCGGGACTACCCCGGACGCTTTTACCAATGCGGCATCGCCGAACAGAATATGGTCTCGCTGGCCGCAGGCATGGCCAGCACCGGCATCCCCGTCTTCGTCACGACCTTCGCCGTCTTCATGTTGCGCGCGCTGGAACAGGTGCGGCTCTCGGTCGCCTACGCGGGGCGCAACGTCAAGCTGGTGGCCAGTCACCCAGGCCTCGAGGTCGGACCCGACGGCGGCAGCGCCCAGTGCCTGGAAGACCTGGCCGCGTTCCGGGCGATCCCCGGCATGCAGGTGATCGTGCCCGCCGACCCGCTCGAGATGAAGCTCGCCACCCAAGCAGTGCTGGCCTGCGACGGCCCGGTCTATATGCGCAGCGGTCGCAGCCCCGCACGGCGCTTGTTCGGCCCGGAGCACGGCTTCGCGATCGGCAAGGCCAGCGTCCTGCGCACCGGCACGGACGTCAGCCTGGTTGCCTGTGGCAGCATGGTCGCGGTCGCTCTCGACGCGGCCGAGTTGCTGGCCCAGCAGGGTACCTCCGCGAGCGTTGTCAACATGTCGACCCTCAAGCCGATCGACAGCGCCTGCCTGATCGCCTGCGCCCAGGCGACCGGCTGTGTGGTCACTGTCGAGGACCACAACCTCTACGGCGGTCTCGGCGGGGCTGTGGCCGAGGCGCTGGGCCGCTATGCGCCCTGTCCGCTGGAGCTGGTCGGCGTCGACGACCGTTTCGGTCAGTCCGGCGAACCCAGCGAACTCTGGGCCCACTACCATCTCACGCCCCAGGCCGTGGCCGCGGCGGCGCGGCGCGCCATGGCGCGCAAGGAGCAGCGATCATGAATCCGTTCGAGCTCAAGGGCAAGCGCGCCTTCGTCACGGGCGGCAGCCGCGGCATAGGCCGGGCAATCTGCCTTGGTCTGGCGCGCGCAGGCGCCAGCGTGGCATTTTGCTATCGCGAGAGCACGGAAGCCGCCGCTGAGACGGCCGCAGCGATCGCGGCACTGGGCGCCCAGGTCTTGACGTTCCAGGCCGACGTGCGCGACCGTGCGGCGGTTGGCGCCGCGCTCGCCCAGGTGGTCAGTCGCTGGGGCGCGCTCGAGCTGTTGGTCAACAATGCCGGCATCAACAAGCCCACCGACTTCGATCAGGTCAGCGACGAGGACTGGGACGAAATCTTGGCCGTCAACCTCAAGGGTCCGTTTATCTGTTGCCAAGAGGCGTTGCCGCACCTGGCGGAGGGCGCCAGCATCGTGTTGATCGGCAGTGTCAGCGGCCAATACGGTGGTCCGCGTACGGCCCATTACGCCGTCTCGAAGGCCGGCCTGATCTCGCTCGGCCAGGTGGTGGCGCGTTTCGTGGCCGCTCGCGGCATCCGCGCCAACACCGTCTGCGCCGGCCTGATCCAATCCGACATGGCGGCCGCTGGCCTGGCCTCGGCCGCGGTCCAGCAAGCCGCCAAAAACATCCCACTGGGCCATTTGGGCCAGACAGAGGACGTCGCCAACGCCGTGTGTTTCCTGGCCAGTGACGCCGCGCGCTACATTACCGGACAGGTGCTCAATGTGAACGGTGGTCTCTACTTCTGAGTTGACCACAAACTGTGGTCGGATCGTACAAGATGACGCGCTTTGTGATAGGATGAGTATAAACAGTTGGCCACGTAAATTTACGGAGGTTCTCATGGCTCACATTCTCGAGCACAGCGTTCTCGCGGTAGCGACCACGATCGACATCCTCTCCGCTCTCGAGAGCATCGGCCATGTGGAGGAGTGGCGTCCAGGCGCGACGATCTTCGAACGCCATGCGGATCCGGGGGACCTGTTCGTGATTCTCGAGGGCGTGGTTTTCATTCGGGACAGCGAGCGCGACCCCAATGAGCTGGTGATCGGGCCCGGCAATATTTTTGGCGAGATCGGCTTCTTCCTGGGCACCAAGCGCACCAAGGAGGCCATGGTCGGTCCCGACGGCTGTCGCATGTGGCGCGTTGGCCGGGATGTTCTCAACGGCCCGAAAGATGCCGAAACCCTGATCCTATTAACCCATTTGATGGTCTGTCTGGGCTCCCTGGTGGCGACCCGACTCCACAGCCTCGCGCTCAAGAACAGCATGTACGGCGATCAAGGCGAGCGCGAAGTCACTTTCCACTGCGATCACGACCACGTAGCACTGCGCCGCTTGGCCGAGCATCTCGAGGTCGAGGAAGAGGATCCGGACCTGCGCGACTGGAAACGCGCGGCCAGTGTTTGGAATTACGTGCGCAAGATCCCCTACCGCTTTGGCAAGTGGCACGTTCGCGCATCGGTTTCCATTCCCATGAACGGCGGCGATCACTACAGCAAGACCAACCTCCAGGTGGCGCTGTTGCGGGCCCTGGGGTTGCGCGCCGGCTACGTCAAGGCGCGGGTACGCCACGACTTTTTTCAGATGCTGCAGTATCAGGATTCCCGCCTCAAGGCACCGCGGATCGCACCGCGCAACCTCGCCGAGTACTGTTTCTGTGCCGTTTGGCTGGATGGTGGTTGGGTCCACTGCGACGCGTCCTTTCCCCGGGAAGTGATCAAGGTCCTGAGCGAACACGTCCCCGAGATGGGGCGGTTGGTGGGCGATCGACTCGCGCCGCACCAGCCCTATTCGCTGCTGCAGGCACTGGGCGGGGTGGTCGAACAGGTGGACGAAGTCCTCAAGGCGACCGTCTACCAGGACGACAGTCTCGAGGTCGTCGAGGCCCGCAACATCCTGTTGGACAGGGTGCAGAGCTATCCGTTCCAGGTGCCCGAGTGGGTGCGCGCGGTCAGTCGACTGCTGGCACGAGACCCTGAAGAGGCCTTCCTGCGGGCCTTCGGCAGCTTGGTCTACGACCTCAAGCGGTTCCACCAGATGATTTGCATCAAGCTTGGCGACGAGTTCTGAGCACCGGGCGGGAATTGGTAGTCCCTGGCGCCTGGCTTGCGCTAGAATAGTCCCCCGCCGTAGGGCCCCCCGTCCACGCCGAGGTCTTTATGCACTTTCCCCTCAACCCGCCCGATGATGCCAGCTGTGCCGCACTGGAGAAATCCTGGTCGAGAGTCGATCTGGGTCGCTATGTGCAGCGCTGGGAGCGCTCGCGCACGCCCGGCCTGCCGGACGAGCTGCTCGCCTATCCATGGCGCGGTCTGGATATTGGCTGCGGTTTCGGCCGCTATCTTCTGGCCGAAAGCGAGCGCCACCCGGAACGGGGCTACCTCGGCATCGACAAGGGCAGCCTGCGGGGTGGCACGATGCTCAAGCGCTTCGACGGTGCCGAGCGTGCCAACCTTTTCGGCCTGCACGCCAATGTCACGCCTGTGTTGGAGCGCCTTGCGCCGGAGCTGTTCGACGAGATCACGATTTTCTACCCCAATCCCTGGTGGCCGCCGCGCCACCGCAAGAAGCGCTGGAGCTACCACCCCCTCCTGCCCAAATTGGTGGAGCTGCTCAAACCGGGTGGCCAGATCCTGCTGACCTCCAACGAGGCCTTCTATTTATCAGAGTGGGCCTATACGCTCAAGCATCATCCGGTGATGCACGCCCACCTGGAGCTCAGCTATGCGGGCCCTATCGCCGTGGCCGAGGGTCGCACGCATTTCGAGGTAAAATTCATCGCCGAGGGCATCCCTTGCGGCGAGATCCGGGCGCGCAAGCGCTGACCCCTCGCGTGCCAGGGGTTTCGTTCACTACCGGCCTGGCATATAATGCCCTCAGGTTCACACGACTTGCCCTGAGGTGCCCGCATGAATTTTTTTCTACTGATGCTCGCGATCTGCTCCGTTGATGACACGGACACGTTCGAGGCTGCCGAAAAGGCCTGGCGCGCCGAGCGCGAGGCCAAGCTCAAGGAAGAGACCAGCTGGTTTGCCGTCGTTGGCTTGTACTGGCTGAAAGAGGGAGAGAATACCTTTGGCACGGGTTCCGACCGCGACTTGGTGCTGCCGCGCTACGCGGGAATCGACAAGGCCGGCTCGTTTTTTCTCGAAGCAGGCAAGCTGCGCTACGCCATGGCGCGCGGTCAAAGAGCCGTCATCGACGGCAAAACCGTCAACGACGGCGCGCTCGAACAGGGCCAGGTCTGGTCTTACAATCACCTGCGCCTCAATCTGATCGAACGCGGCGGCAAACTGGCGCTGCGGGTCCGCGATCTGCGCACACCCAACTACACCGGCTTCACCAACCTGAACTTCTTCGATCCGGACCCCAAGTCCGTGGTCGAGGCTCAATTTGTGCCCTTTGAGACGCCGCGCACGGTGAAGATCGACACGGTCATCAACACCCAGGAAGAGATGAGCGCGCCAGGCGAATTGCGCTTTACCCTCCAGGGTCAGGAGCTGGCCCTGCTAGCGACGTTGGAGTCGGCCGACGCCGATAGCTTCTTCATCATGTTCAAGGACAAGACCACGGGCGATAGCACCTATGGCGGCGGCCGCTTCATCTATGTCCCCAAGCCGGTGGACGGCAAGACGACGATCAATTTCAACCGCGCCACGACCCCGCCCTGCAACTACACCGACTTCGCGACCTGCCCGCTTCCACCCAAGGAAAACACGCTGCCGATCGCGATCGAGGCCGGCGAAAAGAAGTATCGCGACCACGAAGAGTAAGGCTTATTCGAGGAACTCGAAACCGACTTTGGTCAGCCCCTCGTCCCAGTCCTTGCGCCAGCGCACAACGGCACGCATGGGTGCGAGGGGCCCGACCTTGATGATGACCTCCTGCTCGGGGGTGAGCACCTGCAGGTTTGTCGGCTGTGAGAGTGTGGCCAGCGAGCAACCCGAGTGGGATTGGTCGGTGATCAAACCGATGATCGAGGGTTTGAAGGGGTCCTTGGCGTTGAGGTTTGGGTCGACAAAGCCGACCACCTCCTGTGCGTGCCGCTCGAGGTCTTGATCGTAGGGGTGGCGCAGTTGGTAGCGCAGGTACCTTCTGCGGTTCTTCTTGGATGGTTGATCCATAAGGCCTTCTCCTGGAAGGGTCGACTGCGATAGCGGTCAGGCTTCGTCTACCGGGGACCAATAGGGCAACTGAAAGCAGAAAGAGCTGCCTTTGCCTTCCTCGGAGGTGGCCTCGATCGTGGCATTGTGGGCCATGGCGATCTCTTGAGCCAAGGGTAGGCCGAAGCCAGTGCCCTGTTCACCTTCGGTTCCGGGGGTGCTGTTCTTGACGTGCTTGAGAAACAGGGTCTGCAACTTGTCGGGGGCGATGCCGACACCGGTATCGTTGACGCAGACCCAGATCCCTTGCGGTCGAGATTGGGCCTCGATGGCGATCTGGCCACCGCGCGGGGTAAACTTGATGGCGTTGTTGAGCAGGTTGCCGAGCACTTGGTAAATGCGGCGACGATCGCCGCGGACCCACTGGCCGCGGGCGACGGCGTTGACCAGCTGCAGCTGCTTGCGCTCGGCTAAGTAGCCCAGTTCGTCGAAGACTTGTGCGGCAATCTCGCCGAGATCGCATTTGTCGAAGAACAATTGCAGCTGGCCGCTTTCCAAGGCCGTGATGTCGAGGATGTCGTTGACGAGGTTATAGCCGCGGCGACTGGTCTGGACCAGCATCTCGTAGAAGGTCGAAAGGGCTTCGGGCTCGACACCGCTGATCAGGACCTCGGCGGTATTGATCAGCTTGCCCAAGGGCCCTCGCAAATCGTGAGCGACATTGCCGACAAACTTGCGGACCTGTTTGTTGAGCGCGTCTAGGCGTTCATTCTCGCTCTCCAGGACCTCGATGCGGCGGCGCTGCACGTACCACTCGGTGAGCAGGCGAATGCGCGTGCTGAGCATATAGGCGGTGGTCGCCAGGGGCAAAACGTCGACGGGCGCTTCATCGGCGGAACGGGCGATCAGATCCGCAGGCTCCTCGCCGATTAAGATGACAGGGATTTGGCTCATGTCGTAATCCGCGCGCAGTGCGTCGATCAGGGGCTCGCCAGGTACAAGCTGCAGAGCGGCACCGGCGATCATCAACGCGATCTGACCTTCGTTGCAATACTCAAGCGCTTGTTCGTAGGTGTCGGCAGGAAGGAACTCCATGCCAAGGTGGTCGGCGATTTTCCCAAGGTCTAAAAAATTCTCAGGACAGGGGCCAACGAGCAGGATGGAAGTTTTTTCTTGCATAAGAGCACATCTGCTTGAGCTACAGAGGTCATCAAACCCCGACATGACAGGCTGATGGTTCATTTTCCTAGTTTTCGGCAGATATGGCAACCGGCAACTTGGACGTTACCCTAAAAATCCCAAACCCTGGCAATCTCCGTTGGCCCTCTAGCCGCGGCGGTGAGGGTCGCTTCAGACCGCATTCGAGAGGGGTCTGAGCTTGGGCCAAGCGCCGCCGCCGATAAGCTGATTTTCGGCGAAGCTGAAATATGCTTTTTCCGAAAAGATAATGTGGTCGAGTACCTGGACGCCCAGTAGGTGGCCAGCCTCCACCAACCGTTGCGTGCTGTGCAAATCGGCTGCACTCGGCTGGGGTGACCCGGCGGGGTGGTTATGGGCGAGGATCACGGCGCTGGCGCCATCGACCAGGGCTTGGGCGAAAACGTCGCGCGGCTGCAGATGGAGTTTGTTGGCGCTGCCCATGCAGACAACGTGGGTGGCAATCAGCTCATGGGCACCGTTGAGCGCGCTCATCAACATCAGCTCCTGGCGACGGTCGGCATAGTGTCGCAGGGAGGGCAGCAGATCCGCGGGCATCCGTACTTGGAGGCCGCTGGGCTGGAAGCGGCGGCGAGCGAATTCCAGGGCGGCAAGTACGGTCATTGCCCGCACTGGGCCGACGCCGTCAATCTCCCGCAACCGTTCCAAGGTTGGCGCGCCCTCGGCCGCGTCGATACAGCGCAGGATTTTGGCCGCCAATTCCAGAAGCGGCGTCTCCTTGGTGCCGGTGCCCAAGAGGATCGCCAATAACTCCAAGTCCGACAGGGCTTTGCTGCCTAGTTGGGCGAGTCTTTCTCGGGGGCGTTCGGGTTTGGGGAGTTGATGAATGCGTCTCATGGGTTGATTATATGCGATGCATGGCGACAAATCAACCTTTTAACAATTAAAATCAAGGTGTCGGTGGTTCAAACTCCGCCAGACTGGTGGTGTTGCCGATTGCGGTCTGATTCTGGCTGTTGAACACGAAGACAGCGCCGGTCTGCAGGCCCTGGGCCGCGGAGGCGACGGCGTAGCGGTCTCCAGCACTGGCACCGACCACCGTTACGATCTGCGGCCGCAGCGGCTGGACCTGAGGGAAGGTCAGTGTCTCGAGGAGACTGCCTTCGGCGTCAAAGAAGTACACGTCGATGCGGGTCTCGGTCTCGCCCAGGTTGATGAGGACCGGCGCGGATTGGAATTGGGCGTTGCCGGGGAGGAAGCCTAGTCCGAGGTACGCGCCGCTGCGTTCCGTGGGCCGCAGCGAGCGCGCCACGGCGATCCCCTGTGAAGGGGTCTGGGCCGCGCGGTCGAACGTCACCCAGGTGCCGATCAAGTCGGGCTCGCTGCTCGTGAGGGTGACGGTATAACCGGGACCTTGGCCGAGGCTGGGAAACAGCTCGGCCGCCTTTTTCTGGAAGAAGCCATGGGGCGCGACCGTGAAACTGCTGTTGCTGGCGCTGCTGCCGTCCGCGCGCCGGGCCGTGAAGCTGAGGAGAACTTCGCGGTTACCGGGGTTGTTGACGATGATCGCGCTCTCGAAATCCGCGCTATTGGAGACCCAAGGGTAGACCAAGTCGTAGCTGAGGTCCGTACTGTAGCCCAGATCCGCTAACATCCCCAGTTCGTAAGCAGCCAAGCTGCGCTGGCTGGTGCCCATAAAAATCGAAGGCTGCATGACCGCGGCGCCCGTGCCGGAGCTCCAGTGACTCAGGCTGGAGCTGTTGAACTGGGCAGGCGCGTAGACCGAGGCGCCCGCGCCCAAAAGGCGATTGACCGCCTTGCCCCGGAAGACGATGCCCTGATCGCCGCCGACCAGGGCGCTGGCGGGGACCTGGAGGTTGCCGTCGCGGTCGAGGACCTTGGCCCCGCTACCCGTGTAGAGCTTGGCGTCGAAGTGGGTGAGGATGGTGGCCTGGCCGTTGGCGTCGAGCCCGCTCAGCATGCCCAGGCCGTGGGTCAATTCATGCAGCAGGATCGAGTACAAATCGTATTCGTCCGCGCCCGGCGCATCGGTCCCACTATTGAAGGGGTAGCCGAAATTGACGACGACCTGGGCGTCCGGCGAGCCGGGAAAGGGGTCGACGCCGCTGGTGATGTGCAGGTAAGCGGCACCGCCCTGGAAACTCTGGTTCGGGCTGAACAGCGGCGAGGCTTCGGCGAGTGGACCGCTCGCGCTCGAGAGCGAGCTCAAGACCAGCAGATCCAGGGCACCATCGTTGTTCAAGGCCCCGCAGACATAGGCAACCACGGCCTCGAGCGTGGCCCGGCGCGTGGCGCCGAGGGCGGGGTCGTCGAAGCCTCGGCCGTTGTGCGCATCCACGTCTTGATAGCTGATCGTCACCGCGATGCCGTCCTTGACGAAGTGCCGGCTGGCCTCGACGCGATGGACCGCCACTGCCTCGAACGGCTGCCAGCGGCCGTCCAGGGCGCGGACAATCGGCTGGTCGGCCCAGGCGCTCAGAGTCAACAGGAGCAGGATAGATGCACGGTACATGGAGCCTCCTTGGCAGGTTTCGCCTCGGGAACCGCGATGGATACAGAGCCTCCCGGTGGGCGTGGTCGCTTGCGAATCTTAGTTTAACCCGGACAAAAGGCGGCGACCATGAGTTATCATGGAAAGGCGCGCAATTTTTGGCCCGAGACTCAACCAATTGAAGACTTGAGGCGTTCATGGATTTGCCGCCGCCTCTATGGGCGGATCCCCGGTCGGAGGAGTCACCATGCAGCAAACGACGCCACTACGCAAATATGTCGGATTGTTGACAGCACTCTGCGCGAGTCTCGTCATCGCGCTTCTTTGCAGCTGTCGAACGAGCGGAATCGATTACGCCCGCGCCTTGTTCGAGCACGTGCCGGAGGACCCCGAGGTCCTTGTGGTCGTCCGGCCCGACGACTTGATCAAACAGTTCGACCTGCTCGCCGCGGATGCCGATATCAGCCACTGGATGAAGCAGCTGTCGATCGATGCCGGCGATATCGAGCGCTACCGCCAAATGTCCCTGAAAATCCTGGAGCAGACCGGGGTCCCTGTCGAGAAGCTGGAGTGCATCGGCTTTCTCTCCTATCTCAAGCAGCCCGTCTTCCTCATTTCCGGGGTGTTCCGCAAGGAAGATGTCGAGCGCAAGCTTAAGGAACTGGGCTTTCGCCAGGACGACGCGGGCTTCTTCGACTATATCTATGGCGAACAAAAGCTTCACGTCGCCCGCGATGGTCTGATTGCCCTGGGCAGGGAGGACATGCTCGACGACCTCGAGAACCTGCCGGCCGAACACCGCCTCTGGAACCGAGCGGACTTCAAGAAATACCGTGAAACTTCACCCCTGGACAACAGTGTCTTTGTCTGGTCGCACCCGCCCGAATCCCTGCTCAAGGGCATTCCCAACCGCGAAACACTTGGCAACTGCTCCCTCGCCATCAATTTCCGCTCCGGCGTTTCCTTGCGCGCCACCGTGCGCCTCAAGGAGCCCGACAAGGTCGCCATCGTCCATGCCACGGCGCTCGCCGCCACGGTCGCTGGCAAGAAACTGCTCGGCGATGATCCCGACCTCGGCCCCATCGTTCAGGGCATCGTCCTCTCGCAGGACAACGAAGCCGTCATGCTCAACATGGTCATTTCACCGGAACAGCTGAGCCAACTCAAGGAGCGCATCAAGCGCGAAGCGGAAGGTGGCAGCCACACGACGCTCGGCAAGCTCGGCGATTTGGTGGGAATTTTCAAATAAACGATTTTTTGGGGAGAAGCGTTTCATTGAACAGCAGCATTTCCGACACGGTTTCCGACGAAACCCTCATGTCGGCCGCCGCAAATGAGGATCTGATGGCCTTCGAGCAGCTCGTGAAAAGGCATCAGAACCGCGTCTACCGAATGGTGCTTCACCACCTGCGCCGCGAGGAGGATGCCTGGGATGTCAGTCAGGAAATCTTCATCAAAGTGTACAATGCCCGCAAGAGTTACGTGGAGGACGCCCGCTTCACCACCTGGCTCTTCAAAATCGCCAACAACGCCATCATCGACCGCTTGCGCCAACTCAAGCGCCGCAACAAGGACGTATCCGTGGACGACCTCCTCCATGAACCCGAGGACACCGGAAGAGGCTCCCAACACCACGTGGAACACGGTGAGATGAAACAGTCTATGTCGATTGCGCTTTCCGCACTCAGCGAACGCCAGCGAGGCATGGTCATCCTGAAGTACTACGAGGGATGCTCCGTCAAGGAAATCGCCGATGTCTTCGATTGCGCCGTCGGTACCGTCAAGGCCACCTTGTTCCAGGCGGTCCAACACCTCAAACACAGTCTCGCCAAACACGGGATCGAAAACTCGGAGGTCCGATCATGAATCCAAACCCATTCGAGCAAGCCACTGACTACGATCGACTGGAAGAGCTGGTGGCTCGCGGCCTGTCGCCCGACGACCCCGAAGTCGGCGAACTGGCCGGTGAGCTCCAGGTGGTGCAATGCCTGCTGCGCGACTCCGAGCGCCCGATGGCCACGTTTGAAGACGAGCGCTTCCGCCGCGAGCTCATGGGCAAGCTGCGCAAACGCAGTCATTGGCCTGGTCTGTTCACCCTGGCCGGGGTAGCGGCCGCCGTCGTCCTGACGCTGATGATCGCTCGCGCGCCCGCTCGGCCTCGTACTGGCGGCAAGGAATTGCTGGTGGGTGAAAATCAGGCCTCCCAGGCCATCGAACATCTGACGCGCGACGATATGGTGGCCTTTTTGAACACCACCGAGCAACTCTTGATCACGATTCGCGACCATGACGAGGCCTGCTCCGAGGAGGGCACCGACATGGCGCTCGAGCGTCAAGCCGCGCAGCAACTGCTGGTTCAGCAAAAACGCTTTGTCAGCCAACTCAACGAGGAGCGCTATAATCAGGCGCGCCACCTGTTCGCCTCGCTCGAGTCGATCCTGGTGGACGTCAAAAATCTGGACTCCTGCACCGATCCACTCGATGTCGAAATAATCAACGAACATATCTCTAACAAACGCATCCTGGGAAAACTACGGTTGATTGCCCAGGAAATCCAAATGTCGTAGGTGGTTGGCCATGCTGAACAAAACTCTGATCCTGTGTTTGATGATAGCGATGCCCTTGGCTGCCAGCGACGACTATGAGCTTTACAAACAGGCGCGCTCTTACTGGCTGGACAACAATTGGGAAGCGGCCGCCAAGGCCTACAAAACCCTGATTGAAAAGTACCCCAACTCCAGCCGTCGCTGCAAAGCCGAGAACTACCTGGCCTACTGCTACCGCAGCATGGGCAAAACTCGCGAAGCCTTCGACCTCTTCTCGCAAACGATCACCTCCGGCCAGTGCTCCGAGGAAACCCTGGCCGACGCCCGCAGCGAGCGGGTCAACTTGGCTGCGCTGCTGATCAAGTCCGATCCGAACATGAAACAGGTCTTGATCAAGGCGCTTGGCGACGGCAACAAGGACATCCGCTTCCTGGCCGCCATCAAGCTGGCGGGGCTGGGCGACAATGCGGGCATGAAAATCTTTTTCCAGATCGTCGACAAGGAAACCGACCAGGACTTGCGCGAGTTGGCGGTCACCAACATCATGAAATACGGCAACAAGGCCGACAAGGATCGCCTCCAGGTCCTGCTCGACAAGCATCGTGAGGCTAACAAAGGCAAAAAGGCCAAAATGATCCGCCTGATCATCCGCGACCTCACCACCAATAAGACCGAAACCCGCCTGAACGTGCCAATCGGCTTGTTCCAAAACATACTCGCGCTGCTTAGCGACGATCAAATCCAGCAGATCAAGAACGAGGCTAAGTTGGATTTTTCCGCCATGACGACCATCAAACTCGAACAATATCCACCGGGAACCGTACTGTTCAAAGTGGTCGATGGCTCAAAAAAGGAGATCAAGGTCTTTTTGGAGTGAGCCATGGCGTAGAAAGCTCGAATTTTCTTTTCTCGGACCGCTTCCTGCGCTATTAATAATCGTTTTGGTTCGGGTCGCACCGTCGGCCCCGATTTAAGGCAGGGGTTTTGACATGAAAGTATCGATTCTCATTTCGCTGGCATTCGTCAGTCTGATGTCCTGTGGCAATGGCAAAGAAGTCTACCATACCGTGCTCGACGGCTATCGGGACGGCAAGCTGCGCATCAAGTACGACGACCTCTTGGAGGAAACGAAACTCGAGGACGACACGGACGGCTACCTGTTGACCACCAAGGTCGAATTCAGCGACGGCAGCAGCAACCGCAAATCGACTGTGACCCAGACCTGGCTGCGCCGCGATTTCGCCCTGGTGCGCAAGGAAACCAAGATCTTCAAAAACGACCAGCAAACGGATATCGACCTGACCTGGATGGAAGGCAAGACCGTTCGTTTCACCCACAAGGGCGAAGGCAGCGACCAAGACGAGCGCGTGCCCTGGGACAAGGAAACCCCCGCCATCGGCGAAATTCACCCGCTGCTGTTCACGAAGGACCTGACCGCACCCGGCACCCAGAAAACCTATTGGATCTTCTACGAGCCCATGCGCGGGATCGCGCCGATCAAGGTCAAACGCGGCGACAACGCCACCATCACCCTGGGCGGTAAAGCCTACAGTTGCGCCCACTACGGCGTGCGCTCGATGACCGGCGCCGGCCATTACGACGATTTTTACATCGATCTCGCCACCAACCAGGTTATGAAAATCATCATCGCCAACGCCGAGTTCGTCCCGCCCGGCACCCACGATTAGGACGGCTGCACTGCCCGACTCGACCTGTGTGCCGGATGGGTTCAGGGAAGTCGATTTTGCCTTTTCGGCTAGGCTCTAACTTGGCAGCGTCTAACCACAGCTATGGCGGTAGGCACTAGGCTCAGCGAGTGGTTAACCATCAGCGGTTGACCACGGAAAACACTGAATCTCACGGAAGGGGACCAATTCCGTGTTCCCTTCCGTGTGTTTCAGTGCCATTCCGTGGTTAAAAACAATTCTGAGCGGCTAGTACGACTTTGTCAGGTTGGCTAGGCCAACACTTTTACGCCGGCTCCGCCCTACATTCGTGTTCCATCCGGAGAAGGCAAGCCGGCGGCTTACCGCACTTTTCCTGGCTTCGCGGACCAGTTGTGTTCCCTGCGACCAGGGTATGTCGGCGGGTCACGATCTTCATCGTAGGTGGTATGCCTGATCCAATGCAGGCCGTTTTCGATTCCCCAGTGTCCCCGGATCAGCGCCAAAAGATCTGCTGGAGCAGCCCTGCTCGGGGAGAGCGTTGTCACCCAGAAGCTCTGTTCACTACTGGTCTTCTCAGATCTGAGGTAGTGGCATTTGAAATTTACGACCAGTTCAATCTGATCATCACCCGACGGGTGAGCTTGGCCTCGCGATTTTTTTCGGACGGGTGATTCAGGTGAACTAGGCCTCGCGATTTTTTTCGGACGGGCTGTTCAGGTGAACTTGGCCTAAGCAAAGATGCCCCCGTCACCCCTGCGCTACTGGAGAGTAGACGCCACCCCTGGTTTGGGAAGGGGTGGCGCCTGGGTTGGTGTTAGTGTTGTGCGCGCTCCAGCGTGCCGGTTCGGCGCTGGGCTGGGCTGCAGAACAGAAGTTCGCGGGGGTCGAGGTAGATCTTGTCGCCCGCCCCAGTCGTGGTCAGGCTGACGGTCGCCTCATGGCTCGCGACCCAGACGCGCTCGATCGTTTTGGCGCCGGTTTCGTCGCCGATACCGACTTCCAGCCAAGTGCCGGCCGGTTGCAGCGTCGTGTGACCTTGCCGGTCGGTGTGGAAGCGCTGCAGGTTGAGCTTGAGTTGCAGCGTGCGGCGGCCATCGAGCCCTGGGCGCGCGACCGCTTCCAGCAGTTCCAGGTCGGTCGTGACGATTTGGCGCAGCCAGGTGCTGACCGCTTCGCGCTGTGCGGGCGGTGTTGCGGCTTCGAGACGGGCGATCAATTCCTCGGCGAGGGGCTTTTGCGGGTAGCGCCACTCGGCCAGAAAGCCGCGCAGCACCTCGTCGATCCGCTCCTGTCCGATCAGTTCGGTCAGGGCATGGAGCGCGTGGGTTCCCTTGAAGTAGTAGACCCAGTGCTGGTCTTCCACCTCCGCCAAGCTGCGCTCGGGGCGGCTGGTAAAGCTGCGCATGCTGAAGTACAGGTCGCGGGTCCAATCCAGATAGTCTCGGGTCACCGCAGGGCCCAGGCGCTTTTCGGTAAGGGTGACTTCGCAGTATTCGGCCAGGGTTTCCGTCAGGAAGCGAGCGCCGGGCGCGTAGGCCGGCTCCAGTTGCCAGCCCCACCACTGGTGGCCGACCTCGTGAGCCATGGTGCGGTAGCTGACCTCTTGGCGCTCGTCCTGATCCAGCAAGAACACGCGGTTCTCGACGACGTAGATCGCGCCGGGGTAAGCGGTGGCGCCAAAGGTGTCGGAAAAGGAGGCGATTTCGACGACATTGAGGGTGTCGTCGGGATAGGTGCCGAAGCGTTGGCTGTAGGCCGCGAGTGCATCCCTTGCGCCGTCCAGTAGACCAGGCAGGGCCTGTTCGTGGCCGGCGTGATAGAAGACCGTGACGGTGCCCTGTGGCGTGGTCAGCGCGCGGGTTTGGTAGGGCGCCGCGGCCAGGGCGATTGCGGTCGGCAGCGGTTGATTGCTGCGGTAGTGGAAATAGGCGCGGTCGCCGCGCAGGCTCTGGGTCTCGAGGTGGCCTGGGGCCACGAGGGTCTGTCCGGCCGGGCAACTGAAGTGAAGGTCGAGTTCGACCCAGGCGTCGGCGTTCAGGTTCTCGTCCGGCGGCGTTTCCAGGGGCAGGCCACGGCGCTTGCGCTCACCGGTCGAGGCGATCGTCCAGCGGTCCTGAAAGCCCAGCCGCGGCAGGAGTTTGTCCAGCTCGACATAGGTGGCTTGGGGGGTGATGTAGGCCTCGGAATCCAGGCCGGCAAAGGGCGAGGTGAAAATGCTCAGGCTGAAGCGCAGGGTGGTGCGCGCTCCGGGCTGGAGGGGTTGTACAAAGCGGAAGCGAACCTGACTCAGGCGGCTGTCGACCTGGCCGCGTTCGGCACCGTCTAGGGTCAGCGCGCTTAACTCGATGCGTCGGTCTAGGCCGAAGTTGACGCTCGTCAGGGCGGTGGTGCCGGTGTTCTCCAGCTCGAGCGTGCCCTCATAGGCCAGGCGGCGTTCTGCCGCCAGGACCTGTCCGGCAACGCGGATGGCGCGCACGGTGGGCAGCGCTTCGCGGCGCAGGTTGGCGTACTGGCGTTCGTAGGCCTCCTGTCGGTCGAACAGGTCGGTCTTGTCCAACTGCTGGCCGATCGTGTAGGTGAGCCGATGAATCCAGACAGCCATCACGAGGCTCGCCAGCAGGGCGCCGCACATCGCCGCACCCGAGGCACTGCGCCAGGATAAGTTGCGGCGCAGGCCGCGGCGCAGGAGGGGCAGGCTGGCGGCGGTGAGCGCGGTTGCCAAAGCCAGGCCGAGCAGGAGGAAGTGGGGTAGGGCGCCGTCGCCGTAGACGCCGGCCATGGGCGAGGCATCGAAGGTGGGCACGTAGGCATAGCGGAACATGGGGATTTGGATCAGCAGGGAGTTCGGCATGATCAGACCGGTGAGGCCGAGGGTGGCCAGCACGCTGATTGCCAAGCCGATGTATTTGTTGGCGACCAAGGTGTGGAGGGCCAGGGCTAGTGCCGCTAGAAACAGCAGGGGTAAGCCGGCCCGGGCATAGAGCGAGAGGTAGAGCGCAAAGTTCGGCCCCGGCGGGCGGCCGAGTTGGAGCAGGACGCCGAGCGCGGCGGAGACGGTGATCAGGGTCGCGATCAGCACCGCTAGGGCGCAGAGGCGGCCCAGCTGGAGCGCGGCAGGCGGGCAGGGGGTGGCGTCGACCAGTCCGTCGATGCGGGTGCCGCGCTCGCGCCAGAACAGCTCGGCGGCGAAGAACAGCACCGCCAGCGACCCGAACAGCTGCAGCGGCTCGAGCAGGGTCGGCAACAACAACTCCGTCCAGGGCTGGAAGCGCGCGCCGTAGTCCATGCTGCGCAGGTTGTCGGTGAGGTTGATGAGGTTGAAGGGGATCCACAGCACCAGCAGGCCTAAAAAGGGGAAGCTGCGCAGCATGGAACTGACGGCCAAGCGCGTGTAGGAGCGCAGGGCCGTGAGGTCGCGGCGCCAGCCTGCCGCGGCTGGCGAAAGCGGCAGTAGCTCGGGCAGGACCGTGGGTTGTGGCGTCTCTGGTCCACGTCGCGACGGGCGGCTGGGGCGACTGCTGCGGAAACCATAGGCTCGGTACGTCAGCGCGAATAGGGAGAGCGCCACACTGAGCCAGAGCAGGCGGTTGTGGAGCAAGGGACCTTCCAGCTCAGGCAACAAGCTGTTGCGTTGCGCCACGGTCCAGAAGCGGGCCTGGTCGAGCAAGGCGACTAGACCCATGGGTTCGATCAGGCTGGCCAGCGCCGCGTCGTGCTTGGCCAGCGGCGTGGCCTGCGCCATCAGTGGCGAGTTGCCGAGCAGGGACCCGACCCAGTAAAAGGCGTAGAAGGCGACGCCGCTGAGGTAGGTGGCGATGGCGCTGCGGGTCAGCGCGGCGGCGGCGAAGATGCCCGCGCAGCCCAAAAGGACGTTCGGCAATCCCACCAGGAGCAGGGCGTAGAGATAGGGAAGTGGCGAGAGGCTGGCAAAGCGGCTGGGATCCTGGCTGGGCAAGAAGCGGCCCAGGTAGAGGCCGAGCACGGCCAAGCTCAGGCACAGCGAGGCCGCGGCGACCAGGCCGATGAAGCGGCTGGTGAGGAAATGGGCATGTGTCAGGCCGGTGGCGTGGATGATGCCCTCCATGCGATGCTCGTGGTCGCGCAGGATGGCGGTGCCGGCCAGCAGCGAGATCGCCATGTAAGCGCCCAGCGAGAGCAGGCCGACGAAGATGCACAGCGAGCTGGGGGCATCGCGGAAGACACCGGAGCCGCCGAAATTGCCGTAGGACATCAACAGGCCAATCAGCAGAAAACTGACGGCCGCGATGCGGAACGCCGATTGGCGCAGGTGGAGCGCGAGTTCGAAGCGCAGCAATGGAACGAGCATGGCTTACCCCCGACCCTGGCTGAGGACGGCGAAATAGACGTCCTCGAGGCTGGGTTCGACGGCGCTGAAACCGGGGCCAGGTGCTTGCTCGGCCAGCACGTGGACGAGGGTCCGGCCACCACTCAGGCGGGTCGAGAGCACCGTCTGGGCAGCCTCCAATTCGGCCAGCTCGGCGCGGGCGATCTGCTTGCGCCAGACCTTGCCGCGCAGCTCGGCGACGAGCGCTTCCGGCGCGCCAGCCAGCTTGACCTGGCCCTCGACGATGATCGCCATCTGGGCGCAGAGGTCGCGCACGTCTTCGACGATATGGGTCGAGAGGATGACGACGGTCTGTTGGCCGATCTCGCAGAGCAGGTTGTGAAAGCGGTTGCGCTCGGCGGGATCGAGGCCGGCGGTTGGTTCGTCGACGATGATCAAGCGCGGGTCGCCCAAGAGCGCCTGGGCGATGCCGAAGCGCTGGCGCATGCCGCCGCTGAAGGCGGAGACTGCCTGTTTGCGGACCTCGTAGAGGTTGGTGCGCTCCAGCAGGGCCTGGACCTGGGCGCGGCGCTTGCGGCCGTCGGTCAGGCCCTTCAACAGGGCCAGGTGGTCGAGCAGGTCTAGCGCGGAAATTTTGGGGTAGACGCCGAACTCTTGGGGCAGGTAGCCTAGCGCCTCGCGCACCAGCTGGGGGTGGGCGACGATGTCGAGGCCGTTGAACAGGATCCGTCCCGAGTCCGGCGCTTGGAGCGCCGCGATGGTGCGCATCAGGGTCGATTTGCCGGCGCCATTGGGGCCTAGCAGGCCGAACAGGCCGTGGCCAATTTCCAGGTTGACCCGGTCCAGCGCGCGGACACCGCCAGGGTAGGTCTTGGAGAGGTGAGAGATCGAGAGCATGGTTCCTCCTTCGTTCGGGCCGATCGCCCTGCTCCATTGAACCCTGGAGCGGGTCAAAAAGATCCGAATTTTGGACGAACGACCGCAATCCTCCACGAACGACATTATTGCTGGGTCGGGGGCGACGGTTGGCTGCCTGTGGCAGCGGTTTCTTGCCTGACCTAAACGAAAAAGCCGCCCATTCCGGGGAATGGACGGCGTGAAAAGGGCGTGTGGTTGCGCGACACGCCGACGGGATCGTGCGGTGTCTTAGTGGACGATCATGCGCTCGACGCTGATCGTGCCCACGGAAAGGTTGCCGTTGCCGTCGTTCATGATGTCGACGGTGTAGGTGATGTAGGCCGTGGTCAGGCTGTTGTTGCCGCCGATTTTCTTGTTGAGCGTCAGGGTCACGGTCGCTTGCTTGTGCACACCTTGGGGCGCGACGATGTAGTAGACGGGTTGAACCAGCGAATCGCTGAGGGTGTAGCCCTCGTCCAGGCAGCCCCAGTAGCTGTAGATCAGCGGGCTGTCGTTGTTGATCGTCGTGCGGACTTGGGGATAGTCGCTCAGGTTGCTCTCTGCAAACGTGAAGCTGGAAGCCAGCAGAGCCAGGCACAGGCTCAGGACTTTGATCGTGTTCTTCATGGTTCATCTCCTTGGTTGTTCTTGGCCAGCCCAGCCGGCGCGTCGTCGCGCGGGCGTCGTTGGTCATGCCAGCCACGGAACTCATAGCAGGAGGCGTACCAGCCTAGTCGCGTCTGCAAAATCACCGTATCTACTTGGTTTAACATTTGTTGCTGGGGTGAATCTTGGAAAATACTCAACAACAATCCGGCCCTTTGTCCACTGTTTACCTGAGATTACGGCCTGTTTACACGATCACTGGAACGTCCGAAAAGCCACCGCAGGCGATGTAGCGCAAGATGCAATCTTGCGCCGGGCGACGGATGAAAGTGAGCGATAGCTTGTTTCTAGGGCGGACGTGAGCGTCCCTATGATATGACGCCATTGTCTGCCAATCGTCGGACGGGGAACCTCTATCGTATTCCGTGGTTAAAAATAGTATTTGAGTAGCCCTGTGATCCGAGACTCAGAGCGAAAGCCGCGACCAGGCCTGGGTGCGGGCTTCTCGGGGCACGGGTCGCGCCAGCTCGGCCAGGACGTCGGCCACGTAGCTGGGGTGGCGCATGCCGACCAGGGTGCAGTGGATGCCAGGGGTCGAGCGCAGGGCGCGCAGGGCCAGTTGGCTGAGGGTCGCCTGTTCGTCGTCCCAGTCGCGCTCGGCCTTGGCAAGCTGCTGGCGCACAGCCTGAGCGTTCATCTGGACCGAGTCGAAATGCGGGTGGTTGGGGTGGAGGATCGTCTCCGCTTCGGCCAGACGCATCATGCGGTGTTGATAGATGGCGTTGAGCGGCCGGTTGATCAGCACGCCCAGGTGTTCAGCTCGGCAAAGATCCAGCAGGGTGCGGCCGCCCGTTTGGTTGGCATTGAGGGCGGCGCCGCGCTCCACCAGGTTCATGGGGAACTGGACCACGCGGAAATGGTGATCCGGCCCAATGCCGCGGGCGATCTCGAGCACGCGATCGAGCGCACAGAACTCGAAGTCCTCGCGCTTCACCGGGAAGCTGTTCGAGCTGATGCCGTACCAGCTGATGCGACCCGCCACGACTTCGCGCTCCAGATGGCGGAAGGCGAGCTCGATGCGGCGATAGAACTCGTGCTCCGCCTTTGACGGCCCCATGCGCATCTGGGTGGCCCAATTGAGATAATACTCGGGATTGTGGAGCAGGTAGACGTCGAGCCGCTCGAGGCGTAAACGGGCCAGGCTGCGGTCCAGCTGATCCGCGAGGAAGTCAGGGTGGATACAGTGCTCCAGGGCTTTGTCGTAGGGCACCAGTTCGGGGAACGGCCGGCCCTCGGCTTCGCGTCGGCGGGCCAGGGCAAAGTTGCGGCCTTGGAGGTAGCCGGCCTTGCTGACGACCACCACCTCTTCGCGGCGACCGCCATCGTCCAGCCAGCGCGACAGCACCTCGCCAACGAGGGCTTCGCTGTCGCCGTCCGCATAGTTGGTCGATGTGTCGATCAGGTTGACGCCACCGCGCAGCGCCTTGAGCAGCGCCTGCTCGTGCTCCTGCTGGCCCAGGGCGACGCGGTAGCAGCCGAAGCCCGCTTCGGCGACGGTCAAACCGGTAGCGCCTAGCGCCTGGTAGCGCAGCGCTGGATGGCGTTTGGCGTAAGCCTCGGTGTGGACCTGGTCGGCGAATCCTGGCATCATGGTCTCCTCCCTTGGTGTGATGTGTTCCAAGTGTACGCCGAATAGGGCGCAGCGACCAGGGGGATCCGGACGAAAACCAGGAACTCGTCAATGTTCTAACTTGGCAGCGTCTAACCACAGCTATGGCGGTAGGCACTAGGCTCAGCGAG